>CAWIJM010000001.1:0-362500 GCA_963836445.1 uncultured Actinomycetes bacterium
TGCTCGCGGACCCGCTGCGCATGTTCGACTCGTGCCTGATCTCGGACGGCGGGGCGGCGTTCGTGACCACGTCGATCGACCGAGCCCGCGACCTCCGCCAGCCGCCGGCGGTGGTGGCCGGAGTGGGGGAGGGCACCGCGACGTCGGGCGGCCACTGGAGCCAGCAGCCCGCCTTCACGTCGACCCCGCAGGTGTTCGCGGCGCCGCCGGCGTTCAAGATGGCCGGGCTCGACCCGGCCGATGTCGACGTGCTGACCGTGTACGACCCGTTCACGGTCGTGTCGATGATGCAGATCGAGGACATGGGGTTCTGCCCGAAGGGCGAAGCCGGAGTGCTCGCCGAGGAGGGCGGCCTGGCGCACGACTCGGGCCGGCTGGCGTTCAACACGCACGGCGGGTTGCTCAGCCACGCCTACGTGCTCGGCATCGCCCACGTCGTCGAGGTCGTCAAGCAGCTGCGGGGCACGGCCCCGGCGCAGGTGCCGGGATGCGAGGTCGGCGTCTACGGCGGGTACACGGGTGGCAACGCGTCGACGCTGATCCTGCGAACGGACCGGTGACCACGCGATGGCGCTGAAGCGAGCCGACTTCCCGCTGCCCGATCTGTCCGACGAGCGCACGGCCGAGTACTTCGCCGGCGCCGCCCGCGGCGAGCTGGTGCTCCCGCGCTGCGACTCGTGCAACCGGTTCGTGTGGTACCCGGAGGAGGAGTGCCCGCACTGCGGCGCGCGCTCGTTCACGTGGACCCGCGTGAGCGGCCGGGGTCGGGTGTTCACCTGGACGGTCGTGCGGCGGGCGTTCCTGCCCGCGTTCGAGGAGATGGTGCCGTTCGTGACCGCGCTCGTCTCGCTCGAGGAGGACCCGGCGGTGCGGATCGTCAGCTATATCGTCGACTGCGAGCCGGACACGCTCGCGGCCGACCTCCCCGTCGAGGTCGTGTTCCGGCCGCTGCAGTTCCCGACCGTGCCCGACCGGAGCGTGCCCGTTCCGATGTTCGTGCCGGCCGCACCCGGGCAGGGGGCGGCGTGATCTACGACGGCCTGCGGGTCGTCGACGCCTCCCGCGGGATCGCGGGCGGGTACTGCTCGAAGCTCCTGACCGATCTCGGAGCCGACGTCGTCAAGCTCGAGCCGCCCGACGGCGATCCGCTCCGCCGGTACTCGGCGACGGACTCGGTCGGCAAGGACGGCGACCCGGACGGGGTGCTCTTCCGATACCTGCACACCTCGCAGCGCAGCGTGATCGTCGAAGACGAGTCCCGCCTGCGGGCGTGGGTCGACTCCGCCGACGTCGTGATCGAGAGCTTCGTCCCCGGTGAGGCCGAAGCAGCTCGGCATCGTCGGGGTCGCGCCCGTCACGGTGTCGATCTCGTCGTTCGGGCGCGGCGGTCCCGACTCGGAGCTCTCCCTGCCCGAAGAGGTGCTCCAGGCCCGCTCCGGATCACTCTCGAACCACGGGCACATGCACCGCCCGCCACTCACGGTCGGCGGACAGCTCGGCCAGTACGTGACCGGCGCCTTCGCCGCTCTGGGCGCGGTCACCGCGTGGTGGCGCGCCAGCCGCACCGGGGAGCGCGAGCACGTCGACGTCTCGATGCTCGAGGCGATGCAGTACACGTTCGTGACGGTGCCGACCCTCATGGCCCGCTTCCCGGGCGGGCGCACCGGCAGCTTCCGGTGGGTGATGCTCCCGGGCAACGAGCCGACGGGCGACGGGAAGTACGTCGGGATCACGACCGTCACCACGCAGCAATGGCGCTCGCTCCTGCACGTGATGGGTCGCGACGACCTCGATGACGACGAAGACCTCAGGACGTTCCTGGGCCGGTTCCGCCGCGCCCAAGAGGTCAACGACGCGATTCGCGGCTGGACCATGCAGTACACGGCGGACGAGGTCGTCGAGCGTTGCGCGGAAGGTCGTGTGCCTGCGGCCGTCGTCGGCGATGGCCAGTTGCTTCCGACTTTCGCCCAGCTCGTCGAGCGCGATGCGTTCGTGCAGCAGCCCGGCGCGAGCTTCGTGCGGCCCCGCGCGCCGTTCCGGTTCTCCGCGGTCCGTGACCGCGCGATGACGCCCGCGCCGCGTCTCGGCGAGCACAGCAGCGATCCGGTCCCGGCGCCGCGTCAGAGCGGCGGCACGCCGGATGCGGTGGGGGAGCGTCCGTTCGCCGGCGTGACGGTGCTCGACTTCACCGCCTTCTGGTCCGGACCATTCGCCACGGCGTGGTGGACGGCGATGGGCGCCGACGTCATCAAGGTCGAGTCGGCGCAGCGCCCGGACGGGATCCGCTTCAGTGCCGCGGTCAGCCCCAAGGTCGAGTCGCGCTTCTACGAGATGTCAGGGCTCTTCCACGCCACCAACCTCGGGAAGCGCGGCATCACGCTCGATCTCGGCCAACCCGAAGGGATCGCGATCGCGAAGCAGCTCATCGAGCGATCCGACATCGTGTGCGAGAACTTCACACCCCGGGTCATGGACTCGTTCGGCCTCGACTACGACGCGATGCGTTCCATCCGCCCCGACGTGATCGTGCTGCGCCTGCCCGCGTTCGGGCTGTCCGGGCCGTGGCGAGACCGCCCCGGCTTCGCGCAGACGATGGAGCAGATCACCGGCATGGCCGCGCGCACCGGGTACGAAGGCGGCCCCCCGATCATCCCGGGCGGGTTCGTCGATCCGGCCGTCGGTGTGCACGCGGCGACGGCGCTCGTCGCTGCGTTCGAGCACCGCGACCGCACGGGCGAGGGTCAGCTCGTCGAGATGCCCATGATCGAGGTGGCGGCGGCGATGACCGCCGAGCAGGTCGCCGAGTACTCGGCCTACGGGGAGCTCCTCGGTCGCCGGGGCGAGCAGGGCGTCTACCGCTGCGAGGGCGAGGGCGAGCAGTGGGTCGCCTTGGATCTCGCGTCGGACCCGCTTCCGGCCGAGGAGCGGGCGGCGTGGTGCGCCGAGCGCCCGCCCGAGCAGGCCGCCAAGGAGCTGCTCGACGCGGGCATCCCGGCGGCGGCGATGGTGCCCGCGTTCATGACCCTGGACGACCCGCAGCTGCGGGCGCGTGGCTATTCGAGCGGGTCGTGTTCGACTCGTGCCTGATCTCGGACGGCGGGGCGGCGTTCGTGACCACGTCGATCGACCGAGCCCGCGACCTCCGCCAGCCGCCGGCGGTGGTGGCCGGAGTGGGGGAGGGCACCGCGACGTCGGGCGGCCACTGGAGCCAGCAGCCCGCCTTCACGTCGACCCCGCAGGTGTTCGCGGCGCCGCCGGCGTTCAAGATGGCCGGGCTCGACCCGGCCGATGTCGACGTGCTGACCGTGTACGACCCGTTCACTGTCGTGTCGATGATGCAGATCGAGGACATGGGGTTCTGCCCGAAGGGCGAAGCCGGAGTGCTCGCCGAGGAGGGCGGTCTGGCGCACGACTCGGGCCGGCTGGCGTTCAACACGCACGGCGGGTTGCTCAGCCACGCCTACGTGCTCGGCATCGCCCACGTCGTCGAGGTCGTCAAGCAGCTGCGGGGCACGGCGCCGGCGCAGGTGCCGGGATGCGAGGTCGGCGTCTACGGCGGGTACACGGGTGGCAACGCGTCGACGCTGATCCTGCGAACGGACCGGTGACCACGCGATGGCGCTGAAGCGAGCCGACTTCCCGCTGCCCGACCTGTCCGACGAGCGCACGGCCGAGTACTTCGCCGGCGCCGCCCGCGGCGAGCTGGTGCTCCCGCGCTGCGACTCGTGCAACCGGTTCGTGTGGTACCCGGAAGGAGGAGTGCCCGCACTGCGGCGCCCGCTCGTTCACGTGGACACGCGTGAGCGGCCGGGGTCGGCTGTTCACGTGGACGGTCGTGCGGCGGGCGTTCCTGCCCGCGTTCGAGGAGATGGTGCCGTTCGTGACCGCGCTCGTCTCGCTCGAGGAGGACCCGGCGGTGCGGATCGTCAGCTACATCGTCGACTGCGAGCCGGACGCGCTCGCGGCCGACCTCCCCGTCGAGGTCGTGTTCCGGCCGCTGCAGTTCCCGACCGTGCCCGACCGGAGCGTGCCCGTTCCGATGTTCGTGCCGGCCGCGCCCGGGCAGGGGGCGGCGTGATCTACGACGGCCTGCGGGTCGTCGACGCCTCCCGCGGGATCGCGGGCGGCTACTGCTCGAAGCTCCTGACCGATCTCGGAGCCGACGTCGTCAAGCTCGAGCCGCCCGACGGCGATCCGCTCCGCCGGTACTCGGCGACGGACTCGGTCGGCAAGGACGGCGACCCGGACGGGGTGCTCTTCCGATACCTGCACACCTCGCAGCGCAGCGTGATCGTCGAAGACGAGTCCGCGCCTGCGGGCGTGGGTCGACGCCGCCGACGTCGTGATCGAGAGCTTCGTCCCCGGTGAGGCCGAAGAGCTCGGCATCGTCGGGGTCGCGCCCGTCACGGTGTCGATCTCGTCGTTCGGGCGCGGCGGTCCCGACTCGGAGCTCTCCCTGCCCGAAGAGGTGCTCCAGGCCCGCTCCGGATCACTCTCGAACCACGGGCACATGCACCGCCCGCCACTCACGGTCGGCGGACAGCTCGGCCAGTACGTGACCGGCGCCTTCGCCGCTCTGGGCGCGGTCACCGCGTGGTGGCGCGCCAGCCGCACCGGGGAGCGCGAGCACGTCGACGTCTCGATGCTCGAGGCGATGCAGTACACGTTCGTGACGGTGCCGACCCTCATGGCCCGCTTCCCGGGCGGGCGCACCGGCAGCTTCCGGTGGGTGATGCTCCCGGGCAACGAGCCGACGGGCGACGGGAAGTACGTCGGGATCACGACCGTCACCACGCAGCAATGGCGCTCGCTCCTGCACGTGATGGGTCGCGACGACCTCGATGACGACGAAGACCTCAGGACGTTCCTGGGCCGGTTCCGCCGCGCCCAAGAGGTCAACGACGCGATTCGCGGCTGGACGATGCAGTACACGGCGGACGAGGTCGTCGAGCGCTGCGCGGAGGGTCGTGTGCCCGCGGCCGTCGTCGGCGATGGCGAGTTGCTTCCGACTTTCGCCCAGCTCGTCGAGCGCGATGCGTTCGTGCAGCAGCCCGGCGCGAGCTTCGTGCGGCCCCGCGCGCCGTTCCGGTTCTCGGCCGTGCCGTGACCGTGCGATGACGCCGCGCCCCGCCTCGGCGAGCACAGCAGCGACGCCGGTCCCGGCGCCGCGTCAGAGCGGCGGCACGCCGGGCGCGGTCGGGGAGCGTCCGTTCGCCGGCGTGACGGTGCTCGACTTCACCGCATTCTGGTCCGGACCATTCGCCACGGCGTGGTGGACGGCGATGGGCGCCGACGTCATCAAGGTCGAGTCGGCGCAGCGCCCGGACGGGATCCGCTTCAGTGCCGCGGTCAGCCCCAAGGTCGAGTCGCGCTTCTACGAGATGTCAGGGCTCTTCCACGCCACCAACCTCGGGAAGCGCGGCATCACGCTCGATCTCGGCCAACCCGAAGGGATCGCGATCGCGAAGCAGCTCATCGAGCGATCCGACATCGTGTGCGAGAACTTCACACCCCGGGTCATGGACTCGTTCGGCCTCGACTACGACGCGATGCGTGCCATCCGTCCCGACGTGATCGTGCTGCGCCTGCCCGCGTTCGGGCTGTCCGGGCCGTGGCGAGACCGCCCCGGCTTCGCGCAGACGATGGAGCAGATCACCGGCATGGCCGCGCGCACCGGGTACGAAGGCGGCCCCCCGATCATCCCGGGCGGGTTCGTCGATCCGGCCGTCGGTGTGCACGCGGCGACGGCGCTCGTCGCTGCGTTCGAGCACCGCGACCGCACGGGCGAGGGTCAGCTCGTCGAGATGCCCATGATCGAGGTGGCGGCGGCGATGACCGCCGAGCAGGTCGCCGAGTACTCGGCCTACGGGGAGCTCCTCGGTCGCCGGGGCGAGCACGGCGTCTACCGCTGCGAGGGCGAGGGCGAGCAGTGGGTCGCCTTGGATCTCGCGTCGGACCCGCTGCCGGCCGAGGAGCGGGCGGCGTGGTGCGCCGAGCGCCCGCCCGAGCAGGCCGCCAAGGAGCTGCTCGACGCGGGCATCCCGGCGGCGGCGATGGTGCCCGCGTTCATGACCCTGGACGACCCGCAGCTGCGGGCGCGTGGCTACTTCGAGCGGGTCGAGAACCTGCTCGTCGGGGAACAGGAGTACCCGGGCTGGCCGATGCGCTTCTCGGCCGGTCCCGACCGGTACTGGCACGACCCCGCGCCCACGCTGGGGCAGCACAACGACATCGTGCTGGGCGAGGAGCTCGGACTCGGTGAGGACGAGCTCGCGCGGCTGCGCGAGCAGCACGTCATCGGCGACGCGCCGCTCATGGGCGGATAGCGGCGGTCGTCACCGCACGTCGCGGATGTGGGGCCCAGGCCCGTCGAGATTCCACGCGACGCACGCGCCGTGGGTGGATCCGGATCACCTCGTGGCTGAAGCCCTCGCATGAGCGGCTCCTCGACCACGAGGGTCTCGGCGCGGCCGCGGATCTCGAGACCGCGGCCGCGCTGGCCGCCGGGCCCGAGCGATTCCTCGGGTGTGGCCAAGTCGTCGACGACGAAGGAGATGCGTGGGTCGGACCTGGATGTTGCGGAACTTCTGGCTCTCGCTAAGCGCAGGGCCGCCGATGTCGATCGTGTCGGCGCCGTCGTTCGTCCAGTAGGCAACGGGATTGACCTGCGGCGCGCCGTTCGGCCCGATGGTCGCCAGACGCCCCAGACCTTGGGCGCCCAGGTAGGCGCGCTCGGCGTCGGTGAAGGCGGTGGCGTTCGGCTCCTGACCGTTCGTCACGAGCAGAGTCTTGCCGATGACCTCGCGGGCTTCGATGGCGGCGTGCGCGTCGGCCGCCTGCTCGAGCGGGAACGTCCGGCCGATCACGGGCTTGATCCGGCCCGCCGCCGCCTCGGCCAGCGCCCGCTCCGTCATCCGATGCAGCTCCGCCGGCGAGAACTGCACCTGCTCGATCCCACGCACCGTGACCCGGCGGCGCTCTGCCTCGTACGGGTCGATCTCGGTGAAACCGCCGCTCGGTCCGCCGTGCGCGGAGAAGCGGCCGCCGCGCGCCGTGATCTCGAACGCGGCGCGGCCGAGCTCCCCGCCGGCGCCGTCGAACACGACGTCGGGTCCCGTCCCGCCCGTGGCCTCGCGCACTCTCTCGGGCCAGTCCGGCTCCGAGTAGTCGACGACCACGTCGGCCCCCAGCGTCCGGACGATGTCGAGCTTGCGCCGGCCGCGGGCCGCGGCGATGACTCGCCCGCCGGCCGCGTGCACGAGCTGGACGAGCAGGATGCCGAGACCTCCGCCCGCCGCCAGGACGAGGACCCACTCGCGCGGCCGGATCCGGGCGTTGTCGACGAGGCCGAGCGCGGTGGCGCCGTCGTGCAGGACCGCGGTCGCGTCTTCGCAGGTCGAGCCCGTCGGGGACCGCGACGATCGCGTCGGCGGCCACGACCGCCCGCTCGACATACCCGCCGTGACCGCCGCGTTCGCCGGTGTGGGCGACCACGCGCCGCCCGATCCAGTCGGGATCCACGCCGTCGCCGACGGAGCTCACGACTCCGGCCACGCCGTTGCCCGGCACGTAGGGCGGTTGCACCGTGAAGTGCTCGCGCCCCCAACCGCGGCGAATCTGTGTGTCGACGAACAGGGTGTCGGCCACCGCGGCATCGATGACGACCTGTCCCGGTCCCGCGACCGGGTCGGGCGCCGTGCTCGTCGCCAGCACTTCGGGGCCGCCGAACTGCGTTGCGAGAACCTGGCGCATCTCTTGTCCTCCTCGTTCGATCAGCGAAAGTCGTCGGCGTGGTCGGATGCCCACTCGCGGAACGTGCGCGCCGGTGTTCCGGTGATCCGCTCCACCGTCGACGTGACCAGTTCCGGCTCCTGGACGAACCTGGCCCACGTCTCGAGCGCGTGGTCGGCGAAGGATGCGTCACCGAACGCGGCGGCGAGGCCGTCGCGCACGGCTTCGGGCGGGACCTCCTCCCAGCGCACAGGGCGTCCGATGGCCTCGCCGATCGTGCGCACCTGCTCGGCCTGGGTGATCAGCTCGGGTCCGGTGAGGACGTGCTTCGCGCCGCCGTACCCGTCGTCGGTCAGTGCACGCGCCGCGACCGCCGCGATGTCCGACTCGTGGATCAGCGACCGCGCCGCCGCCCCGTACGGCCAGCGCACGACGCCGCTCTCACGGATCTGGCCGGCCCACAGCCGCGTGTTGGTCGCGAACCCGCTCGGGTCGCAGGAACGTCCACTCGAGCCCCGACTGCTCGATCAGGCGCTCCATGTCGGCGTGGAACATGCCGACGGGATCGGGCCGCTGCCCGCCCGCCGACGACAGGTAGACGAGCCGGTCGCGTCTCGCGTTCGATCGCATCGAGGACCGCGGGCGCGCCCTCGGTGGTCGTGAACGGCCAGACGAGGAAGACAGCCTCTACGTCCCTCGAGCGCCGCGGGCGAGCGTGTCCGGGTCGGAGAGGTCGCCGCGCGACGACGTCGACGTCGCCGGGCAGACGCTGCCGTCTCGGGATGACGTGTCAACGCACGGACGCCGGCGCCGGCGCCGAGCAGCTGGGAGACCGTCTGCCGGCCCACGGTGCCGGTCGCACCGGTGACGAGGATCATGGTGCGACCAGGTGCAGGTCGCCGAACTCGTGCCACCGGTAGCCGAGCTCGAGGGCCGCGTCGTAGCTCCGGTCGAGCAGCTCCCGCCCCGCCACCGCTTCGAGCAGCTGCAGGTGGGACGCCTCCGGCTCGTGCCAGCCCGTCAGCAGCCCGTCGACCAACCGCACGCCCACGTTCGGGGGTGACGACGACGTCGGTCCAGCCCTCGCCGGCGTGCGCGCGCCCGTCCGGGCCGGCGACGGTCTCGAGGGCGCGCGTCGGCGTGGTTCCGATCGCGATGACGGCGTGCCCGGCGTCGTGGGCGGCGTTGACGCGCTCAGCCGTCGCAGACCGGGACGCGGTACCACTCGGCGTACGGCGGCTCGCCCGCTTCCTGCGAGCTCACACCCGTGTGCAGCGTGATCGGCGCGATCCCGACGCCCTTGGTGACGAGGCGCGTCACCACCTCGGGTGTGAACCCGCGTGCCGCGCTCGGCATCTCGGCGCTGCCCGGATCGATCCCGAACGCGGTCTGGTAGGCGTCGATCGGCCAGCTCAACTCGGTGCAGCCGTACCGAATCGGATGTCCGTGGCGCGCCAGGTAGTCGAGCACCGGGACCGGGAGGTGCGGGATCGGCAACCCAGAGTCGCGGCGGGCCGTCCTCGGGAAACCGGCTGACGAGGTCGAGCGTGCCGCCACCGTCGAGCGCGACACGATCGCCGGGCTGCGCGGTCGCGTCCGGAAGGCTGCCCGCGCCGCAGGGCCGGCGCAGCTCGACGACCCACCGCGAGCCGTCGCCGTCGGGCAACTCCGTCGAGAAATGCACGACACGCCCGTCATCGGTCCCGACCGCTGCCGGGACCGTCGCCGACGTGTTGACGACCAGCAGGTCGCCCGGTGCCACGAACTCGGGCAGGTTCCGGAACGTGGTGTCGACGAGCTCGCCCGTGGCGCGCGACGCCACCAGCATCCGGACCTCGTCGCGCGCGATCCCTCGCTCCTCGGGCGGAGACTCGGCGATCAGGTCGTCCGGGAGCTCGAAGCTTGATAGGGTCGCCCTCGCAAGCTCGGGCTCCTGCTGCGACGGTCGGCAAAGCCGCCGTCTCCGCGGCTACGGCGCCGTCAGCGTGCTCACGACGCCACCCCGGTGGTCAGGTCCGCCGGCGCCAGCGTGCGCGCCTCGTAGCGGCCGCTCGGGAGATCGCCCTCGATCACCGTCAGCAGGCCCGGGACGCTCGTCTCGGGGAGCGGACGGTCGGAGATGTCCTCGCCCGGGAACGCGTCCTGGTGCATCTGTGTGCGCATGTCGCCGGGATCGACGACGTACACGCGCAGCTCGGGCCGTTCTGCGGCCAGCACCCTCGTCCACTGCTCGAGCGCGGCCTTCGAGGAGCCGTAGCCGCCCCAGCCCTCGTACGCCTCGACGGCGGCGTCGGAGGTGATCGAGACGATCCGGGCGCCCGGGCCCATGCACGGCAAGAGCAGCTGCGTCAGCCGCAGCGGTCCGAAGACGTTGGCGGCGTAGACGCGCTCGAGCTCGCCGAGCGGGTACTCGGAGACCGGAGGTTGCGGGCTGGGGCCGAGCAGGCTCGCATTGTGAACGAGCAGGTCGAGGCCACCCCCGAGGGCGTCGACGGCCGCCGCGAGATCGAGACGGTGCGCCTCGTCGGCGACGTCGCCGGGAACCGCATGGACTGCCGCGGTGCGGCCGAGATCGGCGCCGGCGTTGCGAAGCTCGCGTTCCCCGCGGGCGTCGATGATCAGCTCCCAGCCGTCGGTGGCGAGCGAGCGGGCGAGTGCGAGGCCGAGTCCCCGTGACGCTCCGGTGATCAGTGCTCGTTTGGGCATCAGGTGTGCTCCCTTCCTTCTCGTGCTTCGACTTCGAAGGTACGGACGAGCCGCGATCGCCACATCGGGCCACGGAAGGGACTTGGCTCGGTCGAAAGGCCTAGGACCGGTACCCGGCCGCGGCGTGCCCGCTACGGTGCTCGGCGATTCCGGAGGCCCCGTGACCAAGCCCGACGTCGAGATCCTCCCCTCTGCCTACGTCAGGTCGTTCCCGTTGGCGTGGGTGGCCGGCTACGTCGACGCGGTGGGGTTCCTCACCCTCGCCGGCCTCTTCGTCGCCCACATGAGCGGCAACACGGTGCGGCTCGGGGTGTTCATCGGCGGCGGCGACTGGAGCTTCGCCGTCCAACGGTTCGTCCCGATCGTGGTCTTCGTGCTCGGCGTCGTGGGCGGCATCGCGCTCGTCGAAGCGCTGCAGCGACGATCGACGCCGGTGCCGGCCCGGGTGCTGAGCATCGAGGCAGCGCTGCTCCTCGTGTTCATGCTCGTCGGTCGAGCCGTCCTCGGCGGGCACAGCGCGGCTCGCCGGTTCGTGGGACTACTACCTCCTCGCCACGGTCGCGGTCCTGGCGATGGGATTGCAGAACGTCGCGCTGCGCCGCGTCGCCGGCCTTCCGATCCACACGACGTTCGTCACCGGGATGCTGACGTACGTCGGCGAGGAGCTCGTGCACAGCTGGTACGCCCGGCGCGACCTCCGGCGTGCCGGCCTGGCTGCCACCCCCGACGACCCCGCGCGCGTCGCGTTCCGCCGCGCCCGCTTCCACGGGGGTGTCTGGCTCAGCTACCTCGCCGGGGGAGTGCTCGGAGCGTTCCTGGCTATCCACTGGGACCTGTGGTCGCTCACGCTTCCGCTCGTGGTCCTCGGCGTGCTCATCGTCGTCGACTTCGACGGGCGGGCCTGAGCGGGGAGCGCGATCATCCGCAACACGCCCCGCGGCGAACCACTACACGCCAAGGAGGATGCGATGAACGACGACTCCGCCTGGATGGACGCCACCGCGCAGGCCGAGGCGGTGCGGGCCGGCGACGTCACGCCCGTCGAACTGGTCGAGGGCGCGATCGCGCGGATCGAGAAGCTCAACCCGCAGCTCAATGCGGTCATCCATCGTCTCGACGAGAAGGCGCTCACGACGGCGGCCGACGCCGAGCTGCCGGACGGGCCGTTCCGAGGCGTGCCGTTCCTCGTGAAGGACGGCGTGTGCCACACGGCCGGGGATCCGTTCCATTGCGGCATGCAGGTGCTGAAGGACATCGACTGGCACGAGGAGACCGACACGTGGTTGGCCGAGCGCTTCCGCGCCGCGGGGTTCGTGTTCGTCGGCAAGACCAACCTGCCCGAGCTTGCGAGCTCGGTGACGACGGAGCCTCTCGCGTACGGCGCCACTCACAACCCCTGGAACCTCGACTACTCGCCGGGCGGATCGAGTGGAGGCGCCGCCGCCGCGGTCGCGGCCGGCATCGTCGCCGTCGCTCACGGCAACGACATGGGTGGTTCGATCCGTGTCCCGTCGAGCGCGTGCGGCCTCGTCGGCCTCAAGCCCACTCGCGCCCGGACGACGCTCGGCCCGGACTTCGGCGAGTTCTGGGGCCCGCTGACGCACGAGCACGTGCTCACGCGCAGCGTGCGCGACACCGCCGCGGTGCTCGACGCCACCGCCGGCCCCGGGCCCGGCGATCCGTACAGCGCGCCCGTGCCCGACCGGTCGTTCGCGAGTGAGGTCGGCGCCGACCCGGGACGGCTCCGGGTCGGGTTCCGCACGATGCGCATCGACGGTGCCGAGTCGCATCCCGAGTGCGTTGCAGCCGTCGAGGCCACGGCGCGGCTACTCGAGGAGCTCGGCCACGACGTCTCGCCGGCGCGGATCGACGCCGTCGAGGCGCCGGACATCGGCTTCCTCGGGATCTACGCGTCGGCGATCACGCGCGACCTCGACCGCTGGAGCGCACGCATCGGCCGCACGCTCGAGCCGTCGGATCTCGACCCGATCAACGCGCTCACCGCCGAGATGGGACGAAGCGTCACGGGGGCGCAGTACCTGGCCGCGCTCGAGACCGCGCAGGGGTGGTCACGGCAGGTGGCGTCATGGTGGTCGGACGGGAACGACATCCTCATCACGCCGACCATGCCGGAGCCTCCCGCTCGGCTCGGCGAGCTCGCACCCGACGTCGACGACCCGATCGCCACAATGCCGCGCATGGGCAACTACGCGATGTTCACGTCGCTCTTCAACATCACCGGCCAGCCCGCCATCTCGCTCCCGCTGCACTGGACGCCGGATGGACTGCCGATCGGCGTGCAGCTCGTCGCCGCCTACGGCCGCGAGGACGTGCTCATCCGGATCGCATCGCAGATCGAGCAAGCCCGGCCGTGGGCCGACCGCCGGCCGCCGGTCTGTGTCTTGGTCGCCGTCGCAGGAGCCCTGACCGGCCCTCAGTCCGCGGCGAGGAGCCGCGCCAGCTCGGCGCCGTTGCTCTGCGCGTAGTCCTCGAAGCAGTTGTTGAAGAGCACGTGGGTCGACTCGGTGCGGGCGGAGAGCTCGTGGACGCGTGGCACCCACTCCTCGAGCTCTCGCTCCGAGTACAGGTAGCGGAATCGCTTCTGCACCGAACCGCTCTCCCACTCGGCGTCGTTGTGGCCGTGGAACCGCATGACCGCCAGCTCCGGCGACGTCGCCGCCACGACGGGCGGTACCGAGCTCTTGAACCCCTGCGGCATGTCGACGCACACGTACGCCAGCTGGTGGGACTCGAGGAACTCGAGCGTCTCGTCGCGGTTCTCGTCACTCAGCCACGACTTGTGGCGGAACTCCACGCAGATCCGCCGCGGCTTGGCGCGCTCGGCGCACTCGACGAGGTAGTCCTTGTTCGATCGCCGGAGCGTGAACCACGGCGGGAACTGGAACAACACCGCGCCCAGCTTCCCGCTGCGGTCGAGCGGGACGAGGGCGTCGAAGAAGCTCGACCACAGATACTCCACTGCGTCCTCGTCCAGGTCCTTGGGGTAGACGCGCTTCTTTGCCCTCGGGGCGCATCTCCTGCGGGAGCGACGGTCGCCTTCGTCGGATGCTGGGTGAGGATCGAGAAGGCCTTGATGTTGAACGTGAAGCCGGGCGGCGTGCGCTGCACCCACTGCTGCACGACGGGTTGCCGGGGCGGGTAGTAGTACGTCGAGTCCACCTCGACCAGCGGGAACTGCGACGCGTAGTACTTGAGACGTGCTTCGGCACTCGTCGCGTCGTCCGGGTACCAGCCCGACTTGATCAACGACTTGTCGGTCCACGACGCAGTGCCGACGAGGATGCGACCCACGGCCTACGACCCTGTCTCGCCCGCGTCGACCAGCCCTTCACGCACCGCGAGCAGCGCCGCTTGGGTGCGATCGTGGACGCCGAGCTTCATCAGGATGTTGCTGACGTGGGTCTTCACCGTCTTCTCCGACACGACGAGCGTGTCGGCGAGCTGCCGGTTCGACATCCCGCGCCCGAGGAGGGTGAGCACCTCCCGCTCGCGCGGGGTCAGCGATGCAACGTCGCCGGCCGGCGGCGGGTGCGCGACCTCCTCCATCACCCGTCCCGCGATCTGCGGGTCGAGGAGCGCCTCGCCCTCGTGCACGAGCCGGACGGCCGCTTCGAGGCCGGACGGGTCGACGTCTTTCAGCAGGTACCCGGCCGCGCCGGCCTGCACGGCCGGGATGACCTGGTCGTCGGACGCGAAGCTCGTGAGCACGACTACACGCGTGTTCGGGGACGCGCTCGCGCAGACGCCGGATCGCGGCGACACCACCCCCACCCGGCATCACGAGGTCCATGAGCACGACGTCGGGGCGAAGCCGTTCGACGGCGGTCACCGCCGCCTCTCCGTCGCCGGCTTCACCGACGACCTCGATCCCGGGACGTGATTCGAGGAAGGTGCGGAGCCCTTGCCGCACCACTGGGTGGTCGTCGGCGAGGAACACGCGGATGGCGGCCGGATCAGCCACCCGGGACCTCCACCCGCACCGTCGTGCCGGAACGGGGCGCCGTCTCGATCGTCAGCGTCCCGCCGAGGGACTCGGCCCGCTCCCGCATCGACGTCAGTCCGAGGCGACGCTCGCGGATGGCACGCGCCGCAGGGTCGAAGCCCACGCCGTCGTCCCGCACGGTGATCGTCACCGTGCCGTCGGTGGCGTCGACGTCGACGGCGACCGATGCCGCCCGGGCGTGGCGGACGGCGTTGTTCAGCGCCTCCTGGACGATGCGGTACAGCTCCATCTCCGCCGTCGAGGCGAGCACGGGCGTGCCCTGCACTCGGAGCTCCGCCTTCAGGCCGTGGGCGCGCCCGAGGACCTCGAGGTCCTTGCCGACGGTGGCGACGAGCCCGTCCGCTTCGAGGCGGGGCGGTCGCAGCTCGAAGATCAGCGAGCGCAGCTCGGCTTGCGTCTCGCGGGCGAGCCGGCGGACGTGGTCGATCTCGGCTTCGGCGCGGGCGGGGTCGGTGCGAACGAGACCGCCGGCGGCTTCGGCGGTCAGGGAGAGGCTGAAGAGGTTCTGTGTCATCGCGTCGTGCAGCTCACGCGCGAGCCGGTTGCGCTCCTCGATCACGCTGAGCTCGCGGCTCGCCTCGAACAGGCGCGCGTTCTCGATCGCGATCGCGGCGTGCGCGGCGAGCACGGTGATGACCTTCTCGTCGGCGTCGTCGAAGGCTGCTGGTCGCCCTCGCAAGCTCGGGCTCCTGCGGCTGCGGTCGGCAGAGCCGCCGCTGCCGCGTCCGGCCGCGCCCTCCTTCTCGGTGAGGTAGAAGGCGCCGATGATGTCGCCCTTGGCGACGATCGGAACGCCGAGGAACGAGCGCATGAGCGGATGCGCGTCCGGCCACCACCCACGGAACCGTGGGTCCTGGGTGATGTCGTCGGTGCGGAAGGGGCGAGGGTCGGCGAGCATCGCGCCGAGCATCCCGTGCGTGCGGGGGAGCGGTCCCAGCTCGGCGACGAGGTCCTCGCTCATCCCCGCGTGCAGGAACTGGTCGAATTCGGTGCCGTCCTCGTCGGGGATGCCGAGCGCGGCGTAGCGCGCGTCGACGAGCTCGCGGGCGGCGTGGACGAGCCGGTCGAGCACGGCGTCGAGGCGCAGCTCGCCCGCAATCGCGAGGATCACGTCACTCATCGCCGCGAACGCGTTCTCGCGCGACCCGCTCGTCACGCGCACACCCTACGTCCGTAGACTGACGCCGCCGTCAGGACGGGAGGACCATGGAACCCGCAGGAATTGCCGCGGTGACCGGCGCGAGCAGGGGCATCGGGCGCGCCGTCGCGATCGAGCTGGCGCGCCGAGGCTTCGACGTGGTGGCGACGATGCGTGATACCGCCGCCGGTGCGGGGCTCTCCGACGAGGCACAGGAGGCCGGCGGCCGGTTGCATGTCCAGCCGCTGGATGTCACGCAACCCGACACGATCCGTCTTCCCGACGGGCTACGGGTGCTCGTCAACAACGCCGGCGTCGAGCGGGAGCACCTCCCGGTCGAGGAGACGCCCCTCGAGCTGTGGCGCGACATGTTCGAGACCAACCTGTTCGGGCTCGTCGAGGTGACGCGACGCGCGATCCCGCTTGTGCGCGCGGCGGGCGGCGGCGTGATTTGCAACATGGGATCGTCGTCGGTCCTCGCGCCCGTCCCGTTCTACGCCGCCTACCGGGCCAGCAAGGCCGCCGTCAGCGCGTTCAGCATGACGCTGCGCGCCGAGCTGGCGCCGCAGGGCATCCGGGTCGTGGAGATCATGCCGGGCCCCGTCGACTCCGACATGCTCCGCCACTCACAGGAGACGATGGTCAGTCCCGCCGGTGAGCCGTATCGGGCCGTCGCGGATCACATGAACGCCAGCAAGAGCATCGTGGCCTCGATGATCCAGCCCGCGGGCGACGCCGCCCGCCTCATCGTCGATGCGATCCTCGACGACGACGGTCCGATGCGTTACGGATGCGATCCGATGAGCACGGGGATGATCGACGCCTGGCGCCGAGCCAGCGACGAGGAGATGATGCGCGGGATGCTCGAGCAGCTCGTGCCCGAGCGGGCGGTCAGGCCTCGTTGACCTGCGCCTGTGCGGTCTCGGCTTCGGCGAGGTACCAGTCCAGGTAGCTGCGCATCCCGTCCTCGAAGGACGTCCTGGGCACCCAGCCCAGCACCCGCTTGACCTTCTCGGCCGAGACCTCTTTGCCGGCGTAGTCGCCGGGGCGCGACTCGCCGAACTCGACCTTCATCGGGATGTCCAGGCAATCGCGGATCGCCTCGGTGACCCTCCGGATGGTGACGGGCTCGGCGCCTTCGAGGTTGAAGACGTCGTTCTCGGCGTGTTCCGACAGCGCGAGCACGTGGGCGTCGGCGAGATCCTCGACGTACACGTAGTTCCGGAACTGCGATCCGTCGCCGTGCACCGTGATCGTGTCGCCGGCGAGCGCCATGCCGACGAACCGCGGGATGACGAGCTGCTCGCGCATGCGCGGCCCGAACGGGATGCCGTACCGGAGGATCGTGAACGGCGTGTCGTAGAGCTCGTGGTAGTTGTGTGCGATGAGCTCGCTGGCGATCTTCGACGACGTGTAGATGTGGCCCGCGCTCGGGAGGTGGAACGGCGCGTCCTCGTCGAGCGGCGCGTCACCATGGGCGCCGGCGTACACCCACACCGTGCTGGCGAGCACCGTACGGCCCACGCCGTTGCGGCGGCTGGCCTCGAACACGTTGACCGTGCCCGTCACGTTGATCCGGACCGTCCCGACGGGATGGTCGTAGGCGTCGTTCACGTTCGACACGGCCGCCAGGTGGAAGACGACGTCGATATCACGCGTCGCCTGGACGAGACCGCCCAGGTCCGACAGGTCGACCTGGCGGTACGTGACGTCGGGGCGGTGCGGGGGGCGTGTGTCGAGCACGAACAGCGTGTGCCCGGCGTCGATCAACCGGTCGACGACGTGCGAACCGATGAATCCCGATCCACCGGTGACTGCGATTCTCATGACGGTCCATTCTTGGGTCCGACCTCGGCGAGGACGGTACGATGCTTGCGATCACGTACTCGGCCTCGTCCCGGGTCATGTCGGAGTGGATGGGCAGGCAAACGTGCCGGCGGCACACGTCCTCGGCGACCGGCAGGTTTCCTTCGTGCAAGCCGGCGAACACCGGCTGCTCGTGCAACGGCGAGGCGTACACCTCGCCGCTGAGGGAGACCCCGTGGCTCTCCTTCAGCAGGCTCTTCACTGCTGGCGGTCGATCCCACGGTCGAGCATCGCGAGGTACTTGTAGTAGTTCGTTTCTGAGGGGGTCGTGAGCGGCGTGATCCCGTCGATCCCGGCCAGGGCGTCGTCGTACAGAGCGGCGACTTCCCGCCGGTTCTTGATGAACTCGTCCAGCCGGCGGAGCTGCACCATGCCGACGGCCGCGTGCAACTCGCTCATCCGCCAGGCGTAGCCGATGCGCACGTGGTCGCCGCCGAGGAAGCCGGCCTTGCCCTGGTCGCGGTAGATCAGGGCGTCGTCGCGGATGCGCTCGTCGCCGGTGACGATCATGCCGCCCTCGCCGCTCGTGATGACCTTGGTGGGGTAGAAGGAGAACGCCGCGGCGACGCCGAACGTGCCCGCCATGCGCCCGTCGTAGCTGGCGCCGTGGGCATGGGCGGCGTCCTCGACCAGGAAGAGGCCACGGCGCTCGCACAGGGTCCGGATCGCGTCGATGTCGGGCGAGATGGCGCCGCCGATGTGCACGAGGACGACCCCGGCCGTGTTCTCGGCCGAGCGCAGCCTCGACCGTCTCGCCGAGAGGGCGAGCGTGTCGGGCGAGACGTCGGCGAAGCGCGGCGTGCCGCCGGCGTGGATCACCGCCGCGGCGGTGGCGAAGAACGTGTTCGTGGGCACGACGACCTCGCGGCCCTCGACCCCGAGCGTGCGCAGGATGATCTCGATCGCGCTCGTCCCGCTGCTCACGGCGACCGCGAACGGCGCGTCGTGCCGGGCTCGGAACGCGTCCTCGAGCTCGCGCGTGTACGGACCGAGGGTGAGCGACGCCGCTCTGCAGCGACTCGTCGATCATCGCCAGGATGGCGGCGCGGTCCTCGTCGGAGAAGACGATCCTTGCGGCCGGTACGTTCACGTCAACCCGTCCTCAGCACTCCCGGCGCACCGTGTACACGTCGTAGTGCTCGGCGTGAGTGAGCGGCGCCGCCCCGACACGTTGCGCGGCTGCACGGCCGCGAGACCCGTCGCCCACCAGCTCCTCGAGCAGAGCATGCTCGTTCGTCTTGTAGCGGCTTGTCGTAGCTGTCGAAGACGATGACGAAGTCGACTCGTCGGGTGCGCAGGAATCCCGAGTAGTCCTCGGTGGTGGGCTAGCTCTTGCGGCCGATGCTCTCCGGGAAGAACTCGGAGTCGAGATGCCCACCCTTGCGCACGATCTGGTACATGCCGATCTTGCCATCGCCGGCTCGGATGATCCGATACGTCTTGTTCGGCTCGAACTTCGGCGAATTGACGAACCGGAGCAGGTCGGTGTTCGGCTTGCGGTTCAGCGCGCCCCACGCGTAGCGCGTGTCGAGGAGCCCGCCGAGCGCGGGGTTCAGGGCCAGCGTGAAGAGGAAGAGCGCGACGGCAGCCACGGCTTCTGTATTCGTTTTTGGAGCCGTTGGAAGAGGATGATGATGATCGGTCCGGCGACGACGAACGACCGGACCAACAGCGTGCCGAAGAAGTTGATGATGATCACCCACGCCGAGCTGTCGAGGAACACCGGCGACACGAACACGATCCACGTCGCAGGCAACGCGATCACGAAGGAGATGGCGTAGAAGCGCAGGAGCTCTCGTCGCTCTGGCTCCCAGTAGAGCCAGGCGAACACGAGACCGGCCGCCATCGGGAGGACGACGGCAGGGTGCGTGGCCTGGGCCAGGCCGGCGAGCACGGCCGCTTCGACGTATCGCTTCCGACGCCAGCAGCCGATCGCCGCCAGCAGCATCGCCGAGCCCCAGATGAAGGGCAGCTGCCCGATGATCGGGGCGACCACGAGCGCGGGGTTGACCAACGCGATCGCCGCCCACCAGCCCCGGCGCAGCTCGGGGAACGCCCAGAACATCGCCGCCACCAGCCCGATGAAGCCGAGGACCAGCCACAGCGTGACGACCCAGTCGCCGAGCAGCGGATGGAGGAGGGCGGCCGTGAACCAGGGCAGGAAGCCGTACGGGAATGCGAACGCCTTCCCGTGGCCGATCACCGGCATGTGGAACGGCACCCCGTGCCCGTCCCAGAGACGGTCGCTCACCCACCAGACGTGCCCGTAGTTGCTGATCGAGTCGTGGGAGACGAACACCCGGTGGCGCAGGATCAGCACGAGCACGACCGCCCAGAGCGCGACGACGACCGCCGCTACGATCTTGCCGGATTGCGGCGTTCGCCCCTGCTCGACGGCGCTCGACGGCGCCCCCGCCGTCCGAAGCCGGAGGCTCCTTGCGCCGAAAGGCCCTTGCAACTCTCTACTCCTCCCGACGCTCCTGCCCGATCCCGCCCAGCCCGAGCGGCTCAGACTGAGGAACGATAGCCGTGCCCGGCCTCGAATCCCCGCCTCCTGAACCCCAGGGTTCAGACCTGGCGCCCGTCCTGGGGTTACGAGGCTTCGCCACCGCCGCGCTGGCCCTGCCGGCCGTGCCGGCGGTCGCGGCCGACCGGTCGCCGACGAGTCTCGTCCTCGCCGCTCTGGCCGTGGGGCTGGGCGCCGCCGCCGCATGGTGGGTCTCCCGTCGGCTCGGGCCGCCCCGGCCGCTGCTCGCCGCCCTCGGTGGCGTGTTCGTGGTCGTCGCGGGCTGGTTGCTGCCGCAGGCGGACGTCTCGTTCACGACCGTGCTCCTGGGGTTGGGGATCGGCGTGGGCGTCGGGCTGGGCGGCGGCGCGCTCGATGTGCTCGGGCGCCGCGGGACCGCGATCGGCGCTGCCGCCGGGATCGCCGTCCTCGCCGCGCTGGTCGCCGTCGACGGTGTGCACGGAACGGCCTGGGCCGGCCTGCTGGACGGCGTCGCGATTGCAACCGTCGGCGTGCTCGCCCGCCCCCGACCCCGTCGGCGCGTGCCGGGCGCGGTGGGGGCGGCCGCGATTGCGGCGGCGGTGGCGACGGTCGGGGTGACGTTCTGGGTGGGCGCCAACTCGCCCACGGTCGACTGGTTCGGTTCGCAGGTCGCCCACGGTCCCCGGGACCGGCGCGACGTGGCGATCACGTTCGACGACGGCCCCGACGATCCGTACACGCTCGAGATCGCGCAGATCCTCGACGCACGCGGTGCCAAGGGCACGTTCTTCATGGTGGGGAAGGCGTTGGACCGCCGGCCCGACATCGCCCGCGCGCTGCGCGAAGACGGCCACCTCCTCGGCAACCACTCGTACCACCACGACTCGTGGCGCTGGCTCGATCCGCGCTACCCGGAGCTCGAGCGGACCCAGCGCGCGTTCCGGCACAACCTGGGGATCTGCCCGACGTTCTACCGGGCTCCGCACGGGCAGCACACACCGTTCCTCGCCCACGTGGTCGGTGACCACGGCATGACCATGGTCGGGTGGGAGGTGTCCGCCGGCGACTGGAAGACCGACGACGCCCGGCTGGTCGCCGCGGCGCGTGCTCGCCGATGTGGAACCCGGGTCGATCATCGTGCTCCACGACGGTCTCGACGGGAGCGTGACGGCAGACCGGTCAGTGCTCGTGCGGGCGCTTCCGTTGATCCTCGACGGGCTGGAACGTCGCGATCTGAAGCCCGTGCGCCTCGATGCCCTGCTCGGCGAGCGCGGTTACGGCGACCACTGCTGACGCACAGGAGCGTCAGCGGCGAGCGCGGCGACGCCGCCGGCGCGACGCCCGATACGCGGCGACGGGGATCATCGCGAGATCGATGGCGGCGTCGACCAGGCTCGTACGCGAGCGGAAGATCGGCACCGGGACCATCACGTCGTTCCGCACGCGATACCCGAGCCGGCACAGCACGACGGCCACCTCGACCGTCTCGCTGTACTTGTAGCCCTGGTAGTAGTCGAGCGCGTCGGCGAGGGCGGCGGCGCGGAAGATCCGGTACCCGGACTCGACGTCCCGGAGCCGGTGGCCCGCCCACAGCGAGGCCCACGAGCTCATGATCCAGTTCCCGAGGCGCTTGTAGATCGGGTACGTCGAAAGATCACGCTGGACGATCAGCGCGTCGAGCCCATCGGCGACGGCGATGTCGCGCAGCTCGTCGAGGACGCTGAGCTCGTGCTGGCCGTCGGCGTCGACGGTGTAGATGAGGTCGTTCTCGCCGATCTCCCCGGTGGCGAGTCGCTGGCGCAGGTCGGTGAAGGCGAGGTAGTAGGCCGCCGACATGCCCTGGTTGTCCTCGAACGACAGCATCCAGGCGTTGTCCTGCTCGGGAAGCCACTTCTCGACGACCTCACGGGTCTTGTCGGTGGAGCCGTCGTCCACGACGACGAGCTCGTCCACCAGCGGGTAGAGCCGCTCGAGGACGCCCTTGACGGTCGGCTCCTCGTTGTAGGCGGGAACGACGGCGATGCGTCGCGGTTTCGCCGGAATCGTCCTCGGTGCCGCGTCGTCGCCTGGTTGCTGCTTCACCTTGACCTGCCCTCGGAAGTGCCCGGTTTGAGGTGGACTCTACGCGACTGAGGGCCGTTACACAGGGTCTTCGGTCCCTAACAGCGACCGCCCCAGGGGCTCTTGCCCTTCCACTCGTAGAGCGTCCAGGCCATGTCGTCCTGGTCGTACTCGGAGGCGTCCCGTGGGTCGACGCCGACCAGCTCGCCCCGGCCGGCGTGGTTGGCGGTCGAGTTCCACGTGCTCTGGGTGAACTGATACGCGCCGAGGTACGGCCCGGACGCGTTGTATGCCTGGTAGTTGCCCTTGCTCTCGATTCCCCGCGTGCACACGAGGAACGGGTCGTTGTGGCGGGGGTGCTCACCCGGGCGCGGTACATAATCGGTCAAAGGTGCGAGAGCGCCACCGGCGGGAGCGCCAGAGGCTCCGCGTCGCTGGTTCTGCGCGGCGGTCAACTCGGCGTTGAGGCGGTCTTCCTCGCTCTTGAGCTGAGCGAGGAGAGCGGCGTGCTGCTGCTGCGCGTCCTGCAGGTCGCGCTGCCGACTCTCGAGCCCGTCGCGCGCTTTGCGAAGTTGCGCGGCGGCGTCGTCATCGCGTGTGTTCAGGAGATCGAGCAGGACGGTTCGGCGCGCGGAGTCCATGGCGGGCGCGTCGTTCACGAGCAGCGCTACCACCGGCGTTGCCGAGCGCTTGTACGCCTCGATGGCGTGGACCTGCGCGGTGCCGCGGAGTTCCGCCACGCGCTGCTCGAGCCCGGCCATGCTCTGCTGGATCTCGGCGATCTCGGCATCGACCTGTTGCGCTTTGCCCAGCGCCTCGATGTAAGCGCTGCCGGCCTTGTCGGCGCGCGCTTGCGCGTCGGCCACGCCGCCGCTCGGCCCCTGCTGGGCGCCGGCCGGGGCTGTGGCGACGACCGCGAGCGCACCGACCACGAGGCCCGTGAGCGCGCCCAACTTCAGGCGTCCGGCCGCCCGCGGTGCACGGCGATCATCCCTCGTCGGTGTCCGACCGGTGGTCACGGCCCTCCGCCTCGTCGGCCGCGCGGCGATGCCATAGGCATCGCTCCGAATTTCCGGCACGCTAGTGGCAGGGCGTCGCCGCGTGCACGTCCCGCGAAGGGCGAATGCCCGTTCGCCTCTCAGCCAGCGCTTTCGGGGTCGAGGTCGACCCGGATCGTGAGCAGGTCGGTACCGACCGCTCGCACCATGAACCCGTTCACCCGCCGGCCGATCCGGTCGAGACGGGCCTGGGGGTCGTCGTCCGGGAGGACGGTCGCCGTGCCGCGGCGCCAGCGGCGCCCGATCTTCACGCGGACCCGCGGATCAGCTTCGAGGTTGCGGACGTAGTTGGCGCTGCGCCCGTGCTCGGCGACGATCCAGAGCGTGTCACTGTCGAGGCCGTTGCCGACGGGATTCTGGCGCGGCCGGCCCGATCGCCGGCCTGTGGTCTCGAGCAGCACGTGCGTGGGCGGGACGAGCCCGAGCGCGAAGAGCCCGCGGACGGGCGGATTCAAGACATATTTCTGGAACGCGCGCACGGCGCGGGCTTTGTGTGAAGTCACGACCCCCATCGAACCGGCGGGATCGAATGCATGCAAGCGGCGCGACGGCGCCAATCTAGGGTTCGACGCATGTCGGGCCGCCGTCCCGGGGGACACGAACCGGACACCGAAGAGGCCACCGAAGCGATCATCGAAGGCGACGTCGGGTTCCGGCGGGGGACGGCGCAGGCGGCGCTCCGGAATCGCGACTTCCGCATCTTCTGGGGCGGAACCTTCGCGTCGAACATCGGCACGTGGATGCAGAACGTGCTCCTCGGCGCGTTCGGATACGAGCTCACCGGGTCGGCCGTCTTCGTCGGCGTCCTGTTCTTCGCGCAGCTGGGGCCGCTGCTGTTCATGTCGACCGTCGGCGGTGTGCTGGCCGATGTCGTCGACCGCCGCAAGCTCTTGATCATCACCCAGCTCGAGCAGCTCGTCCTGTCGGTCGTGCTCGCCGGGTTGGCCGCCACGAGTAGCCCGTCGCGCGTCGCGCTCGTCATCTGCGTCTTCGCGATCGGGGTGGGCAACTCGCTGAGCGCGCCGGCGATCGCGGCGATCCTCCCGACTCTTGTTCCCCGGGCTGACCTGCCCGGTGCAGTCTCACTGCAGTCGGTGCAGATGAACCTCTCGCGCGTCATCGGCCCCGCCATCGGCGCCGTCATCTACTCCCGGACCGGCGCCGCGCCGGTCTTTGCCATCAACGCGGGCACGTATCTGTTCGCCGTCGCCGGCGTCGTGCTGGCCCGGTACCGCCAGTACGCGCCGGGAGAGGTGGAGGAGACCGGCCTTGCGCGTCTGCTGTCCGGGTTCCGGCTCGTGTGGCGGAGCCCGCTCATCCGGCGCATCCTCACCACGCTCGTGCTGTTCTCCTTCTTCTCGCTCACGTTCGTGGGTCTCATGCCGGCGATCGCGGCCGACAACTTCGGCATCCGACCCCGCAGCATCGAGTACGGCCTCCTGTATGCAGCGTTCGGCCTCGGCGCGGCGGCGGGAGCGATCAGCGTCGGGACGCTGTTCGCGGGTCGGTCGAAGGCCCCGATCCCTCGCCTCGGTCTGATCGTGTTCGCCGGGCTGCTCACGGCCTTCGCCCTGCTGCGAACGGATGCACCGGCATATCCGATCGGGTTCGTCCTCGGGTTCTTCTACTTCCTTGTCATCACGTCGCTGGCGACCGTGCTCCAGGAGAACGTGGACGACGGCATACGCGGACGCATCATGGCCCTGTGGATCATGGGATTCGGGGGGATCGTGCCCGTCGGGGTGCTGGTCGGAGGTTTCGTAGCCAGCTACACCAGTGTCACGCTGGTGATGTTGATCGGCGCGGTGGCGGCGCTGCTCTTGGCGCCGTACGCAAAGCTGGACGCTCTCGTCGCGTCGTCGTGGCGAAGCTGAGGGGGAGCGATGTTCGAATGGAGTGAAGAGCACGCGATGGTGCGCGACGCGGTGCGCCAATTCGTGGACAACGAGATCCGCCCGCACCGCGACGAGCTCGAGTTCGGCGACGTCCCGCCCTATGACGTGCTCCGCAAGATGTTCCAGACATTCGGTCTCGACGCCCTCGCCCGCGAGCAGTTCAAGAAGCGGATCGAACGCGAGCGGACCGCCGCGGAAGGCAACGCAACGAGCGGTGACGACGGTGAGCGGCCCTCGGGTGGCGGCGGAGCGATGTTCACGATCCCGATCATCGAGCTGTGCCGGTGCTCACCCGGCATGGTCACGGCGATGGGCGTGAGCGTCGGACTGACAGCGGCGGCCGTCATGAGCAAGGGGACGATCGAGCAGAAGGAACGGTGGGCGCTCGACCTCCTCACGCTCGACAAGATCGGCGCGTGGGCGATCACGGAGCCGAACTCGGGCTCGGACGCCTTCGGCGGCATGCAGTCGACGGCACGGCGGGACGGCGACGAGTACGTCCTCAACGGGTCGAAGACGTTCATCACGAACGGGCCGTACGCCGACACCACCGTGTTCATCTGCAAGCTCGACGAGGGCAACGCTCCCGAGGATCGCAAGGTCCTGCACTTCGTGCTCGACAAGGGCATGCCCGGATTCGAGCAAAGTAAGCCGCTACGCAAGATGGGCCTGCACTCGTCGCCCACCGGCCAGCTGTTCCTCAGCGATGTGCGAGTCGGTCGCGACCGGTTGCTCGGCGAGACGGAGGAAGTGTCCACGGGCGGCGGCCGCGACGCCGCCAAGGCAACGTTCACGATGGAGCGTACGGGCGTCGCAGCGATGGCGCTCGGGATCGTCGAGCGCTGTCTCGAGCTGTGCCTCGACTACGCCAAGGAGCGCGTGCAGTTCGGGAAGCCGATCGGCGAGTACCAGCTGATCCAGCTCAAGGTGGCCCGCATGGAGGTCGCGCGCCTCAACCTCCAGAACCTCGTGTTCCGCCAGATCGAAATGCAGTCGGCCGGCCGGCAGATGACCTTGGCCGAGGCGTCGGCCGGCAAGCTGTACGGCGCGGCAAGCCGCGACCGAGGTCGCGCTCGAAGCGGTCCAGCTGTTCGGTGGCAACGGCTACATGGCCGAGTACGAAGTGGAGCAACTGGCGCGTGACGCCAAGGTGCTCCAGATCTACGCCGGCACCGACGAGATCCAGGTCGGCCAGATCGCGCGCAGCCTGCTCGCGGACTCGTAGCGTGCCGATCGAGCCGCCGCCGACGTCCTGGCTGTTGCCGGCGGCCGGCGCCGCCGACGAGACCGAGATCGTCGGGGTCGGCGCCGACCTGGAGCCGGGCACGCTGCTCGCCGCCTACCGCGGTGGTTTGTTCCCGATGCGGGTCGGGCGCGGGGGGCCGGTGGCGTGGTGGTCGCCGGACCCGCGCGGGATCCTCCCGCTCGACGCATTCCACCAGAGCCGGTCCTTGCGTCGCTCGCGGCGAAGGTTCGTCGTCACGGTCGACACCACGTTCGAGGAGGTCATGCGGGCGTGCGCCGAGCCGGGTCGTCCGCACGGCTGGATCGACGACGACTTCGTCGACGCGTACACGGTCTTGCACCGGTTGGGTTGGGCGCACAGCGCCGAAGCATGGACGCCGGAGGGTGCGCTCGCGGGCGGCGTGTACGGCGTCGCCATCGGCGGCCTGTTCGCGGCGGAGTCCATGTTCCACCGAGTCACCGACGCCGGAAAGGCCGCGCTCGCCGCGCTCGTCGACCTGCTGCGAGACGGCGACGCGTCGCTGCTCGACGTGCAGTGGACGACGCCCCACTTGTCGTCGCTCGGTGCCGTCGACGTGCCGCGAGCGAAGTACCTCGAGCTGCTCGCCGAAGCGCTCGACCGGACCGGGCCCGGCTGGTAGCCGTGGCCGGCGTCGTCGAGCGGTACCTCGACGCGATCATCGGCCACGACTGGGACGCACTCGGCGCGTGTCTCAGCGGCGACGGCTTCACGCGTGTGGGCCCGTGGGGCGACGAGTACGACGACAAGGCCGAGTACGTCGAGTTCATCGCCGACCTCATGCCCAAGCTGCCCGGCTACGAGATGCGCGTCGACCGAGTCACGTACTCCGGTGACGGACGGCTGGCGGTGGTCGAGCTCACCGAGACGGTCGAGGTGGAGGGTCTGCCGCACCCGACGCCCGAGGCGCTCGTGTTCGACCTCGACGGCGACTCGGAGCAGGCCCGCATCCGGCGTATCCAGGTCTTCATCCAGACCCTCGGCGGCGAGCCGAGGAACTTGCCCTGACTGTCGCCGTCGCAAGCTCCGGCTTTGCGGCGACGGTCGGCAAGCCGCCGCCGCCGCGCCCTAACTCGCAGCGCGGTCCTTGGCCACCTCGTCGAAGGTCTCGTACTCCTCGCCGGTGTCGGCGGCGTCCTCGAACTGGATCACGCCGATGTCGGTGAAGCGGTCGCGTAGCCATCCTTCACCGGCATCGAGGAGCCCGAGCTTCTTGCAGTTGGGCACGATCTTCGAGAACAAGGCGGCTTGGAACGGGTTGTTGCGCATCCGGCGCATGCCGAGCAGGAACTCGGTCACCGTCCGCCGGTCGACACCCATCTTCTCCCACACGCGATGCATCATCAGGCGGTCGCGCATCCGCAACGCCGCCTCGAACGCGAACTCCTGCCGCTCGCGCAGCTCCGCGGCGCCGAGCCCGGCGTAGTACTCCTGGAGCGACAGCACCCCGAACGCCACGTGCCGGGCCTCGTCGGCCATCACGTAGCGCAGGAGCTTCTTCAGGAGCGGCTCCTCGGTGACCTGGTGCATGAACCCGAAGGCGGCGAGCGCCAAGCCCTCGACCATGATCTGCATGCCCATGTACGTCATGTCCCAGCGCGAGTCGCCGATGATGTCGTCGATGAGCAGCTGCAGCGCGGGGTTGACGGGGTAGTGGCCATCGAGCTTCGCGTCGAGGTAGCGCGAGAAGACCTCGACGTGACGGGCTTCGTCCATGACCTGGGTCGCCGCGTAGTACTTGGCGTCGATCCACGGCGTCGTCGCGACGATCTTCGCCGTGCAGATGAGCGCGCCCTGCTCACCGTGCAGGAACTGGCTCATGCGCCAGTTGAGCGCCTCGACCTGGAACTGCGTCCACTCCTTCGGGCCCCAGCGTGCGACGGGCGAGCCCGGCAGCTCGGCCATCCGCTGCTGGAACATCGCCGCCGCCGGCGCCATCTCGAGCGCGACCCGCTCGGGGTCGACGGGCGTCGACCAGTCGAGGTCGGTCGACCCGTTCCATTGCGACCCCTTGGCCTTCTCGTAGAGCTTGGCCAGGCCGGGGCGGGACCGCTCGTAGTCCCACGTGAAGATGGCGTCGCCGCGCGCCGGCGTCGGATGCACGAGGTCGCCGAAGTCGATGCTGTCGTCGGCCAGGATCGCCTCGACGCTGTCCACGTCGTCGCGGCCGAGGAACTGTCGCGATGTGTCGACCATGGTCGCCTCCGGTCCCGGCTCGGCATCGGCGCTACGAGTCGAGGGTAGCCTTCGAGTCGTGGAACGCCTGCTCGTGTACCACAACCCGAGCTGCAGCAAGTCCCGCGGGGCGCTCGAGATACTCGCCGACCAGGGCGTCGACCACGACGTGGTCGAGTACCTCACGGCGCCGCCCGACCGGGCGAGCCTCGAGCGCATCGTCGACACCGTTGACGCGCGGCCCGCGGAGCTGGTCCGTCAGGACCGTCGATTCGAGGAGCTGGGATTGTCGGCGTCGGACTACACGACGCGGGACGCGGTGATCGAGCTGCTCCTCGAGCACCCCGAGCTCATGCAGCGGCCGGTGATCTTCCGGGGCGAGCGCGCGGTGATCGCGCGCCCGTCCGAGAAGGTGCTCGAGCTACTCGACTGAAGGGGGACGTCGTGGCGGTCATGACCGACGAGCTGGTGCGAGACGAGGTGCGCGGCTGGCTCGCCGACAACTGGGACCCGGAGATCACGCTGGCGGAGTGGTGGGACCGGCTGTGCGAGTCGGGCTGGGCCGTACCCACCTGGCCCGAGCAGTGGTTCGGGAAGGGTTTGCCGCGCGAGCTCGCCGGAATCGTGAACGAGGAGTTGCGGGCGGCGGGGGCGATCGGGCCGCCTTCCGGCCTCGGCGTCCTGCTCGCCGGACCGACGATCCTGGCGCACGGCGACGACACGCAGCGCGAGCGGTACCTGCGGCCCATTCTGAACGGGCAGGAGGCGTGGTGTCAGCTGTTCAGCGAGCCCGGCGCCGGCTCCGACCTTGCCAGCCTCCAGTGTCGCGCCGAGCGCGACGGCGACGAATGGATCGTCAACGGGCAGAAGGTCTGGACGTCCGGGGGTCAGACGGCTGACCTCGGCATGCTCGTCGCGCGCACCGACCCCGACGCGCCGAAGCACAAGGGCATCTCGTACTTCGCCATCGAGATGGACCAACCGGGCGTCGAGGTGCGGCCGCTGCGCGAGATGACCGGGAGGTCGCTCTTCAGCGAGGTGTTCTTCTCGGACGCGCGCGTGAACCAGTCGGCGATGATCGGCGAGCTGAACGGCGGCTGGGCCGTCGCCAACACGACGTTGGCGAACGAGCGCGCCGGGCTCGGCAGCGGCGGCAGCGGGGCCGTCGGCGGCGCGATGCCGGGAAAGAAGGCGAAGCAGCTCGAGCGACGCGTAGGTGACCTCACCGCCGGGCGGGGACGCGACCGGGCCGAGCGCGCCGTGGCCGGACGTCAATCGAACCTGCTCGAGAAGCTTGCGAAGGACGTCGGTCGCGACCAGGACCCGAACATCCGCCAACGGCTGGCGGAGCTCCACATCCTCAACGAGGTCGGCCGGTTCACCAGCTTGCGCGTGAAGGCGGCGAAGGCGTCGGGGCGAGGGCCGGGTCCCGAAGGCAATACGGCCAAGCTGCTCATGAGCCGCATCACGCGTCTCTCCCGCGACCTCGGGCTCGAGATCCTCGGGCCGCACGGCATGCTCATGGGTCCCGACACCCCGGGCGGGGGAGTGGCGCAAGAGCTTGCGCTCTTCGCGCCGGCCGTATCGATCTACGGCGGCAGCGACGAGGTGCAGAAGAACATCATCGGCGAGCGCGTCCTCGGGCTGCCCAAGGAACCGGACGCAGACCGCGTCAAGACGATGCCCTTCCGCGAGCTCAAGGTCGGAACGCAACGCGCCGCGAGCTGACGGCTCGCCGGGTGTGAGGCTGCGCATCGCACTCACCATCTCGGGCGCGGTCGCACTCGGGGCATACGAGGGCGGCGCGCTCGGCGGCGCTCCTGCTGCGCGATCCGAGGGATGTGCCAGGGCGAAGATCCCGCGGTCCGGATCGACGCCATCGGAGGCGCGTCGGCGGGCTCGATCACCGGGATGCTCGCGGCGCGGTGCCTCCTCGAGGGCATCGATCCCGTCTACGTGATGCGGGAGGCGTGGGTCGAGCGCGACTCGCTGGCGGTGATGCGCGCCGACACTCCCGACGAACCGCTGTCGCTCGAGGCGTTGCGGCGGGCGTCGGTCGACCTCCTCGATCCCCGTGACCACCGCGGGGCGCCCACCCATCGCGTCGGCGCTTACCAGAGTGTGCCGATCCGCATGGTGATGGCGCTGGCGTCGCTGCGCGGACTCGAGTACCGCGTCCCGACGCTCTCGACGCGCCAACAGGTGCGGGCGACGACCTCACTCGACTGGGCGACGTTCACGTTCACGTCGGGCCAGCCGGCGCGCGAGCTCATCGAGCCGCCGCGGGCTTCGCCCACCGACGTCGCACTGGCCTCGGCGGCGAACGCGCTCGCGTTCCGACCCGTGCTGCTGGATCGCAGTCGCGACGAAGACGGGTACCGCGCCCGCGGCATCGTCAACTTCCCGGCGTCGAAGCACCTCTGGTACACGGACGGCGGCATCCTCGACAGCGAGCCGCTCACCCGGACGCTCGACCTCGTGCGCGAGGTCGATCAGGACGCCGACGCCGACACGAAGCGGGTCCAGCTCCTCGTCCACCCCAACCCCACCGGCGCCCCGACCGGAACGGCGTGGGCCGACGGGCAGAATCCGCCCACGTGGCTGGCCACGCTGCTCCGAGCGCGCGACCTCCAACGCACCCAGTCGGTCTACGACGACCTCCTGCACCTCGAGCAGATCAACACCCGGCTCGAGTGGACCGGTCGGCTGTTCGACGAGATCGGGCCCGTCCTCGCCGACCTCGACGAGGACACCGCCGTTCGGCTCCGGGAGGCGCTCGTCCGCGCGACCGGCGTCATCGAGGGGCAGCGACGCGCCCTCCGCGCCCACGAGCAGGACCCCGCGGCAGCCGAGCCCCAACCCGTCGCCGACAAACCGGCGACGGATCTCCTGCGCGACGTCGTCGCCCAGATCGCCGGCGTCGCGGGCAAGGAGCGAATCGCGCTCGAAGTCGTCTCGCCGCTCGTGCTGCCCGAAGCGCGTACGACCCCCGTGGCGCAGATGCTCGCCGGTGAGTTCCTCTTCCACTTCGGCGGCTTCCTCTCGCACGCGCTGCGGGAAAGCGACTTCGACCTCGGCTACCGAAGCACGCTCGAGTGGCTGCGAGCCGGCGGACTCAGCGAGAACGGCTTCCCCGATGAGCTCGAGCAGCAGGCGCTCGCCCGGGCCGAGGAGGCGCACCGACCAGGTCAGCAGCGGCGCGCGTACGGGCGCACCGCGTTCCAGGACCTCGCCGCCCGTGAGCGCCTCGCGCTCGTCTCGGTCTTCGCGCACATCGCGCGCGTCGTCGTCCACGACCTCCGCCACCGTCGCCCGCAGAACTGATGTATCAGCGACCGGCGGCGGGGACCGAGGCCGGGGTCGGCACGCCCTCCTCGATGCGGATGCGCGGGAGGATCCGCCCCAGCCAGCCGGGCAGCCACCAGTTGGCCGCGCCGAGCAGCTCCATCGTCGCCGGCACGAGCACGAGACGGACGAGCGTCGCGTCGACGAACACGGCGACGGCGAGCCCGACACCGAACATCTTCACCGTCGGATCGGGATTGCCGACGAAGCTCAGGAACACACTGATCATGATCAGGGCAGCCGAGGTGATCACGCGCGCGGTGGCGGCGAGACCGTCGATGACGCTGCGTAGGTTGTCCTTGCTCTCGTAGTACTCCTCTCGGATCCGCGAGAGCAGGAACACCTCGTAGTCCATCGACAGCCCGAAGAGGATCGCGAACATGATCATCGGCACGAACGAGACGATCGGCACGGTCTCGTCGAGGCCGACGATTCCCTTGAGCCAACCCCACTGGAAGATGGCGACGATCACGCCGTACGCGGCCGCGATCGAGAGCAGGTTCATGATCGCCGCCTTCAGCGGCACCAGGATGGACCGGAACACCATCATGAGCAGGATGAAGGACAACCCCACCACCGCGCCGATGAACAGCGGCAGCCGGTCCTGGATGCGCTCACCGAGATCGATGAAGGCCGCCGTCTGACCACCCACGAAGACGGTTACGCCGGTGCCCTGCATTGCGGGAGGTAGCACGGCGGTGCGCAGGCCGTTCACCAGGTTCTCGGTCTGCTCCGACTGGGGCGACCCGGGAGGGATCACGACGACCAGCGCCGCCGATCCGTCCGGGCTCACCTGCGCCGGCGTGACCTGGACTCCGGGGACCTTCGACACGGCCTGCTCGATCGCGTCCACCGGCGTCGTGTCGCCGGGTCGCGGCAGCGCCACGGCGAGGAACAGCGGCCCGTTCGCCCCGGCGCCGAAACCCTGCGTGATGAGGTCATAGGCGCGTCGCTGGGTGAGGCTGTCCGGCAGGGTGCCGTCGTCGGTCTGGCCGAGCCGCATCGACAGCACGGGGGCGGCGAGTGTCAGCAGTATCGCCAGGCTGATGATCACGGCGGCCCAGCGGTGGCGCGACATGAACATCGCCCACCGTTCCCATCCACCGGGGCGAGCGCCGGTGACCGAGTGGCGGGCCGCGGTCCGAGCCTTGCGGCGGAGATGCGGCACGCGGATCGAGTTGATGTGCCGTCCGGCCAAACCGAGGACAGCCGGGACGAGCGTGACCGCCGCCACCATCATCACGGCGACCGCGATCGCCGACATGAGCCCGAGACGGGTCACGTACGGGACCCCCGACAGCACCAGACCGGTGATTGCGATGACGACAGTCCCTCCCGCGAACAGCACCGCCTGCCCGGCGGTGCCGTTGGCCAGGCCGATGGACTCGTTCACCTCCATGCCCGCCGCCAGGTTCTGGCGGTGGCGCGTGACGATGAACAGCGAGTAGTCGATGCCGACGCCGAGGCCGATCATCGTCGCGAGTGTCGGCGCGAGGTGCCGATGTCGGTCACGGCGGCAATGAGCGAGATGATCGACAACGAGATCGCGAGGCCGAACAGCGCGGTGCCGATCGGCACGCTCATGGCCACGACGGAGCCGAACGCGATCAGCAGGATGATCACCGCGAAGAAGAGTCCGATGACGTCCGCGTCGCCGCCCTCGTCGCGGCTGAGGTAGTCGACGACCGGGCCGCCGAACTCGACATGAAGGCCGGCCTGTTCGGCCGGTGCAGCAGCCGCCTCGAGTTGCTTCACGGTCTCGGGGGCAGGCTGGTGGCCTTGTCGTCGTACTGGACGTGTACGTAGCCGATCGTCCCGTTCTTCGACACGAACGCGGGGCCGACGCCGGGTGTGGTCGGCCCGAGGACCTGCGTCACGTGCGGGCGCGTTCCCGGGTGCGAGGTTCGCCTCCGTCTGCGCAATCGCGGCCTGGGCCGCCGGATCACTCAGCGTCCCGCTCGTCGCCCGGAACACGACGCTCGCCGTCCCACCCGCCTGGGCGGGGAATCGCTCCTCGAGCAGGTCCTGCGCCTTCTGCGACTGCGCGCCGGGAATCGTGTACACGTCGGTCGTCTTGCCGCCGACGATCTGTGCCCATCCGCCGACGACGACCGCGATCAGGACCCAGATCCCGATCATGATCCACTTGTGCCGCGCCGCGGTTCGGCCGAGCCGGTCGAGGAAACGGGCCATGCCTACCTCTGTCCTCCTCGCGGTCGAGGCGCCGAACACGCTAGGCCTGTGCGAGAGTGTCCACGCGGATTCTTCGGCACGCGGGGGCGCGCGGTGAAGCACGAGTTCCTCCCGCCCCCCGAGCAGGGGCGACGGTTCGTGGCACAGCGCCGCGTCCGCCTCGGGGATGTGAACCGCGCGAACCGACTCCGGCTCGACGCGGTCGCGCGCTGACCTCCAGGACGTCGCCTCCGACGACGTCGACCACATCGCAGACAGCAGGGTCGACGGCGCGTGGGTGTTGCGGCGCACGGCGCTCGTACTGGGTCCCTCTCCGCGGTACGGGGACGACGTCGAGCTCACGACGTTCTGCAGCGGGACCGGCGGTCGCTGGGCCGAGCGCCGCACGACATTCGCCGTCGAGGGGTCCTCGGTCGCGGAGGCGGTCGCGATCTGGGTGTACGTCGACCGGGCTGGGCGTCCGGCGCCGCTGGGGGAGTGGTTCTTCGACCACTACGGCGCCGCGGCCGCGGGCCGGAGGGTCAGCGGCCGTCTCTCGCTGCCGCACCCGCCCGTGGACGTCCACGTGCGCGCGTGGCCCGTCCGCGCCAGCGATTTCGACCTGCTCGGTCACGTCAACAACGCGGCGTACTGGTACGCGGTCGAGGACGAGCTGGCGCGCTTCGCGCCGACGCATGCACCGGTGAGCGCGGAGCTCGAGCACCGGGTCGCGATCGAGCCCGGCGATGCTGTCGAGCTCCGCTCGACGGTGGACGACGACGTGCTGTCGGTCTGGCTCACAACCGATGGTGAGACGCGCTCGGCGGCGCAGGTGCGCCTCGGCGTGGCGCGCAGCAAACGACACGTCCCCCGGTAAGCTGACCGGCTCTGGACGAGTCGCTCCTCTCTTCTTTTGCCGGTCGTCGGTGCCTGGTCACGGGCGGGCTGGGCTTCATCGGGTCGAACCTCGCGCTCGCGCTCTCGGCGGGCGGTGCCGAGGTGACGGTGGTGGACGCGCTCGTGCCCACCCACGGCGGTGATCGCGTCAACCTCGACGGCGCTGCCGGTCCGATCGACGTCATCGAAGCGCACGTCGACGACGTGGGAATCGTCCGTGACGTCGCTGCGGCGGCGGAGGTGATCTTCAACCTGGCCGGCCAGGTGAGCCACGTCGAGTCGATGGAGCGCCCCCGCTTCGATCTCGAGATCAACACCGCCAGCCAGCTCGGCTTCCTGGAGATCCTGCGTGAAGCGGGCTCGAACGCCGTCGTGGTGTACACGTCGACACGCCAGATCTTCGGGCATCCGCGCTACCTGCCCGTCGACGAGGACCATCCGGTGTCGCCGGTAGACGTCAACGGGATCAGCAAGTCCGCGACCGAGCAGCTGCACCTGCTCTACGCGGAGCTCTACGGGATTCGGGCCAGCTCGGTCCGCCTCACCAATGTGTACGGGCCGCGACAACGGCTACGCGACAACCTGCAGGGGTTCCTGCCGATCTTCGTGCGGCGCGCACTCTCGGGCGAGCCGATCACCGTCTTCGGGGACGGCGCGGAGGAGCGCGACTGCCTTTACGTCGATGACGTCGTCGAGTGCCTGCTGCTGACGGCGCGTTCGGCCGAGGCACCGGGCGAGGTGTTCAACGTCGGCAACGACGAGCGGTTGTCGCTCCGTGCGATCGCCGAAGCCGTCGTTGCCGCCGCCGGGTCGGGCTCGATCGAGTCGGTACCCTGGCCGCACGATCGCGACGCCATCGACATCGGCTCGTACTACGGCGACTCGTCGAAGGCGAAGCGACTCCTCGGTTGGGAGCCGCGTACGTCGTTCGCAGACGGAATCTCGCGGACGGTCGAGTTCTACCGGTCACATCGTCCCCGGTACATGTGACGACGATGACGGCCCGGCCGCCCGTGGTCGACCTCGCGCGCCGCACCGCTTCGCTGCAACCCGAGCTCGGCGAAGCTATGGAGCGGGTTCTGCGCTCCGGTTGGTTCCTGCTCGGCCCGGAGACCGAGGCATTCGAGGCCGAGTTTGCCGCGTTCTGCGGCCGGCGCCACGCCGTCGCCGTCGCGTCCGGGACCGAGGCGCTACGCCTCGCCTTGCGCGCCCTCGGCGTCGGGCCTGGCGACGAGGTGGTCGTGCCGGCGTTCACGGCCGTCCCGACCGCGGCGGCGGTGTGCGCGACCGGCGCGTCCCCCGTCTTCGCCGACGTCGAACAAGACACGGCCGTGCTGGACCCGCAACGCGCTGCTGCCGCGGTCACCGAGCGCACTCGGGCCGTGATCCCGGTGCACCTGTACGGCCGGCCGGCGGCGGCTCCCGAACTCGGCGCCGCGGTGCTCGACGACGCCGCCCAGGCCCATGGCGCACTCGACCCGTTGGCCGCGACGGCGGCGGCGGCCTACAGCTTCTACCCCACGAAGAACCTGGGCGGGATCGGCGACGGGGGAGCGGTGGTCACCGACGACGCCGATCTCGCGGGCCAGATCCGGTTGCTGCGCGCGCACGGCCTCACCGGCGACTACGAGCACACCGTCGTGGCCGGCAACTCACGGATGTCGGAGGTCGAAGCGGCCGCGTTGCGCCTCGGCCTGCGCCGCCTGCCTGAGTGGAACGCGCGCCGGCAGGTCATCGCACAGTCGTACCGAGAGGCGGCGCCGGAGATGCGCTGGCAGGCGCCGCAGGAGCGGCACGTCTATCACCTGTGCGTGGCGCGAATCGAGGACCGCGACGCGTTCCGAGCACAGATGCCGTTCGGCACCGCCGTGCATTACCCGTGGGCGCTCACCCAACAGCCCGCGTACCTTCAGTTCGTGCGGGACCCGTGCCCGGAGGCCGAGTCGTGGGCGGCGGAGTGCGTCTCGCTACCCTGCTTCCCCGAGATGACGGACGACGAGATCGAGATCGTGTGCCGCGCCCTCCGGTGAACCGGGCAGTCGAGTCCGTTTCGGCGTTCTTCCCTTGCTACAACGACGAAGCGACCATCGGGACCATGGTCGAGGCCGCCGCCGCCACTTTGGACCGGGTCGGCGCCGACGGCGAGATCATCGTCGTCAACGACGGCTCGAGCGACGGCTCGGAGCGGGTGCTCAAGCACCTGACGGAGACCGAGCCGAGGCTGCGGGTCGTCACGCACGAGCACAACCGCGGCTACGGCGGCGCGCTCCTCTCGGGCTTCGGCGCCGCGACGAAGCAGTGGGTCTTCTACACCGACGGTGACGGGCAGTTCGACCCGACCGAGCTCGAGCTGCTCGTCGCGCGGGCCACGGACGACGTCGATGTCGTGCAGGGCTACAAGCTCAACCGAGCCGACAACGTCGCTCGGCGTGCGATCGGGCGGGTATACCACCGGTTCGTGTCGTTGGTGTTCGGGCTGCAAGTGCGCGACACGGACTGCGACTTCCGACTGATGCGGCGGTCGATGCTCGAGCGGGTCCGGCTCGAGAAGACGACCGGGGTGATCTGCGTCGAGCTCGTACGCACCCTCCAGGACGCCGGCGCGCGGTTCGTCGAGGTGGGCGTCCACCACTACCCGCGCGTCCACGGGCGGTCGCAGTTCTTCAAGCTGACGAGCGTCGCCCGCACGCTGTGGGACCTCGCCAAGCTGTGGGTGCAGCTCGTCGTGCTGCGCCGCGGGAAGATCGGGACCGCAGCGGGGCGCTAGCCCCGCGTGGCCACGACGACGGCCGACGTCCCGACGGCGACGTCGCGGCGAGCCAGCCAGCGACGCTCGGCCTTCGCCAGCGGCGCGAAGACCCGGTCCAGGGCGCGGCGCTCGACGTCCGACCCGGTGTCCTCGGCCGACTGGGAGCCGCGTCGTTCGAGCACGGCCAACAACGCCGCCGGCGGAGCGAGAAACGAGTAGGCGTACGTCGACCGTCGCACCCGCAGCCCGGCCCGCTCGGCGAGGCCGGCAAGCTCGTCGCGCCGGTAACGGCGCAGGCCGTGCACGGTCACGTCGTGGGCGCGGCGGAACGACACGAACGCAGGTTCGAGGAGCAGCAGCGCGCCCCCGGTGCGCAAGACCCGCGCCAGCTCGCCGAGGGCCGCGACGTCGTCGCGCACGGTGTACAGCAACGTGATGCCCACCGCGACGTCGAAACCCCCGTCGGCGAACGGGAGGCGCTCCGCGCTCGCCAGCACCGGCGTGGTCGCCGGCCGGCGTGCGCGCACGAACTCCAGGGCTTCTTGTGCCAGGTCGACGCCGATCACCCGGCCGTGGCTCGCGAGCCACGCACCGTTCCCGCCCGGGCCGCAGCCGGCATCGAGGATGCGCTGGTCGGTGCCGAGCCACGGTTGCAGGAGCTCGGCCATGAGCGCCCGGGTGTTGCGGTACCACCAGTGGTCGTCTTCGGCCGCCGCGATGCGGGCGTACTCCTCGACCTCCATCAGCCGATGATCGTCTCTTCCCTCTCGGTCAGGAGCCAGACGAGGCTGTCGCGGTCGAGGAAGCGGTCCTCGTCGGGCGCGATCAGCTCGCTGTACGCGGGCTCGCCGATCATGTCGTAGAAGGACCGCACCGACGGGTACCACTCGACGGCGGCTCCGTCGAAGTCCGAACCGCCGCGGTCGTAGTCGGCGCGGGCGCGGTGGTTGCGCTCGTATCGGACGAAGTACTTGGCGATCGACGGTGTGTCGCAGTTGAGCGGGCTGTGCACGGTGCGCCAGTGGCGGTGAAAGTCCCCGATCGTCATCCCGGGTCGACGCTTCACCATGCAGACCAGCTTGATGACCGGTTCGTCGCGCTGCTCGGGGCCAGGGATCACGACCTCCTCCTCCTCGGTGAGGATCCACACGAGCCCGTCGAGGTCCAGCAGCTCGCGCTCGTCGGGGGCGATGTGGGCCTGGTACTCGGGGTCGCCGACCATCGCGACGAAGTCGTCCATCGAGTCGAACCACTGGATGGCGACGCCGTCGAAGTCGCCGCCACGCTTGTAGTCCTCGGGGGAGCGGTGGTTCTGCTCATAGCGCACGATCCGGTCGGCGACGCCGGGCGTCTCGCTGATGAGTCGGGCGTGCCGGCCGCGCCAGTGATCGTGGAACTCCTCGACCGAGAGGGAGGAGTTCCGCTTCACGACGCAGATGAGCTTGATCACGGGGTGCGCACCTTCACTGGAAGTGGTATATTCACTCGCACTGTGAAAAACCGAGAACTTGTGAAAATCGAGGGACACTTCGGGGCCGAGGACCTCCGGATCCTACGTGAGGTCCCAGGCGTCACGGTCGAGGCGGGTGGCGCCGGCCGCGCCGGTCGGGGCGGTGCGGTGCTCCGGTTCGGCCCGGCGTCCGAGGCGGTCGCCGTCGAGGTCAAGCGACGGGCCAACGCCGCCACCGCGTGGCAGATCGTGCAGCAGTCCCGGGCCGCGCCCGACGGCAACCTCCTGCTCGTCGCGGGCGCGACGACGAGGGAAGCGCGCGAGATCCTCGAGCGCCACGGCGTCGCCGTCGTCGATGGTCTCGGCAACGCCCACGTCGAGCTCCCGGGGCTCCTCCTCCACACCGAGGGGCAACGTGGTCGAAGCAGTGACGCGCCTCGCCCACAGCCGCATGCCCGACTGGCGGGCAAGGGCGGCGTCGCGGCCCAGGCGCTGCTGCTTGAGCCGACGCGCGATTGGAAGGTCCAGGGCCTCGCGGCCGAAGCGGGCATCTCGGTCGGTCTCGCGCACCGCATCCTCGCCCGTCTCGAGACGGAAGGTCTGGTCGCGGCGGAAGGAGCCGGCCCGGGGCGGGTACGCCGCGTCGCCGACCCAACCGCGCTGCTGGACCTGTGGGCCGAGGAGAACACGGATCGTTCCGTGCAAAGGATGCGCGCCTACCGGCTCGCGCGGTGAGCCCGCGCGCGCTCGCGGACGCGGCGAGCGCCGGCTTGGGCGCTGCCGGAATCGACCATGCCGTCACCGGGGCGGCCGCGGCGGCGCGTCTCGCGCCGTTCGTTACCGCGGTTCCGGTCGCCGAGATCTGGGTCGATTCCGTCGCTTCGCTCGACGAAGCTGCCGCCGCAACCGGCGCCGAAGGCGCCGAGACGGGCCACAACCTCGCGTTTCTCCGAGCGAACCGGGACGAGCCGCTGGCCTTCCGGCGCAAGGTCGAAGGGATCTGGACCGTCAACCCGTTCCGCCTGTTCTACGACCTCCGCAACGATCCCCGCCGCGGCCACGAGCAGGCGGACACCCTCCGCCGGGAGGTGATCGGGTTCTGAGTCGCGACCACTTCACCGATTACGACGAAGCCGCCACCGCCCGCTGCGAGCGCGCGCTCGTCACGTTGCTCGGCGACCTCGGGCCCTGGCGCGAGCGCATCTACCTCGTCGGCGGGCTCGCGCCCCGGTACCTCGTCGGGCAGCTGCCGGAAGGCGCGCGCGCCCACGTCGGAACGACCGACGTCGACCTCGTCATCGGCCTGACCCTCGGCGACGAGACACCGGAGACGTACCGCACACTCGAGAACAACCTGGAGAAGTCGCACTTCGACCAGAAGGAGCCCGGCTTTCGTTGGGCGCGCGAAGTCGAAGGCGCCAAGGTCGTCGTCGAGTTCCTGTGTGAGACGGAAGCGGTGCCGGCCGGTCTCGTCTTCCGACCGAAGGCGGGGTCCACCGGCTCAGTGGTCGGAGCGTTCAACGTCCGGGGCGCCAACCTCGTGCGCTACGACTTCATCGAGCGCGACCTCGAGGGGGAGCGACTTGACGGCGGAGGCTCGTCGAAGGTCCGTGTCCGTGTCGCGAACGTGCTGCCGTACACCGTTCTCAAGGCCTTCGCCTTCCAGGACCGCCACGAGAACAAGGATTCCTACGATCTCGTCTTCTGCCTCCTGAACTTCGGCGACGGTCCTGGACAAGCCGGAGACGTGGCCGCCCGGAGTGCCGTCGCGCGCGACGAACGGGTGACCGAGGCGCTCGAGCTGCTGGGCGAACGGTTCGCGGATATCGGCCAGGACGGGCCGACGGCCTACGGGACCTTTCTCGCCGAGCCGGGCGACGACGAGGACGGGGCGCGGCTGCGGCGTGAAGCCGTCGCGACCGTGCGGATCTTTCTCGACGCATTCCACGCCGCGCTCGACTAGAGGTACCGTGCGGCCGCATGGAGAAGCTTGTCTACGCGCTGTGGGACGTGCGTGAGGGGTTGATCGAGAGCGCCGGTCCGGAGCTGCTCGCGCTCGAACCTCACGCACTGACGATCAACGTCGTGGACCCGGCTGTCGACATGAGCGCGACCGTCGCCGTCCCCGACCACGGCGTCGGCGCGACGGTAGGGGTATGGCTCGACTCGCTCGACGACCGTGGTCCCTACGAGTCGGTCCTCGGTGGCGCGGCGGGCCGGGTGGCGGGCTACCTCGTCACCGAGTCCGTCCCGCTGGCGTACGAGGGCCGCACGTGGCCGGACGGGGAACGTTCGCCCGGGATCAAGCAGATTACGATGTTCGACAGGCGCTCGGACATCGACGACACTCAGTTCTTCGCCCGGTGGCACGGTTCGCACACGCCCCTGACGTTCGAGGTCCATCCGGTTTGCCTGTACGTGCGGCACGCGGTCGCACGGGCCGTCACCCAAGGCGCTCCGGCCTGGCGGGGCATCGTGGAGGAGGGCCTCCGCGAGGTCGAAGACCTCACCGATCCGATGCGCTACTTCAGCGCCAGCGGCTCGCCCGACACGCTCGAGCACAACGTGAAGCGGGTCATGGAGGACGTGTCCTCCTTCCTGGATCTCGACTCGGTCGAGTCCTACGCGACTGCCGAGTACATCCTTCGCAGCCTGCCCGGCTGATGGCGTCCTCGTGAGCGCGCTCGAGGGCAAGGCGGCGCTTGTGACCGGCGGCGGATCCGGTCTGGGCCGCGCGTCGGCGATCGCGCTCGGCACGCGCCGGCGCGGCGGTCACCGTGGCGGACGTGGACGAGCAGGGCGGGAAGGAGACCGCCGCCCTCGTTTTCGAAGAGGCGGGCGGCGACGCTGACTTCGTCCGGGCCGACGTGACGCAACCCGGCGATGTCGCCGCCATGGTCGACAAGACGGTCGAGCGGTGGGGACATCTGGACTGCGCGCTGAACAACGCCGGCACCACGGGTGCGAGCGCGCCGACCGCCGACTACGCGCTCGACGACTGGGACCGCGCGATCGCCCTGAACCTCACCGGCGTGTTCCTCTGCCTCAAGCACGAGATCCCGGCCATGCTCGAGCGGGGCGGCGCGATCGTGAACATGGCCTCCGGGGCGGGGCTCGTCGGCTTCGCCGGCCTCCCGGCGTACGTCGCCAGCAAGCACGGAGTCGTCGGCCTCACCCGGGCGGCAGCGCTGGAGTACGCGTCGCTGGGCATCCGCGTGAACGCGATCTGCCCCGGCAGCACCCGCACGCCGATGCTCGAAGGGTTCATGGGCGGCGATCCGCAGGTCGAGCGCATGATGACGCGAGCGGTCCCGCTGCGCCGCCTCGGCCGTCCCGAGGAGATCGCCGAAGCCGTCGTCTGGCTGTGCAGCGACGCGGCGTCGTTCGTCGTCGGTCACGCTCTAGCTGTGGACGGCGGCTCGGTCATCCAGTAGCCAAGAAGAGGACGATCCGCGGGGAGGGTCGATGGCGTACTCCGACGGGCTGACGCTGCAGCTGAACCGGATCGTGGCCGTCCGCCGCCGCGTGGTGTTCCGCGCGTGCACGGAGCCCGACGAGCTCGCCCAATGGTGGGGACCCCATGGGTTCACGATGCTCGACATCGAGCTCGATCTTCGGGTCGGAGGTGCGTATCGATTCGCGATGCAGCCTCCGGAGGGCGATCTGTTCCATATCTCTGGAGAGTTCCGCGCGATCGAGCCGCCCGCTCTCCTCGAGTACACGTTCCGGTACGAACAACCGGATCCCGATGACCGCGAGACGGTGGTACGTCTGGTGTTCCAGGACGCGGGCGATTCCACCGAGATCTCGCTGGTCCAGTCCGGGTTCGCGAGCGAGGCGCGGCGTGCGCTCCACGATGGCGGATGGTCTGACAGCTTCGATCGGCTGCAGGACTTGCTCTCGCGGCGCGGCGCTCAGGAGTAGATCGCCGCCCGGGCGCAGGTCAGGGCGTGGGTGGCGCCGTGCACGGGTGCCCGCCGCACACGTCGACCACGCGGCCGTTGTGTTCGAGGAACTCGGACTTCTGCTCCCGCGCTTCCTTCGACGCCCGCGGGTCGCCGTGCGGGTCCTCGCCCTCCCGCGGCGCGACGTTTCCGACGGGCGGGGCCACGGCGCCGCTGTCCCACACGACGATCGCCGACCCGTTGTATTGGCCCTCGAGCTCCTCCATCCCCCACAGCTGATGACGGGCGGGAGACCGGCCGTCGGCAAGCGCGGGGCGGTGCACCCGGGCGCCGAGGGAGCGGGCCTCGACCTCGGTGGCGACGTTCGCAACCTGGTGGTCGCCGAAGGCCTCGTGGATCAGCACCTGATGGTTCGGGGTGTCGGGATACGGATCGCGGGTGAGGTGCTGGGCATACCCGTTCGCCTCGCCGCGGTCCCAGAGCATCTGCACGATGCCGAGGATGAGGACGTTGTCGGTCGGGTCCGGGTAGGCGGGGTCGAAGATCGCCTTGTACGTGTCCCAGTCGGTGCTGCGCTGCAGCAGGGTGCTGTAGTTCATCGCCGGGACGCCGAGCACGGCGCGCGTCCAGTCTTTCGACACCGCCGTGGCGGCGCCGCCCATGATCCCACCCTGGCTGTTGCCGTCGAAGAACAGCTCACGAGTGTCGATGACCGGCGTGCCTTGTCCCTGGAACGCGGGGTTGGACACGAACCCGCCGGCGTCGGTCATGAGGCGTCCGAGCAACAACGTGTCGAGGATCCCCTGCTGGAGGCGGTCGGCGATGGTCGGGAAGCGCGAGAGCTCCCCGAGGACCGACACCGCGTTCCCGACGTCTTCCTCCGAGAGCCCGATCCACTTCGTGGCGCAGAACACGAAGTTGTGCTCGTTCGCCATGTCGCGCACGTTTCCGGCGGCGACCTCGCGCTCACTACCGAGCAATCCATGCCCGTAGACCGCGGGTCTGGCGCGCGCGACCGTACCGTCGGGCTTCAGCGCGGCGCGCGGAATGATGCAGGTGAACGGAGCCGTGTAGTCGCCGTTTCGTTGCGGGAGCCCGTTCTGACCGGTGTCGAAGCCGTTGCCGGGACCGCCGTCGGCCGTGAGGTAGTTCGGCACCGTGAACGTTCCCGACACCCGGCGCGCCACTCGCTCGTCCACGTCGTTCTCGACCTGGGTGACTTGGAACGTGGGAGCCTTGTTGTCCAGAGACCCGAACACGTTGTCGCGGATGTGCAGCATCCGCTCGGAGAGGTTGCGCTCGCTCGCCACGGTGAAGTCCCAGGCGAGAAAGAGGTCGCCGCGCTTCACGCCGGCGCCGTCCAGCGTCTTGAGCACATCTTGCGTGTGCGGGCGGCGCTCCTCGATGGTCGGGTCGCTCGTCTTGGTGCCGTCGCGGTAGGCGCGGAATGCGTCGCCCGGCTCGATCGCCTTGCCGGAGGAGTCCTGCAGGCGTCGTAGCGCCACGACGATGCGATGGCCTTCGCGGAGGTTCACGGCGGGCCGCACGACGAGGGCGCGCTGGTCGGCGCTCGGCGCGCTCTGATCGATCTCGGCCCAATAGGGGATGCGCCGGCCGGACGTGGCGTCCAGGAGGACGATGGGCGCGCTGGCGCGCAGGGACCGGCCGATGTCCGTCTCGGGCGCGGCGCCCGTACGTTCGAGATCAAGGCCCGGGACGACGGTGAGGATGGCCGACCCGGGGCTGAAGCCGTCGTTGCGATTCCATTCCGTCGGATCGATCGGGACGCCTGCCGCGTTGCGCGGCATCGAATCGGACGAGAACTGCACGCGCCGGTTGGTGTCGGTCGAGCGGTCGCGCACCGTGAAGTAGTCGTTCGGGAACGGGTAGAGGCACTTGGCGGGGTCGAGGAAGTCGCAGGCGCCGTGGGCGTCGACCGGGGCTTCTTGAGCTGGCCGGGCGTCGGCGACGCTCTGCATCCACCCGCCGCCGACGACCAGCGCCAGCAGCGCCGCGCCGGCGGCGCGACTCAGACGGCGTCCCACACCATCTGGTCCTCCGCCGGCGGCTCGCCGAGCATCTCGACCGGGCTGTGCTTGTCGATGTGCCCGATCAGGCCGTTGTAGACGCCGTATCCGCACAGCTGCCGCAGGCGGGGCGAGAAGCCCGCCGCCACCTCGCGGGGGATCCCGAGCTGCTGGTTCTCCTGCTGGCGGATCCACCCCGCGCAGTAGTTCATGGCGATGCCGACTCGCCGTTCCTCGGTGGCGTTGGCGCCGCCGCCGTGCCAGAGGCTTCCGTGCCAGACCAGGACGCTCCCGGCCGGCATCTCGGCCGCGATGCTGTCGTAGGGCGCGCCGAAGTCGGGGCTGTGGTCGCGGAGATGGGAGCCCGGGATGATCCGGGTCGCGCCGTTCGCCGCGGTGAAGTCAGTGAGCGCCCACATGGTGTTGCACACCGTCGGCACGTGCGGCTTCGTAAGCGGGATCAGCTGGTCGTCGGCGTGGATCGGCTGGGCGCTCTCACCGCCCTCGATCGTGATCGACGACAGTGACGAGACCAGGCAACCCTCGTCGAGCACGCGCTCGACGACAGGGAGCACGTTGGCGTGGACGGGGATCGACTCGTAGAGCTTGGCGAGTGCGAGCAGGTTGTAGATGCGGACCGTCCTCGTGCCCTCGAAGCCGTTGTCGGAGGGTGCGACGCCGTAGAAGCGCTCGAGCCGCACGAGATCGTCGGTGAGGGCGGCGACGAGCTCGGACTCGATCACCCGCTCGAGGATCGTGTAGCCGTCCCGGTCGATGCGTTCGGCATGCGCAGTCAGCGTGTCGGGATCCAGCACGCCGCTACGGTACCGGCATGCCCGTCTATGCGTTGGGCGCGTCGGCGCCCGACATCGCGCCGTCGGCCTTCGTGCATCCGGAGGCGACCGTGATCGGCGACGTGACGATCGGCGAGGAGAGCACGATCTGGCCGCAGGCGGTCCTGCGCGGCGACTACGGCAAGATCGTGGTCGGCGCTCGCACGTCCATCCAGGACGGGGCCGTCATCCACTGCACCGCCGAGCTCGACACGTTCATCGGCGACGACTGCGTCGTCGGGCACCTCGCCCACCTCGAGTGCTGTGTGGTCGAGGACGGCTCCCTCGTCGGTACCGGGTCGGTCGTGCTCCACCGCGCTCGCGTGCGCTCGGGTGCGCTCGTCGGTGCGGCGGCGTTGGTCCCGAACGGCATGGACGTCCCCGCCGGCGCCATCGCCGTCGGCGTGCCGGCCCGGGTGCGGGAGGGTGCCGTCGACAGCGCCGACATCGCCCGCAATGCGGCCGGGTACGTGCAGAACGGGAAGCGCTACCTCGACGAGCTCCGACGCCTCGACGGCTGACGCCGGTCGGCTCGGACCGTTCAGCCGGGGCGACCGATGTCGTAGATGAGGGTGTGGAGCACCTGCTGCACCGGCCGCGCGTCGTCCGCCACGAGCAGGAGGTCGAGCTCGGCGAAGCTGTGTCCCTTGCGCTCGAACAGGCGGGCGACCCGGCCGCGGGTCGAGACACGGTCACCGTCGGTGACGACACCGAAGTTGGTGACCTCGCTGCCGACGTGCATCCACGGGCCGAGGCGCACGTTTGCGACCAGGACCGAGTTGGCGGCGAGCAGGAGATAGCCGGGGTGGGCGAGGCCACCGGCGCGGAACACCGGGAGGTCCTCCCCGATCTCCTCGAGGAACGCCGGCGCGTGATCGACCCGGAACGCCGCCTCCCACGACCCCAGCGGGTCGAGCGCGGCGAGCGTGTCGCGGGTCGCAGGCTGACGTTCGTCGGGGAGGGGAGCGGTCGGGTACGCAGCGGTGGGCGGCGGGGTGGGCGCTCGCGACGAAACCGACGCGGTGCCGGTCGCGATCACCTCGTCGCCGCCGCGCCGGGCGGTCAGGTCGAGCGCGTTGCCGGCGCCGGTGGGGGTCTCGGCGATGTCGACCGTGACGTCGTCACCGTCGTAACAGGGACGCACGAACCGCGCCGTTATCGTCCCCTGTTGGAGCCACGGACGGCCGAGGACTTCCACCACGGGATGCGCCATGTACGCGTACACGGTGACGCCGGGTACGAGCCCGCCGGCGAACCCGTAGCGGCGCGCGACGTCGTCGTGATGGATCTTGTTCTCCGACGCCGTGGCCGGGTTGTGGGCGCGAACCGGTACGACGTGGTCATCGATCCATCACCTTGTCGGAGTGGTAGACGTCCGGCTCGAGGTAGATCACCCGTGCGATCGGGACCGCGGCGCGCACACGCGCCTCGGCGGCGTCGATTGCACAGCCGAGATCGGTCACCGACGGAGCGTCGATCTCGACCTTGGCCGCGACCAGCAGCTCCTCCGGGCCCAGGTGCATCGTCCGCAGGTGGATCACCCGTTGCACGTCGTTGCCGTCGACCATGGCCGCGCGGATCGCGTGCTCGAGATTCCCGGATGCGGACTCGCCGATGAGCAGGCTCTTCATCTCGGTCGCGAGCACGATCGCGATGACGCCGAGCAGGATCCCGATGCCGATGCTGCCGAGCGCATCCCACCGCGAGTTGCCGGTGACCTCGGCGGCGGTCACGCCGACAAGGGCGAGGGACAGGCCGAGCAGCGCGCCCGTGTCCTCGAGCAACACGACGGGGAGCTCGGGGCTCTTCGAGCGCCGGATGTATTGCCACCATGACGCGTCGCCGCGTACCGCGCCCGCCTGCTTCACCGCGGTTCGGAAGGAGAACGCTTCGAGCACGATGGCGACGACGAGAACGGCCAGCGCGATCGGGAACGACTCGAGCTCGTGGGGATGCACGAGCTTGTCGATGCCCTCGACGACTGCGAACAACCCGCCCAGCGAGAACAGCATGAGGGCGACGATGAACGCCCAGAAGTAGCGCTCGTGCCCGAAGCCGAAGGGATGCTCGGCGGTGGGGCGTCGCCGGGCGCGCCGGCCGCCGAGGAACAGCAGGGCCTGGTTGCCGGTATCGGCGACCGAGTGGATGGCCTCGGCGAGCAGCGAGGCGGCGCCGGTGACGGCGAAGCCGGCGAACTTGGCGATCGCGATGCCGAGGTTGGCGAAGAACGCTGCTGCGATCGCCTTCCGGCTGCCCTCCTGCACGTCCCTCCTCTGTCTCCGTCGTGGCGCCGTCGCAAGCTCCGGCTCTGCGGCGACGGTCGGCAACGCCGCCGTACGCCGCCGCCGTCGTGGCGCCGTCGCAGGCTCCGGCTCTGCGGCGACGGTCGGCAAAGCCGCCGTACGCCGCCGCCCTCGTCGGGTCGACCCTATTTCGTAGTCGGGTAACGTCGAGCGTCCCGCGAGCCGTTCGGAGGCCCTGATGCCCGAGCCCGTGATTGTCGCCACCGCCCGCAGCCCCATCGGTCGGGCGTTCAAGGGATCGCTCGTCGACCTGCGACCGGACGACTTCGCAGCCACCATCGTGCAGGCGGTGCTCGACAAGGTGCCGGAGCTCGACCGGGGCGAGATCGACGACCTGATCCTCGGGTGTGGCCTCCCGGGCGGGGAGCAGGGCTTCAACATGGGCCGCGTCGTGAGCGTGCTCGCCGGCCTCGAGGATGTCCCCGGCACCACGATCACTCGGTACTGCTCGTCGTCGCTGCAGACCATCCGCATGGCCGCGCACGCGGTCAAGGCGGGTGAGGGCGACGCGTTCGTCGCCGCCGGCGTCGAGTGCGTGAGCAGGTTCGGCAAGGGCAACTCCGACAGCTGGCCCGACACGCAGAACCCCAAGTTCCAGGACGCGGGTCTGCGCAGCACGAAGCGGTCCGAGGGCGGCCAGGGGCCGTGGGACCCGCCCGACGGCTACCCCGACATCTACATCGCGATGGGTCAGACGGCCGAGAACGTCGCCGAGCTCGAGAACGTCTCGCGCGAGGAGATGGACGAGTTCGCGGCCCTGTCGCAGAACCGTGCCGTCCAGTCACAGGAGCGAGGCTTCTTCGAGCGCGAGATCATCCCCGTCGAGCTGCCCGACGGCACCGTGGTCAGCAAGGACGACGGCCCCCGGCCCGACACGACGGTCGAGAAGCTCGGGCAGCTGAAGCCGGTCTTCCGTCCCGACGGCAAGGTCACGGCCGGCAACGCGTGCCCGCTCAACGACGGGGCGGCGGCGGTCGTGGTGATGAGCGACACGCGCGCCCGCGACCTCGGGATCACGCCGCTCGCACGCATCGTGTCGAGCGGCGTGACTGCACTCAACCCTGAGATCATGGGCCTCGGGCCGATCGGTGCGAGCCGCCAAGCGCTCGGCCGCGCCGGGATGACGATCGACGACATCGACCTCGTCGAGCTCAACGAGGCGTTCGCGGCGCAGGTGATCCCGTCGGCCCGCAATCTCGGCATCGATTGGGAGAAGTTGAACGTGAACGGTGGCGCGATCGCGCTCGGGCACCCGTTCGGCCAGACCGGCGCCCGCATCATGACGACGCTGCTGAACGGCCTGGAGGATGCGGGAAAGACGATCGGCCTCGAGACGATGTGCGTCGGCGGCGGCCAGGGCATGGCCATGGTCGTCGAGCGCCTCAACTAACGAGAAGGGCGCGCCTCCGGCATCGGGCGGACGTCCCACACGGTCGCGGCGGAGATGCGCATGGGACGCGCCGCGCCGCCGACGCGCACCCGCAGCGTCGACGCTCCGCGCTCGTAGCCCTCGTACACGCCCGTCGTCGCGATCGGACCGCCGTCACGCGCCGTATACAGGACGGCCAGGGTCTTGCCCTTCCCGAGGCGCAGCCGCTCGTCCCAGCCGTAGTGCAGGCGACGGTCGGGCCCGAGCCGGGGCGGACGGGCGACGTGCACCCGCTGCTCCCGGTACGACGTCTGCAGCGCCTCGGCGCGCTCGGCGCCGAGGAACTCCTGGGTGGCGTCGAGGAGGAGGCGGGCGAAGGTGCGGCCGTGCGTGGGCAGGTCGACGTCGTCGGCGAGGGCCCAGTGGACGAGCTCGTGCAGGACGACGCCCTTGGTGCGGTAGCGGCGGGGGAGCGTGACCGTCGTCCCCCGCTCGTCGGTCGTGAAGAAGGCCTGCCGGGCGCCGTGGCCGGGCCGGAAGCCCGGGACATGCCCGAGGCCCCGGTCGGGGAAGCGGGCCTCCCACCACAGCGTCCCGACCACCCGGTCGGCGTAGGAGGCGCAGGCGTCGAGGCCGGGGAGGGGGCTCGTGGGCAGGGGCGTCTCGGCGAGGTAGAGGCGCCGGCGCTGGGCGTCGCGGGGCGAGCGCGGCTCATCGAGAGTCACCCCCTTCGTGTACCACGCGGCGGGACGCACGCGGGGTACTTACCGGTCCTGCGAGCGGACCCGGGAGGCCATGATCCCCTCGTCGTCGCGCAGCGCCACCATGCCGACGTTGTGACCCGTGTAGGACGGCGGCCGGCTCAGCATCCACACGATGCCCTCGGCCGGGACCTCGGTCGGCTCCCAGTCGGAGTGGTCGGCATCGGGCAGATTGGCCACGAAACCCTCCGACGCCACCGGCAGGTCGATGCGGAAAGTGTTCACCGCGATCCGGTCGGCGGCGAGCTGCTCGGCCAGCGACACCGTGAGGTGCTCGAGCGCGATCTTGGACATGCCGTAGACCATGAGCCCGGGGATGTACATGAGCGCGGCGGCGGACGACACGTTCAGAATCGCGCCTTCGCCCTGCTGCTTCATGTGCGGGGCGGCGGCGTGCGCGGCGACCAGTGGAGCGCGCAGGTTCACCGCCATCATCAGCTCGTAGCGCTTCAGGGGCACGTCGAGGTCACCGGGGAACGTGATCGCAGCGTTGTTCACGAGGACGTCGAGCCGGCCGAAGTGCTCGACGGTTTCGGAGACCATCCGCTCGACGTCCTCGTCGTGAGCGAGGTTGGTGGGCACCGCGAGCGCGCGTCCGCCGGCGTCGGTGATCTGGCGGACGGTGGCGTCGATCGTGCCGGGGAGGCGCAACGGGTCGGCGTCGGTCGCCCGCGCCGCGCACGCAACCGAAACACCCTCCCGCGCCAGCGCGATCGCGGCTGTCGCACCGACGCCGCGGCTGGCGCCGGTGACGATTGCGACCTTCCCCTCGAGCTTCACCGGCGCTCCGTGCTCTTTGTGCCGAGTGCCGGGAGCTCCTGCTCGAGCTCCAGGTTCGGCGCGTAGAGATCACCGTGACGCTCGACCCGTTCGAGCACCTCGCCGGCCTCGAACGTCAGCGCATCGGTCTCGGGATCACCGGTGTCGAGCGCGTCGCTCACTTCGTCCCACGAGACCGGCGTCGAGACGAGCGGTCGCGGCCTCCCGCGCAACGAGTACACGCAGATGGTGGTCTTGTGCCGGTCGTTCTGGCTCCAGTCGACGAACACCTTCCCGCTGCGCTCGTCGCGCCGCATGATCACCGTGACCCGATCCGGTTCGCGCTTGGCGAGGAGCTGGCCCGCCGCGCGGCGACGTCCTTCGTGGCGTCGTCGGTCGTGTCAGTGTGCAGCGGGACGGCGAGGTGGAGGCCCTTCGAGCCGGACGTCTTCGCGACCGATTCGAGCCCGAGCCCGGCAAGCAGGCTGCGGAGGTCGAGCCCCACCCGGCAGCAGTCGAGGATCGTCGCGCCCGGACCAGGATCCAGGTCGAAGACCATCGAGTCGGGACGGTCGGGGCTCGACACCCGGGCCTGCGGAGTGTGGAGCTCGAGCGCGGCCATGTTCGCTCCCCACACCAGCGACGCGAGGTCGTCGAACACACACTGCTCGAGGTCGTCCGACACCGCCGCGGAATGCATCCATTTGGGAGCGTGCGTCGGGCAGCGCTTCTCGAAGAAGGACTGGCTGGCGACGCCGTCGGGCCAGCGCACCAGCGTCACCGGCCGGTCGGCGAGGTGCGGCACCATGACCGCGCCGATCCGCGCGTAGTAATCGATGACCTGCGCTTTCGTGAACCCGGACTCCGGGTACAAGACCTTGTCGAGGTTCGAGAGTCGCAGCCGGCGCCCCTCGATCTCGACCTCGCTCATCGGTCGCCCTCGCAAGCTCGGGCTCCTGCCGCACGGTCGGCAAAGCCGCCGCCACCGCGGTTTCCCTTGGGGCTCATGCGGCCAGGGGGGAAAGTGTGCGTCGACCCTCCACGACCTGCGACGCTATAGGGGCCGGCGGGCGGCGAAGGAGGTGGGCCTCGTGCCCAGCACCATCTGGAGCGGGAACATCAGTTTCGGTCTCGTGACCGTGCCGGTGAAGCTCGTGTCGGCCGTGCGCTCGAAGGACGTGCGGTTCAACCAGCTGGAGGAGGGGACCGGTGCCCGGATCCGCTACCGGCGGGTCTCCGAGGCCAGTGGCGACGAGGTCCCCAACGAGCGGATTCAGAAGGGCTACGAGATCTCGCCCGGCCAGTACGTCGTGGTCGAGCAGGATGAGCTCGAGCAGCTCACCCCGAAGGCCAGCCACACGATCGACATCCAGGATTTCGTCGACCTCGAGCAGATCGATCCCATCTACTTCGAGCAGCCGTATTACCTCGTGCCCGATCGGGCCGCCGAACGGCCGTACCGCCTGCTCATCGAGTCGATGACCGACCTGCAGAAGGTGGCGGTGGGCAAGATCGTGCTCCGGGCCAAGGAGCACCTCGTGGCCATCCGCCCGCTCGACGGGGCGTTGTGCATCGAGACCATGCGGCACGCCGACGAGGTCATCCCCATCGAGAGCATCGAGGAGATCCCGCGCGGCGACGACATCGCGCCGAGCCAGAAGGAGCTCGACATGGCGCGACAGCTCATCGAGGCGCTGTCGGGCGAGTTCGAGCCCGAGAAGTACACCGACGCGTACCGGGAGCAGCTCCTCGAGATCATCGAGAAGAAGGCGGCGGGCGAGGAGATCGTCGCCGAGCCCCTGGTCGAGGAGCCGGCGAAGGTCGTCGACCTCATGGCGGCGCTCGAGGCGAGCCTGGCGCGCGCCGGCAAGGGCGAGAGCGGGGACCAGGCCCCGGCGCGGGCCAAGGCGGCGGCGAAGAAGACCAAGAAGGCCGGCGCCAAGAAGGCCACGAAGGGGAAGGCGACGAAGACCCGCTCGCGCTCGCGCAAGTCGGCGTAGCGCGACTACGAAGCCAGCTGCTGCGGCGCGGGTACGCGTCGGCGCGGAAGCTCGGTGACGACGGCGCCGCCGATCTCGACCGCGCCGGGGTGGTCGTCCTCGAGCCACCCGCAGTCGTTGCACGCGGGCCAGTCCGCGTCCGGATCGAACTGGAACGCTGCGCACGGCTGGAGCCGTACGGCCGGACTCTCGTCTGTCGTCCCTGTGATCGCTGTCATCGGGTCCTCCGTGGTCCGCTCCGCCCACCAGGAGCATCGAACCACGGGGGTATGACAGCTACGTGGAGCTAGGCGCCGCCCTCGTACTTGAAGGAGACCTTGACCTTCGCCCGGTATGCCGACACCTTGCCGTTCTCGAGCGTGACGTCGAGCTCGGAGACCTCGGCGATGCGGAGGTCACGCAACGACTGCGAAGCCAGCGCGACCGCAGCGGCAACCGCCTGCTCCCACCCGTCGGTGCTGGTCCCGACCAGCTCGATGACCTTGTAGACGCTGTCCGGCATGTGTCCCCCCATCTCGTGCTCACGGCTCGATGCCGCCGCCCAACGATTCCGGCCGCGGCCCCGTCCGTCAAGGGTTGCCCCTAGAGTTCGCCTGGTGAGTGAGAGCTCGGCCGTCCCGACCGGAGCGCCGGCTCCCGACTTCACGCTCCCGCGGGCGGGCGGCGGCGACGTGTCACTGTCGTCGTTCCGGGGCCGGCCCGTCGTGCTCGCGTTCCTCCGCGGTTACTCCTGACCCTTCTGCCGCCGGCACCTCGCGCAGTTGCGCGAAGACTACGAACGCTTCACCGCCGTCGGGGCCGAGGTCCTGGCGATCTCGGCGGAGAGCCCCGAACGGTCCGAGTCCTATCTGCGATCGCACCCGCTGCCGTACCCCACGCTCGTCGACGCCGACCACGAGGTGTTCGACGTCTACGACGTCACCAGCCGTCTCATCTCCCTCGGCCAGCGGCCCGCGCTGTTCGTGATCGACGCCGAAGGCGTCGTGCGCTTCGAGGAAGTCGGCGCGCAGCAGTACAACATCCCGCCCAACGACAAGGTGCTCGAGGTTCTCGAGTCGCTCAACTGACCTGCACGGTCTTGCCGTCGCGCCATTCGCGCAGGACGAGGTACCGGCCCTTGAGGGCGGCGCGGTCGAAGTGGCCGAAGCCCATCGTCGTCCCGTCGACGCCTGACGTCGCCGGCAGCTGCTTCACCCGCTCGAGGCCGTCCTTGAGGCCGGCGCGGGTGAGGTGCCCGGCGCGGGCGATCGCCTCGCCCACGAGCCGGCCCATGTCGTAGGCGGCGCAGCCGATCGGGCCGACGGCGGCGCGCTTCGACTTCTCCCGCAAGTGGGCGCGCATCCGGTTGTCGTCGGCGACGCCGTCGAGGTACTCCCAGCCCGCCCAGCCGTCGCGCCAGTCGGGGCGCGCGTAGCCGAACATCAACGAGCTGTTCGCCACGACCGGCACGGGCCAGCCCAGGTCGGCGAGCGCGACCGCCACCGCCCGTGACGCGACGCCGAGACCCAGGTACACGAGCGCATCGGGGGCACTCTCGCGGAGCCGGGCGACCACGGGTCGCAGGTCGTCGGCCAGGGGCGAGATCGCGGCTACGCCCGTCGTCTCGATTCCCTCCAGCGCCCGGGCGTCCTCGAAGCACCGCGCGTAGCCGTGACCCACCGGCGAGTGATCGTGGATCACGGCCGCGCTGCGCAGTCCGCGTTGCGCCAACCGGCGCGCCAGGATCGGCGGCTCCTCCTCGAGCGAGCCGATCTGGTAGTGGAACATGTAGTCGCCCCGGGTGCGCTCGCCGCCCGTGTAGTTGATGCACGGGATGCGAGCGGCGTCGGCGAGCGGCGCCACGATGAGCCCGTTGTCGCTGATCGACGGACCGATGATCAGCACGACACCGGCATCCTCGAGCTCACCGAACGCGGTGACGACGTCGTGTTCGGTGCCGAGCGGCAGGCCACGTGCGAGGCGTGTCTCGAATTCGACCGGCCGGTCCAGGCGGCCGGTGGCGGCGATCTCGTCGAGCCCGAGCCGGACGGCCTCTTCGAAGCTCGCGCCGCCGTCGCCCTGTGGGAAGTCGAACAGCAGGCCGATGAGGATGGGAGCGGCGGGCACCTGCATGGCGGGGGAGTGTTCTGGGTCCGCTCCGCTCGCGTCAATACAGTCTGGGCGTGCCTCTTCTCCCGGACGAGCTGCAAGGAGTCGCGGAACGGTTCCCGGACCGGATCGCGGTCGACGTGATCGACGGCGAAGGGGTCACGTTCGGGGCCTGGGACGCGCGGTCGAACACGCTCGCCCGCACGCTCGTCGACGATGGTGTGGGCCCCGGCGACCGCGTCATGCTCCTGCTGCCACCCGAGCTCGCGGACCGGTTCGCGATCGCGTACGTCGCCGTCCACAAGGCGGGGGCCGTGGTCGTACCCGTGAACCCGCGATACACGCCCCGCGAGCTCGACCACATCGCGGCGAGCGCCGATCCCGCCCTCGTCGTCACCGGCGGCGATCAGGAGCCGCGGGCGCACGCACTCCCGGCGGTTTACGTCGTCGGTGACGCCGCGTGGGCGGAGGCGACCGGCGGCGACCGCGATCCCTTCCGGGTCCCGCGTGCTCCGACGGACCTGGCTGAGATCCTCTACACCTCGGGCACGACCGGGCTCCCGAAGGGCGTGACCTCGACGCACGCGAGCGTGCTCGCCAACGAAGGGGCGCCGCTCGAGCCGCAGCTGACGCTCCTGCACTCGGCGCCGCTCCCCACGACGTTCGGGAGCCTCGGCGCGCTGATCATGCCGCTTCGCCTCGCGATGACGAGCATCGCGTTGCCGCGCTACGACACGGATCGCTTTGCGTCGCTGATCGAAGAGCGGCGACCCACGTGGCTGCTGATGGTGCCGGCGCAGATCCTGCTGCTGCTCGAGTCGGGCACGCTCACCGGGCGCGACACGGGGTCGGTGCGGATGGTGATGTTCGGCAGTGCACCGACGCCGCCGGACGCGCTACGGGCACTGGCGGACGTGTTCCCGCGGGCGGCGCTCGTCAACGGCTACGGCCTGACCGAGGGCGGCGGCAGCACGTGCACGATGCCGCCGGGTGAGCTCTTGCGACGCCCGGGTTCGGTGGGAAAACCGGTGGCGGGCGCGTCCGTTCGCGTCGTGGACGACGATGGTGACGAGCGGCCGCGGGGTGAGATCGGTGAGGTCATCATCCGGCTGGCGGCGGGGGAGCGGTCGTACTGGAACGATCCCGACGCCAGCGCGCGCACCTGGCGCGACGGTTGGGTGCACACCGGCGATCTCGGCTATTTCGACGAGGACGGGTATCTCTATCTCGTCGACCGCAAGAAGGACATGATCAACCGGGGCGGGTACAACGTGTATTCGATCGAGGTCGAGAGCGCGCTGTACGAGCATCCCGACGTGGTGGAGGCGGCGGTCGTCGGCGTGCCACACGACGTGCTCGGCCAGGACGTGTGCGCGGTGGTGCGAGTGCGCGGCGGCGCCGCATTGCTCGAGCTCGACGAGGTGCGGGCGTTCCTCGCCGACCGACTCGCCGACTACAAGCTCCCGCGCCGTCTCGTGGTCCGCGAGACACCGCTCCCGCGCTCGGGGATGCACAAGGTCGACAAGAAGGCGCTGCTCGCCGAGGTGACCGCGGCTACTTGAGCCCGGTGCGCGTGTAGTCGACAACCTCCTGGATCTCGGCCGTGCTGAGGTCGCCCCTGAACGAAGGCATCGTGCCTTCGCCGTTCTCCACCAGCCGGACCTGGTCGGACCGGGTCGGGAAGGCCTTCACGACGGCTCCGCCCGCCAGCTTCGGGCCAACCCCGCCCTGGCCGTCCTGGCCGTGGCAACGGGCGCAGTTGGCGAGGTAGACGTCGTAGCCGGGTCCGCTCCTGGCCGCCGCGCCGCTGCCGCCGGGCTCGTTGGCGAAGAGCGCGACCACGAACCCGAGCGCTACGACGAGGGTGATGACCTCGATCACGCTGACGACGCGCTTGAAGGCCATCCGTCGTCCTCAGAAGCTCGGAAAGCCGAATTCGCGCCAGAACCACACGGCGCTCGTCGTCCAGATGAGGACCAGCGCCGCGAACACCGTGCCGCCGACGACCGGCAGGAGCCAGCTCGGCAGCCCGTGCGTTCGGACGGCGAGCACCTTGATGGTGAAGGCGCCGAAGAAGAAGCAGCCCAGCAGTGAGTGCAGCAGGACTCTCGTGTCGGTCGACTGGAAGCCCAGCGCCCACAGACACTGGTACGCGACGGGCAGCGTGAGCCCGAACGCGACGGTGCCGGTGAGCCGGTGCGCGTCGCCCAGCCACGGCGGCGCCGTACGTGGCACGTGGACCTTGTCGTAGAGCCGGAGAGCCAGCAGGACCTGCGCGGTCGCGAGGAGCAGCGCCACGGACGCGAACCACACCTTGAGGTTGATCGTGTCGGAGAAGAACAAGGTGTAGGGCTTCTCGCCGGTGGGGTCGTGCACACGGCCGTACACGCCGAGCGCGATCGAGACCGCCGCGCCCGCGAGCACGACGCCCAACAGCTTGACGGGCACGGAAGCCCGTGTGACGGGCCCCGCAGTCGATGCCGTCATGCCTGCCCCTTCGATATCCGGGTGCCCGATATCCTGACGTTTGCGTCAGCCACGAACAAGGGGGAGCGCGTGCGTCTCGATGACATGATCCTGGTGAGCGTGGACGACCACGCCGTCGAGCCGTCCCACATGTTCGAAGGGCGCCTCCCGGCCGAGTACGTCGACGTCGCGCCACGCGTCGTCAGGAAGGACGACGGCAGCGACATCTGGGCGTACGAAGGCCGCGAGATCCCCAACATCGGATTGAACGCGGTCGCCGGTCGTCCGCCCGAGGAATACGGCATGGAGCCGACCTCTTTCGACGAGATCCGCGACGGCTGCTTCGACATCCACCAGCGCGTCCGCGACATGGACGCCAACGGCGTGCTCGGCTCGATGTGCTTCCCGTCGTTCCCCAACCTGTGCGGACAGCTGTTCGCCCGCTCGAAGGACAAGGACGCCGCCCTCGCAATCCTGCGCGCGTACAACGACTGGCACATCGACGAGTGGTGCGGCACGTACCCCGGCCGCTTCATCCCGCTCGCGTTGCCGCCGCTGTGGGACCCGGAGCTGATGGCCGACGAGGTGCACCGCGTCGCGGCGAAGGGCTGCCACGCCATCAGCTTCTCGGAGAACCCCGCGAAGCTGCGCATGCCGAGCTTCCACTCGGACCACTGGGACCCGTTCTGGTCGGCGTGTTGCGAGGAGGACACGCTCGTCTGCCTGCACATCGGCTCGTCGTCGACGCTCGTGGTCACCGCCGACGACACGCCCATCGACGTGCTCATCAGCCTTCAGCCGGTCAACATCGTGCAGGCTGCCGCCGACCTCCTCTGGTCACCGGTGCTGCGCAAGTTCCCGGACCTACGCGTCGCGCTGTCGGAAGGAGGGATCGGCTGGATCCCGTACTTCCACGAACGCGTCGACTGGATCTATACGCGCCACCACCCATGGACGGGCCAGGACTTCGGCGACAAGCTTCCGAGCGAGATGTTCCGTGAGCGGATCGTCACGTGCTTCATCGACGATCTCGCCGGCCTCGAGCAGCGGCACCGCGTCGGCGTCGACATGATGTGTTGGGAGAGCGACTATCCGCATTCGGACTCGACATGGCCTACCTCGCCCGAGTTCGCGATGAGGTCCTTCGAGGCCGCCGGAGTCCCCGACGACGAGATCAATGCGATGACGCACGAGAACGCGATGCGCCACTATCGCTTCGACCCGTTCGCGACACGTCCCGCGAGGAATGCACGGTAGGTGCGTTGCGGGCGCGCGCCACGGAGGTCGACATCACGCCGAGAAGCGTCGGCAAGCGTCCGCAGATGACGAAGGCCAGCGACCTCCTCACCGCGGGCCCGCGCCGCTCGTAGGGGTGCCGGACCGCGACCTGCTCGCCCGGGTATACGAGACGCTCGAGGGTTACTACGAGCTCGGCTGTGAAGTGCGCGACGAGCCGCTCGCCCGATTCGTGCGCAACCGCGACGCACCCCGTATCTACGACGTCAACTTCGCCTCGTTCGTGCGTGCGGGCACGAGGGGCGAGATCGCAGCGGTCCTCGATCGGGCGGACGACTTCATCGACGGGTCGCCGCACCGCGTCTTTCACATCGACCCGTGGACGCCACCGGCGTTCGAGGCGCAACTGCTGCTCGACGGCTTCGAGTTCGAGGACGAGCTCCAGCTCCTGTTGGAGGGAGAGCTCCGGGTCGCGCACGACGCACCGGCGATCGACATCCGGCCTGTGAAGTCGGACGAGGACTGGTCGGTCGTCCGGCGACTGACGCGCCTCGACCACGAGGAGCAGGCTGGCCGGAGCGTGCATCCCCTCTGGGACGAGAACGTGACCACCCAGATGGTCGCGACCAAGCGCGCAAAGACGCCCGACCTGCGCTTCTGGCTCGCCCACGCCGACCACGCCGATTGCGCGTTCCTGTCGTCGTGGCCGGGCGCGAGCGGCGTCGGCAAGGTCGAGGACCTGTTCACGCACCCCGACTTCCGGCACCGGGGGATCGCCAGCGCCATGATCGTCCACTGCGTCCGCGACGCCCGCGAGCGGGGCGCGGGACCGGTGCTGATCGGCGCGCTCCCGAACGACACACCGATGCGCATGTACGCGGCGATGGGCTTCCGGCCGTTCTGCGTCACGCACCGCGGCCGGAAGGTGTCCGGCCCGTAGCCGCAGCGTGTTGCGGCCGCCGCTACGCTGCGACGCATGCTCGACGGACCGTTCGACCTCGCTCGCCGCCTGCTCGGCGACGTCGTGCAGGCAGGCTGGTCGTTGGCTGTCGACGTCGGCACGATCCGTCCCGGTCACCGGCGCGCGCGACGGTTCGCGCGGTTCGGCCGACGCAGCGCGATCTGCTTTCCGGTCGGTGCGTTGTTCGGCGAGTCTTCGATCGAGCTCGGAGACGGGTGCATCATCGGTCCGAACGCGACGCTCTCGGCCGGCGTGTCACCGGAGCAGGTGCTGAACGGGCCCGTCGTCACCATCGGCGACCGCTGCGTGATCGGGAAGGGGAGCGGGGTCGTCGGCCACCAGCACATCGAGATCGGCGACGACGTGTGGACCGGTCACTACGTGTACGTCTCCGACGCCAACCACAGCTACGCCGACCCCGTCGAGCCCGTGGGCCACCAGTTCGCCGGCGCCGCGGCCGGTGCGTATCGGCGCAGGATCGTGGCTGGGCCACGGCGCGCTCGTGCTCGGCGGCGCCAACATCGGCGAGCACGTCGTGGTCGGCGCGGGCGCGGTCGTGACCGGCGACCTGCCCGACTACTCGGTCGCGGTCGGCAACCCGGCGCGGGTCATCCGCCGCTATGTGGCCGACGAGGGCTGGGTGCGCGTCGACGACACGGACGGCGTCGACGACCCGCACCCAGCTGCTCGTCCTTATCCCGTCGCGGACGGCGGCGGGTAGTCGGGACGCGGCGCCGTCGCCGGGAGCTGCTCGAAGACCGTCACCGACGACGCGGTGTCGAACAGGCCCCCCTGGCCCTTGGCGGGGAAATTGCCACGCGTGTACCGCTTCGCCCCGTCGGCGTACCGGTAGAGGCCGTTCCCGACCTGGCGCACCTCGTCCTCGCCGACCGCGGTCGGGTCCCACCACAGCATGCCGGCATCCTCACTGCCGTTGAAGTCGGTGGACGGCCACACCCCGTGCTTCCCCCACGACACCTGCGGGTTGATCGCGTCCCCGCCCGAGGGTGGATTTCGGAACAGCCCGTCACGGAAGGACTGCGGCGTGAGCTTGGGCCCTGCAAGGGTCACCCCATTCGCAAACTCCAACACGCTCGGGTTGATCACGCCGTAGGTGTTGTTCGGCGGCGGCGTGCCATGGAACCACTGATAGAGGTAGTACGTGCCGTTGATGTCCTGGATCGTCCGCCCCGGTACCAGCGCGACTCCGAAGGCGTGTGCCCACTGGTCCTGGTCGAACGTCCGGCCGAAGATCGACGTGTCGGCCAGCACAGTCGGCCCGATGATCCACTCGGGGTGGATAGTCCTGCGCCGTCGCCTCCTTCGTGATCGAGGCCGGCATGAGCGGGTCGCCCGTGTAGATGATCGACGTGACGCCGGCGTCCTTCATCTTCGTGATGACCGTGCGGGCGGTCTCCTGCGGCCCGGGACAGGTCGAGGAAGAACGACTGATCGGCCTTGGCTGTGATCTTGTACTTCTTCAGTTGCGCCTTCAGCGTGTCGAACAGGCCCTTGTACTGGCCGTCGGGCGTCTCGTAGTGGACGATGCCGTACACGCGGTTCTTGGCCTTCGTGGCGTCGTCGCCGGCGAACGCCGCCTTGCCCTTGCCGACCTGCTTCCCGATGAATTCGGCCGTGAGCGTCGCCGCCTGCTCCGGCGACGGCGCGAAGGGGAAGATGTACCGCTTGTTCCCCTCGACCAGCTTCTGCAGGCACCGCGGTCGCACACATCCCGATGCACAGCACCCCTCGATGGGCGAGCTCGTCCGAGAAGACCGACGTCGACTGCTGGGGGCCACCCAGGACGGCGAAGGGCTTCTTGTCGGCAATTGCAATTGCGTCGGCTTTGGCCGCCGCGGAGTCGGATGAGGCCGCGGTGCCGGTGAAATACTCGACCGAGATCTTGCGGCCGTAGAGCTCGAACAGCCGGTTGTAGATGTCGACGTAGCCCTGCCACGTGTCCTGGATCGCGTTGAGGTTCGATCTCAGCCCCCGCGGCACGGAGCTGGCCGGCGACCAGCGGGTCCTTGGCCGGGTCGGTGTTGTAGACGACGATCTTGATCTCGTCACCGGTCACGCCGTCAGAAGTCGCCCCGCCGTTCTTCCCCGTGAACGGCTGCACGCACGGCGGCGCGTAGACGGACGGGATCTTGACCCGCCCCGTCGCCGTGTCGCAGTTGGGCCCGAAGTCGATGTCGGTCTTGCCCTGAAGTTTGGCCTTCAATGTCGTCATCGGTCCCGACTCGACGAGCGCCTTGTTCTTCTGCGCGTCCGCTTCGTCGCTCGCAGGAGAAGCGGCCGCGGCCGCGGCGAGCAAGCCGGCGACGATCACCACCGAGACGACGACTGCGAAGAACGACGTCGAAGCGTCGTACTCCTGTCGATCGACGAACGGAGTGCTTGGCCATCTGTGCCTTCCTTTCGGGCATGGTCAGTCGGGTCGCGGGTCGGTGAGCAACGCGCTCTGCGCCCCCGAACGCGCGACGGTCGTTTCGGTCGTTCCCAGGTACGAGGCGATCACGGCAGGATGGCGCACGACGTCCGCCGGATCGCCGTCGGCGATGATCTCGCCGAGGTCGAGGGCGATCATCCGATCCGCCACCGACGTCAGCAGCGGGAGATCGTGCTCGATGACGAGCAGGGTCGCGCCCAGCGTGTCGCGGACGCGGGTGAGCAGCGGAGCGAGCGCCTCCGCCTCCCGTTGCGCGATCCCGCTCGACGGCTCGTCGAGCAGCAGCACGGTCGGCTCGTGTGCGAGCACGCAGGCGAGGTCGACGATCCGCCGGCTTCCCGTCGACAGCTCGTGGACGAACTTGTCGCGGAACGCGCCGAGGCCGACCATGTCGATGAGCTCGTCGACGCGCTTGCGGACCTTGCGCTCCGACAGCATCACGTGAGGTAGGTGCAACGCTGCCGATAGTGGACTGCGCGACTTCACGTGTGTCTCGAGCGCGACCGCGATGGTCTCCTGCACGGTCAGAGCGGGGAACAGCCTGCCGTCCTGGAACGAGCGGCCGAGTCCGAGCTGGGCGCGGGCCTGCGCGGACTTGCGGGTCAAGTCGAAGCTGCCGCGGTCGGTTTCGAGGCGCACCGTGCCGCCCTCCGCGGGCAGGAAGCCGCAGATCACGTCGAACAAGGTCGTCTTGCCGGCGCCGTTGGGTCCGATGAAGCCGAGGATCTCCGATCGCGGCACGGTGAACGACACGTCGTTCAGGGCGGTGACGCCGCCGAAGCGCTTCGACACGTCGCTGACCTCGAGGCTCGTCTGGCGCTGCCCGTCACCCGAGATGCGCGCCGGGGTGGCGCCGCCGCCGTTGGGCGCGGGCTTCGGCGGCGCGACGTCGAGTGCCCCCTCGAGGAACACCGACCGCAGCACGTCGGGCCGTTCGAGCAGCTCGGCGGTGGGGCCGTGGAAGCGGATCTCGCCCTTCTCCATGAAGTACGCCTCGTCGGCGAGGGTGAGGGCGAGGTTCACCGACTGCTCGACGAGGATGATCGTGGTGCCCCGGTCGCGCAGGGCTTTCACGATGTCGAGGAGCTGCGCGATGACGGTCGGTGCGAGCCCGAGCGACAGCTCGTCGATCATCAGCAGCCGGGGCCGGCCGATGAAGGCCATGCCGAGCGTGAGCATCTGCTGCTGACCCCCAGAGAGGTTGCCCGCCGGCTCATGGATCCGCTCACGGAGGACGGGGAAGTACCCCATGACCCGTTCAGTGGCGTCGTTGACCTCGTCGTGGTCGCGGCGCTGGAGCCAGCCCGCGAGACGAAGGTTCTCGGCCACCGTCAGTGACGGGAACACACCCTGGCCGCCCGGCACCTGGGTCACGCCGCGCGCCGCGATCTCGTCGGGTGGGGTGTGGGTCATGTCGCGGCCGTCGAAGATGATCGCCCCGCCGCTCGCCTCGACGAGTCCGGAGATCGCCCGGAGCAGCGTCGACTTCCCGGCGCCGTTGGTTCCGAGGAGGGCGACGATCTCGCCCTCGTCGACCTCGAAGTCGACGCCGAACAGCACCTGGACGCTGTCGTAGTGGACATCGACACCCCGCACGAGGAGGAGCTTGACCTTCCCCTGGCGGCGCTCGTACGCGACTTCCGATTGCGCCGCTTGCGCCGTCCATACCCGACGGATGTCGGCGGCGACCTGCGTGCCGGCGGAGGCGAGGATGAGGCCGCCGGCCACGAACACCGGCGCCGCGAGGAGCAACCCGGTCCGGATGCCGTAGCTGTCGGCGAACCCACCGATGATGGGAAGCAACAGCAGCCCGGGCATGATCCACAGCGCCGCGACTGCGAACCCGAAGGCGCGCACCTTGGCCGGCACCGCCAGCGACAGCACGCTGTAGATGCCGGGCGCGAGCAGCCCGAGGGCCGCCGAGATCACGAGGTTCATCGCAATGGCCAGGGGCAGGCTCGGGGCTTGCGAGAACACGATCCACGCGGCGGCGATGACACCGGTCACGACGGCGAGGAACTTGAGCACCAGGCCGGGATCGCGCGCCATCAGCCGGGTCGCGATCGGGATGCCGATGAAGAAGCCGACGATCTGCATCGGCTCCGAAACGGCAGCGACGATGCCCCGTTGCACCTCGTTGAGGCCGAAGACCTCGTCGTAGAAGAGCGAGCCCAGCGTCAGCAACCCGACGACCGAGAGGGCGAGGAACGGCAGCGCGGCGAAAATGCGGCGCAGGGTGCGCACCTGCCACACGATCCGCCACGACTCCGCCCACGACGGCGGCGCCTCCTGGGTCTGGATCACTTCCTCCGACGCGCCCATCTGCCGGCGCTCGTAGTGTCCGCGTACCGGTTCCCGGAGCCGGAAGGCGAGAATCACGAAGATCGCCGTCGGGATCGCGAAGAAGAGGAAGGGCGCGCGCCAACCGAGGAAGTAGGCGATGATGCCCCCGAGGAGCGGTCCCAGTGCCTGCCCCACCGAGTTCGCCGAGCGGTGCACCGCGTACACGCGCGGTCGCACACCGACGTCGTAGTAGTCGGGGATCAGCGAGTTGTGGACCGGGTCGTTGAGACCACGGCCGAGCTCGGCGCCCGCACGCGCGATGCCGAGCATCACGATCGTCACCGCGAACGCGGTGAGGACTGTGAACGATCCCAGCAGGATGCCGGCGATGATGATGATGACGATGCGGTTGAAACGGTCGGCCAAGAAACCGATCGGCAACGCGAGGATCAACCCCCCGACGAGCGCGAACGCGACGACCGTCAGGATGCCCTGCGTGCTGACGCCGAAGTCGTCGCGGATGTTGGGCAACAGGACGCCGAACGCGTAGCGGCCGAGCTCGTCGACGGCGTTGAGCCCGAACAGCACGACGAGCGGGAACATCGCCGCGCCGCCTGTTGTGCGGTCACACCATCGGGCGAACCAGTTGCCCGGTGCCGGCCGGGTCGTCGTGGTGGGGGCGGTCATGGCACCTCCGCCGGGGTCCGCTCGGCTGCTTCCTCGGCCTCTTCGAGGAGGGGCGCGGGCAACGGTTCCTCGACGCGCACGTCGGCGACCAGGCTCGGGACGACGAGCTTGCGCCGCTTGGCGATCTGACGGAGCAACCAGTCGCGCACGTCGTACAGGACGGCGCCGAGACCTCCGGGCAGGATCATCAGGATCAGCAACAGTCCCGCGCCCGTCGCGAGGAAGTTCCACTGCCCGGGCAGGAAGTACTGCGTGCCCCACACGTACGTCGCGCCGAGGAGCACGCCCGGCAGAGAGCCCAGGCCGCCGATCACGACCATGGAGAAGACACGCAGGCTCTCCTGCGGTAGATAGAGGTTGCCCGCGCCGACCTGGAGCCCGGTCTGCTGGTGCACGAGCAGCACGCCCGCCACGGCTGCGATGAAGCCCGACAGCGCGAAGCAGGCGACATTGGTCCGAGTCGTATGGACGCCGAACGAGCGCGCCGCTGAGTCGTTCTCACGGATCGCGATCAGCACCCGGCCCGTGCGGCTGCGGCGCACTCCGCGCACCACGATCAGCAGGAGCCCGAGGACGATGAGACAGAGGAAGTAGAAGCGGGTCTCGCTCTCGATGTCGAAGCGGCCGAAGATCGGGTTGCGATCGATCCTGAAGCCGGGCAGCCACTGCCCGGGGAGGAAACCCGGTGGCTCGCCGTTCTCGCCGAACAGCTCCTGGTTCAGCAGGAACGACGACACGAACAGGGCGAACGCGAGCGTGCTCACCGCGAGCGTGAGGCCGCGTCGTCGTAGCGCGGGGTAGCCGACCACGATTGCCGCGAGGGCGCCGGCCGCACCCCCGGCGAGGAGCGCGAGCGACAGGTCCGTCTCCGCGTAATACGTGACCCAGCCGCCCACGGCGGCGCCGACGCCCGCGAAGCCCATCTGACCGAGGCTGACCTGCCCCGCCCACCCCGTCAGCACCACGAGCGAGACGCCGATGATCCCGAAGATCACGATGATCGCGGCGAGGTTGATGCGGCTCTCGTCGAGCCACAACGGGAGCGTGACGAGGAACGCGCCCACCCCGGCGAGCAACACCAACCGCGCCATCCGGACCTCGGGGAGGCCCTTCAGCTCGCGCGGGATCGGCCGCACTTCGCGCGCCGCCTGCCACGTCGAGACCTGATCGGCGCCGACCCGACCGCTGCTCGGGCGGCGGGTGAGAAGGAGCGCACCCAGGATGACGAGGAACAAGACGGCGTCGTTGAACGCGGGGTTGTTGTCGGGCTGGAAGGTGATCGCCTTGTCGAGGATGCCCAGGGCGACTGCCGCGGCGGCGATGACGCCGAAACGTTCCATGCGCCCGATCACCACCGCGCCGAGCGCCAGGAGCAGGAAGGTCGGGCCGAGAACGGTCCCGATGGGAAGCCCGACGGCACCGGCCCGCAGCCACATCCCCAGGAACGCCAGCACAGTCGCCACCGTCCACACGATCGTGTGCAAGCGGCGGACGGGAATGCCGAGCGTCGACGCCCGGTCGGCCCGTTCCGCGCTGCCGCGCACGGCCACGCCGATGTTGCTGAGCCGGAGCCACGCCGCGAGCGCGATGAACGCGATCGGGATCATCACCATCGCGATCACGTCGTTGCCGTTGAAGATCGTGCTGCCCAATTGGAACTTGACCTCGAACGGCGGGTCGAGCCGGTTGGACTGGAAGTCCTGGCCGAACGCCTGGGCGATGAACAGCCCGGCGGCGATGAGGACCTGCGAGAGGCCGATCGTGGCGACCGTGAGGATCAGTCGCGGCGCCTTGAAGAACCGGCGGATGATCAGGGTCTCCACGAGGACGCCGAGCACGATGGCGGCGACGAGCCCGGTGGTGAACGCCAGGAAGTAGTTGACGCCCAGGCTGATCACGAGCAGCGCACCGAGCGTCGCCGGCACCTGCCCGAGGTCGCCCTGGGCGAAGTTGATGATGCGGTTCGCCCGGTAGATCAGCGCGATGCCGAGGGCGATGAGCGCGATGCGGCCCCCGCCCAGCGCGCCGTCGAGGATCACGCCGTTCGGGGCCGGGAACGGCCAGACGCGTACAGCAAAGATGAACGCCGCCAGCGGTACGGCATACGCCAGTACGCGTCCCAGCCGCTCGAAGTCCGCGAGGCGTGTGCGGACGGGCAACGACGCGTCTGTCGTGTCGGGCATGCCGAGCACCACCCCCCTCTGCGCGCTGGCGTGCAAACGTTACGTTTTGGCGATCGGACGCGTGCCGCGCTCGACCGGTCTCACCCGCTGCCCGGTGTCGCTCCGATGAAGTCCACGACCACGCGAGCGAGCTGCTCGCCGCGGTCCTCTTGTAGGAAGTGCCCGGCGCCCTCGATGGTCGTGTGCGGGCGGCCGGTCGTGCCCGGGATGTCGGCCTGGAGGACCCGGTCGCCGCCGGCGGTGATCGGGTCCGAGTCGCTGAAAGCGGTCAGGAACGGCTTGTCCCAGCGGTGCAGGACCTCCCACGCCCGCCGGTTCACCTCCGATGCGGGGTCGTCGGGACGGGTGGGCACCAGCATCGGGAACTGCCGGGCGCCTTCCTTGTACGTCTCGTCGGGGAACGGCGCGTCGTACGCGGCGATCACGTCGGGGGCGAGGTCGGTCGTGCACCCGCCGTTCACGATCCTGCCGACCGGGAACGTCTCGGTCTCCTGCGAGAACTTCTGCCAGGCGAGGAAGGCGTCACCGGGGGGACGGTCGCCCGTCGGGAGGAACGTGTTCGCGGCGACGATGCGCGCGAACCGAGCGTCCTCTTCGGCGGCGAGCCGGAGACCGATGAGGCCGCCCCAGTCCTGGCCGACCAACGTGATACCAGACAAGCCGAGTTGTTCGACGAAGGCCCGCATCCAGTCGACGTGACGCGCGTACGTGTAGTCGGTGCGCTTGGACGGCTTGTCGGATCGTCCGAACCCGACGAGGTCGGGCGCCACCGCCCGGAGCCCGGCGGCGGTGATGACCGGGACCATCTTCCGGTACAGGAAGCTCCAGGACGGCTCGCCGTGCAGGAGCAGGACGGGCTCGGCGTCGGACGGTCCTTCGTCGACGTAGTGGACGCGCAGCGTGCCGCCCTCGCCGTCGGCGACGTCGAGGTAGTGGGGCGCGAACGGGAAATCGGGCAGTGAGGCGAAGCGCTCGTCGGGGGTGCGCTGCGCTTCCATCAGGCGTCGCGTAGGAAGGCTCGCAGCATGCGGGCGACGGTGTCACGGGCCGCCTCCGCCGACAGGTCGTGCTGGAGTCGGAGCACCTCCCAGGTCGACGCGTTCGAGATCACCTCGAGCTCCATCACCAGACGCTCCCGGCCGGCGTCGTCGCACCGTCCGAGCTCCGGGGCGAACACGATCTCGATCTCGGCCCGAGAGAGCTGGCGCGCCAGCGAGAGCACCTCGGCCAGGGCGGGGGAGAAGGGCTCTTGGAGGACCGCGGCCCGGCGCACGTTCGCCGACGCCTCGTGGACGCGCTCGCGTTGCCGGACGAACGCGTCGAGCCGGCTCTCGAGCGGGCCGTCGCCCGGGATGGACTGCACGAGGTCGCGCACCCGTTCGAAGTGGTTGTGGGCGGCGGCGGTGAACAGGTCCTCGAGGTCGTCGAAATGGACGTACACCGACCGCAGGGAGACGCCGGCTCGCTCGGCGACCTGTCGTGCGGTGGGCCGGTAGTTCCCGTCGTCGAGCAGCGACAGCAGGGCCTCGACGACGGCGTCCCGGGTGCGCGCCGCGCGTGCCGAGCGCCCGTCGGTGAGACTCGTCGCGGCCACGAGCATGCACGATATTGTTCTTTCACTAGGTGTGCAATACGTGCCAAACGGCACAGGGGGGTCGCACATGGCGCAGGGGGCGTGGGAGCCGGCGTTCGACGAGGTGGTCGCGCTCCTCGACGCCCAGGTCGGCGAGACGGCGAGCGGTGGTGCGGTGTGTGTGTACCACCGGGGCCGGCCCGTGGTCGACGCATGGAGCGGCGCCGCCGATCGCGCCGGGGCCCCGTGGCAGTCGGACAGCCTCGCGGTGTCGTACTCGACGACCAAGGGCGTGACGTCGACCGCCCTACACGTCTGCGCGGACCGGAACCTCATCGACTACGACGATCGCGTAGCCGACCACTGGCCCGAGTTCGCGCGGAACGGGAAGAACGCGATCACCGTCCGCCAGGTTCTCTGTCACGAAGCGGGCATGTACGACGTGGCGTCGTTCCTCGAGGGCCCCGAACAGATCCTCGACTGGGACGCGATGGTGACCGGCCTCGAAGGGATGACGCCCGCATTCGAACCCGGGACGCAGAACGGCTACCACGCGGTGACGTTCGGCTTCATCGTGGGCGAGATCGTCCGGCGCGTGTCCGGTCTCGGGATCACGGACTTCGTGCGCACGCAGATCGCCGAGCCGCTCGGGCTCGACGGGTGCTATGTGGGGCTGCCGCGTGCGGAGCACCGACGACTCGTCGAGACGATCACGTCACCTGACGCCGGTCAGCTGACGCGCGACCCGGCCGCGATGGTGCGCATCGCCGAGCAGCTCGGGCTCACGATCCGGCCGGAGCTCATCACCGCCGCGTTGCCGCCCGCGATCCTGACCGGGCGAGGGGGCAACGAGTGGGTCGAGCAGCCGATGCCGTCGGGCAACGGGTGCTTCACGGCCCGATCCCTCGCGCGGATGTACGTGTGCCTCGCGCGCGGTGGTGAGCTCGACGGCGTGCAGCTCGTGTCGGACAAGACCGTCGCGCGCGCCATCGAGCCTCAGAACGACCGGCCCGACCTCATCCTCGGGTTTCCCATGCAGTGGCGTCTGGGCTACCACGGCGTGCTCACGTCGGCCGCAGTCCTGCCGCGCGGGTTCGGTCACAACGGCTACGGCGGGTCGGGCGCGTGGGGGGACCCCGACCGCGAGCTCGCCGTCGCGTACACGCTGAACGCGCTCGGCAACGCGATCGCGGGCGATACGCGTTTCATGGACATCGGCGGCGCCGCTGTCCGCGCCGTGGGGAGCTGACGATCGAGGGGTGACCAGCGTCACCTCGCCGCCGTCTCCGAAGGGCGGCATGATGCGTCGATGGCGTCCGATCTGACGCTCCAATCTCCTCCCGGTGCCGTCATCCGGGTAACGGCGCGTTCAGGCAGCGTGCACGTGACGGGGGAGGACCGCGGCGATGTCGTCGTCACCGGCGCGCGGGACGCCAAGGTGAAGGACGACGGCGAGATCGAGGTAAAGGCCAGGTCCGGATCGGTCGAAGTGCGCTGCCCCGAGGGCAGCGACGTGATCGTCGGCGCCAACTCGGGCAGCGTCGAGCTGCGGGGCCGGCTCGGGTACGCCCGCGTGACGGTCGGGAGCGGCAGCGTCCTCGTCGACCGTGTGGAGCAGCTCGACGCGCGTACCGGGTCCGGCTCGTTCGACGTCACGGAGTGCGCGGGGGAGTGCCGTCTCAAGACGGGCAGCGGTCGCATCAAGGTCGCCCAATCGGGCGAAGCCGACCTCGCCACCGGGTCCGGCGCCGTCGAAGCCGAGCTCGTCGACGGCGCCAAGGTGAAGGCGGGCAGTGGAAACGTGGATGTCGGGCTCGTCGGTCCCGGACGTGTCGACATCAAAGCGTTGTCGGGATCGGTCACGGTGAGCCTCCCCGGGGGCACGCGGCCGGCCATGCGGCTGAAGGCGCTCAGCGGGGACGTGCAGTGCGAGTGCCCCGATGGCGCCGACGGCGAGATCAAGGTGAAGACGCTCAGCGGGAACATCCGGGTCGTCGAGCGGTGAGCGACCCGCCCGCGGGCGCGGTGGTCTTCACCGACATCGTCGGGTTCACGGAGTTCACGGCCGAGCACGGTGACGGCGAAGCGCTCGCCTTGCTCAACCGTCAGGAGCACGTCGTGCGCGACGCGCTGCCGGACGATGCGCGCGTCGTCAAGGAGCTCGGCGACGGGCTCATGCTGTGGTTCCCGGAGGCGGTCAGCGCGCTCGGCGCGTGCCTTGTTCTCACCGAACGGTTCGAGGAGGAGGCCGCGACAGACGTCCCTCTGTGGGTCCGCATCGGCATGCACTGGGGATGCCCGGCGCGTCGCGGCGCCGATCTCATCGGCCACGACGTGAACCTGGCCGCCCGCATCGTCGACGTCGCCGGGCCGGGCGAGGTGTTGTTGTCGGAGCCGGTTCGCGAGCTGGTGGACGGGCGCGTGCAGGGCCTCCGACTCGACGAGCTCGGACCGGTCGTCATGAAGGGCATCCCCGACGCGGTCGCGCTCTATCGGGCTGCTCTCGACTGACGCCGGTAGTCTCTCGCCGTGCTGGCCCGGTCCCGAGGCGTCGCATGCGTGCTCGCGTGCACCCTGGCGATCTTCGCGGCGTGCAGTGGCGGCTCGAACACGCTCGACAGCAAAGAGGTCGAGGCTGCGATCCGCACGCAGCTCCGGAAGGACTTCGCCGGCGCGCCCGTCGGTGCGGCGAAGTGCCCAGACGACGTGAAGAAGAAGGAAGGGAAGCAGGTCACGTGCACGGCGACGGTCGGCAACGAGCCGGTGCCGATCACGGTCACCGTGACCGACCGGGACCCCGGCTTCCGGCTCCTGCGCGAGGTCGCCGTGCTCGACGTAGCCAAGGTGCAGGACTTCGTGCAGACGCAGTACGACCAGCAGGTCGGCGTTGAAGTGACGGCGGCGTGCGTGCCCGGCAAGACCGTGCTGGTGGCGAAGCCTCAGACGATGATCCCGTGCACCGTCACCGACACGCAGGGCGCGACCGACACGGTGCAGGTCCTCGTCAGCGACACGAGCGGCAACATCAAGATCCCCACGCTGTAGCGGGCGGTGTGCCGGCGCTAGCGCGTGACGAGCTTGGTGCCGCGGTCGCGCAGCTCGTACTTCAGGACCTTGCCCATCGCGTTCAGCGGCAGCTCGTCGACGATCCGGACGTGCCGCGGCGCCTTGTAGTTGGCCATCTCGGCCCGGCTCCACTCGACGAGCTCGTCCGCGCTCGCTTCGGCGCCCGGGCGGAGCACCACGAAGGCCATCCCGACCTCGCCCATGCGCTCGTCCGGCACCCCGACCACTGCGACCTGCGCGACCTTCTCGTTCCGGAGGAACAGGTTCTCGATCTCAGCCGGATACGCGTTGAACCCGCCGACGATGAACATGTCCTTCGTTCGGTCGGTGATCCGCAGGTACCCGCGATCGTCCATCACACCCACGTCACCCGTGTGCAACCAGCCGTCGGCGTCGACGGTCGCCGCCGTCTCCTCGGGCTCGTCCAGATAGCCCCGCATGACGTTGTAGCCGCGGATCAGCACTTCACCGGGCTCACCGCGCGCCACTTCGCGACCGTCGTCGTCGACCACCTGCACGTCGACGCCGGGGATGGCGCGACCCGAGGTGTTGGCAATCGTCTCGGGATCGTCGTCGTACCGGCACATCGTGGCGATGCCGCACGACTCGGTGAGGCCGTAGCCGGTGATGATGGTCTCGAACGTGAGCTCTTCGCGCATGCGCACGATGAGCTCGACCGGCGTCGGCGCCGCGCCCGTCACCGACAGGCGCAGGCTCGAGAGGTCGTGGTCCCCGCGGCCGGGATGGTTGAGGATCGTCTGGTAGAGCGTCGGCGGGCCGGGAAGGACCGTGATGCGGTCCCGCGGGATACGTTCGAAGACCTGCGCCGGATCGAACACCGGCTGAGGAAGCACTGTCGCTCCCATCATCAGCGACGCCAGCCATCCCGCCTTGTACCCGAATGCGTGGAAGAACGGGTTCACGATCAGGTACCGGTCGTGCTCCTGGAGCCCGACGACCTCGCTCCAGTCGCGGTACGCGCGCAGCGTCTGCGCGTGCGTCAGCATCGCGCCCTTGGGGTTTCCGGTCGTGCCCGACGTAAAGAGGATGTCGGACAAGTCCCCGGGCTCGACTGCCTGCGCGCGGGCATCGGCGAGCGCGGAGTCGACGGCCCCGCCGGCGGAGATGAACTCGGCCCACGACCTCGTGCCTTCGGGCGCCTCGCCCCGCAGGACCACGATCGCCTCGAGGTCGGGGAGCTCGGTGTCGACGTCGACCGCCTCCCGGAGCAGCGACACATAGTCGGTGTCGAGGAAGCCGGTGATCGTCAGGAGCACCTTGGCCCGGGACTTCCCGAGGATGTACGCCGCCTCCCGACCCTTGAACCGGGTGTTGAGCGGAACGAGCACGGCCCCCGCCGAGTGCAGGCCGAGCGCGGCCACGACCCACTCCCACATGTTGGGAGCCCAGATCGCGACCCGATCGCCGCGTTCGATCCCCGTGGCCAGGAACGCGCGCGCCGCGTCGTGCACGGCCGTGGCCAGGCCTGCGAACGACAGGATCCTCCCGGCGCTCACGTCTACGATCGCCTCTCGTGCCGAGAAGCGCTCCGCGGAGCTGTGAAGGAGCCGAGGCGTGGTTCCCCATTCGAGGTCACCGCGCACGCTCGCCTCGCTCACGAACACCCACCTTCGTCCGATCTGACGGCGCGTCAGGCTACCGCCGCCTCTCGCGGCGTCGGCGGCTTTGCCGACCGGCGCCGCAAAGCCGGAGCTTGCGACGGCGTTAGGAGGGCCGATGAGCGACCAGCTGGTGCTGCGATCGGCGCCGAAGAACGGCGTCGTGACGTTGACGCTCAACCGGGCCGACAAGAAGAACGCCTTGTCCATCGCGGTCCGTGACGCGGTGTCGGACGCGCTCGACGACCTCGCCGGCGACGAAGCGATCAAGACGGTCGTCGTCACCGGCGCCGGCGACGTCTTCAGTGCCGGCTTCGACCTGCGCGAGTTCCAGCAGGCCGAGCTGACGGATCAGCTGTGGGCATCGAGCGATCGGTTCCACGCCACCGTGCTCCGGTTCCCACTCCCGGTCGTCGCCGCCGTCAACGGGCCGGCGATCGCGGGTGGCTTCGACCTCGCCGTCATGTCCGACGTGCGCGTGGCCGCCGACACGGCGCGCTTCTCCCATCCCGAGATCGAGTTCGGCGACGTCGTGTACGGCCCGCTGCACGACATCGTCGGCGGCGGTGTGGCGCGCGAGCTGTGCTTCACGGGCCGCGTCGTCGATGCGCAGGAAGCGAAGTCCCTCGGCCTGGTCTCCAGCGTGGTGCCGGTCGACGACCTGGCGGACGAGGTCACGCGCTTCACGAACATGATGGGCAGAGCGCCCCGCGACGTGCTCCTGCGCACGAAGGCCAAGGCGATCAGGCGCGCCGCGGTTGTGCGAGAGAACACCCTGGACCTGTAAATCCCCGCGCCGGTTGACGGCCACGGGTGAGGATGAGGCGATGGGCGACCTGGCAGCTGACACCGCGGTCGAGGGGGCCGACGGGCGGTATCACGCCGAGCTCTCGCGAGATTGGGAGATCTGGGGCCCCAACGGCGGCTACCTCGCCGTCATCGCGCTCCGCGCCGCCGGCGCGCACACGCCGCTACAGCGTCCGGCGACGTTCGCGTGTCACTACCTGGGCGTCGCCGACTTCGACGGCGTCGACCTCGACGTCCGCACGCTCCGCGGCTCGCGGCGTACAGCGTCGATCGCGGTGTCGATGAGCCAGGCCGGCAAGCCGATCCTCGAGGCGCAGGCGTGGGTCGTGGGCGACGTCGACGGCCTCGAGCACGACGCCGCGCCGATGCCAGACGTTGCACCGCCCGACGAGCTCCCCAACGTCGACGAGCTCATGAAGGGGGAAGAGCGTGGGCCGTATCACGCGTTCTGGAGCAACTTCGAGCAGCGCCCACTGGACTGGTTGCCGAGGGGGAGCTGGGAGACGCGCGAGCCCGGCGATCCCCGCTTTCTCTCCTGGTACCGGTACCTGCCCCGCGACACGTTCGACGACCCCTTTGTCGACGCCGGCCGAGCGCTGCTGCTCGTCGACACGCTCGGATGGCCCGCCGCCGTGCGCGCCTACCCGAACGACTTGCCCTTCTACGCGCCGAGCATCGACGTCACCGCCCGATTCCACGCCCGCGCGCCCGAAACGCCCTGGCTCCTCGCCGAGTGCAGCTCCCCGGTTGCGCGCGACGGGCTGGTGGCGAGCGCGGTGTCGGTATGGTCCGCCGACGGTCAGCTCCTTGCGAGCGGCGGTCAGCAGATGCTCTGCCGACCCGCGAGCCTTCAGGAATGAGAGGAAGGGGCGCGCTGACGCCTCATCGTTGCTACGGGATGTAGTGCGAGTGGATCACCCACCACGCGCAGATCGCCTGCCCGGCAACGGCGGCACTGAACGCGGCGACGAGCACCCACCGGCGGGCCCGGTCGAGCAGCAAACCCGCGGCGACGAACGGCGGGAAGCACTCGTTCGCGTAGCGGCCGAGCCCCACCATGCCGAGCCCGAGCGAGGGCAACAGGTAGAGAACGGTGAACACGGTCCACGCGAACGGCAACCGGTGGCGGACGAGGAAGAAGGCGCCCAGCGCAGCCAGCGCGAGGAACAAATGCGGGAACACGTTGTCGTACCGCCACGGCGCGAGCGCGAACGCCTTCACCGTGACCTCGGGCCAACCCTCCTTCGACGAAAGAAACACGAGCGCGTCGCCTGTCCAGTGGTAACACGCGACGCACCAGAGCGCGACTGCGACCATCGAAGGTGCGCACACCAGCAACACGCGGCGCCACGAGCGCAGCACGAACACGAGCGCGACCGCGAGAAGGATGCCGTTCGGTCTGACGAGCGCGGCCCCGGTGACGAGAACCGCAGCTGCAAGGTCGTGGCGTTCGTCCACGAGAATGAACGCCCAAACCGAGACCGCGAGCCAGATCGCCGACGGGTAGACCATCGAGAAGACGAACGCGCCGGGGAACAGCGCCAGCGACCACACCGCAAGACGCGCGGGGCGGGCGTTCGTGTAGCGGCGGGCGATGCGCCAGACGCCGGCCAGCGCGATCAGGAAGATCAGCTGGTTCAGCACGACCACGGTGCCGCGGTCCGGAAGCCCGACCTCGCGAACGGCGCGGACCACCGCAGGGAAGCCGGGGAAGAACGGCCAGCGGGTCTGCACTCCTTCGACGGGCTCGGGGCCGTAGCCGAACCGCACGATCGCGAGGTACCACTGGCCGTCCCATTTCGCGAAGCCGGTCGCCGCGCATGCCGTCGTGGCCGATCGACGCCGCGCCGACGATGAGCGCTACCGAGTAGATGCGGGACAGGAGCCATGGGAGGACGACCTCCCGCCAGGGGAGGAGTGGCAGGCGCGCCGGCGCGCGCGTCGTGTGCGCCGAGCTTCGGGTGGGAGCGTCCATCGGGTGGATGAGGGTAGGCGAGGGCCGCGGCTAGCTTCAGCGCATGCGAACCCAGCTTGTCATTTCGGGGGCGGTCATCGCGCTCGTGGTCGCCGCGTGCGGCGGGAGCGATGACAACGAGACGTCGTCATCGACGACGACGGCAGCATCGCTGCCGACGACCACCGCCGGCACGTCGACTGGGCCGACGGGATTGCAGGTGGGCGACCGGGTGACCTCCAAAGGCGCGCGTCTCCAGGCGCCGTCGAACCCGGACACGCGCCAGATCGACCCCGAACAGGCGTGCCGGACGTATGTCGAAACTCCCGGCGGCCAGTGCGAGATCGTGATGATGGCCGGGGGCAACGCGCTGTGGACCGTCGACGCGCTCCCGGGGAGCGGCACGGGCGAGCAGGTGTGGCAGGTCCGCATCCGCGTGCGCTCGAAGTCGATGCCCGACGGAGGATGGGATGTCGCGTTCGAGTCTGCCCGAGCGCCCGGACCCCTTGTTCGCCGGCGTCGCGGTGAAAGCCGTAGACGTGACGGATGACGGCCGGCCCGAGTTGCTGGTTGGCTACCGGTCGGGCGGCACCGGCCAGTTCCAGGCGTACGACGTGGTCACGTACGAGCCGGGCAAGCAGCTCGGGGTCGACGCCCACCGCGAGGGGTTGCATAAAGGCTCGGTCGCGCTCGAGGGAACGACCATCGTCGACTACTCGGCCGACGAGGATTCTCCGGAGTGCTGCCCCACAACGGCGCGGCGTACGGCGACCGCGTTCAGCGGCGGTGAGTTCCGCGTGACCGAAGTCAGCGATGTCCCGATCGACCAGCAGCCGGCCGACCTGTTCGCCTGACCTTCCTGCTTCTCGGCGGCGAAGCGCTCGCTATTCGACCTTTTCCCAGCCGAGAACGGGGGACGTCAGTCGTGCGGCGGGTCGAGGCGGGGGCGGATCTCGTCCATCCGGTCGTCGACCTTCTTCACGCCTTCGGTGCGCTCGGCCAGCTTGACGGCGACCTCACGCACCTCGGGGTCGACGATCCCTCGGAGCACCGCGACGCCGTCGCGCACGGCGACTTCGAGCCCCGGCGCACGCCGGGTGCGGCGGTCACCGTGGAGGGCCATGCGCAGACGCGCCTCGGTCGCCACATCCTCGGTGTTGCCGGACACGAGGCCCTGGGCCGAGCGGACGCCGAACGCGGCCCAGTCGATGACGTCGTCGCGGTTCCTCCACGCCCACAGCGCGATCGCGGAGCCGCTGAGCGGTAGGTAACGCCGGAGGATGCTGGAGACGCCCACGAGCTCAGGCTACCCGCGCGGTTCATCCGGGGTGCGCCGCGACGGTTGCGATCAGGGTGTCGAGCGGCCCAGCCGCGGCCTGGGATCCGTCCCCGTTGACGAGCACCGAGAACACGAACGCGCGCCCGCCGGTCGTCGTCCCGTAGCCCGACAGAGCGATCCCACCGATGATCGTCCCTGTCTTCGCGCGCACCGTGCCTTCAGCGGCGGTACCGCGGAAGCGCGTCGCCAGGGTGCCGGTTCGGCCCGCGACCGGTAGCGCGGCTTGCAGCTGCGGCCACCACGGCGCATCGCGCGCGGCTTGCAGCAGCTTGCGCCACTCGCGCGGTGAGCGGCCATTGGCCCGGCTGAGCCCCGACCCGTCGTCGTCGGTGCCGGTCAGCGGCACGCACAGCCACTCCAGCGCGGCGCGGGTCGCCGCGAGCCCGCCGGGCGTCGAGCCGGGCGCGCCGGCGGCATGTCCGACTTCCTTGAGCAGATCCTCGGCGGCCATGTTGTCGCTGCGCAGGAGCGTGTCCGCAAGGAGCGCCGACGCCGGCGGGGACGTCAGCGACGCGACGACGGTGCCGCCGTCGGGCGCCGAGCCGTGCACGGTCGGCCCGGCGACGCGCACGCCATGAGACTCGAGCGCGCCGCGGAGCAGCTCGCCGTGGGCGATCCCGGGGTCGGCGAGGAATGCCGGGTCGCGCCGGTAGCGGTTGCGGTCGACCATCGAGCGCGGACAGCGGTCCCGCATACGCCGGGAACTGCCAGTCCTGCCAACCGGCGGCCCGGCGCACCGAGTCCTGGCGCGACTCGTCCACGACGAGCGCGCCAGGGACGGTCGTGATGCCGGCCGCTCGCACTTGCGTTGCCAGGGCGTCGAGCGAGTGCGGACCGCCGGCTGTGAGCGACGGGTCGCCGCCGGCCGTGACCACGAGGCTGCCGTCCGGCGCCGACCGCACCTCGGTGGTGAAGCGCGCGTCGGGTCCGAGCACCGCAAGCACCCCCATCGCGGTGAGCAGCTTCTGGTTCGACGCCGGGAACAGCGGAGAGTCGGGCTCGTGGGCGCCGACCTCGCCGAGCCCGTCGACCCAGATCGAGAGGCCGAAGCGGTTCGCGACCACCGTCGGGTCGGTCGTGAAGCGCTGCACGGCCAGGGCGAGATCGGGGGGCACCGGTGCGCCCGGCGCATCGAGCGCGGGAGCGGGCGTGCACGGCGTGGTCGTCGGTGGCGGAGGAGCGGGCGCGGTCGTGGGCGCCGCGGCACGCGCCCCGGGTCGCGCGCGGGTCGACCCGTTCTCGTCGGCGCCGCTACAGGCCGCGACGGCGACGAGCATCACCACGGTGAGCGCGGCTGCGCTCTTGTGCCTCATCCCCCGATAGCCTCACCGGTCACCATGCCACTCGACCTGCACGAACTGGTCGCGCCCGCTCACACCGCGCTCGTGCTGCAAGAGGTCCAGAACGGCGTGGTCGGAGAGACGTCGGCCTTGCCCATGCTCGCGGCCGAGGCGAAGAAGGCCGGCGTCGTGGAGCACTGCGCCGAGCTGGCCCGCGCCGCGCGCGCCGCCGACGTCCCAGTCGTCCACTGCACGGCCGAGACACGCGCCGACCGCAAGGGCGCCAACCGGAACGCCCGGCTGTTCATGGGGGCCCAGAAGTCGCCCGTCGAGCTCACCCCGGGGTCCGCTGCGGTGCAACCGCCGGCCGAGATCGGCGTCGATCCCGGCGACCTCGTGTTGCCCCGGCACCACGGCCTCGGTCCGATGACGGGCACCGAGCTCGATCCGGTCCTCCGCAACCTCGGCATCACAACGGTCGTCGGCGTAGGAGTGTCGCTGAACGTCGGCATGACGAACTTCGCGTTCGACGCAGTGAACCGCGGGTACCAGTTCGTCATGCCGCGGGACGCGGTCGCCGGGATCCCCGCCGACTATGCGGAAGCAGTGCTCGAGAACACGCTGAGCCTCGTCGCGACACTCACGACGACAGCCGAGGTCACGGCATCGTGGCGCGCGTAGCATCCGCCGCGGCGACGAAGGAGATGCTGTGACTGACACACCGTGGCTCGGTGACGCGTGCGCGCTCGTCGAAGCGTTCCGTGCGGGAGAGCGCACGCCACTCGACGAGCTCGACGTCACGTTCGCAGCGATCGAACGCTCCGATCTCAACGCATTCTCGTACGTGAATCCCGAAGAGGCGTACGCCGTCGCCGAGAGCGCGGACGTGAACGCGCCGTTCGGTGGCGTTCCCGTAGGCGTGAAGGAGCTCGACTCCGTCGCGGGTTGGCCGTACACACAGGCGAGCGTGCCGCTGAAGGACTGCGTCGCCACACACGATTCGACGCTCGTCAGCCGGCTTCGGTCCGCCGGCTCCGTGCTCGTCGGCCTCACGACGTCGAGCGAGTTCGGCGGCGTGAACCTCACGCGGACGAACCTCAACGGCGTCACACGCAACCCGTGGGACCTCACCCGCACGCCGGGTGGGTCGACCGGTGGGGGATCGGCTGCAGTGGCCGGCGGCCTGGTCACGGTGGGGACCGGCGGTGACGGCGGCGGATCGCTGCGCATCCCGGCTGGGTTCACCGGTTTGTTCGGGCTCAAGTGCACGTACGGCCGGATCCCGAAGAGCCCCGAGATGTGCGTGGGGTCGCTGACCGCGGTGCTCGGTTGCGTCAGCCGGTCGGTGCGCGACACCGCCCGCTTCGTCGACGTGACGAACGGCTTCGATCGAGCGCGACCCGTACAGCTTGGCGCAGGTCGACGGATGGGAAGCCGGTCTCGGCTCGCACGAGCTGGGCGGCAAGCGCGCCGCGATCGTGCCCGATCTCGGCATCGCGGTCGTGCATCCCGAGGTCGCCCAGATGGTCGTGACCCACGGCGAGGAACTGGCTCGCGACGCCGGCCTCGAGCTCGTCGACGTGCCGGTGAAGCTCCCCGAGCTCGGCTACGAGTGGGCGTTGTCGGGCTTGTCAGAGGTGCTCGCGATGCTCGGCGACCGCTACCCGGACTGCGAGCCCGATCTCACTCTGGAGATCGGCTTCGGGCTGAAGGTCGCCACCGAGGTGTACAACCTCGAGGCCCGCGCCCGCATCGAGAACCGCCGCACCGCGATGAACGAGGCGATGGCGGACGTCTTCGACCAGGTCGACTTCGTCATTGCAGCCGCCAACCCCGACGTCGCGTTCGCGGCCGAAGGTCCGCTGCCGACGCAGGTGGGCGACCAACAGGCGGAACTTGGGAACAACGGTGCGCTCACGATCCCGGCCAACGTGTTCGGCAATCCGGCGTGCTCGATCCCGATCGGGCGGAACCGCGGGATGCCGGTAGGCCTCCAGGTGCTCGGGCGCCACTTCGAGGAACCGCTCCTCCTCGACTTGGCCCTCACCGCCGAGCGCGAGCGCCCGTGGCCCCTCGTCGCGGCCGGCTCACCCGTCTGAGCTCAGACCACCGCTCAGCGGATGTACTCGCCCGCGTTCACGAGCAGCGACTGGCCCGTGACCATGCGAGCGCGGTCGGACGCGAAGAACACCACGACCTCCGCCACGTCGCCGTCGCTCGGGATCTCGCCCAGGGGCATCTGCGCGGTGATCCCGTTGACGACCGTGCCCGGGTCGACGTTCTGCGCCTTCGAGGTCATGTCGACGTACATCTCGACCGGCGGTCCCCACATCCACGACGGCACGACCGTGTTCGACGCGGATCCCGTAGGGGCCGAGCTCGCGCGCGAGGTGCGTGACGGCGCCGAGGATCGCCGCTTTGGACGCGCCGTACGCGGCCTGAGGGAGCTGCGACCAGAACATGGCCTGGCTCCCGATGAACACGACCGAGCCGCCGTGCTCCTTCATCGACGGGATCACCGCCTGCGTCATCTGCATCGTGCCGAAGAGGTTGATCTCGAGGGCCTGCCGCCAGCTGTCCCAGTCGGCCTCCTCGAGCCCGCCGAACACGGCGTCGAGCGCGGCGCAGTTCACGAGCGCGTCGATCGTCCCGAAGCGGTCGATGGCGGTGGCGGCGAGTCGCGCGCACTGCTCGGGGTCGGTGATGTCGGTCACCTCCCACGCAACCTTCGCCCCGGACGGGTCGATCTCGGCGGCGGCCTTCTCCAGGTTCGCCTGGGTCCGAGCGCCGATCGCGACGTTGGCCCCCTCGCGCTCGGCCGCGGCAGCGATCTCGCGGCCGAGGCCGGGGCCGACCCCGGACACCACCACCGTCTTGCCGTCGAGGATCATCGGGCGGTCCTTCCTGTCGTTCGGCCGGACCGTACCTCGGCGTTCGGGTGTGAACGGCGCTATGTTCCGAACGCGCGTCCGCGACCGCAGGGAGTCACGATGAGCACCACGCCGCCGCCCGAGCCCGTCGTCGAAGTCATCAGAGTCGACACCCGCCGGAGCTGGCCGTGGGTCCTCGCGCTCGGGATCGCGGCCCTGGTCGCGGGCCTGATCACCATCGTGTGGCCCGGCGTCACGGTGCTTGCGCTCGTCATCGTGCTGGGCGTGTTCCTTCTCCTCGCCGGGGGTGCCGAGATCGGCTGGTCCATCGCCGAACGGCACACCCAGGGATGGGGCTTCATCCTGTTTCGCGGGGTCGTCGATCTGGTCACAGGCATCGTCGTCCTCGCGTGGCCGGACGTGACCGCCCTCGTGCTGGCGCTGCTCCTGGCGATCTGGCTGTTCCTCTACGCCGCCATGACGCTCTGGTACGCGTACCGGCATCGCGGCGAGCGCCCGCACACCGGTCACTTCCTCGCCAAGGGCATCGCCGCGTTGGTCGCCGCCGTCATCACGGTCGTGTGGCCGGGGATCACGATCCTCGTGGTCGCCCTCGTGATCGGCATCATGCTCCTGTTCTGGGGCGCGGTCCTGACCCGCTTCGCGTTCGTTTTGCGCCGACAACCGGCGGCGTGAGCCGGCGGGCTCTCGTCACGCTGCTCCTCGTTGCAGCGGGCTTCTTGCTCCCGTTCGCGCTCGTCGGGCTGTGGACGCAGCAGGTGCTGTTGGATCGGGAGCGGTTCACCAATCTCTCGGACGACTTGCTCGATCGCGAGGCGGTGCGGCAAGGGATCGCCGACGCCGTGGTGACCGACATCGAGCGCACGCAGTCCCTGCCGGCGGGCAGCGACCCGGTGATCAGGACAGGCATCGCGGGCGCGCTCGGCACCCCCGCGTATCGAGCCGCGTTCAAGGAGTCTCTCGGAGGTGTCCACGATCAGCTGACCTCGGACGAGGACACGATCACACTCGACGTCGCACCGGGCGTGAACCTCGCTCGGGCTCAGAACCCCCAGGTCGCCGCGGGCGGTCCGTGGCACGCAGCTGCCGCCCATCGTCATCGCCCGGAGGAGCGAGGTGCCGATCCTGTGGGGCGCGGTCGACGGTGCACAACGGGTGGCGTTGATCACGCCGCTCGTCGTGCTGGTGCTGCTCGCGTTGGCGGTCGCAATGTCCGAACGGCGTTGGCGCGCCCTCGGCATCGCCGGCACGGTCGTCGCCGGCGTGTCACTCCTGTTCCTCGGGCTCATGGCGCTGGCGAAGCAGGTGGTCGGTCGCACCCTCGACCAGTTCGCCAGCCGAGACGCCTTCGACGCCGCGTGGGACGTCATCGCCCGGAGTCTCACCAACAGCACGCTCATCATCGTGATCGGCGCGCTCGTCGTGGCCGTCGGCGGCTTCGTGATCGACCAGATCCTCACGCTTCGCCCTGCGACCTGACGCCCCGTCAGGTCTAAGCTTCATCGCGGCGCGACCCAGGGGGACTGCATGGCCGACATCCCGAAGATCATCTCCGTCGACGACCACGTCGTCGAGCCGGCCGACGTCTGGCAGAAGCGGCTGCCGAAGAAGTACCTGGACGTCGGGCCGCGCGTCGTGCGGGCGCCGCTGGGGGAGATGACGTTCGTCGGCGGCAACTTCTCGTACGAGAAGGGCGAGGGCAACCCCTGCGACTGGTGGCACTACGAGGACAAGAAGATCCCGCAGACGCGCCTGAGCGCGGCGGTCGGCTTCGACCGCGACGAGGTGAAGGTCACCGCGATCACGTTCGAGGAGATGCGCCCCGGTTGCTACGACCCGAAGGCGCGCCTCGAGGACATGGACGTGAACTGGGTCGAGGCGTCGCTCTCGTTCCCGACGTTCCCGCGCTTCTGCGGCCAGACGTTCATGGAAGCCAAGGACATGGAGCTCGCCGACCTCTGCGTCAAGGCGTACAACGACTGGATGTTCGACGAGTGGTGCGCGGGCTCCGACGGTCGCCTGATCCCGCTGCCGATCATCCAGCTCTGGGACGCGCAGCTCGCCGCCGACGAGATCCGGCGCAACGCCGCCCGCGGCGGGCACGCGGTCGCGTTCACCGAGATCCCACCGTTCCTCGGCCTGCCGTCGGTGCACGATCGCCGACGGCTACTGGGACCCGTTCTTCCAGGCGTGCGCCGAGACCGACACGGTCGTCTGCATGCACATCGGCTCGTCGTCGAAGATGCCGTCGACGTCGGAGGACGCGCCGCCGGCGGTCGGGTCGACGCTCACGTACATGAACGCGGCGATGTCGCTCACCGACTACCTCATGTCAGGCGTGTTCGAGAAGTTCCCCGACCTGATGATCGCCTACTCGGAGGGGCAGATCGGGTGGATCCCGTACATCCTCGAGCGGGCCGACGCGGTCTGGGACCACAACCGGGCGTGGGGCGGCGTCGCCGACAAGGTCAAGAAGCCGCCGAGCCAGTACTACCGGGAGCACGTCTACGGCTGCTTCTTCGACGACCCGCACGGGCTCCGGTCGCTGGAGGACATGGGCGTCGACACGATCACGTTCGAGACCGACTACCCGCACAGCGACTCCACGTGGCCGAACAGCAAGGAGATCGCCGAGCGGCTGATGAAGGACCTCGACGAGGAGCAGATCCAGAAGATCGTGCGCGGCAACGCGATCCGCATGCTGCAACTCGACTTCGCCTAATTTGTCGCCCTCGCAGGCTCGGGCTCCTGCTCCGGCGGTCGGCAAAGCCGCCGCCTGCGCTGGCCTAACTTGTCGCCCTCGCAGGCTCGGGCTCCTGCTCCGGCGGTCGGCAAAGCCGCCGCCTCCGCGGCCTAACTTGTCGCCCTCGCAGGCTCGGGCTCCTGCTCCGGCGGTCGACAAAGCCGCCGCCGCCGCGGCGGAGTAGGGGATCGACGATTCAGCGTGCGTGATCGGCCAACGTCGGGAGGACGGCGGCCAGCCGATCACGGAGTGCCGGATCGGCGACGAGCCCGTCGTCGCCGAGCGCAGCCGGTGCGATCGGGATGTCGGCGCACGCATCCTCGACGATCTTCGCGTGCGCGTACCCGAGCACGGTTCGCAGCGAGTCGATGGCGTTCACCACGGCCAGCGCGGCGACGCGTTGATCCACCCGACCGGCTTCTCGTAGATCGAGCCGGTCTGGACGTCGCCGATCATCCAGTCCAACAGGTTCTTGAACGAGCCGGGCAATGCGCCTGCGTACTCCGGCGTCGAGAACAGCACGGCGCCGGCGGCGCCGATCGTCGTGCGCAAGTCGGCGACAGCAGGATGAAGTGGATCGACGTCATGGTCGGGATTGAAGTGGGGAAGGTCCGCCATGTGTTCGTAGAGCATCACATCAACACCGTCGGGTGCGATGGTGAGGACGGTTCGCGAGCGCGGCAGTGTTGATCGAGCGGGTCCGCAGGCTCCCCGACACGAGAAGGATCCGGCACGGCCCAGGCACAACACCGTCAGGTCTTCGGCGGCATGATGAGCACGGTGCCCTGCGCGAGGCACACCTGCCGGCCGTCGTTGTCGACCTCGATGCGAACGACTGCGGTGCGCTTCGTGAGCGACGCGATCTGCGCTGACACAGAAAGCGTGCCGCCGGTGACGGGTGCCAGGTAGTTGAGCTTGAACTCCGTCGTCGCTGCCCACGCGCCGGGCGGGATCACCGGGTAGCAGACGGTGCCGAGCACGTGATCACACAACGCGGCCAGTACCCCGCCGTGCAGGTTGCCGAACTGGTTGAGCAGGTCCGCCCGGACGGCGATCTCGGCGCGCATGCCGCCCGGCCACGTCTCGGTGAGACGAATGCCGAGGTACCCGGGCAGACCCTCGTCCTTCTCGTGCGCGCGGACGAGGCCGTCGGCGACCCGCTCGTTGTACGTCTCGAACTCGGGCACGACGCGGACCCTAGAGCAACCGGGCGCGAGCTCTCGCCACTCGTCCATCGGAACGTCGGCGCGGCTCGGCTTGAGGACCTGCACCGCAACGTGGTCGGCGCCGGCGTCGTGGTGCGCCTGGACCCGTGCACGGATGGCTTCGACATCGCCCCATGCCACCACGGTGTCGACCAGGCGATCGCTGCCCCCGTCGACGAGATCATCGTCCGTGATGCCGAAGCGGCGCAGGTTGTTCATGTAGTTCGGGAGATCGACGTAGATCGCGAAGTGCTCGCGCCCGATCCGACGCGCCTCCGCCGGATCGGTCTCGAGGACGACTGCCTGCTCGGGCGCCAGCAGCTTGTCGGCACCGAGGATCTCGCGGGCCTGGGCGGTGTGCTCGGGTGGGACGTTGTACGGGTGGGCGCCGTCGGCACGCTCCGCCGCCAGCGCCAGCATCTTCGGCCCCAAGGCGGCGAGCACCCGTCGCGGCGGTTCGGGCGGCTCGGGTGCGACGTAGATGGACGCGTCCATCCCGTCGAGGTACTCGCGCATCGCCGTGAGCGGACGGGAATAGCTCTGGCCGCGCAGGCCTTCGACCATCGTCTGATGGCTCACGCCCAGCCCGAGCACGAACCGGCCCGGCGAGCGCCTCGCCGACCGTCTTCCAGCCGGCGTTCATCGACATCGGGTCGCGGCCCCAGATCTGGGCGATGCCGGTGCCGACGGCGATGCGCCGCGTGCCGGCGAGGAGCAGCGCCGCGTGCACGAGCGGGTCGCGACCGACCGCGTCGGGCACCCAGATGGATCCGTATCCGAGCTCCTCGAGCTCGGCCGCCAGCTCGCGAGCGCGCGCCACAGGTTGGAGGTCGAGGACGAACGTCCAGATGCCGACCCGACCGAGGTCCATCGGGTCACCGCCGTTGGACAGGAAATGAGAACACGTTCTACCTTGGGGATCGTAGCGGGGAGAAGGGCATGAGCGTCACGACGGACGAACGGCTTCTGATCGGCGGCGAGTGGGTCGACGGCGGCGACGGCGGCTACGACATCGTCAACCCGGCGACGGAAGCGGTTGTCGGCGTCGCACCCGAAGCGTCCGTGGAGCAGGCACACGACGCGGCTCGGGCCGCACGCGATGCGTTCGAGTCGTGGTCGCAGACGACGCCCGAGCAGCGCGCCGAGCTCCTGTCGGCGGCCGCCGTCCGCGTGCGCGAGAAGCTCGAGGATCTCGTGCCCCTCGTGATCTCGGAGACGGGGTGCACGACCGCCGTCGGGCCGCGCGATGCAGGTGCCGGTGGCGGCGAGCCGGTTCGACCGGTACGCGCGCGGCGCCCTCGAGCCCAACGTCATCCCGCTGGCGCCGCAGGAGATGCCGGCGACGCCGATGGCGCCCGCGGGCCTCATGGGCGCGCTCGCGCGCCGGGCCCCGGTCGGCGTGGTCGCATGCATCACGCCGTACAACTTCCCGATCGTCAACATGGCCGGCAAGATCGGCCCCGCGCTCGCGATGGGCAACACCGTGATCGTGCGACCGGCGCCGCAGGACCCACTGGCGGTGATCGAGCTCGTACGCATCCTCGACGAGGTCGGCTTCCCGCCCGGGGTCGTGAACGTCGTGACTGGGTCCAGCCCGGCGACCGGCGAGGCGCTGGTCGAATCCCGCGACGTCGACATGATCAGCTTCACCGGCAGCACCGCCGTCGGCCTCCGCATCGCCGAAGCGGGCGGGCGCACGATGAAGCGACTGCTGCTCGAGCTGGGCGGCAAGGGGGCGGGCATCGTGCTCGACGACGCCGACCTCGCCACCGCCGTCACGGCCATCGGATCGGTGTGGACCTTCCATGCCGGGCAGATCTGCACCGCGCCGACGCGGGCGATCGTGCATCGTTCTCGCTACTCAGGAGTTCGTCGAGGGTCTCGCCAAGATGGCCACGTTCCTCCCGGTCGGCGACCCGACCGATCCGAAGACCGTCGTGGGTCCGCTGATCACCGGCGCGCACCGCGAACGCGTCGAGGGCTACATCCGCGCCGGCGCCGACGAGGGCGCGGAGGTCGTCACGGGCGGGGGACGGCCCTCGGATCTGGATCGGGGCTTCTACGTCGAGCCGACCCTGCTGGCCGACGTGCGCGGCGACATGCGCGTCGCGCGCGAGGAGATCTTCGGCCCCGTGATCGTCGTCGAGACCTTCGACGACGACGAGGAAGCTATTCATCTCGCGAACGACAGCGACTTCGGGCTCTACGACTACGTGTTCACCGGCGACTCGGCGCGCGGGATGCGCCTCGCGCGCCGACTGCGGGCCGGCAACATCGGCATCAACACGATTCAGCGCAACCACGAGACGCCGTTCGGGGGTACGAAGCTCAGCGGGGTCGGACGGGACGGCGGGTCGTTCGGCCTCCACGCGTACTCGGAGCTCCAGAGCGTCGTCTGGCCCGGGTGAGCACGGCGGATGAGCGAGCCGTCGTGAGCGACGCCGTCGTCACGATCGTCCCGGCCGGGAAGCTCGTGTTCGGGATCCAGCTGCCGACGGTCGCGCTCAGCACGATGGTGGCGGCGGCATGGGAACGGGAGAACGGCGCCGGTGTGCCCGAGCTGATCCGAGCCGCGCAAGCCGCCGACCGCGCCGGGTTCTTCTACGTCGCCGTCTGCGACCACGTCGCGATCCCGCGCTCGCTCGCGCCGGCAATGTCGACGACGTGGTACGAGCCGATCTCCACGCTCGGGTTCCTCGCCGCGAACACGACGCGGACGCGCCTCATGACCAACGTGTTCGTCGGCCCGTATCGGCACCCGCTCCAGACGGCCAAGGCGTTCGCGACGCTCGACACGCTGTCGGGCGGGCGGGTGATCCTCGGGATGGGCGCCGGGCACGTGGAGAAGGAGTTCGACGCACTCGGCCTGCCGTTCGGCGACCGCGGTCGACTCCTCGACGACGCGGTCGACGGTGTGAAAGACGCCTGGCGCGACGAGTTCACCGGCGCGGGCGACGACCAGGTGGGCATGCGTCCGCGACCGGTCCAGCGGCCGCGCCCACCGATCTGGATCGGCGGGTCGAGTCGCCCGCGCTCCGGCGGGTCGCAGCGCGCGGTGACGGCTGGATCCCGCAGGGGACGCCGCGCAAGAAGATGCCGGACTCGATCGCGTACCTCCGAGCACGCCGGGACGAGGTGCGCCCCGGCGCCGAGCCGGAGATCGGCGTCATCACCGAGGCGATGTACGTCGGTGAGCCCGACTGGGAGGTGGCGCGCGGCACGATCACCGGCCCGCCCGAGAAGCTGGCCGAATCGATGAACGAGTACGGCGCGATGGGTGTGTCGCACCTCCAGGTGCGGTTCCAGTCGCGCTCGATCGACGAGCTGTGCGACCAGATCGAGCGCTTCGGCGCCGAGGTCGGGCCGCACCTCACCCGCTGACCCTGGAGTCGCGCCATGGCGATGATCGGTCTCCGATACGACCTCCGTGCCCCGACCTGGGGCTCGGCGACCCACGCCGAGATCTACGCCGCGTGCCTCGATCAGGCGAGATGGGGTGACGAGCGCGGCATCGACTTCGTCGTCCTCTCCGAGCACCACGGCGCCGACGACGGCTACATCCCTGCGCCGGTGACGATGGCGGCGGCGATCGCGGGCCGCACCAGGCGCATCGGGATCAACATCGCCGCCATCCTCGTGCCGCTGCACGATCCCGTGCGCCTGGCGGAGGAGCTCGCCGTGCTCGACCTCGCCAGCGGGGGGCGGGTCAGCTTCGTCGCCGGTGTCGGCTACCGGTACGAGGAGTTCGAGATGGCGGGCGTCGACCGCAAGCAGCGCGGCAAGCTGCTCGAGGAGTACGTCGACGTCATGCGCAAGGCGTGGACCGGTGAGCCGTTCGAGTGGCGGGGCCGAACGGTGCAGGTGACGCCGAAGCCGATGACGCAGCCGCACCCGATGATGATGATCGGCGGCTCGACGCGAGATCGCGGCGCGCCGCGCCGCGCGGCTGCGGTCTCCCGATGTTCCCTGCCATCGGCGATCCGAAGCTGGCCGAGATCTACAACGACGAGTGCGCCAAGGTCGGCTTCGAGCAGGGGTTCATCAGCCTCCCTGCCGGTCCCGGCTTCGTGCACGTCGCCGAGGACCCGGAGTCGGCGTGGGTGAAGATCGGCCCGCACGCGTTGCACGAGGCGAAACGTGTACGAGAGCTGGCAGACGCCGGGCCAGCGTTCGGCGGTCGACGTGCACGCCAAGGACGTCGACGACGTCCGCAAGAGCGGCGTCTACCGCGTCGTGACGCCCGACGAGTGTGTCGAGCTCGCCAAGGAGCTCGGCGACTTCGGCACGCTCATCCTGCACCCGCTCATGGGCGGGATCCCGCCCGACGTCGCCTGGGAGAGCCTCGAGCTGTTCGAGCGCAAGGTGCTCCCGCGCCTCCGGGGCGCCGCCGTTTCGTGAATGCGTGCATGACCCGGAACTCTTCCGGGTGAAGAACGCATCGCCTAGCGCAGCTCGTCGGTGTAGCGGTCGGTGCCGGGGACGGTGGCGAGGAAGGGCGAGACGAACAGGATGCGGCCGAGGCCGCTGCCGTCGAACTCCCTCCCTAGCCCGCCGAACCGATCGTCGAACACCTCGAGTGGGTCCTCGTCGAGGAAGTAGAGCTGGAGGAAGCGGTCGGTTTCCTCGTTGCGGGGCACGTCGCTCGGCGCGTCCTGGAACAGCGGTACCGGCGTGAACGCCGTCATCACCTCGGCCGGGCACGGCCGCGCGCGGAACCACGCCACCACGTCGTCGTGCGTTCTCCCGTCGGTAACCTCGCCGATCACGGCGACGAGCCCGGGGAAGTGGTGGTCGAGCGCGAGCTCGGCCGGCACCCCGTCCGGCCGCGAGTTCTGCTCGTCGAGGAACTTGTACATGAGCGTGTGGATGTGGTCGCGCTCGGTGAACATCCGATTGTTGGCGTGGAGCCAGTTCACCTGCTCGGTGCCCCACTTCATCCATTCGCCGAACCGGCCGGCGAGGATCCAGTAGAGCGCGAGGAACGAGCCGATCATCGGGTCGGGCGTGATCGGTGAACCGGGCGGGTACCGCTTCTCCTTGCACGCGCGCGTCGCGACGAAGCGAGCGCCCGAGACCGTCCACGCTCCGATCATGCAGCCGGCGTAGAAGTGGTCACGCTCGTACCAGCGGTTGTACGCGACCTCGTGCCCGGGATGGGGTTCCACCATCGTGAACAGCGCGCCACCGAGCTTGATCGGCTTCTCGCTGGTGTCGCCGCTGCCGACGGGCTGGATCACATACTCCGTGGTCATTTCCCCTCCGTTGTCCGCGCAACGAGCGCGCGCTTGTCGACCTTGAGCATCGAGGTGAGCGGCAGCTCGTCGACCACCTCGACGCGATCTGGCGCCTTGTAATCCGCGAGGCGGTCGCGGCACCACGACCGCAATGCGTCGCGGGTGGGCGGTGGTGACCCGGGCGCCGGCACGACGAACGCGGCGCCCACCTCGCCGAGGACGGGGTCGGGCGCACCGACCACGGCGGCACGCGCCACAGATGGATGCTCGGCGAGCACCGCCTCGACTTCTGCCGGGTACACGTTATAGCCGCCGCGGATGTACATCTCCTTCAGGCGTCCCACGATGCGGAGGTTGCCGTCGGCGCCCACGAAGCCGAGGTCGCCCGTGTGCAGCCACCCGTCGGTGTCGATCGTCTCGGCGGTGCGCTCGGGGTCGCGCCAGTAGCCGCGCATCATCGCCGCCGACCGGCAGCGCACCTCTCCGACCTCGCCGTCGGCCTGCTCGCTCCCGTCGGCGGGATCGACGATGCGCAGCTCCACCTCCGGCGCCGGGCGTCCGACGGTGGTCGCGACCACGTCGGCGTCGTCGTCCACGAGCGTGCTCGTGCACACGCCCGCTTCGGTGCTCGTGTAACGGGTGATCACCGGGCAGCCGAGCACCTTGCGGATCTGGCGCACCAGGTCGGGCGCGATCGAGGCACCGCCGAGCGCGCCCACGCGCAGCCCGGAGAAGTCGGTCCGCTCGACGTCGGGGTGCGCGAGCACGAGCGACCATTGCGTGGGGACGCCGGTGGCCATCGTGATGCCCTCCTCGCGGATGAGCCGCAGCGACTCCTCCGCCGACCACGGCTCGCCCACGAGCACCAGCGTTGTGCCGTTTGCGAGCTCGTCCCACATGCGGGTCATGTAGCCGACGTGCGGGAACGGCAGGGCCAGGAGTCGGCGGTCACCGGGTCGCGTGAGCTCGCCGATGTTGCGCGAGATGACTTCCATGGCGGCGTGGTCGTAGACCGCGCCCTTTGGCTGACCGGTCGTCCCGCTCGTCCACACGATGCACGCGGCGTCGGTCGGCGCGAGTTCGGGCACCGACTGCGGCGGATCGGCGCCGAACGCGTGGCCGAGCTCGGATACGTGGATCCCGTTCCCGGCGTCCACGCCGTCGGGGAGCTCGACGCCGTCGCCGACGATCGTGACGGCCGGCTCCGTGCGCTCGAGGATGCTCGCCTTCTCGCCGGGGCCAAGCCGCAGGTTGATCGCCGACGTGATCGCACCGGCGCGCAGCGCGCCCAAGTAGCAGGTCGCGAACTTGATCGAGGACGGCAGTAGCAGGCACACGACGTCGCCCGGTGTCACGCCCTGGTCGAGGAGGGTGGCCGCGAACCCGTCGGCGGCCCGGTCGAGCCAGGCGTACGAGACCCGCTTCTCTCCGTGGACGTACGCCTCCCGATCCGGATGTGCCTCTGCCGCGGCGCGCAGCAGGTCCGCCGTTGTGCGGGGGCTGGTTCCCACGGATGCCACGGGCCGGACCGTACCCGACCTCCTGACGCCGGTCTGACGGGGCGTTAGATTCTGCGCAGGGGCCGAATCACGGCCCAGGAGGGGCACATGGCGCGCTTCACGGACCACGTCGCGGTCGTCACCGGGGCCGGCTCGGGCCTCGGGCGCGCCACCGCCCACCGTTTCGGCGACGAGAGCGCCGGCGTCGCCGTGCTCGACCTCGACGCCGACGCCGCCGAGAAGGCGGCGGCGGAGATCGGGGAGCGGGGCGGCAACGCGCGCGCGTACCAGGTCGACGTGACGAACCCCGCCGCGGTGAAAGCGGCCGTCGACGGCATCGCGGCCGACCTCGGCCGGCCGCGGGTCCTCGTGAACTCGGCGGGGATTGGGAGCTTCGCGCACACCGTGGACGAGACGTACGAGCGCTGGTCGGCGATCATCGGCGTGAACCTCACGGGCACCTTCCTGATGTGCCAGGCGACGCTGCCGTACCTGCTCGACGGAGGCGGCGTGATCGTGAACGTGGCGTCGAACGCCGGGCTCATGGGCCAGCCGTACTCGGCGGCGTACTGCGCGTCGAAGGGCGGTGTCGTGAACCTCACGCGCGCACTTGCCGTCGAGTACCTGCGACGCGACGTGCGCGTGAACGCGGTCGCGCCCGGTGGGATGAACACCCCGATGATCGCCGGGTTCACGATGCCGGAAGGCGTGAACATGAAGGAGTTCGCCCGGGTGACCTCCCCCCTCGGAGCCGCCGAGCCCGAGGAGGTCGCGGGGATGATCGCGTACATCGCATCGAACGACGGGCGTTACATGACGGGCAGCATCGTGTCGTTCGACGGTGGGATCACGGCGTGATCGGCGCCAGATGGTAGAGGCGATGATCGACGACGCCAGGAGCCTGTGGGAGCTGATCGAAAGGCGGGCGGCCGCGACATCGGACGCGCCTCTTGGAATCGACGAAGACGGGCGCACCATGACGTTCGGCGAGTACCGTGCCGCCTCGGAGCGCGCTGCAGCCGGGCTGTCGGAAATCGGCGTGGGGGAGGGCACGCCGGTGTCGTGGCAGCTGCCGACCTGGTTGGAGTCGATCGTCCTGGTCGGCGCGCTCTCACGGGTCGGCGCCGTGCAGAACCCGATCCTGCCTATCTACCGCGAACGCGAGGTCGGATTCGTCACCAAGCAGACCGGCGCCCGGGTGCTGATCGTGCCGTCGCAATGGAAAGGCTTCGACTACGAGGCGATGGCGCGCGCGATCGCCGAAGGCCAGCCCGGCCTCGACGTGCTCGTCGCCGACCGCAAGCTCCCCGATGGCGACCCCGACACGCTGGCGCCCGCGTCGCCGCCGCCCGACGACCCGTCGGAGCTTCCGGTGCGCTGGGCCTTCTACACGTCCGGCACGACGGCGGACCCGAAGGGCGCCAAGCACACGGATCGGACGATCATGGCGTCCGCCTACGGCATGGCGGTCGCGCTCGAGCTCACGGCCGCCGACATCGGCGCGCTGGCCTTCCCGTTCACGCACATCGGCGGGATCGGATTGCTGTGCGCAACGCTGATGAGCGGATCCCGCGCGATCGTGATCGAAGCGTTCGACCCCCCGACCACGATCCCGCTACTCCAGCGGGAGGGCGTCACGCTCGCCGGATCGGGAACGCCGTTCCACATGGCGTACCTCGCGGCCCAGCGCGAGCAACCGGACACGCCGCTGTTCCCGAACGTGCACGCGTTTCCCGGTGGTGCCGCGCCCAAGCCGCCCCAGCTGCACTACGACATCGTCTCGGAGATGGGTGGCGTCGGGATCGTGTCCGGCTACGGGCTCACCGAGTGCCCGATCATCACGATGGGTGCGGTGCGCGACACCGATCAGCACCTCGCCGATACGGAGGGGGCCGCGACGCCGGGTGTCCAGATCAAGGTCGTGACGCTCGACGGGAAGATCGCGGGGCCGGACGAGGAAGGCGAGATCCGGGCGAAGGGCCCGCAGCTGTTCCGCGGCTACCTCGACTCGACACTCGACGCCGACGCGTACGACGAGGAGGGCTTCTTCCGCACCGGCGACCTCGGAAAACTCGACGCCGAGGGCTACATCACGATCACGGGACGCCTGAAGGACGTCATCATCCGCAAGGGCGAGAACATCAGCGCCAAAGAGGTGGAGGATCTTTTGTTCACGAGCCCCGCCATCGCCGACGTCGCCGTGATCGGCCTGCCCGACGACCGGTCCGGTGAGCGTGCGTGCGCGATCGTCGTTCCCGCCGACGCCGAGGCGCCCCCCACGCTGAAGGACCTCTTCGACTTCTGCTCCGACGCCGGGCTCATGACCCAGAAGGTCCCCGAGCAGCTCGAGATCGTCGACGTCCTGCCCCGCAACGCGACGGGCAAGGTCCTCAAGCACGAGCTGCGCAAGCAGTACACGTCGCAGTGATCGCATGCCTCTGCCGGAGGAGCTGAAGGAGCTCGCGCAGCGGCTCTCGAACTGGGGACGGTGGGGCGGCGACGACCAGCGCGGGACGCTCAACTTCATCACGCCCGAGGCGGTGCGGCGCGGCGTCGCCACCGTACGGCGGGGAGAGACGTTCTCGCTCGCGATCCCGTTCGACGAGGACGGGCCGCAGACCGGCGCAATCCCGGGCCGCATCAACCCGAGGCGCACGATGACGGCGGTCAACGCCGCGTTCACCGGGGACCCGAGCGACTTCACCACGAGCGACGACGTCTTCGAGATGGGCGCGCAAGCTGCGACGCACTGGGACGCGCTCGCGCACGTCGGCTACGAGGGACTGCTCTACAACGACACGCCCGACACGGTCGTCACCGACGCCGGCGCGGCGCGACTCGGCATCGAGCACTACGGCCCGATCGTGACGCGTGGTGTGTTGCTCGACATCGCCCGCCTCCTGGGCGTCGAGTACTTCGAGGAAGCCCACGCGATCACCGATGACGACCTCGCTACCGCCGAACGTCAGGCGGGGGTGTCCGTCGAGCGGGGCGACATCCTCCTCGTTCGCACCGGGCAGATGGAATGGCTGCGGCGCGGTGACAAGCGCCGCTTCAACGACCCGAGCCCGGGCATTGGGGTCACCGCCATCGAGTACCTGCACGACAAGGAGGTCGCAGCCGTCGCGACCGACACCCTCGTGTTCGAGGTGTGGCCGTGCGAGGACCCCGCGGCGCTCCTGCCCGTGCACATGATCGACCTGCGCGACCTGGGCCTCGTGCAGGGACAGCTGTGGCACCTCGACGAGCTCGCGGCGGACTGCGCTGCCGACGGCGTCCACGAGTTCCTGCTCGCTGCGACCCCGCTTCCCCTCACGCATGCCGTCGGCGGACCGGTGGCGCCGACGGCGACGAAGTAGCAGAAATCCGCGCTCCCACCTCACGAACTGCGCCCGGCGGACGTTGAAAAGACCGTGAGCCCGCCGCCGTTCCAGACCTTTCTCGACCGGCATCGCGACGCCGTCTACCGGTTCCTCGTGTTCTCCGTGGGGCCCGACGACGCCGACGACTGTCTCCAGGAGACGTTCACCGCCGCCTTGCGGGCGTACCCCCGGCTCGAAGACGGCTCGAACCTCCGGGCGTGGGTGCTCACGATCGCCCACCGCAAGGCGATCGACGCCCACCGCGGGCGAGCACGGCGCCCCGTGCCCGCCGCCGACCTGCCGGAGAAGCCGGCGCCGGCGGTGACGCTGCCCGACCCCGGGCTCTGGGAAGCCGTCGGGAAGCTCCCCCCGAAGCAGCGCGCCGCCGTCGTGCTGCGATTCGTCTCCGACCTGCCGTTCCGACAGGTCGGCCGCATTCTCGACATCTCGGAGGCGGCGGCCCGTCAGAACGTGCACGAAGGGATCGCGCACCTACGAAAGGAGTACGAAGATGACGAACTTTGAGCTCGACGACATCGAGGCCGCGCTTCGTCGCGGCGCCGCCGTCGACGTCGACACGCAGGCCGAGGCCGCGACGATCTCCGCCATCGCCGCCGCCGACCGCCAGGGCCTCATCGACGTGGCCGTGTCGACGGTGGACTCCCCGGTCGGCGACCTCCTCGTGGCGGTCACCCCGCAGGGACTGGTGCGCCTGGCGTTCGACCCCACCCACGTGCTCGACGACCTCGCCGAGCGCATCTCGCCCCGCGTGGTCGAGGCGCCCGTCCGTCTCGACCCGGTTCGCCGTGAGCTCGACGAGTACTTCGCGGGCCGGCGCCGGGTGTTCGACATCGCAGTCGACTGGTCGCTCACCGGCGGGTTCCGGCGCCGGGTGCTCGAGGCAACCGCACGCATCCCGAGCGGACACGTCACCACGTACGGCGCGCTCGCCGCGCAGGTCGGCAAGCCGAGCGCGGCTCGCGCCGTCGGAGGCGCCGTCGGCTCCAACCCGGTCGCGATCGTCGTGCCGTGCCACCGTGTCCTGCCCGCCTCAGGCGGCGTCGGCAACTACGGCGGCGGCCCCGACCGTAAGGAGTTCCTGCTCGAGCTCGAGCACGCCGACACGACCGTGAAGGGACCCCGGTAGCCTCCGCGGCCGTGTCGGAGCGAACGGCGCGCGCGTTGGTCCTCGAGAAGCCCCGCACCCTCGTCGCCCGCGAGTTCCCGATTCCCGAGCACGGCGACGACGACGCAGTGCTCCGCGTCGAAGCGTGCGGGCTGTGCGGCACCGACCACGAGCAGTACACCGGCCACCTCTCCGGCGGGTTCGCGTTCGTACCCGGGCACGAGACCGTCGGTGTGATCGAGGGCATCGGCGACATCGCCGCGCAACACTGGGGCGTCGCCGCCGGCGACCGGATCGCCGTCGAGGTGTTCCAGGCGTGCCGGGCCTGCGAACCGTGCCGCGCCGGGGCATATCAGCGCTGCGAACGTCACGGCCTGGCCGACATGTACGGGTACATTCCCGTCGACAAGCCCCCGGGACTGTGGGGCGGGTACGCGGAGTCCCAGTACCTCGGGCCCGACGCAATCGTGCACCGCATACCGGACGTGCTCGACCCGGTTGTCGCCACCTTGTTCAACCCGGTCGGGGCCGGTGTGCGCTGGGCCGTCACGCTGCCCGGCACCGGCGCGGGCGACGTCGTCGCCGTGCTCGGGCCGGGGGTGCGGGGGCTGTCGGCGGCCGCGGCGGCGAAGGACGCCGGCGCCGCGTTCGTGATGATCACGGGCCACGGGAGACGCGACGCGGAACGGCTCGCCGTCGCCGGCGACTTCGGCGCCGACCTGGCCGTCGACATCGCCGAAATCGATCCGGTGCGTGCACTGCGCGACGCGACCGGTGGTCTCGCCGACGTCGTTGTCGACGTCACGGCCAAGGCGCCCGAGGCGTTCGCACAGGCGGTCGCGCTCGCCTGCGCAGGAGGCACGGTCGTCGTGGCGGGGACGCGCGGCGGGCCGGTTCGGGAGTTCCAGCCCGACCACATCGTGTTCAAAGAGCTCCGGGTCGTCGGCGCGCTCGGTGTCGACTCGGATGCGTACCGTGCTGCGCTCGCGTTGCTCGCGTCCGGCCGGTACCCGTTCGCCGATCTCCCCCGGCGGGTCGCCGGGCTCGACGAGGCCGAGGCGCTCATCCGGGCGCTCGCCGGTGAGAGTGACGCGTCGCCGCCGGTGCACGGCGTGATCGCGCCGGCCTGATCCGTGCGGTCAGCCACGCGCGCCGCCTCACGCACGAACGCGTCGAACAGCCGCTGCTGCGCCGGGTCGTCGGCGGCGGTGTCCTCGGGGTGCCACTGCGCTCCGAGGATCCATGCGTCGCCGTCGAGCTCGATGCCCTCGATGACGCCGTCGGGGGCGTGGGCGCTGACCCGCAGCCCCGCCCCCGTGCGCTCGACCGCCTGATGGTGGTGCGACGAGCACGACGCGTGCGTGACGCCCATCGCGTCCGCCAGCCGGGATCCGGGCTCGATCTCGATGTCGTGCACGGTCGATCCGCCCGGGACACCCGGCTTGCCGTGGGGGAGGACCCCCTCGCGGTCGGTGATGTGCTGGTCGAGCGAACCGCCCAGCGCGACGTTCAGGACCTGGTTGCCGCGACAGATCGCCAGCGTCGGGATACCGCGATCGACGGCGGTGCGTGCGAGCGCGAGCTCGAAGCGGTCCCGGTGCGGGGTGACGCCGTAGATCTCGTCGCGCCGCTCCTGTCCGTACGCCTCGGGGTGGAGGTCGCCGCCGCCCATCAGCAGGAGGCCGTCGAACCGTTCGAGCACGTCAGCGGCGTCGGCGTCGTCGATCACGACGGGCATGAGGATCGCCTCCAACGCACCGGCGCGCTGCAGCGCTTCGACGTACGGCGTCGGCGCGGCCACGCCGGGCTTCTCCCAACCCTGCACCCGTCCCGCCTTCACGGGATACGCGGGCACCGCGATCAACGGCCGGCGGCTCGCGATCTCGCTCAAAATTGCTCGAAGTTGCGCCGGCGTTCCCAGTCGGTCACGACGCGGTTGAAGCCGGCCCACTCCTGGCGGGCCGTGTTCACGAGGTGCTCGTGTACGTCGGACCCGAACGCCTTGACCGCGACCTCGCTGTCCCCGAGCTCGCCGATGGCATCCACCAAAGTCTCGGGCACACGCACGAGGTCGTCGCCGGCGTACGCGTTCCCGTCGTACGGCGCGCCGGGATCGAGGTCGTGCTCGATGCCGTGGAGGCCGCCGGCGATCGTCGCCGCGAACGCGAGGTAGGGGTTCACGTCGGCGCCGGGAAGCCGGGACTCGACCCGGTAGGAGCCGCCGTGGCCGACGACGCGGAAGCCGCACGTCCGATTGTCGCGGCCCCACGCCAGCGCGGTCGGCGCCCATGACTCGGGCTGATAGCGCTTGTACGAGTTGACGCTCGGTGCGAACAGCCACGCCAGCTCGCGACCGGTCGCGAGCAGACCGCCGAGCCAGCCCCGGAACACGTCAGAGAGATGGTGCGGCCCGTCCTCTGCCCACATGAGCGACGTCGCGCCGTCGCCGTCCCACACGCTCGAGTGCACGTGGCAGGACGAGCCGACCTCGTCCATCGAGTGCTTCGCCATGAACGTGATCGACCGGCCCGCCAGCGACGCGATCTCCTTGGCGCCGTTCTTGTAGATCACGTGGCGATCGGCCATCTCGAGCGCGTCGGCGTACTCGAGGTTGATCTCGTGCTGTCCACGCCCCGCCTCGCCCTTCGAGAACTCGACCGGGACCGCCGACGCGTCCATCGCGTTGCGAATCGCGCGGATCAGGTACTCGTCCCGCGTCGTCTGGAGCACGTGGTAGTCCTCGATGACCGGCGAATGCGGTTCGAGGCCGGCGTAGCCCTTTGCCGCCGCCTCCTCGTACGAGTCGCGGAACAGGTAGAACTCGAGCTCCGACGCGCATTTGATCGAGTAGCCGGCGGCGGCGGCCCGCTCGACCTGCCGTTGGAGGATCCGGCGCGGCGACACCTCGACCGGTGTTCCCGTCTCCTCGTCGACGAGGTCGCACAGCACGATGGCGGTCTTCTCGAGCCAGGGGACCGGACGCAGCGTCGCGAGGTCGGGGACGGCTTTCATGTCGCCGTAGCCCTGCTCCCAGTTGGCGAAGGAGTAACCGGGCACAGGCGTCATCTCGACGTCCACGGCGAGGAGGTAGTTGCACGCCTCGATGCCGTCGCCGTCGACGACGTGGTCGAGGACGTAGTGCCCGGTCACCCGCTTGCCCATGAGGCGACCCTGGAGATCGGGAAAGGCGACCAGCACGGTGTCGACGTCACCGGCGCCGATGCGCTCCCGAAGTTCGTCGAGCCCCAACCCGCTGCTCATCCCGCTCCCTGCCTTCTTCCCTTATTCCGGTGTGACGTAGGCGGCGGTGATGCCGCCGTCGACGACGAGTGTCGTCCCGGTCATGAACGAAGAATCGTCGCAGGCCAGGAACATCGCGGCACGCGCGATCTCCGGCGCCTGCCCCGGGCGGCCCATCGGGATGTGGACGAGCCGGCGTGCCGCCCACTGTGGATCGGCCATCAGCTCGGCCATGAGCGGCGTCTCGATCGGTCCCGGGCACAAGACGTTCGCCCGGATCCCACGACGGGCGTACTCGACGGCCAGCTCCCGGGTCATCGCCAGCACGCCGCCCTTGCTCGCGGTGTAGGCGATCTGCGGCACCGCGGATCCCATCAGCGCCACGAGCGACGACACGTTCACGATCGAGCCGCCTCCCGACTCGAGCAGCGCCGGGATCCCGTACTTGCAGCCGAGCCAGACGCCCTTGAGGTTCACGGCCATCACGCGCTCCCACGTGGACTCGGGCGTCTCGAGCGTCCCGGCGTCGTCGGGCGGGAGGATGCCTGCGTTGTTGTAGAGAACGTGCAGGCCGCCGAACGTGTCGGTCGCGAACCGGACCATCGCCTCGGCTTCGGCGGCGTCCGAGACGTCCGCTTCGACGAACGCGGCCTGCCCACCCGCGTCGTGGATGGCCTCGACGGCCGCTTTGCCGTCACCTTCGACCACGTCGGCGATGACGACGCGAGCGCCCTCGCGGGCGAACAGCTCCGCCGCGACCCTGCCGATCCCACCGGCTGCGCCCGTGATCAGCGCCACTTTGCCGTCCAAGCGACCCATCGTCGTGTCATCATCCCGCATCGCGCCCGTGTCCATCACCATCTCCGGACTCACCCCGATCGAGGTCATTGCCCGCGGCGTCGTCCGCTTCTCCGACAACGTAGGCGCGGCCTTCGCGTGACCGTTCGGCCGTAAGCTCCGACGTCGTGCACCCCCGCCGGGTTCTTTCTGCCGCGCTCTGCGTCGCGGTCGCATCGCTCGGCGTCGAATCCGGCACACACCTCGCCGGCGCGACGACGAACACCTCCCCGGCGAAGGCGCCGACGAGCGCGCCGCCGCCGAAGCTCGACTGGAAGAGCTGCGGCGAGGGCAGCGACTGCGCCAAGCTCACAATGCCCCTCGACTACGAGCACCCGGGCAACGGCAAGACGATGAAGGTGGCGTTGCTGCGGGTGCGCGCCACCGACCGGAAGCAGCGCATCGGCTCGCTGCTCATGAATCCGGGCGGTCCCGGCGCTCCCGGCACGGAATTCGCACGCGACTTCGCGAGCATCCTTCCCGACGAGATCACGAAGCGCTTCGACATCGTCGGCTTCGACCCGCGCGGGAGTGGCGAAACGAGCCCAGTGAAATGTGAGGACGACCTCGACGGGGTGTTCTCCGCCGACTACTCGCCCGACACTTCGGCCGAGCGCGCCGACCTCGCCACCGAGCTCCAGCAACTGGCGCAGTCGTGCGAAGCGCGCAGCGGCGACCTGCTGCCGTACGTCTCGAGTGAGAGCACGGTCCGCGACATGGACCGCATTCGCCAGGCCGTCGGCGACAAGAAGCTCACGTACGTGGGGTACTCGTACGGGACCTACCTCGGCACGCTGTACGCCAAGCTGTTCCCGAAGAAGGTGCGAGCGCTCGTCCTCGACGGCGCAATCGACCCGAACCTGACCGCGCTGGAGATCGGCGCCGAGCAGGCGGGCGGGTTCGAACGTTCGCTCGACGCGTTCCTGGCGAACTGCTCGGCGAACCGGCGCTGCCCCTTCTACAACTCAGGCAACTCGGCCGGCGCATTCGATCAGCTCGCCGCCCAGGTCGACGCGCAGCCACTGGCTGCCGGCGGCGGTCGGACGCTGGGCGGGGGCGAGTTCGACCTCGGCGTCGCCCAAGCGCTGTATTCGGGCCGGGCCGGGTACCCGCAGCTGGAGCAGGCGCTGGCCGCCGCGCTCCGCGGTGACGGACAACGCCTGCTCGCGCTCTCGGACGAGTACACGGGCCGTGACGACGACGGCACCTACGACTCCTCGCAGCCTGCGTTCTGGGCCATCGGCTGTCGGGACGGGCCGTCGGTGGGCGGGCCCGACGCCTACGAGGCTGCCGAGCCGCAGTTCCGGGCCGCTGCGCCCCGCGTCGGCGTCTCGCTCCTCAACGCCGGGCTCGTCTGCGCGTACTGGCCCGTGCCCCCGGTGCAGAACCTGGCACCGATCCGGGTCGACGGCACACCGCCCATCCTCGTCATCGGCACCACCAACGACCCCGCCACCCCGCTGAAATGGGCCGAGGGCCTCGCCGGCGAGCTGTCGTCGGGCGTCCTCATCACGGCCGAGGGCACTCAACACACCTCCTTCGCGACCGCCGGGAACACGTGCGTCGACGACAAGGTGACGAAGTACCTCGTCGACCTCCAGCCACCGGCGCACGACACGAAGTGCGACTGATCTCGGCGGAGCCGGCCGCGGCTAGGATCTGACGACCCGTCAGATCACCGCGACGGAGGGACCAGGTGGCGGACGACTTCCCGAAGATCGTCAGCGTCGACGACCACGTGGTCGAGCCGGCCCACGTGTGGGAACGTGGCTGCCGGCGAAGCACCGCGACAAGGCCCCCCGGGTCGAGCGGCGCGGCATCGGCACGATGCGCCATGTCGGCGGCGGCACGTACGAGCAGACCTTCGACCCCGAGGGGCCGCAGGCCGACTGCTGGGTCTACGAGGATCTCGTCTACATCCACAAGCGGCACGTCGCCGCCGTCGGTTTCGACCGTGACGACATGACGATGACGCCGATCACGTACGACGAGATGCGCCCCGGTTGCTACGAGCCGAAGGCCCGGGTCGACGACATGGAGCTGAACTGGGTCGAGGCGTCGCTCTCGTTCCCGAGGTTCCCGCGCTTCTGCGGCCAGACGTTCATGGAGGCGAAGGACCGTGAGCTCGCCGAGGCGTGCGTCTACGCCTACAACGACTGGATGGTCGAGGAGTGGTGCGGCGACAGCGGCGGCCGCCTGATCCCGTTGCCGATCATCCCGCTGTGGGACGCCGAACTGGCGGCGGCCGAGGTACGGCGCAACGCGGCACGCGGCGTGCACGCCGTGTGCTTCAGCGAGATCCCGGCCGTGCTCGGCCTGCCGAGCATCCACACCGGCGACTGGGACCCGTTCTTCGCCGCGTGCGCGGAGACGCGCACGGTCGTGTGCATGCACATCGGCTCGTCGTCGAAGATGCCGGCGACGTCCGGCGACGCACCGGTGGCGGTCGCGGCCACGCTGAGCTTCGGCAATGCCATGGCGTCACTGACCGACTTCTTGTTCTCGGGCGTGCTCGTGCGGTTCCCCGACCTGAAGCTCGCGTACAGCGAAGGGCAGATCGGCTGGATCCCGTACATCCTCGAGCGCGCCGACGACGTGTGGCTGGAGCACCGGGCCTGGGGCGGCGTGCGCGACATCGTGCCCGAGCCGCCGTCCACCTACTACTACCGCCAGGTGTTCGGTTGCTTCTTCCGGGACCGCCACGGCATCGAGTCGCTCCAATCGGTCGGCGTCGACAACATCACGTTCGAGACCGACTACCCGCACACCGACTCCACGTGGCCGCACACGAAGAAGGTGGCACAGGAGTTGATGGCCGGGCTTCCCGACGACGTCGTGCGCAAGCTCGTGCGCGGCAACGCCATCCGCATGCTCGAGCTCGACCTCTGAGCACGACGCGCCATATCGAGCTCGAAGGCCCCGCCAACTTCCGGGACCTGGGGGGCTACGCCGCGGCCGACGGGCGCGTCGTGCGGCACGGGCGCCTGTTTCGAAGTGACTCGCTCGCGTCGTTGAGCGAGGCCGACCTTCGGCACATCGTCGACACGCTGAGCCTCCGCACTGCGATCGACCTCCGGGCGGCCCACGAGGTCGACGATCATCCCCACGGTGCGGTGATCGACGCCGGCATCCGGGTGTACCACCGCCCGATCGTCGACGAGACCCGACGTCGGAACGACAGCGAGACACCGACAAATCTCGCGCTTGACGAAATCTACTTCCTGATGCTCGAACGATTCGGGGATCGCGTCGCGACGGTCGTCGAACTGATCGCCGACGCTGACGGCCACCCGGCCGTCTTCTTCTGCGCCGCGGGGAAGGATCGCACCGGGCTCGTGGCGGCGATGGTGCTGAGCGCGCTCGGCGTCGCCGACGAGACGGTCGCCGCCGACTACGCGCTGACCTCCGGCGTCCTCCCGACGCTGATCGAGCGCAACCGCAGCGCGCCGCAGCGCGCGGCCGTCCGGCCGAGGTGCACTTCGACAACTACGACGAAGCGGTCCTCACTGCCGAAGCCGTCACCATGCTGTCCGTGCTCGGGCGGCTTCGTGCCGAGCACTCGTCCGTGGAGAGCTATCTCCGGGCGCACGGGCTCCCGCCGGACGCCGTCGCCGAGCTCCGTGCCGGGCTACTGGCCTGACGCCCCGTCAGATTCAGCCCGTACACTCGGCGGGCGGCGACGGCGGCTTTGCCGACCGGCGCCGCAAAGCCGGAGCTTGCGACGGCGACAAAGGAGAAACGTGGACCTGCGGTACTCCGAGTCGGACGAGGCGTTCCGGGCCGAGCTCCGGAGCTGGCTCGAGCGGGCGCTGCCCGAGCTGCCGAGCCGCCCGAGCTGGGACGACTGGGCGGGCCGGCGCCGCTTCGACACCGACTGGCAGCGCCGCCTCTTCGACGCCGGGTACGCCGGGATCAACTGGCCCCGGGAGTACGGCGGGCGGGACGCGTCGCCGTCGGAGCAGCTCGTGTTCCTCGAGGAGACGACCCGGGCCCGGGCGCCGTACGTCGGCGTGAACTTCGTGGGCTCGCTCCACGCAGGCCCGACGATCATGACCGAGGGCAACGACGAGCAGAAGAACCGCTATCTGCCGGAGATCCTGCGCGGCGACGAGGTGTGGTGCCAGGGCTTCTCGGAGCCGGGCGCCGGCTCCGACCTCGCTGCCCTGCGCACGAGCGCGGTGCGCGACGGCGACGACTACGTCGTGAACGGCCAGAAGATCTGGTGCTCCTTCGCGCACGTCGCCGAGTTCGGCGAGCTGCTCGTACGCACCGATCCCGACGTGCCGAAGCACCGGGGGATCAGCTGGCTGATCCTGCCCATGGACTCGCCCGGCATCGACGTGCGTCCCATCGACACGGTGCTCGGGCTCGTCCGAGTTCTGCGAGGTGTTCCTCGACGACGTGCGGGTGCCGGTCGACAATCGAGTGGGCGCCGAGAACGACGGCTGGCGCATCACGCAGGTCACGTTCTCATTCGAGCGGGGCACCGCGTTCGTGAGCGAGCTGGTCGAGGCGCGTCGCATGGCCGAGGACCTCGCCGTGCTCGCGAGCGATCCCGCGCACCGGCACGAGCTCGGCCACGTGGTCGCCGAGCTCGACGGCGTGTGGGCGCTCACGAAGCGCAACGTGACGCGGGCGGCCCGGGATGGCTCGGCCGGTGACGGCGCGCTCATGGTGAAGCTGGCGTACTCCGAGAGCCGCCAGAAGCTCGGCGATCTGTCGGTGCGCGTGCTCGACCGCGGCGCGCTCGACATCGACAACGAGTTCGTCGAGGAGCGGCTCCGCACGCTCGCCCTGACGATCGCGGCGGGGACGTCGCAGATCCAGCGCAACATCATCTGCGAGCGTCTGCTCGGCCTCCCGAGGGAGCAGCAGTGGACTTCGAGCTGAGCGCCGACCAGGTCGCGCTGCGCGACGGGATTCGCAGCCTGTGCGACGGTCGGTTCCCGATCAAGCGCGTCCGCGACGGATTCGACCGCGCCGCGTTCGCCGAGCTCGCCGACGCCGGTGTGTTCTCGCTCCGGTCCGACGGCTTCGGCGTCGCCGATGCCGCGGTCGTGTTCGAGGAGCTCGGCCGGGCGGTCGTGCCCGGACCGCTGGTGTGGTCGTACCTCGCGAACGAGCTCGCCGATGGCGTCGTCGGCGGCCTCGAGGTCGCGTGCCGTCGTCCGCCGTGGATGGTCGAGCACCTCGACGTGCTGGACACGCTGCTGGTCGTCGACGACGACGGCGTGCAGTCGGTGGCGGCCGGCAAGCTCGCCGGTGCGCTCCCGGTGGCCCGACCGCTCGATCCGCTCACGCCGGTCCATCGCGTCGAGCAGCTGCCCGGCGGGTGAGCAGGTCGGTGATGCCGATGTCGTGCGCCGCTGGCGGCTCGAGGGTGCGGTGCTCACGGCGGCGTTCCTCGTCGGCATGGCGGAGAGCGTGCACCGAGCTCTCGGTTGCGTACGCCAAGGAGCGCCGCCAGTTCGACCGGCCGATCGGCTCGTTCCAGGCGGTGAAGCACCTCCTCGCCGACATGCCCGTCCGCGCCGAAGTGGCGCGTGCGTCGGTGCATGCAGCGGCGTGCACGCTCGACGATCCGGACGTCGGCGACGTCGACCGTGCCGTCGCCGGCGCCAAGGTGCTCGCGGGTGAGGCGGCGATCACGAACGGCAAGACGTCCATGCAGGTGCACGGCGGCATGGGCTTCACGTGGGAGGTCGACGTGCACCTCTACCTGAAGCGGGCGTGGGTGCTCGACACCGTCTTCGGCTCCGTCGACGACCACGCCGACGCGGTGGCCGCGAGCCCATGTCCCGGATGAGCGACTGGGAAGCCGCTGCTCGACGACCTGCAGGAGCGGCGCGAGGCAGCCCGCGCGATGGGCGGGAGCGAACGACTCGAGACGCAGCGCGCGGGCGGCCGGCTCGACGCCCGGGCGCGTGTCGACGCGGCTGCTCGACGCGGGCACGTTCGTCGAGCTCGGCACGCTCGTCGGGTCGGTGCACCGGGGTGTCGTCGCCGCCGGTGCCGGCCGACGGGCTCGTCGCCGGGCACGGCCTGGTCGACGGCCGGCCCGTGCTCGTCGGCGCGGAGGACTTCACCGTGATGGGCGGCTCGATCGGACTCGGCACCACCGCGAAGCGGCAGCGCCTCGCCGAGCTCGCCGGGCAGGAGCGCGTCCCGCTCGTGATGCTGCTCGAGGGCGCGGGCGAGCGGACGCAGAACGCGTTCGAGCGGCGGGGCCGGGCGCCGAACGACCTCCAGACGCTGGCGCATCTCTCGGGCCTCGTGCCGACGGTCGCAGTGGTGATGGGGCCGTCGGCCGGGCACGGCGCGCTCACGGCGCCGCTCATGGACTTCGTCGTGATGGTCGAGGGCGCGGCGCTGTTCTCGGCCGGCCCGCCGCTCGTGAAGGCGGCGATGGGCGAAGACGTCACCAAGGAGGAGCTCGGCGGGACCGCCGTGCACACGACGGTGAGCGGCGTCGCGCACAACGCCGCGCCCGACGACCGCCACGCGCTCGACCTCGTGCGCCGCTACCTCTCGTTACCTCCCGTCGAACGCGTGGGAGCACCCGCCCGGTCCGCCGGCGCCGACGACACTGGGCCGCGCGACCTCGACGCGCTCACCGACCTGATCCCGGCCGACCCGCGCCGCGGCTACGACGTCGGCAGGCCGTCGGAGCTGGTCGCTCGACCCGGCTCGGTGCTCGAGGTCGAGCCCGCGTTCGGCCGTCCGGTCGTCACCGCGCTCGCCCGGCTCGGCGGCGACGCCGGTCGCGGTCGTCGCGAACCAGCCGGCGGCGAAGGCGGGCGCGATCGACGGCGACTCGGCCGACAAGGCGGCGCACTTCCTCGACGTCGCCGACGCGTTCCATCTGCCGGTGGTGTTCCTCGCCGACAACCCGGGCGTGCTCGCCGGAACGGCCGCCGAGCGCAGCGGCATCCTGCGCCACGCGGCCCGCATGTTCGCGGCGCAGGCACAGGTGCGCTCGCCCAAGCTGCACGTCACGTTGCGCAAGGCGTACGGATTCGGGAGCTCGCTCATGGCGATGAACCCGTTCGACGTCCAGACCGTCACGCTGGCGCTGCCCGGCGCGCGACTCGGCGCGATGCCGGCGACGGGCGGCGGCGCGGCGGCCGGTCTCGACGAAGACGCGCAACGGGTCCTCGAGCACGCCGAGCTCGGCGGCGCGTACTCGTCGGCCGACACGATGAGCTACGACGAGGTGATCGAACCCCGCCGAGCTCCGCAACGCGCTCTTGGCCTCGATGCGGCTCGCTTCCCAGCGCCGGTCGGAGCCTCCCGAACCGGCGCGCCATCACGGCATCCGCCCGTGACGAAGCTCACTCGATGATCGAGATGTTCGGCTCGACGAACACCTCGGTTGCCAGGCTGTTGGCGATGAAGCACTCGCGATGCGCGACCTCCACGAGGTGTCGCACGCGGGCCTCGCTGACGTCCTCCCGGACGGCGATCTGAGGCCTCAGCGTGATCCGCGTGATGCGCATCGGCGGGTCGTCCTCGGGCATCTCGCCCTCGGCGTCGTCCCGGTAGTCGATGACGTCGATGCGGGCGCGGGCGGCGACGGCCAGGAACGACAGCAGCTGGCACGACGACGCCGCCAGCACCAGGAGCTGCTCGGGGTTGAGGAGCGCGGGGTCGCCACGGAAAGCCGGGTCACTCGAGAGCTGCAGCGTCGCCGGGGCGGGCGGAGCCATCGCCTCGTGCGTGCGCTCGTAGGCGTCGTACCCGGCGGCCGTCGATCCGCGCCACGCACACGACGCGGTGTAGCGGTGCACGCGCGCCGGGTTGTTCACGACGGGCAGCTTACGAACGCGTGCGGAACGCGGCAGAGGTGACGATAGTGTCAGGTTCGTGAGTGATCGGCCCCAGACGACCGTGCTCGAGGCGCTCACGCGCCGCCTCGCCGCCGATCCCGACGGCCCGTACCTCGACTTCGAGGGTGACGAATACACCACCCGCCGCATGGACGCTGAGAGCAACCGGCTCGCTCGGGCGCTCGGCGAGCTCGGCGTCGGCAAGGGCGACCGTGTCGCCACGCTCTTGGAGAACGGTCCCGCCCAGGTCGTCAGCTTCTTCGCTGCGCTGAAGCTCGGCGCCGTTCAGGTCCCGGTGAACACCGCGTACAAGGGCGACTTCCTTCGCCACCAGCTGGCCGACTCGGGCTCGAAGGTGATCGTCGTCCAGGGCGACTTCGCCGGGCGGGTCGCGCCGATCGCCGGGTCGGAGGTGCCGGAGCTGGGCGCGGCGATCGTCGTGGGGCCGCCCGACGAGGTCATCGACGTCGTGCCCACCCACGACTGGGACCGGCTGCTCCAGTCCTCGTCGGACGAGCCCGTGCCGGACGCCGGCGTGCGGCCCGCGGACCTCGCGTGCTTCATCTACACGGCAGGGACGACGGGCCCGTCGAAGGGATGCATGCTCCCGCACAACTACATCGTGGCGCTGGCCGATCAGATCGCCCGCGCCTGGCAGCGCCGGCCCGACGACGTGGTCATCACTCCGCTCCCGCTCTTTCACTTCAACGCGATCTCGGTCTGCGTGGTCGGGACGCTCGTCGTCGGCGGCAAGTCGGCCATCGCGCGCCGCTTCTCGGTGTCACGGTTCTGGCCCGAGGTGCGGCGCACGGGGGCGACGATCGCATCGATGCTCGGGTCTCTGGCGATCCTCGTCGCCGACGCCGACGACCACCCCGACCAGCAGGGACACCGGCTGCGCCTGTGCGCAGCCGCGCCCATGCCGCCCGACATCGATCGCATCTGGAACGAGCGGTTCGGGTGCAAGACCTTCAGCGCCGGGTACGGGCTCACCGAGGCGTCGCTCATCTCGATGCTCCCGGCGGGGGAGACGAACAAGCCGGGCGCGGCGGGCAAGCCGAACACGGTCGACTTCGACGTGCGCCTCGTCGACGACGACGACGTCGAGGTGCCGGCAGGCGAGATCGGCGAGATCGTGTGCCGGCCGACGGGCCCGAACCTCATGTTCGCCGGCTACTGGCGCCGGCCCGAGGAGACGCTGGCCGTGCTGCGCAACCTGTGGTTCCACACCGGGGACCTCGGCCGGCTCGACGACGACGGCTTCCTCTCCTTCGTCGACCGCAAGAAGGACTACCTGCGGCGCCGTGGCGAGAACATCTCCAGCTTCGAGATGGAGCGGACGTACCACGGCCACCCGGCGATCAAGGACGTCGCCGTGCACTCGGTGGCGAGCGACGTCGGGGAGGACGACGTCAAGGTCACCGCCGTACTCCAACCGGATGTCGTCCTCACCGAGGCCGACGCTCTGCGAGTGGAGTGTCGAGCGGGTCCCGTATTTCGCCGTCCCGCGCTACATCGAGTTCCGGGACGACCTGCCGCGCAATCCCGTCGGCCGCGTCCTCAAGTACCAGCTCCACGACGAGGGCGTCACCGACGGCGACCTGGGACCGCGAGGCCGCCGGCGTCACCTTCGAACGCCGGTAGACGCGCTACATTTCGGCGCCGGCCGCCAGCCGGTGGTCGTGGGCATCGGGTAGGGGAGTTCCAGCAATGAAGCGTCGTATCGGGGCGGGAATCGCAGCGCTCGCGTTGGCGGGCACGATCGTGGCCGGCATGGCCGTGTCGGCATTCGCAGAGCCGCTCAGCAGCAGCGAGTTCAAGAAGCAGGCCAACGCGATCTGTGCCCAAGGCAACCAGCAGATCGACACGGTGGCGGAGCAGATCTTCGCCGGCCTTTCCGAGAACCAGCGGCCGACGGCAGAGCAGCTCACCGCGTTCGCTACCGTGGCGGTCCCGAACATCAAGCAGCAGGTCGAAGACGTGGCGGCGCTCGAACCGCCCAAGAGCCTCAAGGCCAAGGTCAAGAAGCTCGTCAAGACGGCACGGGCTGCGGTCGCCAAGGTCGAGGCCGACCCGTCGCTCCTGGCCGACGAGAAGCACAACCCGTTCGCGGCCTCCGACAAGCAGGCGAAGAAGCTCGGACTGAAGGAGTGCGCCGGCGACGAGGATTCGTAGCGCGCCGCCTCGTCGCCGAGGCTCCACATCGGATCTGTTTCCAAGGCGTAGCCGGCTGCGTCCCGCATCGTCTACGAATACTCAGCCGTCCATCCACGAAGCGTGGTTGGCGATCGACCGGCTCCGGTGGGTCGTGCGAGGCTCTCGACTGATGCCGGACGAACCGGAAGATCTCGCCGACGTCCCGCCCGAGGACTTCGTGGCCACGCGCGACGCCATCGCGAAGCAGTTGAGGTCCGACGGCAAGGCGGACGAAGCGGCGGAGGTGAAGAAGCTCCGGAAGCCGACGGTCACGAGGTGGGTCGCCGATCAGGTGCTCCGGCACCATGCATCCGACGTCGAGGCGTTGCGGAGGGCGTTGAGCAAGGTGGCGGCGGCGCAGGAAGCTGCGATCACACGCGGTGACCGCGGCGCACTGTCGGAGGCCACCGCCGAGCGCCGAGACGCGGTGACGGCCCTGGGGCACGCCGTCGACGACGTCCTCGCCGACCACGAGCGCCCCGCCCACCATCGCGAGCAGGTGCTCGGCGCGATCGAGGCCGACGTCACCGCCGAGGTCGCGTCCGGCGGCACCTTCGGCGTGCGCGACGACCTCGAGCTCCCCGAGCGGCCCGCGAAGCAACCGGCGCGGCGCGACCGGGTGGCGGAACGCCGCGCCGCCCAAGTCCAGGCGGCGGTCGAAGCGGCCGAGGCGCGCGTCGCTCGGGCTCGGGAGGAGGTCGAGCACGCGGAAGCCGCCCTGGCTGCACTGCGGGAGCGGCACGGAACTTGACCGCGGCGCTGCCGGCGGTGTAATCAACCAGCTGGTTCATCAACCCCGCAGGTGAACAGTGATGGCAGTCGACCGCCTCAGCAGCACCTTCTCGGCCCTCGCCGACCCGACGCGTCGGGCGATCCTCGAGCGGCTCGCCGACGGGGAGGCGACCGTCAACCAGCTCGCCGAGCCGTTCCCGGTGACGGTGCAGGCGGTCTCGAAGCACCTGAAGGTGCTCGAGCACGCCGGCCTCATCACCCGCGGGCGCGCCGCCCAGTGGCGGCCGGCCCGCCTGCGCGGGCGTCCGCTCGGAGACGCCGCCGGGTGGCTGGAGCGCTACCGGCGGTTCTTCGAGGGCAGCTTCGATCGGCTCGACGATCACCTGCGCGCCATCCAGGAGGAGCGTGATGGCTGAGATACCTCCTCGATCGGGAGTTCACGATCACGCCGCGTCTTCGACACGCCGCGCGAGCTGGTGTGGAAGGCATGGACGGACCCGGAGCACGTCTCCCGCTGGTTCGGCCCACCGCGGATTCACCACACCGTTGTCGACCGTCCGGATGGACGTCCGACCGGGCGGCATCTTCGAGTTCACGATGATCTCCGACGACGACGGCAAGGAGTATCCGTCGGGCGGGACGTTCCTCGAGGTCGAGGAGCCCGAGCGACTCGCTTGGCGCGACCGCAACATCGATCTCACCGTCGCGGTCACGTTCACCGACCTTGGTGAGCGAACCGAGATGACGTGCCATGTGGTCGGAAAGACCGGCGGGGCGGATGCGTACGACGGCTGGTCGACCATGTTCGACAAGCTTGCGGATTTTCTCGACTCATCCCCTGACACACGGAGGTAGCCATGGGAAAGATCGTTGTCACAGAGTTCGTCTCGATGGACGGCGTCATCGAAGACCCAGGTGGCTCCGAGGAGTACGAGCACGGCGGTTGGAGCTTTCAGCTCGACCGGGGCGAAGAGGGAGACAAGTTCAAGCTCGACGAGACGATGGCGAGTGACGCCCTCCTTCTCGGACGCGTGACGTATCGAGGCTTCGCGGACGCGTGGCCATCACGGGAAGGAGAGTTCGCCGACAAGTTCAACAACATGCCCAAGTTCGTCGTGTCGACGACGTTGGACAATCCCGAATGGGAGAACACGACGGTCATCCGCGGTGACGTCGCGGCAGAGGTCGGCAAACTCAAGGACCGGTTCGCCGGTGACGTTGTGGTCCACGGCAGCGGGCAGCTCGTGAACACGTTGAAGGAACAGGATCTCGTCGACGAGTACCGACTGATGATGTTCCCGGTCGTCCTCGGAAAAGGGAAGCGTCTGTTCACCGACGGAGGGGACCTCACCCCCCTGAAGCTCTCGGAGGCGAAGCAGGTCGGGCCCGAGGGCGTCATCATCCTCACGTACCAGCGGGCGCCGAAGTAGCAGGCTGTCTACTACGAAGCCGCCGGACCCCTGCGCGACAATGAGGCGACGGGTGAAGGAGCAAAGGAGCGTTGATCGTGGGACGACCCGACCTTGACACCTTCGAGCCAGGAGCGGCCTACCGGCACTTGGACTCGGGCGAGATCTTGGAGTTCCTCGGCGTCGCCTCGATGCCCGAGCTGGACGGCGAGGATGTCGGAGTCTTCCGCTTCATACAGGGTGGCCGGTACCTCATCGCCACCACGCGGGGCCACGCCGGGGGAGAGAGGTTCACGCCATTCGCCGAGGACCAGGACGTGGACGAGGCGACGACTGCCGAATGGCGCGCCTTTGTCGACGGCGACGAGTCGTGATTCGTACAAGACGACCGAGCCGGTTCGCGCAGATTGGGTGCATAGCCCTAGAAGAGGATGCGCCCCTCCCTTGACTTGACCACGGGCTGGTCGACGGCGCGACCATCGCATCATGGGTCTTCGCCGATTGCTCCCGCTCTTGGTTCTGTTGGTGATCATCGCCGCCGGTTGCGATTGGCCGAACATCTTTCCGTCCGGTAGCGGACAGGTGCGGTACCGCGACCAGGTCTTCAGTGCGGTCACGGTCACGAACAACGTGACGTACGGAAGCGCGGTGAACCTGAGCGGCCAGACGATCACCTTGCAGCTCGACATGTACCGGCCGACCGGCGACACGGTCACCAGTCGGCCCGCGATCGTGTGGGTTCACGGCGGCTCGTTCTCCGGCGGCAGCAAGACGTCAGGCGAGCTCGTCGACGAAGCGACCACGTTCGCAAAGCTCGGATTCGTGAACGTCTCGATCAACTACCGGCTCGAGTCACCGGGCTGCTCGGGGTCTTTCTCCAATTGCGGCCAAGCGATTCAGGAGGCCTGGGCCGACGCGCAAACCGCGGTGCGGTTCATGCGGACCAACGCTGCGACATACGGCATCGACCCGAACCGCATCGCGATCGGCGGCTCCTCCGCGGGTGGGATCACTGCGCTGAACGTCGGCTATGCATCCGCCGAGGATCCGTCTGCGAGCGTACCGCGCGGCGCAGTCGATCTCGGGTGCCAAGCTCTCGGGCAGCGCCGTCTCGGCCGGCGACGCGGCAGCCCTCGACTTCCACTGCACGACCGATCCCCTCGTGCCGTATCAGTGGGCAGTGAACACGGTCAATGCGGCGAAGGCCCAGGGGCTCGACGTGTTCCTCGAGTCGTGGGATGCGACGTGTCACGTGCCGTACGCCGCACACCGTCAACAGATCGTCGACCAGTCGAGGAACTTCTTGTGGTGGGAGATGAACCTCGCCCACGCGGCAACCTGAGGGAGGCGGCCAGGCACCGTACTCTGCGGCGATGGCGCTGGTGCTGCTCGGGGCTCTGATCGCCCTCATCGGCTCGGTGATCGTGCAGGCGTTTGTCATCCCGCGGGTCACCCGCCGCACCCGAGCAATCAACCGGTGGGAGCAGGACGTGCTTCTCCTGGGCAGCCTGGTATCGGACCAGCTCTCCGTCGCAAGCGCGGACGCTTTCCGCGCCTGGACTTCGTGGCGCGCGCCTTCGCGACCGGCCGGCTGACACCTTCCTCGCCGGCGAGCAGATCAAGGAAGTGGAGACCGAAGACCGAAGGCGCGCTGAATCGTTTCGCGACGCGTGGCGCGAATACGAGCGTCTTGCGAACGTCCGATCGGATTGGCTGGCGAAGCGAATCGCGAGTCGAGATCGGCGGCACGCTCCCTACGCGGCGGTCGAGCACTCAGTCGCCGTCCTCGGAAGGCTTCCACCCACGCTCATGACCGATGACTGGACCGCGTACGACGTCGATGAGATCGACCAATGGTGGAGGGGCGAAGCTGAAGAGCGAACGCGCTTGCAAGAGCGCGTCACGGAACTCGCCGAATCGATCGCCGGTCGATAGTCAGGTGCGTCGTCCCCAGAAGAGGATGCGCTTGAACGTGTAGAGGTAGGGCTCCCGCTCGCCGATCACGTCCAACAGCCGGCGGCGATACCGCTCGACGTACAGCTCGTAGAGCTCGTCGTTCAGACGCGTCCGGAAATACGTGAGATGGGTCCCCTTGACCCACTCGACGACATCCGCCGAGGAGGCGAGATGGTGGACGTACACCTGCAACCGGACGTGCTGTTCACCGAAGCCGAGCTGGTCGAGGAGCTCGGCATACTCCTCGGGCGCAAGCACCCGCGTCGCCGGATCGGGCGGCGGGTCGTCGGCGAAGACGTCCACGAACGGCGCTTCGCCAGCGATCTCCATGCCGACCGTATGCGAAGGGTGATCGCCGTTGGCCGGGACCTGGACCGCGAGCTGTCCGCCCACAGGGGTGGCCCGGGTCAGGCGGGCGAGGAGTCTGGGATGGTCGGGAAGCCAGTGCAACGCCGCGTTCGAGAACACGACGTCGTAGGGCGCGGGCTCCCACGTCGCGATGTCGCCCACCTCGAAGCGCAGGCCTCCGCCTGCGAACGCGCTCGCCCGTTCGAGCATGGCGGGCGAACTGTCGATGCCGACCGTCTCGGTCGCCTGCACGAGCTGATGCAGCTCCTTGGTGAGCTCGCCGGTACCGCAGCCGAGGTCGACGACCCGCCTGCCCGGGCACGGCTGTACGAGGGCCGCCAGGTCCCAGAACGGCTTCGCGCGTTCGGCCCGGAACCGCTCGTACTGGTCCGGGTCCCATTGCGTCGCGTCCGAGCTCGTCATACGTTTCTCCGGACCTTCCATATCTGCTCGGCGGGCCACCGGCGTGCCCACTCGTGAGGCGCGAAGTCGTCAAAGGTCGTTGCCGCACCTTCCCTCGGCTGCAGCTCGATGAAGTCCTCGACCGAGAATCCGTGCTCGTGGAACAGGCGAAACCACGTGCCGTGCGGGAGCTGGAAGTCGATGGTGCCGTCGCCGAGGTCCATACGTCCGAGGCCGAAGTACGAGCGGTGCAACTTCGTGTCCTGCCGCTCACGCCGTTCGTCCCACGTCAGGTATAGGAGCGGCGACGCCTGGCAGAAGGCGAGCAGGCCGCCGGGACGGAGTAGACGCGCGACTTCGGGCACGGTGACGCGAGGATCGCAGAAGCTCATCGCGCCGTGATCGCAGAAGACGACGTCGAACGACTCGTCGCGGAAGGGCGCCGCTTCGCCGCTCGCGGCGACGAGCGGGACGGTAACGCGCGCGGCGTCGCAATTTGCGACGGCGTGTTTCAGCTGCACCAGTGACTGGTCGAGGCCGACCGGCCGCGCCGCCCGTGCCGCCAGCGCGATCGACCACTGGCCGGCGCCGCAGCCGAGCTCGAGCACATCGAGGCCGGCGACGTCGCCGAGGACCCGCAATTGCGCCTCCGGGATCCGCCACGCGCCCCACGCCAGTGGGCGAGCCTTCAGATCTTCGCCGTGGACGGCCTGGTAGTCGTCGGCGTCGGCGTCCCAGAATCGCGGTTGTGGCGTTCGTAGTCTCGCGATTGTGGCGCTCGTGCGTATGGCCCTCGCTCACGCAGAGTCGATGAGCTTCTCGCGCGCCTCTCGCTGCTTCTTCCACTCGTCGAGGAACGCCTTGCGTCCGGCCTTCGCCGCCGAGCCCGCCGACCGGACGTTGGCGTCGATCTCGTCGGCGAGCGTCGAGAACGTGTCGCCGATGCCGTCGACGGCCTCCTCCATCTGCTTGGCGGCGTTCTTCCACGCATCGCCGCTGGCGTCGGCAGCCTGGTCGAGCTTGGTCCGCGTTTCCGCCTGGCGCTTCCGGAGGGCGTCGATCGCCTTGTCGAACCGATCGCGAGCCTCGGCGCCGGCAAGGTTCGCCTGGACCTTCAGCTCGTCGATCTGCTGCTGGATCTTCTCGAGCGCTTCGCGGGCCTTCCGCGGTACTCGTCCTGCGTGGCCATCGTTGCCCCTCCTGCTGAACCGGCGTGGTATCTCCCACGCTACGCCGTGCGTGCCGCGAGCGGTACCGTGCACGAACAGTCAGGGAGGACGAGATGGCCGTCACCGACGCGGAAGTCGATCTGAAGTTCGTCGATGCCGACGGCCACGTGCTCGAACATCCCAACAAGATGCTCGAGTACGCACCGGAGGAGTACCACGACCGCATCTGGCACATCGAGACCGATCACGACGGCAGAGAATGGGTCGTCTGGGACGGCAGCCGCGATCCCGCCAACTACTTCGCGCTCGGCGGGCGCCGGGGGAATGAGCACCGACGAGCAGGCGAAGATCGCCGCCGGCGAGCGCAGGTACACGGAACTGCGGCCCGGGGCATTCGAGCCCACGCCGCGCGTCGCCGACCTCGACACCGAGCGCATCAGTCAGACCGTGCTCTACCCGACGACGTTGCTCGGCATCGCGGGTGTCAAGGACCTGGACGTCGCCGTGGCGCAGTGCCGCGCCTACAACGACTGGCTCGCCGAGTTCTGCAGCCACGCGCCCGAGCGCTTGTTCGGTATCGCGATCATCCCGCAGCAGGACGTCGAAGCCGCGGCGGCGGAGATCCGGCGCGCGTCGAAGTCACCGAACCTCGTGGGCACGTTCATCCGTCCCAACCCAGTGGTCGAGTGGCGCCACTTCCACGACCCCGTGTACGACCCGATGTGGCAGGCGGCGTGCGATGCGGGTTGGCCGATCGGGCTGCACCCCTATCTCGCCGCAGACGTGCCCGGTGCGGTCGAGGGGCTGCGGCTGAACAAGGTGCAGTCGGACGCGTCCATTCTGCGGTATCAGTCCCGGATGAACATTCGGAACATCTTCTACACGCAGGCGATCGGCAACCCGGTCGACATGATGACGAGCCTGGCGTTCTTGCTCGCCGGCGGCGTGTGCGAGCGGTTCCCCGACCTGCGCTTCATCGTGCTCGAGACGAACGGCGGATGGATCACTCCCTGGATGGAGCGGCTCGACCACAACGCCAAGACGTTCCCGTGGGATGTGCCCGACTGCAAGCTGTCGCCCTCCGAGTACTTCCGCCGCCAGTGCTACATCAGCTTCGACGCCGACGAAGAGACGCTGGCGATCGCCGCCGAGTCGCCGTATGTGGGGGCGGACCGCATCATCTGGGCGTCCGACTACCCGCACCCCGACGCCAAGTTCCCGGGAACCGTCGACGAGCTCCTCGAGAACATCGGGAAGCTGGGCGCCGAGGCCCAGCAGGACATCGCCTGGCGCAACGCGCAGCGCCTCTACGCGCTGCCCTGAGCACCTCGCCCGTTCAGCCCTTCGGGAGCACGACGAAGGCGATCGCGGCGAAATGCAGGACCAGCGCGACGAGCACGAACACGTGGAAGAGCTCGTGGTAACCGAACACCTCCGGCCACGGGTCGGGCCGCCGGGCGGCGTGGATCACTGCTCCGATCGTGTAGGAGACGCCGCCGAGCACGACCAGGAGAAAGCCGGCCACGCCCAGTGATGTCCAGAGCTGGGGGATGCCGATGACCGCCACCCAACCCAGCGTGATGTAGACGGCCGTCACCCAACCCTTCGGCGGCCGGACCCAGATCCATTCGAGCGCGATCCCGACGAGGGCGCCGAGCCACACCGCCGAGAACACGACCACGCGCATTACACCCGACATCGCGAGGAGCGAGATCGGCGTGTAGCTCCCCGCGATGAGCAGGTAGATGCCGGTGTGGTCGACCTTGGTGAGCACGCGGGCATGCTCGGCGGACCACGTGCCGCGGTGCAGGAGCGCGCTCGCGGCGAGCATCCCCGACACCGAGAGGGCGTAGACCGCGGCCGTCCAGGTGGCGAGTCCCGGTGGCGCCGTCGCCACGAGGACGGCGCCGGCGACGAGCGAGACGTATAGGCCGTAGTAGTGCGACAAGCCGCGGTAGCGGGGCTTGACCGCGATGGCCTCGGCGACGGAGGCGTCGCGCACCTGCGGCTACTGAGGCTCTGACGTCGTCGTGTCGGCGGCGCGCTCGGCCCGGCGGGCGAGGCCGCGCGCCTCGAGGCTCCGGGTCCACGGGGCGAGGAAGACTCCGGCGACGACCGACGCGATCGCCACGGTGATGATCGCGGCGCCGAGGAAGATCGCCACGATCACCGTCAGCAGGAACGCGACGGCGGAGTCGATCGCCCAGTGGACGAAGAGCGGTCGCGGGTCCCGGAGCGGGAGCGGGCGCGGCGCGTCGCCGTCGGCCAACGCGGGCCTACGCGGTGGGCGAGAAGTCGGTCATCTTGACCGGGCCCTCGCGCTCGCTCTTCGGCCGCCGAGCGGATGAGCGCGGCTCGATGTCGACACCGATTGCCTCGGCCCGGAGCGCGCCGACCGTGCACTGCTCGCGGGGTCGGTGCCGGAACGGGTCGTACGTGAACTCTCGCATGGCGTTGAGGTGCGTCATGCGGTCGATCTCGTCGTCGGTGAGATCGGTGCCCGAGAAGTCGCTCATGAGCCGCTCGGGTGCACGCGGCCACGTCGTGTCCGAGTGCGGGTAGTCGATCTCGACCGTGATGCGGTCGACGCCGATCTCGCGGGCGAGGCGGGCTCCGACCGCGTCGGAGATGAAGCACAGCACGACGTGCTCCATGAACACCTCGCTCGGCATCTTCGAGCCAAAGTCGGCGCCCGTCCACGCCTTGTGAACGCTGTAGCTGTGGTCGAGTCGCTCGAGGAAGTACGGGATCCAGCCGATCCCTCCCTCGGAGAGCGCGACCGTGACGTCGGGGAACTTCTTGAACACCGGGGAGTGGATGAGATCGGCGGCCGCCTGCACGATGTTCATGGGCTGCAGGACGATCATCACGTCGATCGGCGCGTCGGCGGCCGTCGTCACGAGCTTTGACGACGAGCCGATGTGCATGCAGACGATCGTCCCCTCGTCCGCGCAGGCCGCCCAGAACGGGTCCCAGTGATCGGAGTGCAGGCTCGGCAGCCCGAGGGGTTCCGGGTTCTCCGGGAACGTGACCGCGTGGCACCCCTTCTTCGCGACCCGGTGGATCTCGCTCGCCAACGTCTCGGGATCCCAGATCGTCGGCACGGCGAGCGGGATGAACCGACCCGGGTGCGTGCCGCACCACTCGTCAATGTGCCAGTCGTTGTACGCCTGCGCCAGCGCGAGCGCCGCCTCCTTGTCGTCGAGGGCGGCGAAGAGCCGGCCGGCGAACCCGGGCAGCGACGGGAAGTTGAGCGAGCCGAGGACGCCGTTGGCGTTCATGTCGAGGATGCGCTTGTCGATGTCGAAGCAGCCGTCCCGGATCTCGTCGAAGCTGGTCGGGTCGATCCCGTACTCCTCCGGCGGACGGCCCGCGACCGCGTTGAGCCCGATGTTCGGCACCTCGAACTCCAGGAACTGCCAGACGTCCGTCCCGTCGTCCTTGTGGATGACCTTGGGCGCGAGGTCCCGGTACTTGGCGGGAAGATGGCGCTCGAACAGGTCGGGAGGCTCGACGACGTGGTCGTCGACGCTGACGATGATCATGTCCTCGGTCTTCATGACCACGAGCGTACCGTCGGGGCGAGAGGGGTCGCGAGTGCGACCATGACGGGCGTGCCGGAGACGGTGGTCCTCGACGTCCGGGGCGTGCAGTGGGCGAGTGAGAGGGCCCGCGTCGAAGCGATCCTCGGGCGCCGCACCGGAGTGCTGAGCGTCGAGGCCAATCCCGTCGCGCAGACGGCCACCGTCACGATCGACCCGTCGCAGACCTCAGTGGAAGCCCTGCGCGACTGGGTGCGTGACTGCGGCTACCACTGTGCCGGCCGGTCGGTGCCGCAGCACGTGTGCGACCCGCTGGCGGTAGCGGACGACGGTCACGATGACCACGACGACATGTCGATGGCATCGATGGTCACGGACATGCGCAACCGGTTTCTTGTGGCCGCGCTGTTCTCGATTCCGATCGTGCTGTGGTCGCCTATCGGACGCGACGTCCTCAACTTCTCCGTAGCGGCACCGTTCGGCCTGCGGGACGACGTGTGGTCGCTGCTGCTGAGCCTGCCGGTGATCTTCTATTCCTGCTCGATCTTCTTCGTCGGCGCGTTCCGAGCGTTGCGCGCCCGGACCCTCGACATGATGGTGCTGGTCGCGGTGGCAGTGGGCGCCGGCTGGCTCTACTCGGTGGTCGTCACCCTCACCGGTGGCGGGGACGTGTTCTACGAGGCGGCATCGGTGCTGGCCGCGTTCGTCCTGCTCGGCCACTGGTTCGAGATGAGAGCGCGCGGCGGGGCGAACGAGGCCATTCGCACGTTGCTCGATCTCGCGCCGCCGACGGCGGTCGTCCTCCGAGCAGGCGAGCCGATCGAGGTGCCGACCTCCGCGGTGGTCGTCGGCGATCTCCTCCTCGTGCGCCCGGGCTCGAAGATCGCGGTCGACGGCGTGGTCGAGGACGGCGACAGCGAAGTCGACGAGTCGATGGTCACCGGCGAGAGCCTTCCCGTTCACAAGGAGCCGGGCGCGACAGTGATCGGCGCCACCATCAACAGGAACGGCACGCTGCGGGTTCGCGCCACGAAGGTCGGTGCCGACACTGCGCTTGCCCAGATCGTCCGGCTCGTGCAAGAGGCGCAGAACTCGAAGGCGCCGGGCCAGAAGCTCGCCGACCGGGCCGCGTTCTGGCTCGTGCTGGTGGCGCTGATCGGCGGCGCGCTCACGTTCCTGGCGTGGTTCGTGCTGAGCGACCGGCCGACGGAGGACGCGGTCCTCTTCGCGATCACGGTTGTCGTCATCACGTGCCCGGACGCGCTCGGGCTCGCGACGCCCACCGCGATCATGGTCGGCACCGGTCTCGGCGCGAGGCGCGGCGTCCTGTTCAAGAACGCCCTCGCGCTCGAGGCGGCGGCGCGCGTCGAGGTCGTCGTCATGGACAAGACGGGGACGCTCACCAAGGGCGAGCCGGAGGTGACCGACGTCGCCGTCGACGGAATTGACGAGCGGGAGCTCCTCCGGCTGGCGGCTGCCGTGGAGCGCGAGTCCGAACATCCGCTCGCCGACGCAATCGTCCACCGTGCGGATGCGAACGGGGTGCCGCACGCTGCCGGTCGAGTCGTTCGAGAGCGTGCCGGGCCACGGCGCTCTCGCGACCGTCGACGGTCGACGCATCGCCATCGGCAACCTTCGTCTCATGGAGCAGCAGCGGATCGAGCTCGGCTCGATCCGGGAACGCCGCGCCGAGCTCGCCGACGGCGGCCGCACCGCGGTGCTCGTCGGCGTCGACGGGCGCGCCGCCGGTGTGATCGGCATCGCCGATGCGCCCCGCCCGACCGCGGCGCAGGCTGTGGCGACCCTGCACGACGCGGGAGTGCAGGTCGTGATGCTCACCGGAGACAACGAGGCCACGGCGCGCCGTATCGCCGACCAGCTCGGCATCGACACCGTGATCGCAGAGGTCCTGCCGGACGACAAGTCGGCCAAGATCCGTGAGCTCCAGCAAGGAGGCCGCAAGGTCGCGATGGTCGGGGACGGCGTCAACGACGCGCCGGCACTGGCGCAGGCCGACCTCGGCATCGCGATCGGAGCGGGGACCGACGTCGCGATCGAGACCGCCGACGTCGTGCTCATGCGATCGGATCCGCTCGACGTCGCGATCGTGCTCACAATCGGTCGGGGCACGCTGCGCAAGATGCGCCAGAACCTGGGCTGGGCGATCGGCTACAACGCCATCGCATTGCCGATCGCGGCCGGCGTCTTCGATCCGGTCTTCGGACTTGTCCTGCGCCCCGAGATCGCGGCGCTCTCGATGTCGGGATCGAGCTTCATCGTCGCCGTCAACGCGGTCATGCTGAAGCGTCTCCATCTCCCGGCGCCGGCGTTCGACGAGGGCCCGCAGCAACGTGCACAAGAGCCGGTTGCCGCCACCTCGCCGTAATACCGTGAGAGGTGATATGGCGCGGCAATCGGGCTTGAATGGCACCCGGGGTGACTGGTCCGACTTCGCGCGCTGGTGCGTGGCGCGCGGCGAGATCGCGATGCCTGCTGCACCCTCGTCCGTGGTCGACTACATCAAGGCGCTCGAAGCGAGTCAGGACGCGGCACTGGTGCCACGGCGCGTTGCCGCGATCCGTGACTGGCACCGGGCGTCGGGGCTCACGGCACCCACCGACGACGAACGCGTCCGCATCGCGCTCACGCGCGCGCAGTGGCGCCAACGGCGGGCAGCGGCGCACACGGTGCCGCTCGACGCCGGCGAGCTCGCATCGCTGCTCGCCTCGATACCCCTCAGCCTGGTCGGGATGCGCGACCGCGCCATGCTGCTGGTCGGATACGCCGCCGCGCTGCGCCCATCCGAGCTCGTCTCCCTGGACGTGTCGGATCTCACGGTCGTCGAAGACGGGCTGGCCGTGAGCTTGATGCGGGGCCGCATCGTGATCCCGTACGGTGACGAGCCGGACCTGTGCCCGGTGCTGGCCTGGCAGGACTGGGTCGCCGCCGCGGGGCTGACGGCCGGGCCGGCGTTCCGATCGGTCGACCGCGACGGGCGACTCGGCCTCGACGCGCCTCGGCGAGAAGGCGATCACGCGGATGGTGCAACGCGCCGCCGAGCGAGCCGGGCTCGACGAGTCGCGCTACTCGGCGTTGTCCCTGCGGCTCGGCATGCTGGCGTCGGCGCGACCCGGCTGACGGGCTATGCGCCCTACGGAAGGCCACCCCACGCCACGACCGGGCCGGCCGCGTCGACGAGCTTGCGCGTGAGGGAGACGTCGACGGGAACGTCGACGATCGACACCCCGGGCTCGCGCACCGCGGCGCCCAGCTGATCGACGTGGTCATCGGCGCGGCGGACCGGTCCGCCCGCGCCCCACACGTCGACCGCGAGCGACGCTCCGAGCTCGGTCGCGAGCTCGAGCACTCCGAGTGTCGTCGGATCGAGCGGCTCGGTTGTGACTGCGAGCGCGGGAAGACCGCGCAGCGCCGCCACGAGCGCGAGCGCGGCGGCGATGCCGTCCCCGGCGATTGCAGGGACGACGATCGTCCCCGGCTCCGTGGTCGGGAATGTGCGGGCGACCCAGAGCCCGGCAATTCCGGGGTCGGCAACGATGACGCCGCCGGGAAGCGCGACGGCACGCAGGTCGGCGACGGCGCGGGCCGGATTCAATGGGACGCGGTCATCCGCATATCCCGGTTGTGCGACCGCTGACAGGCGGGTATAGAGCTCGTTGGACGGGACGGACTCGTCGGCCGCCGTCACCTCGTCCACGAGTCGTCCGAGCGCCGTCGGAGGGATGTCGACGATCGGCGCGAGACCGAATCGCTCTTCGGGGGACTCGGCGAGATCCGTCCCAGTGGCGACGATCGCGTCGTAGCTCGCGAAGTCGAGCAGCTCGAAGTCGCGCGCCTGCAGTCCGCACGTTCCCATGTGGTATGGGCTGTCCCACGGGAGCACGCCCTTGGCGCCCCAAGTGTTCGCGACGGGGATGTTGGCGGCCGTAGCGAAGGCGCGGAGCGCGTCGATGCTGCGAGTGGCAACGACGCCGGGACCGGCGAGCACGACGAGACGCCCGTCCGGGAACGCCACCGGTTCCCCGGCCGTGTCCTGGTCGGGATCGAGCCCGAGCGCGTACGCCAGAGCGGCGGGAACCTCGACGCGATCGAACTCGTCGGCGACCGATCCGACGTCCCTTCCCTCGGCCCCCGCTCGCAGCAAGACGCCGACGGTGTCCATGCGGTCATCGTCCCACGGTGGCAGCGCGGCACGGCGATACAGTCCCTGCCCCATGCCGGAGCGGAACCTCTATCTCCACGAAGTGATCGACATCGTGGGGGAGGGCGCGATGCGCTACATGGAGCACACCGTCGGGTTCAACGCCGACGCCGCCGCCGACCGTGGGCTCGAGCTCGTCGGCACCTGGTACACGATGGGCTCGACGGGCCGCTGGCCCCAGGTCATCAACCTGTGGGAGTGCGTCGACGGATGGTCGGGGTGGCGCCGGCTCATGGAGGCGACGAATCTCCGCCGCACCAAGAACCCCGAGCTCGTCGAGTGGTGGCAGGAGGCGCTCAAGGCGCGTTCGGGCGGCTTCGACCGCCTGCTGGGCGCAGCGCCGGGCTGCCCGTCGCTCGCAGACCTGCGCGCCGGCGACATCAGCGGCTCCGTCTTCGTGCACGAGCTCTCGGAGGTGCGGCCCGGCGCCGCCCTCGACTACCTCGCGGCGGTGCGCGAAACCCGGGCGCCGTTGCTCGCCGACTACGGGCACGTACTTGTCGGCTTGTACGAGGGGCTGCTGACCGACTTCGAGGTCCTCACGATCTGGGCGTCCGACCCCGCAGGGCACGAGGCGCTCATGCGCGCCGCCGATTCGGGAAGCGACACGCGCTTCGCGAAATGGGACGAGCAGGCCCGCGCCGCGGGGCGGACCCGTTGGCGTGAGGAGCTCATGACGCCGCATCCCGAGAGCCCGCTGTCGCGGGGCGACTCGCTGTGAGCCCGGCCCCGACGTCCGGTCCGCTCGTGGGCCTGCGCGTGATCGAGAGCTCGCTGCTCGGTCCGGGCGAGCTGACCTCGTTCCTCGCCGACCTCGGCGCCGACGTGGTCAAGGTCGAGCCGCCTCAAGGCGACTACGTGCGCGAGATGACGTGGCCGATCGTCGAGGGCGAGTCGCTCATGCATCTCCACATCCACCGGGGGAAGCGCAGCGTCACACTCGACCTGCGCAACCCCGACGCGGTCGACGTGTACGAGGACCTCGTCCGGGGCGCCGACGCCGTCGTCGAGGCGATGCGGCCGGGCGCCCTCGAGCGGCGCGGCCTCGGGTACGAGCGTCTCAAGGAGGTGAACCGCAAGATCGTGTTCTGCACACTCTCGGGCTACGGCATGACGGGGCCGTACCGCGACCTGCCCGCGCACGGGATCGCGTTCGACACCTGGGCCGGGGTCGTTTCGCCTGCCTACGACGAGGACGGCTCCTCCTACATGCCCGAGCATCCGTCGATCGGCATCCACGCCGGCCCGTTGCTCGGCGCCTTCGCGCTGCTCGCCGGCGTCACTCGCGCGCGGGCGACGGGGGAGGGGTGCCAGATCGAGGTCGCCCAGTCCGACGCCGCCGCCTACATGGACTGGTACCGCATCGAGACGTGGAAGGCGTACGAGCGGCCCGAGTCGGAAGTGACGGGAAACGCGAGCGACGACTACGAGCGCCGCGCGCCGGGCACGGCCGGCATGCGCGAAGGCGTCCGCTACCAGATCTACGAGTCGGCCGACGGTCACGTGCTCTTCATGGCATCGGAGCAGGCGTTCTGGAAGAGCTTCTGCGAAGGCGTCGGTCGCAAGGACCTGTTCGAGCGGTGGCCGGGCAAGCCGTACGCCGACCACGCCCGCAACAATCGCGAGCTGCAGCACGAGCTGCGCGACATCTTCAAGACGAAGACGTCGGCGGAGTGGATCGACTTCGGCAACCAGGTCAACACGCCGATCGCCCCCGTGAACTCGTCGCAGTCCATCGCCGACGATCCCCAGTTCCGCGACCGGTTCCCGTGGATCCCCGCGTCCCGGCTCGGCGCCGACGAGATACCGCTCCCCGTGCACGTGCTCGGCGAGGAGCTCCCCGAGCCGACCCGGGCACCCAAGGTCGGTGAGCACACAGACGAAGTCCTGACCGACGTGCTCGACTACGACGCGACCCGAATCGCGGCACTCCGCGAGTCCGGCGCGCTGGGATGACGGCGGTGGGTGGCTGGCCCGAGCATCTGCGCGTCGGGGCCCTTCGGTTCGTTCGTTCGAGTGCGAACTTCGACGCGACGATCGCGTTCTACCGGGATCTCGTCGGCCTGCGCGTCGTCGACGCGTTTCGTGGGAGCTACGACGAGGACGGGACGATCTTCGGCTTGCCCGGCACGGAGACGCACCTCGAGATCGTTCGCACGCAGCCTCCCGGGCCGGTGATCGACGCGTTCGACCAACTCGTCTTCTACCTGCCCGATCAGGCCTCGGTCGACGACACGACGAACAAGCTGCTCGCCGCCGGCCTGCGTCCCGAACCCGACCAGCATCCCTACTGGGAAGAGAACGGAGGGGTCACGTTCCGCGACCCCGACGGGCGCGGCGTCATCTTTGTGTCGTGGGTGTACGGGCGCGACGCACAGCCCTCGGACGCAGGGCACCGCGGGCCACCAGGTTCCTGACGACCTGTCAGATTGAGCCCGGGCAGACAGCTAGCCTGATCGGCCGTGCCCTCCTCACCTGCGACGACGGCCGAGGCGGCGGCGGTCGCCCTCGACGGCCGGCCGCTCGGCAAGCGGGGAGCCGCCACCCGGCGTCGCCTGCTCGACGCCACCGCCCTGCTCCTCGAGAGCGACGGCGTGCGGGATCTGCGCGTGGTCGACATCGCTCGCGAGGTCGGCACGTCCCCGGCGACCTTCTATCAATACTTCCGTGACGTCGAAGAAGCCGTGCTGGCGCTGACCGCCGAGGTAGGGGAAGAGCTCGCCCCGGTCGACGAGCTGCTCAGCCGCTCGTGGACGGGCCCAGCGGGGCTCGACGCCGCCCGCGAGATGGTCGAGGCGTTCATCCGCTACTGGGACGGGCACCGGGCCGTGCTCCGAACCCGCAACCTGGCCGCGCAGGAAGGCGACGTGCGCTTCCGCCAGGTACGCAACAACTCCTTGCGGCCGGTCACCGATCACCTAGCGACGACAGTCACCGAGTCGCAGGCCGACGGTCGCGTGAGCGCCGAGATCTCGCCCATGGCGGCGGCCGCGGCCCTCGTCGCGCTCCTCGAGCGCATGGCCGCCTTCCATCGCGACCTCGAATCACTCGGGATCACCCGCGCCGACGTGGTGGAGACGACCGCCCGGATCGTGTACCAGACCGTCACCGGCGGGGAGGCGTGACGACCCCCGAGCCGCTCCACGTCGTGTTCCTCTGCACCGGCAACGCCGCCCGCTCGGTCATGGCCGGCGCGCTCCTCGAAGCCCGTGCGCCCGCGCTCCGCATCACGACCGCGGGCACGCACGTCGTCGAGGGCATGCCGATGAGCTGGCGGACCCGCGACGCCATCGCCGAGCTCGGTGTCGAACGCTCGATGCACCGCAGCCACCAGCTCAACGACTTTGATGTCGACTCGGCCGACGTCGTCATCTGCCTGGCCGCCGAGCACGTCGCGTACATGCGCCGCACTCACGCCGACGCGGCCGCCAAGACCGTCACCCTCAGGCGCCTCGTGCGCGATCTCCCGGCCGCGTCGGGCACGTCGTTCGCCGAGCGGCTTGCCAAGCTACGCCTCGCCGACACCGACCTCATGTCCTGGGAGGATGTCGAGGACCCCGCCGGCGGCGACCTTCCGATCTTCCGATCGTGCGCACACGAGATCAGCGACCTCATCGACCTGCTCGTGCCCGAGCTCGACGCCACCGCCGCCCCGGACGAGGAGATCGCGTAGGGCGGTCAGACGCGACTACGACGCCGCCAGCGCGGCGCGGGCGCCGGACGGGTGACAAGTGATCTCGAGCTCGCGGTTGAACACCTTCTCGAAGAGCTCTCGCTTCCTCCGCGCGCCCCACTGCTCGAGCTCGGCGTCACGGTTCCTCGTCAGCCGGATCATCACGAGCGATGGGTTGACGCGCACATCGATGTCGTCGACCGCTTGACTACGGCTCCGGTCGAGGCCGTCGGCGATGCGGAAGAGCGCGGTCAGCTTGCGCAGGCGCTCCTCGCCGCCGGATCCGAGCGGCCCGAGCTCCTCCGTCGCGCGCGGCTCGCCCCGCCGGTGCCACCGGCCGAGCGCCGCGAGCAACGCGACCTCCTCGGGAGCGAAGCCCCGCAGCCCGCCGTGCTGGATGAGGTACGCGGCGTGACGGTGATGCCCGTCGTGTGCCACGTGCTCCCCGATGTCGTGCAAGAGCGCGGCGTACTCGAGCAGCTCCCGGTCGTCGGCATCGAGCCCGTGCAGTTCGGCCGTCTGATCGAAGAGGTCGATTGCGAGGCGGGCGACCTGCTTGGAATGCGCTTCCGGATAGCTGCAGCGGCGGGCGAGGCTCTGCACCGAAGCCCTCCGGATGGCGCGCGGGTCGTCAGTCCAGTCCGCGGGGTCGTGATGCCCGATGGCGTCGAGCAGGATCCCCTCGCGCAGGGCCCACTCGCTGATCGTCATCTCGTCGAAGTCGAACACCTCCATCGCCGTCGCCAGGAACGTCGAGCCGGCGACGATCAGGTCGACGCGGCGCGGCTCGAGCCCGACCATCCGGCGCCGCTCCGACGCTTTCGACGCCAGGATCTCGTCGTGCAGCCGGAGGAACTCGTCGCGCGTGAACGTGAGTTGGTTGAGGGATGCGGGCACCTGCGCACCGCGGCGGGCCGCGACCATCGCGGCGAGGTCCTCCAGGGTGCCGCTACTCCCGACCACGAGCTTGGGCTCGAACCGGCGCACCTCCCGAGCGATCTGCCGCAACGACGTCGTCAGGTGCGAACGCAGCGCACGTCGATCCGATTTCGAGATCGGGTCGGAGTGGACGAAGTCGGCGGTGAGGCGGGCGACGCCGAGGTTCTCGCTCGTCGCCCACAGCAGCTCGGAGGCGGTGCCGACCATTACCTCGAGGCTCCCGCCGCCGAGGTCGAAGCACAGCGCCGGTGCCGGCTCGAGCAGCACGCTGGCCCGGATGGCGCCGAAGATCAACCGGGCCTCGGTGAGCCCGTTGATCACGTCGACCTCGACGCCCGTCTCGCGTTCGATGCGGTCGACGAGCTCGTCGCCGTTGGCGGCCAGGCGGATGGCGCTGGTCGCGCACGCCACGATCTCGGTCGCGTCGGCGGCCTCGGCGAGCATCTTCATGCGCCGTACGGTCGCCACGGCGACGTCGGCGGCTTCCGGCGGGATGAAGCCCTCGCGGCTCACGCTGTCGCCCAGGCGGAGCATCTCCTTCTCGCGGGCGAGCGCCGTGAAGCTCCCGTCGGGATGCACGTCGGCGATCAGCAGGTGGAACGAGTTCGTCCCCAGATCGAGCGCCGCGATGCGCATCGAGCCCGACTGTAATTGCGCCGGCGTTCCGTACGACGCATGTGGCAACGGGACGCTCTCCCTGACACCGCCGTCAGGCTGACGGGCCTCAGGTACGATCGCCCCAGTCTGCACAAGGGGGAGGAGCGGCGAATGAGCGAGCTGGCAGCCGAGTCTCGGATGCTGATCGACGGCAAGCTCGTCGAAGCGGCATCGGGCGCGACGTACGGGAACGTCAACCCGGCCACCGAGGAGGTCGCGGGCGAGGTCGCCGACGCCGGCCCCGACGACATGGACGGGGCGATCGAGGCGGCGCGTCGGGCGTTCGACGAGACCGACTGGTCGACGAACCCCGCGTTCCGGCAGCGGTGCCTCCAGCAGCTCAAGGACGCGCTCGACAAGGAGAAGGAGACGCTGCGGCCCCAGATCGTGACCGAGGTCGGCGCGCCGATCATGCTCACGTACGCAGTGCAGCAGGACTCCTGCATCGAGGACATGCAGTGGGAGATCGACCTCATCGACCGCTACGAATGGGAGCGCGTGCTGCCACCCCACGAGTTCATGGGGATGCAAAGCAACCGCAAGGTCGTGCACGAGCCCGTCGGTGTGGTCGGCGCCATCACACCGTGGAACTTCCCGTTCATGCTCAACCTGTCGAAGATCACGCCCGCACTCGCGGCGGGCAACACGGTGGTCCTCAAGCCCGCCCCCGATACGCCGTGGAGCGCGACGTTCATCGGCCGTGTGGCCGCCGAGCAGACCGACATCCCACCGGGCGTGCTCAACATCGTGACGTCGGGCGACCCGGCGACCGTGGGGGAGATGCTGACGAACGACCCGCGGGTCGACATGGTCAGCTTCACCGGCTCGACCGTGACGGGCCGGCGCATCATGGCGAACGGCGCCGAGACGCTGAAGAAGGTCTTTCTCGAGCTCGGCGGCAAATCCGCCAACGTGATCCTCGACGACGCCGACTTCGAGACCGCCGTGCCGTCCGGCTCGATGATCTGCATGCACGGCGGTCAGGGGTGCGCGATCACCACGCGCATGCTGCTACCGAAGTCGCACTACGACGAGGCCGTCGACATGCTCAAGACTGCGTTCGAGAACGTTCCCTACGGCGACCCGACGGATCCGGGCAACATCATGGGGCCGCTGGTCAACGCTCGTCAGCGTGATCGCGTCCTCGGCTACATCGAGAAGGGCAAGGCGGACGGGGCCAATTTGCTCGTCGGCGGTGGCCGTCCGTCGCACCTCGAGAAGGGGTACTACGTCGAGCCGACGTTGTTCGTCGATGTCGACCCCGACTCGACGATCGCCCAGGAGGAGATCTTCGGCCCCGTGCTGTGCGTGCTGAAGTACGACGGCGACGACGAGGCCGTTCGCATCGCGAACAACTCGATGTACGGGTTGTCGGGCGCGGTCACGAGCGCGTCGCTCGAGCGCGCCGAGGCCGTGGCGCGACGGATCCGTACCGGCACGGTGTCGGTGAACGGCGGGCTGTGGTTCGGGCCCGACTCGCCCTTCGGTGGCTACCGGCAGAGCGGCACTGGACGCGAGCACGGCGTCGAGGGATTCGAGGAGTACCTCGAGACGAAGACGCTTGGTCTCCCGGTAGGTGCATAGGAGGAGCTCCATGACGACGAAGGACGACACCGAGACGCTCATGGCCGCCGCCAACTACCTTCCGAAGTTCGACACGGTCGAGGAGGAACGGCTCCACCGCAAGCAGCGACTCGCGGCGGCGTACCGTCTCTTCGGCAAGTTCGGGTTCGACGAGGGCATCGCCGGGCACATCACCGCCCGCGACCCCGAACGGCTCGATCACTTCTGGGTGAACCCGTTCGGCATGAACTTCAGCCACATCCGCGTCTCCGACCTGATCCTCGTCAATGACAAGGGCGAGGTCGTCGAGTCCCGACGGTCGCCGTCGCAGGCTCCGGCTCCTGCGGCGACGGTCGGCAAAGCCGCCGCCCCCGCGGGCGACTCCGGCGTCAACACGGCGGCGTTCGTCATCCACTCGCAGGTCCACGCGGCGCGGCCCGACGTGATCGCCGCCGCCCACGCGCACTCGATCTACGGCAAGTCGTGGTCCGCGCTCGGACGGTTGCTCGATCCGATCACCCAGGACGTCTGCGCCTTCCACGAGGACCACGCCCTCTTCGACGACTACACCGGCGTCGTCCTCGACCTCGAGGAGGGCAAGCGCCTCGCCCACGCGCTGGGTGACAAGAAGGCCGTCATCCTGCGCAACCACGGGCTGCTCACGGTGGGCCACTCCGTCGACGAGGCGGCGTGGTGGTTCATCACCATGGAGCGGTCGTGCCAGGCGCAGCTGCTCGCGTCGGCGGCGGGTGATCCGGTGCTGATCGACCCGGAGATGGCGAAGCTCACGGCCTCGCAGGTCGGCTCGCACGTCTCCGGGTACCTGAGCTTCCAGCCGCTCTACGAGAAGATCGTGCGGGAGCAACCCGACCTGCTCGACTGAGTCGAACCCATGCGGCAGGTTCTCGCTCTCACCGCCGCGGCGACGTTCACGGCTGCTTCGCTCACGGCCTGCGGTGGCGGCAGCGCCGACACCGAAGAGGTGGGCGCCCGCAAAGCCGCGTGCAACAACGCTCCAGACTTTTCGACTCGGCGGCCTTCAGGCCCGGCGCGCTCCCTCCCGAGCCGGTAGCGGAGCTGCTGCCGAAGGCCAAGTTCGTGATCGAGGCGAGCGTGGCACGCGTGTTGTACCAGGGGGAGAAGCCCGAGCAGGACACCGAGGAGCACGTCGCGGGGGCGATCCCTCCCGACCGCTGCCAAGTGGTCCAGCTCGACGTGACGCGCCGCGTCGCGGGCGCCGATCCCGGCGCGTCGATCACGGTCGTCAAGCCGCTCGCGCCGTACCTGTTGAAGGCGGGGCAGTCGACGACCGGGATGGCGTTTCTCGTTGCGGGCGGTGATCCCTTCCCGATCATCCTCGGGCGCTACGGCCCGTACCCGAGTCCCGAGGTCGAGGCCGCGTTGGGGACCGGCCAGTAGGCTCCGTGACCGGGCGGCGACGACGGCTGTGCCGACCCTCGCCGCAGAGCCGGAGCTTGCGACGGCGCCAGGAGAAGCCATGGGCAGGCGTGACTACGAGATGGAAGCCGCGAGCGCGGCCGTGGAAGGCCGGGTGTCCGAGCCGGTGGTGCGGGCCCTGATCGTGGGCTCGGCCGGCAGCCAGGAAGGCACCCTCGGCGGCGTGTTCAAGCAGTTCTTCAACCGCTCGCGGCGCAAGTCGGGTTTGCGCTCGCAGAACATCCTCGTGCTGACCAAGACGTCGATCCGTGTCTTCACGTGCAAGGGCGGACGCGGTTGGCCGCCGCGAGTCGACGAGGAGATCGGCGCCTGGCCGGTCAATACCGTCAAGGTGGCGGCGGAGGCGGCCGAGAAGTGGTCGGCGTTCTCCGCCACCCACAGCGGCTCGGTCACGAACCGCTTCTACAACATCACCCTGACCGTGCCTGCTGCCGAGGAGCCGATCGTCGTCTCCTGCCCACGCACCGACTCGGCGCGGACGACGATCCAGGCCCTCGAGGACGCGACCGGGAGCAAGGCGTCACGGATCACGGCCCGCCGCCGCAAGAAGCAGCAGCGCGAGCGAGAGGCGTCCGCGCACGCCGAGGAGCCGGAGCGCGCGGAGGCGCCGGACTAGCCGAGCGCGCCTCGGCTGCGCAGGTACTCGATCGTTCCCTGCTGGAAGCCGTCGGGGTCGGCGACCTTGCCGGCGACGACTTCCTGGAACCAGTCCGGCACGTAGATCTCGAAGGTGCCGGAGTCGAGCTGGTCGACGACCGGCTGCACGATCGCCTCGACGGGGAGCGCCATGCTCATGTCGGCAATCGGCTCGTCGTTGTCCGGAAGGCGGAACAGCTCGGTGTCGATGATGGCGGGATTGACGACGTGCACCTTGACCCCAGTGTCGGCGAGGTCGATTGCCATCCCCTCGGACCACGCCGTGAGCGCGGCCTTCGACGCCGAATACGCCGCCTCGGTGCCGGGCCCCAGTCGTGCCGCGATGGAGGAGATGTTCACGATCCGCCCGCTCCGCTCGATCAGGCCGGGGAGGAGCGCCAGCGTCAGGCGAACAGGAGAGAGGTAGTTGACGGCCATGACGGCATCGACGACCTTCGGCGACAGTTCCGTGACCCGGCGCCGCTTCGGGATTCCGGCGTTGTTCACGAGCACGTCGACCCCGCCCAGCTCGTCGTCGGCGCGGCGCGCGAACGACTCGACGGCGTCGAGCTCCGACAGGTCGACGATCCACGAGCGGGAATCGTTCGAATGCTTGCGCAGGCGCTCGAGCACGTCACGCAGACGATCCTCGCGGCGCGCGCAGATGCCGACGACCGCGCCCCGTTCCGCGAATCCCTCGGCGAGCGCGGCGCCGATCCCGGACGATGCTCCGGTGACCAACACCTTCTTGCCGTCAAGTGAGTAGGTCATGCCGGTCAGCCTAGGGGGGCGGTAGCCTCGCCGGCCGTGCCACTCGAGCCGTCCGCCGCGCTGCTGACGGATCGCATCGCGGTGGTGACGGGCGCGGCGGTCGGGATCGGTGAAGCCATCGCACTCGCGTTTGCAAACTTTGGCGCCCACCTCGCGATCTGCGACCGCGATGCCGCGAACCTTGACGGCACGGCCGACGCGATCGAGGCGGTCGGTCGCCGGGTCGTCGCCGCCGAGCTCGACGTCCGCGAAGCGGACCAGGTCGAGGGGTTCCTCGAGGTGGTGCGCGAGCAGTTCGACCACGTCGACGTGCTCGTCAACAACGCCGGCGGCGGCTTCTACGCCTCGTTCCTCGACGTGAACGCCAAAGGCCAGGACTCGCTGGTCCGCGAGAACTTCGTCAGCGTGACGAACTTCATCCGTGGTGTTGTTCCGCTGGTCCCGGACACCGGCGGCTCGATCCTGAACCTGACCTCGATCGAGGCGCACCGCGCTGCACCCGGTTACGCCGTGTACTCGGCGATGAAGGCCGCGGTCGCGAACCTCACCAAGACCTTGGCACTCGAGCTGGGGGAGCGGATGATCCGCGTCAACTGCATCGCGCCCGACGTGATCCCGACGCCCGGCATCGGGGTAGACCTTCCCATGAGCGCGCCCCTGCCGCGGCGCGGCCACGTCGACGATGTCGCCGCCGCTGCCGTCTACCTCGCGAGCGACCTTGGACGGTTCGTGACCGGCACCACCATCCACGTCGACGGCGGCAACCTCGCTGCAGGCGGGTGGAAACGGGCTGACGACGGAAGCTTCACGACGTGAAGCTCGGCATCGCGCTCGGCGCCCTCAATTCGCAGTTCCATGTCGAGGCCACCGAGGAGGCCGAGCGCCTCGGCTTCGAGTCGGTTTGGCTCCCCGAGCATCTCGTGCTGCCAGTGCGCATGAGCCGCTCGCCCCACCCGGGCGACGAGCACCCGCCCGTGCCCCCGACGACGCCGGTGTTCGACGCGTTCGCGTATCTCGGCTTCCTCGCCGGCCGGACCAGTCACCTGCGGCTCGGCACGCACGTGTACAACCTCGGGTTGCGCCACCCGTTCATCTCGGCGCGCGCCGTGCAGACGCTCGACGTCCTGTCGGGCGGGCGCTTCGAGTTCGGCATCGGCGCCAGCTGGCTCGAGGAGGAATGGCGAGCCGTCGGGCTCGACTTCGACACGCGTGGTCGGCGCGTGGACGAGGCCATTGACGTGTGCAAGCGGCTGTGGACCGAGCCGGAGGTCGCGTACGACGGGGAGTTCTTCCGTTTCGATCCCGTCGCCTTCGAGCCAAAGCCGATGCAGCAGCCGTGGCCCCCGATTCTCATCGGCGGCGAGAGCGGTGCGGCGCTCCGCCGCGCGGCGCGTGCGGGGGACGGGTGGATCGGTATGGGTCACACGTTCGAATCGGCGGCCGGGCAGATCGCGCGCCTGCGCGAGCTGCGCGGCGAGTACGACCGGGACATCGCCTCGTTCCAGATCTGTCTCGGCGGTCCTGTGGCCGGCACGGACGACGTGCGACGCTGGGAGGAGCTCGGCGTCACCCGGCTCATCGTCTCACCGTGGCGACGTTCACCCGAAGCGATCGACGGTATGCGCCGGTTCGCCGATCTCGTCGGCGTCGAACCCCGGCGTGAGGGGACCGCAGAGTGATTCCGTCTCGGTGATCCGGTCGGCGAGGTCACCGAGTTCACAGCCGGCCTGACCCCGAACAGCGGGCCGAACACGCCAGCTGTGGTGCAGAACATCTGTCCGCACGTGATAGCCAGTTCCTCGGCGGTGTCACCGACTGCCCGGACGGCGACCGCTCCTGAGATCGAAAATCCGGTGCGGATCGGGCGTCGCCGGGCTCGAGTCGATCCCGAGGACACGGACCGTCGGGATCCCGCCGCCGCAGGATCGCGGCGAGGCGCTCCGGGGTGATCGCCTTCCAGAAGTCGGGCACTGGTGAAGCGACTTGCGCGTGTAGACGAAGTCAGCCGGCCCGGAGTCGTGGTCGTAGGAGAGGAAGCCGGACTTGGGTTCTCCCCGTCAGACGTGGTGGGGATCGACGTGGTCGCCTCCATCGTGGGTCCCTACGTCGAGCACCAAGTCCGGCACACGATCAGTCTGATCGATCACGTGAAGCGGCTCTGGAGATCTGTCTTAACGTTTCGTTCGATGAGCGACAAGAGCAAGGGCGAGTCGCGGGATGGGGTGTCGCTGACCAACCTCGACCAACCGCTGTTCGAAGGCGCGGACGCGAGCAAGCGGGACCTGCTCGACTATCTCGACGGCGTTCGCGATCGGATCATCCCCGAGTTGGAGAGCCGACCGCTGTCGGTGATCCGGGTCCACCGCGGCCAAGAGGCGTTCATGCAGAAGAACGTCCCCAAGTACACCCCCGACTGGATTCGTACCGTGCAGTTCTGGGCGGAGTCGTCGAAGCGGGAGGTGACATACGCGCTGTGCAACGACCGCCGCACGTTGCTGTGGTTCGCCAACCAACGCGCGGTGGAGTACCACCCGACCCTGGTGCTCGCCGACCGGCCCGACCGCATCACGCATCTCGTGCTCGACCTCGACCCGCCCGAGGCCGACGCCTTCTCGATGGCAGTCCGGGCGGCCCACCTCGTGCGCCAGGCGCTCGCCGAGGTCGGGCTGGAAGGCGCGCTCAAGACAAGCGGCGCCAAGGGCGTGCACGTGTTCGTCCCGGTCGACGACCAGGCGCCGCTGGAGGACTCGGCCGCCGCGACCCGAGCCATCGCGGCGCGCGCGGAGCGTCTCGATCCCGAGGTCACGACGACGGCGTTCATGAAAGAGGATCGCGGCGGCAAGGTGTTCGTCGACTCGACCAGGGTCGGCGGCGCCACCGTGGTCGCAGCCTTCAGCCCGCGGCTCCGGCCGGGCGTCCCCGTCTCCTTCCCCGTCAGCTGGGATGATCTCGACGACATCGCGCCGGCCGACTTCACCCTGCACACCGCGTTGGATCAGCTCGGCGACCGCAACCCATGGGCCGCGCAGATGCCCGCACCGCAGCACCTCAGCGGAGAGTTGATCGAAGAGGGGCACGCCATCCCCGTTGCTCGGGTGCAGGCCATGCACGAAGGCAAGCGCAGGGCTCGCGCCCGACGCGAGTAGCTCGTTCTCCGCGGGCCGTCATCGGTCGGCGACCGGTCCCAGCACCGGCTTGATGTCGACGACGGGTGTGCGGTCGAGCGCCTCCAGGTGCCGGACCTGAATCCGCGTGTCGTCGATCGCAACGACCTGCACGCGGTGGAGCCCGATCGGGTTGGGGCGATCTTGCGAGCGGGTGCTGAACACGCCCAGCGGGGGACGGTCTGGATCACCGCGAGGATGCACGACCAGCGTCTCGCGATCCGCTCGATCGAGCCACGTGAGCACGATCACCTCGGCGCCGACCTCGAGGTCGCGAACAGCCGGCCCCACCATCGGGTCGAGCACGAGCCACGTGTCCGGTGCGCCCTCGTCGCCTTGCAGCGGCGCGGCGTCCCGGTCGACCAGCGGTGACTCGACCCATCCGATCGGATGAATGGCGTACTCCGTCTCAGGCATCGGGCTCCTCGTCCGTCGGGAGGATCGTGAGGTCGAGGTCATCGAGGGTGTCGGACTCCGCGAGCATGTCGATGTGGACGACCTTGCCGTCCCTGATCGTGAAGTCCCACGCGACCTTGGCCCGTCCGCTCACCGCCCACACGATGCCGACGGCGCCGTCGATGAGTGCTGGTAGGGCAGCGAGTGCACGACCCGAGAAGGTGGCGGCAACCGCCGTCGCACCGTGGGTCTCCTCCGGCGAGCCCATGTCCACGGCCGCGGCATCGGCGAGGAGCACGATGTCCGGGTCGAGCAATGCCACCAGGGAGTCGAAGTCACCGCTGCGTGATGCGGCGAGAAAGGCGTCGACGACCGCTCGCTGACGGACGGGATCGGCGTCGGGAGCCGCGCCCTTTCCCTGCACCTTGTGGCGCGCACGGCTGGCAAGCTGCTTGACCGCATTCGGGGATCGGCCGACGATGGGGCCGATCTCGTCGAACGGCACCGCGAACATGTCGTGCAGCACGAACGCCAACCGCTCCGCGGGGCTGAGCGTGTCGAGAACAACCAGCAGGGCGGAACCGACGCTGTCGGCCAGCAATGCTTCGTGCTCGGGATCCGTCCCGGCCGTGGCGCTCTCGTGATGGTCCGGTAGTTCACCACCGGTGGGGTCCTCGCGGCGTGAGGCGCGGGCCCGCAGCATGTCGAGCGACACCCGGGAGACGACCGTCGTCAACCAGCCGTCGAGGTTGTCGATGACGCTCGTGTCGGACCGGTTGAGCCGGACCCATGCTTCTTGTACGGCGTCGTCGGCCTCGCCGGTCGAACCGAGCATCCGGTAGGCCACCGCCCGGAGATGGGCACGCTGGGCCGCGAACCGGTCCACCAGCCAGTAGTGGTCGGCCACCGTTACCTTCTTCCCTCGCGATCCGTCATGACACTGACGATCCAATCTGGATCGACGTAACACGACGAGTGTGAGGAGCTCTCCATGGCGTCAGGCTTGGTAACCATCATCTATCCCGTCAAGGATCTGGCGGCGGCGAAACAAGTGTTCGGCACGGCCTTCGGCGTTCCGCCGTACATCGACGAGCCGTACTACGTCGCGTTCAACGTCGGCGGCCAGGACGTCGGCCTCGACCCCAACGGCCACGCCAAGGGCATGACCGGCCCCGTCACCTACTGGCGTGTCGATGACATCAACGAGATTCTCGCGGCTCTCGTCGGTGCAGGCGCGGAGACGCAACAGCCGGTCAGCGACGTCGGCGGCGGCAGGCAGATCGCAACGGTGCGGGATGCGGACGGCAACCCCATCGGGTTGCTCCAGGATCCTCCGGGCGGCGGATGAACGGAAGCGGCTAGACCGTCGCGTCGACGTGTCCGCGACGGCGGCGCTCGACGACGCGCTCGCGGGTCGGGATCCGCAGCGCGATGTAGGCGACGCCGATCGCCCCGAGCGCCAGCACCCCGAGGCGAGGCGGCCAGGTGCCGATGAACACCACGACGCTGAGCGTGACGAACACCACGATCATCGAGATCGCAATCGCCTTGGCCCGCCGGGGCATCCCGAGGCCTGCTCGGTAGTCGCGCACCACCGGTCCGATGCGAGGCAGGTTGAGGACCCACCGCTCGAGTCGGGGACTCGAGTGCGAGAAGCACCACGCCGCGATGATGAAGAACACCGTCGTGGGCAAGCCGGGTACGACGATGCCGACGGCGCCGAGCGCGACAGCGACGAGCCCGCCGGCGAGCCATCCGGCGCGGGCGACCGGTCCCCGATGGGGGAGGGCGGGCTGCTGGACGCTCACGACACGAGCTCGCTCACGTCGAGGGCGACGAGGACCAACAGGAACACGATGACGACACTGTTGAGCGTCATGAGTGGAACACGCCACGCGTGCGCTGCTCGCGCGCCACCGGCGAATGCTCAGGAGGTTGAAGGCGATCGCGACCACGCCGACGATCACGCCGACGGCGGGGCCGACACCTCCGGCGATCCCGAGGACGGGCAGGACCCACGGGAACACGATGTAGGTGAGGAGGCACCGCGTTCCCGAGATCACGATCGAGAGGCTGAAGAGGCGCGCTGCCTCGTTCTCGTCGCCGGGCGCGGGACGGGTAGGCGCCGTCGAGGCGGGCGTGGTGGTCGTGGTGACGGCCTCGATCGGATTGCTCACGAACCCACAGATTGCCTCACCCGGGAGAGGGTTCGCGCATCAGGCGGTCACGCGAGCTGGCCCCGACAGACCACATTGCCGGCCTGGTCCACGAGCTGGACGGCGACGGGACGATCGACCGGGGTAGCGCGGCCGCTCCAGGTCCCGCGTCCGCCGGAGACCTGGAGCACGCCGACCGGCTCCGCCTTGCCGTTCCCGGCGACCGTCGCGAGCTGGTAGCTGCCGTCGGGGACCCAGTAGTCGACACTGACCGCCAGCTTCGCAGGTCGGTCGTTCGTGGTCACGACTCGTCCGACCGTGAGGTTCGCGGAGCCGATCATGGGAGCCGAGCGCAGCGCCGGAGCGGCGCTCGAGCTGTTCCCGCCGCCGCCCCCGGACACGAGAGCCACCGTGAGCCCGGTCGCGGCACAGATCGCGATGATCGCTGCCGCCGCCAGCGCGACGACGCGGTGACGACGGCGACCATGGCGGGCCGGTTGCATTGCCGCCAGGACGGGGGCGGAGAACTCGGTGGGAGGCTGCGCCTCCGGTACGAGATCGAGGAGCGAATCGGCGACGGACGCGTACTCGCCGACGAGGGCCTGGCACGAAGGGCAGCCGTCGAGATGGGCTACGACCTCCGCGCGTTCGGGACCGGTGAGGGCACCCAGAGCGAGGTCGGGCGCACGCTCGCGAACACTCGTGCAGCTCGGCGTGCTCATCGAACCGGCTCCGCGTCTGCTCGTGCGTGACGGAGCTTGTCCATCGCGAGCCGGATTCTCGACTTCGCCGTTCCCAGCGGGATGTGCTCGTGCGCGGCGACGTCTTGCGCCGTGAAGCCGAGCATGCCGGCGAGCACCACGGCTCGTCGCTGCTCGTCGGGAACGTCGTCGAGTGCGCGGCGGAGCCAGTCGACCTCGCTGGCCCGCACGGTCGCGTCGGCGGGATCCGTCTCGCGCGCCGGGGGTGACAGCCATTCGAGCTCGTCGGGATCCAGGAACTCGGAGCGGGGCTGTGTCCGCATGGCGTCGACGGCGAGGTTGCGTGTGATCACGATCAACCAGGTCGCCACGCTCCTCGCGCGGGGATCGAACGTCTCCGCGTGGCGCCAGGCGCGCAGGAACGCCTCCTGCGCCAGGTCTTCGGCGAGGCGCGCGTCACGCGTGATCGCGAGCGCGATGCCGTACACGCGGCTCTGGAACCGCGCGATGAAGGTCTCGGCGGCTCCGGCATCGCCGACCGAGAAGCCGGCGAGGAGCGCCTCGTCGGTGAGTCTCCACACGTAAAGGGATACGAAGAAATCTCCCGTCGGGATCACCCGGGAGACATGTGTCACGGCGGTGATCCCGGGGCGGCGCTCACCGGTATTGGAACACATGCACGCAACGTCGATCACCGGTGCGCTGAGCCCCCGGCAGTGGGTGTGGCTGACGGCGCGGTGCCTCGGCGCCCTGACGCTCTTCGCCGTGGGCGCCGTCCACCTCCAGCAGTACAACGAGCTGTACTCGGCGATCCCGACCATCGGGACGCTGTTCGTGTTGAACTTCGTCGGCGCCACGGTCCTCGGCGTCGGGCTGCTGGTGCCGCTCGAGCGGCTGTCGAGGCGCTGGCGCGCCCTCGTGGTCGCGGGCCTGGCGCTGGGCGGCATCGCGCTCGCGACCGTGTCCTACGCCTTCCTGCTCATCGCCGAGCGCCGGCCGCTGTTCGGGTTCATGGAGCCGGGCTACAACCCGGACGCCATTCTCACCGCGCAGGTCAGCGAGATCGCGACCGTCGCGCTGCTCGGCGCGTACCTCGTCGTCCGCCACATCCCCATCGGTTCTCGGGGCCGGCGGTCCGCACGTCACGCAGTTTCCACACGGGAGGTCAGGACATGAAACGGCTGTTTTCGCTCGCCGCGATGGTGTTTGCCATCGCGATATTCCTCGCCGCCTGCGGCGGCGGTGGAAGCGACGGGTCTTCCAGCGGGTCGAACGGGTCCAGTCGCACGGGGAGGACCGTGGCGACGAAACGCATCGACGGGAAGAGGGTGCTCGTCGACGCCGGCGGCAAAGCGCTGTACATGTCCGACGAAGAGGCCGGCGGCATGGTGCGATGCACAGGAGCCTGCCTGGAGTTCTGGGAGCCGCTCACGATCCAGGGCGGTCAGCCGACCGGCACCGTGAGCGGCGGCACGCTCGGGGTGCTCACGCGTCCCGACGGCAAAACCCAGGTGACCTTCAACGGCGATCCCGTGTACCGGTTCACCGAGGACCAGTCCGGCACAATCAACGCAGACGGCCTCACGGACGCCTTCGAGGGCCAGGAGTTCACGTGGCATGTGCTCACCGCCGGCAACGCGCCCTCGACGTCGCCGTCGACCAGCGGGTCGGGTGGTGGCGGTATCCCCGGCTACTGATCGCGCAGGAGCGCGTCGGGATGGCGCGCGAAATCGCGGATGCTGCCGCGGTTGCGGAACGCGACCGGCATGACCGACGGCTGCATCGTGTAGCAGACGGCTCCCATCATCGGACCGAGCTCCTCGGCCGAGTCGACGGCCTCGAGGTCCATGCCGCGGCCCATCCCGATCTCGCACGCCCGCCGCAGCACGATCGCCGCCTCGGCGGCGTCGGGATCGAGTGTGTCGTCGGCCCAGCGGAAGAACCCGCCTCGCCACGGCGCCTCGTCGTACGGCGGGCTGTCGACCAGCCCGCGGTCGCGCGTCGAGAGCGTCCACTCCAGCACGAGCTCGCCGTCGCGCCACAGGCACGGGTGGGTGATCCCGTCCACGGTCGGCGGCAGCTCGGCGTCGTACTGGCGCCGCACGTGGCCGCGTGCCGCATGGCTGACGCAGAGCCCGGTGAGGTCGAACTGATGGGTGCAGTTCATGCGCGGATCGGCGACCTCGGCGATCGCGGTGCAACGCGTCGACAACGGCGTGCCCTCGAGCGGGCGCAGGTTCACGGCGGCGGCGGGGCACGTGCTCCACGGCCACCGGCGGGAGCGCGACTCGACGCTCGTCGACGCGCTCCCCGTCGTGACGCACCGTGATCTCGAAATGATGGAAGTCGTCCTCGAGTCCGCCCTCGATGACGCCGTCGTCGACGGCGACCGTGCGGATCCGTCGCCGGTACGGGCCGTCGGGGTCGCCGATGCGGACGGCCGGCGCGCTCCCGCTGCTCACGCGCTCCGGCTCCTCCCGCCCGGGTAACCGCCCCCGCCGAACTGCTCGTCGAGGGCCCGGTAGTCGACCGCGAAGCCGTCCCGGGGCAGCTTCTCGACGAACTCGACGCTCCGCGGCTTCTTGTACGAGGCGATGTGGGCGCGGCAGTGGTCGATGATCTCTTCGGCGGTCGCGCTCTCACCCTCGTTCAGCACCACGATCGCCTTCACGCTCTGCGTCCATTGCTCGTCGGGCACGCCGATGATGGCGCACTCGGCGACGGCCGGGTGCTTGGCGACGCATCCTTCGACCTCGGCGGGGTAGATGTTCTCGGCGGCCGACTTGATCATGCGCGTCGCCGGCCCGATGAACGTGATGGTGCCGTCGGCTTCGCGGCGGCCGAGGTCGCTCGTGTGGTGCCAGCCGCCGCGCTGGCGGCGTGCGTTCTCCTCGGGCCGGTTCCAGTAGCCGTTCATCACGGTCGGCCCGCGGGCGACGATCTCGCCCGTCTCGCCGACGGGGACCTCGTCGTCGTCGGGATCGACGATCCTGACCTGGACGACAGGAGACGGCCGTCCGTGCGCGCCGACGGGGGAGCGAGCCAGCGTGTTGAAAGTGAGCATGCCCATGACCTCGGTCTGCCCGTACCCGCCCGGATTCCGGGCCCACGGGCTCGCGTCCACCGTGATCATCTCGTTCCACTCCGGCTTCCCGCGGAACGCCCGGAGGCTCTTCAGGTCGTAGCGGTGGTCCTTGTTGGCTTCGAGGATCTGCTTGATCGTCGGCCCGACCACGAAGGCGCCCGTGCATCGTTCCGACTCGATGAGCCGGCACAGCTCTTCGGCGTCGACTCGGCGCGTGAACACGTTCGTGCCGGCGGCGACATATGTCGCCAGCGTGGTCATGAACGTCGCGATGTGGAACAACGGCCCGCAGTTCAGGTACACGTAATCGGCTTCAATGTCCGAGAGGCGTCCCATCACGATCCCCTGCGTGATGAGCGCGGTGTGGCTGAGCATGGCGCCGTTCGGCCGTCCCGAGAACGCGGCCGTGTAGATCAGCAGGAGCGCGGCCGACGGGTCGACGTCGACGGCGGGATCGGCGTTCGACGCCCCGGCCACGAACGCTTCGTAGCTTTCGTCGCCGTCGGCGTCGTGCCGGAGCCACAATGCCGGCGAGCCCGCGAGATCGCGCGCCGCGCGAGCGGTGGCGCCGATCTCCTCGTCCTGCCAGATGACGACCTTGGCGTCTACGTCGCCGATGACGAACGCCAGCTCGTCGGCGCTCTGCCGCCAGTTCGCGGGGCAGAACATCGCCCCGAGCTTCGCCGCCGCCGCCAGCGCCTCGACGACGCGGAACGAGTTCTGGCCGAGCCACAGGATCCGGTCGCCGTGACCCACGCCGGCGGCGGCGAGGGCGTTGGCGAGCTGGTTCGTCCGGTCGTCGAGCTCGGGGTAGGTGAGACGGACGTCGCGGTCGAAGTCGCCGTCGACCACCGCCAGCTGCTCCGGCCGGCTCCGTCGCTGCTCGCGCAGCACGTCGGCGAACGTGAGCCCGTTCAGGACATCCACGACCGCATTCTCGCGTGGCCCTGTCGGTCGCCGTCGCAAGCTCCGGCTCCTGCGGCGCCGGTCGGCAAAGCCGCCGTCGCCGCGTGGTGAACTGACGCCGATGTCAGCTCCGCGCCGCGACAGGTATCCTGCCGCCGCGTGAGCGCGATGGGGATCATCGACTGCGACCAACACCTGTTCGAGTCGCGGACGCTGTGGGCCGACTACGCCGACCCGAGCCGCCGCGATCAGGCACTGCAGATCGTCGACGACCCGGCCGGCAACGCGTGGCTCGAATGGCACGGCCGGCGCATGGTGCTCGCCGACGTGACCGTGCCGGGGGAGACCGACGAGGTCGGTGGCCGGCTGCAGCGGGCCCTCGCGGGGGAGCCGCCGGACCGGCCGTACGACGCGGCGCTCCCGGCCGCGTACTGGCAACCGGCGGCGCGCCTCGCGGAGCTCGACCGCCTCGGCCTCGACGAAGCCTTCCTGTTCCCGAACTACGGCTTGGTCTGGGAGCACAACCTCGTCAAGGACCTCGAGGCCACGAAGACCAACATGGGCGCGTGGAACCGGTGGGCCGTCGAGGTTGCCGCCGACGGCGGAGGACGGCTCCACCCGGTCGCGCACCTGACTCTGCGCGACCTCGACTGGCTCGACCAGCAGCTCGCGGCGCTCGCCGCCGGTGGAATCCGCCTGGCGATGATCGCGCCGGCGCTCGTCGACGGCCGCCCGCTCTCCCATCCCGACCTCGACCGCGCCTGGGCGGCGTTCATCGAGCACGACGTGGCGCCGGTGTTCCACGTCGCGAACCAGCAGCGACCGTTCGACGAGGCGTGGTACGCCAGCGATCCCGTGCCCACGAACCCGGTGTTGTCGTCCGTGTTCCTGTGGGTGCCCGCCGCGCTCGCGCTCTCCGACTTGGTCGTGAACGGCGTCCTCGAGCGCCGACCCGAGCTCCGACTCGGCGTCATCGAGCTGTCGGCGGTCTGGCTGCCGATGTTCCTCATGTACCTCGACGGCGGTGTGCGCTTCGTCACCCGGCTCCACGGCAAGGCCGTCGCCGACATGCCGTTGGCGCCGAGCGAGTACGTGCGCCGGCAGGTGCGCGTGGCGGCGTTCTCCTATGAGCGTCCCGAACGGTTGATCCGGCGGGTGGGTGACCTGTTCATGTGCTGCAGCGATTACCCGCACTCCGAAGGAACCGCACAGCCGCTCGACGATTACCGCGCCCTCGACGACACGACGTCCGATCCCGCCGGCGCGCCGGGCCTCTACCGGGACAACGCCGCTTGGCTCCTCGGTCGGGGCAACGGCGCGTGACCGCCGCCGACGCCGAGTTCGAGTTCCTCGCCCCTCGCCACGACGTCCCGACCGGCGGGCGCAGCGGCTTCACGATCGTCGAGGGGCGTCAGGTCCACTACCTGGAGTGGGGGAGCGGCGCGGCCCCGCCCGTCGTGTGCCTGCACGGCGGCGGGCAGACCGCGTACATGTGGGAGGAGCTCGGCGCCGCTCTCGCTCCGACGCACCACGTGTTCGCGCCCGACCTCCCTGGTCACGGCGACACCGACCCCGTCGACGAGATGGACCGGCGTTCGCTCGCAGACACGATCCCGCCGCTCCTGGACGAGTTCGGGATCGAACGTGCCGCGTTCGTCGGCGCGTCGCTCGGCGGGATCATCAGCCTCACGCTGGCGGCCGACCGGCCCGGCCTCGTCGCCGCCATCGCGCTCATCGACATCGGCCACCGTCTCGAGGACGAAGGCGTCAACCGCATCATCGACTTCATGACGAAGCACGAGTCGTTCGCGTCGCCGGAAGCGGCGGCGGTCGAGGTGGCCGAGTACCTCCCGCATCGCCGCCAGGTGAACGCCGACAACCTGCGCCGCAACCTCCGCGAGCTGCCGGATGGCCGCTGGGTGTGGAAGCACATGTTCGCCCGCCGCCTCCGGGGTGCGCAGGCTCCGGTGGGCGGCTGGCGCGAGCTCGTGGCCGGAATGGGCGACGAGGCCATGGCGCTGACGTGCCCCGTGCTCGTGCTGCGGGGAGCGGCGAGCGACGTGCTCTCGAACGAGGGCGCCGAGGAGATCGCCTCGCTCATCCCCGACGCCCGCCTGGCGACTGTCGGGAGCGCCGGTCATCACGCCGCCGGCGACAACCCCGAGACCACCGTCGACCTCGTGCGGGACTTCCTCGCCGAGACCGGCTCCTGACAGGCCGATGATCCCCTGCGGGCGTTGGAACCCGCCATTTCGGACCGGTCTCCTGCGCCGACATTGACGGACGCCGGGATCGAGTAGTACGCGACACCTGTGGAAAAGGGCCAGGAGTCGGTGAGCGAGAACGAATCGCCGCTGACGATCACCGACGACGTCGAGCCGATCACGACCCGCGAGCCATCCAGCGGGAACGGCGCCGCGCCCGGATCGAACGGCTCGACGCCCGAATCGAACGGCTCGTCGGCCGAGCAAGACGGGGATCGCTGGCTGGCCGACCTGGAGACGCTCGAGCGCGTCGAATCGAAGGGCAACGAGGAGAAACGCGCCCGCGCTTCGGACGAGCGCCGGGCGCGCTGGGACGCCGAATACGAACGCGCCGAGCAGGCCGCCACGGAACGCGAAGCCCGCGAGGCGAGCGGCCGCCGGGAGCGGTGGCAGACCGAGGACGAGCGCCTGGCCCGCGAAGGCGAAGAGCGGCGGGTGCGGTGGCGGACCGAGTACGAACGCGCTGAGCACGACGCCCGATCGCGGTCGATGCGGGAGGCGGAGCAGCGCCGGGCGCACTGGGAAGCCGAGTACGCCCGCGCCGAGGCCGAAGTGCAGGAGCGAGCCGTCGCCGAGGCTGATCAGCGTCGGGCGCGTTGGCAAGCCGAGCACGAGCGCGCCATGCGCGAGACCCAGGAACGGCGGGTGCGGTGGAAGCGCGCGTACGACCACGCACTGGGTGAGGCCCGAGCGCGGCTCGAGCGTGAGACCCAGCGGCGTCTCGAGCGGTGGGAGGCCGAGTTCGAGCGCGCCGAGCACCAAGGATTGCAGCGCGCCGAGCAGGACGCCGCCCAGCGGCGGGCACGCCTCGATGCCGACTGTGAGCGGGCACTCCGCGAGGCGCAGCTCGCCGTGGAACAGGAAGCTCGTCTCACACGCGAGCGCTGGGACGTCGAGTTCGGACGTTCCAAGCGGGAGGCGGACGAGCGCGCGGAGCAAGCGGCGCAGGGTCGGCGGCAGCGCTTCGAAATCGAATTCGAGCGGGCCGAGCGCGAAGCGCAGGAGCGCCGGGAACGGGCGGTCAGGGAGCGCCGCCAGCAGTGGGAGGCGGAGTACGAGCGCGTCGAGACCGAAGCCGAGGCGGTACGGCGCAAGGGTCTGGGGGACGTGCGCGCGCAGGAGGCCGAGTGGGTACCAGCCCGGTTCCGCGCCGACGAGAAGGCCGGCCAGCCGCGAGCTCAGCAAGCTTCGCGAGCGTTGGGCGAAGGAAGACGAGCAGGCGCAGCGCGAGCGGCGGAAGCGGCGTGAGCCCGAGCTCGTGGCCCGGCGGCAGCGCTGGGACGAAGAGGAGGAACTGGCGCTCGCCGAGGCGCGCGAAGGGAGGGCTGAAGCCTCCGAAGCGCTACGCCGGCGCTGGGAGTCCGAGTACGAGCGCGCCGAGCTCCATGCCCGCGAGCGAAGTGATCAGGAGACCGAGGATCTCCGTCGTCGCTGGGAGGCCGAGTTCGAGCGGGCCCAGCAGGATGCGCAAGAGCGCGTAGCCCAGGAGGCCGAGGAGCTCCGGCGGCGGTTGGAGGGCGAGGCCGAGTGGCAGGACCAGGAAACTCGCCGCCAGCAGGTACGAGAGATCCACGAGCGGCGCCAGCGTTGGGCAGCAGACGACGATCGGTATCTGCGCGAATTTCAGGAGCGCGCCAGCGCGTGAGCTCCGTGAGCTACGCGAGCGCTGGATCTCCGAGGAAGAGCGCGTCTATCGAGAGGCCGAGGAACGCGCGGCCCGAGAAGCCCTCGAGCTTCGCGAGTGGTGGGAGAGCGAGGACGAGCGCGCCACACGCGAAGCTCTGGCACGCGCCAGCCGGGAGGCCGAGGCGCTGCGCTCGTGGTGGGAGGCCGAAGACCGGCGCGTCGCCCATGAAGCCATGGAGCGCGCCACGGCCGAGGCCGACGAGCAACGCGCACACGAAGAGGAGCAGCGAGCCGAGCGCACCGCCCGAGCCGAGAAGTCCCTTCGAGAGATCGCCGACCGGGTGGCAGGCGAGGCGCGCGAGCGACGCCAACGGTGGGAAGCCGAGGATCACCGCACCGTGGAGGAGGCCGTGCGGGGAGCGGAGGACGAGGCACAGCAGCGCCGACAACGCTGGGAGACCGAATACCAGGACGCGGTCCAGGCGTGCTACAGCCGGGAGTTGCAGGACACGCAGCAGCTGTGCGATCAGCTCGAAGCCGAATATCGGCGGGTGCTCGAAGAGGTCCAAGCTCGCGCCGCCAAGCACGGCGAGGAGCTGCGCGAATGGCACGCCGACGACCGCATGACATCGTCCGGGGTCGACGTGGTCGGCGCGATCGATGCGGTTGAAGCAGCCGACCCGTTCGACTCGGTTGAGGCGCCCGCCGACGAGGCCACGCCGTAGGCGGAGACCACGTCCGAGTGCAGCCCGGTGATACTGAGGGCGTGCATGACGCGCGTCACGAGATCGTTCGTCGCGGCTACGACGAGATCGCAGACCGGTATCTCGCCGCGCGCACGACCGGAGGTGACCTCGCGCTCCTTCCCGAGCTGGTCGGGCGCCTGCGCGCCGGTGATGCGGTGCTCGACGCCGGCTGCGGCGCCGGCGTGCCGGTGATGACGCAGCTCGTGGACGCCGATCTCGGGGTTGTCGGGATCGATCTCTCGAGCGCGCAGGTTCGTCTTGCTCGTTCACACAGCCCTGGTGCCCATGTCGCGCAAGCCGATCTCGTGGCGCTCCCGTTCGGTGGCGGCAGCTTCGACGGTCTCGTGTCCTATTACGCAGTGATCCACGTGCCGCGTTCCGAGCACCGAGTGGTCTTCGACGAGTTCCGACGGGTTCTCGTGCCGGGCGGGGTCGCGCTCCTCTGCCTCGGCGCCGGCGACGTGCCCGAGGACGATGACACGGACAGCTGGCTCGGCACGCACATGTTCTGGAGTCACTTCGACGCCGAGACCAACCTGGAGATGCTGCAGGCTGCCGGGTTCGACATCCTTCGCCACGAGCTCGTCAGGGACCCGATGAACCACGGGCGTCACCTGTTCACACTCGTGGCGGCACACTGACTACGCGGAGTCGGTGTCTCGTCGGCTGCACGCCGGCCGCACCGTGGTCGTCGTCGAGACCGACGTCACCGACGCCGACGGGCGCCCGGTCGCCAAGGTCCTGCAGACCCAAGCCGTGCTCCGATGACGGGCGCGGGGTCTAGCTGGACGGGCGGACGTTGATCACCAAGGTGAAGATCGACTTCACGACCGGTTCGCCGGAGTCGGCGTCCTTCCAGTCGGTCTCGGTGACGTAGAACTCGAGCTTGCCGCCGTTGGATCGTTCCTTCTCGTAGACGTCGGAGATGACGCTCGTGCCCTCGAGGACGTCGCCGACCTTGGGCCAGCGTTCGTACTCGAAGGCCTGCTCACCGTGAAGGATGGCGCGGCCCGGTCCGCGCAGGCGGTCGATCGGGAGCCCGGCGGCGCCCCCGGTGCCGAGCGATCCCCAGTACGACATCACGAACGGAAACGTGGGCGGGACGAGGGCGTCCTCGCCGGCGTACACCTCGTCGTCGTCGCCGAGCGCCGCTGCGAAGACGCGCACCGGCCCGCGCTCGATGACGACCTTCTGGGTGCCCGTCTCCTGTCCCTTGAGCTCCGTCAGCGCCATGGCGGGGGACCCTATAGCCCGAGGCGCTGGTTGGCCTCCTCGAAGAAGCTCGCCGGTGACCTCGTCTCGAGCTCCGGCTCCAGCGTCTCGGGGTTCCACTGCGACATGTCGCGGTTGAAGAAGTCACCGCCGTACACGTGGATCGCGCCGGTGCAGGTGCCGAGCGGGTTGTGCACGGCGTGGATGGTGTCGTCGCCGAGCAGCACGACGTCGTTGGTCGACAGCTCCCGGGTGCGCCGCGCTTCGAGACCGCCGTCGAGACGGCGGAAGAAGGTGTTGTCCTCCTGCCCCGCGTAGATCGCGATGGCGGCCCACATCTGGTGGTCGTGGGGCCAGATCGACATGCCGGGCGCCCACACCACCTTCAGCACCGTCAGCTCGGGGGAGTGGTGCAACGTCGTGAGCTCGGCCCGGGTGGCCGGAAGCGCCGCCTCGCATTGCGACGGCTCGCTCACGGTCCGCTCCAGCAGATCGGAGACGGCCAAGCGAGGCTCAGGCTCGCTCAGACTCGCCCGACACTCCGCAACGAATCGCTCGACATCGACCATTAGTCTCCTGTCGCCGTCGCAAGCTCCGGCTTTGCGGTGCCGGTCGACAAAGCCGCCGTCACCACGCTCAGACTACGACGATTTCCTGCTCGTCGTTCCGGCGGCGTCGTTCCCCAGCAGGTGCTTCATGACTTTGCCGGTTGCGTTGCGCGGCAGCTCGTCGACGAAGGTGACATGTCGGGGACGCTTGTAGTCGGCGAGGTGCTCGGCGCAGAACGCCTGGAGCTCGTCGCCGCCGACGGCGGCATCGGGCCTGCGTACGACAAAGGCGGCGATGTCCTCGCCGAGCACGTCGTGTGGGACGCCGACGACCGCGGTCTCGCGCACCTCCGGGTGCTCGAGGATCACGCTCTCGATATCCGTCGGATACACGTTGTGTCCGCCCCGGACGATGAGGTCCTTCTTGCGCCCGACGAGGTACAGGAACCCGTCGTCGTCGAGGTAGCCGAGGTCTCCGCTACGCAGCCAGCCGTCACGCGTCCAGGTGCTCGCGGTGGCGTCGGCGTCCTTGTAGTACTCGCGCTGACGCCCCGGCAGGCGCGTGAGCAATTCACCGACGTCGTGGGGCCCGCGCTCATTGTCCTCGTCGTCGACGATCTTGATCTCCATGGGCGGGATCGGCTTGCCCACCGACCCGACCCGCTTCGTCACCTCTTCCTGCGGCATCACGATGAACGCCGGCCCGGCCTCGGTCATCCCGTACGAGTTCGACACACTGGCCTGCGGCAACCGCGCCACCAGCGTCATCAGCGTGTTCGGCGCGAGGGGAGCGCTTCCGATCGAGACGGCCTGCAGGCTGCCGAGGTCGGCGGCCGCGAAATCGGGATGGGCGACGAGCAGCTCGGCCATGGCGGGTACGAGGAACGCCATCGTCGGTCGCTCGCGCGCCACGATCCGTAGCCACTCGCCGCGTCGAATTTCGGGAAGTACAAGCCGACCATGCCCATCTTCATGGGGTTGTAGATGAACGAGATCCCGGCGAACGTGAACAACGGCGCGCCGTGCAACCAGCCGGCGCCCGTCCAGGGTGGCTCGTGGTTCGGGATCATCGCCACGTTCCGATGACGGACCGCGACGCCCTTGGGCAGGCCGGTCGTTCCGGACGTGTACATGATGTCGGCGAGATCGTCGAGGTCGACGTCGATCTGGATGTCGCTGTCGTCGGGGTCGAGCGCTTCGTCCCACGCGACTTCGCCCTTACCCGTGTCGGCTCCGTCGCTGACAAGCAGCTCGAGCGACGGGAGCGCGTCGCGCACCTCACGCGCGGCAGGGAGCAGCGCCGGGCACGTCAGGAGCGCGCGCACCTCACCGTGGCCGAGGATCGCGATCAGCTCCCGGACGGACAGGCGGGTGTTGGTGGGCACGGCAACCGCCCCCGCCTTGTGCGCGGCCGCGTACGCCACGATCCAGCGGAGGCACTCCTCGCTCGGGAGGTAGATCGATACGCGATCGCCGCGTTCGACGCCGCGTGCGACGAGGCCCCGTGCGAGGGCGTTCGAGCGGCTGTCCCACTCCTCGAAGGTGAGCGCGTCCCCGGAGCCCAGGTCGCGATACGCGACCTCGCCGCCGTCACGCCGCGCCAGGAAACGCAGCTGGTCGACGAGCAGCTCCCCCCAGTCGGGCATGACTACATCGAGAACGCCATGCTCGGGATGGCGCTGCCGCTTTCGGCCGGCGCGAAGAGCTCGGCCTTGTGGGCGATGAGGTCGTCGACCGTCCAGCGCTTCCCGCCGGCGGCGAGCTCGTTGACGAGCGACCACCCGCGGATCAGGTACACACGGTCGCCCCACATGACGAAGACCTGGCCGCTCACGTCGGCGGCGGCGTCGCTGGCGAGGAAGCCGATCAACGGCGCCATGTTGTCGGGATCCCAGGCGTCGAACTCGCCTTCCTTCGCCGCCATGAGCTGGTCGGCCCCGGCGACCGTGTCGGTCAGCCGCGTCCGGGCCCTGGGAGCCATCGCGTTGACAGTCACGCCGTACTTCTGCAGCTCCCGCGCCAGCACGATCGTCATCGACGCGATCCCGGCTTTCGCCGCCGCGTAGTTCGACTGCCCGGCGTTGCCGAACAGGCCCGACTCGCTCGACGTGTTGATGATCCGGCCCGCGACCGGCTCGCCCGCCTTCGACTGCTCGCGCCAGTACACGGCCGCGAACCGACTGGGCGCGAAGTGCCCCTTCAAGTGGACGCGGATCACCGAGTCCCAGTCCTCCTCGGACAGGTTGAAGCTCATGCCGTCGCGCAGGATCCCCGCGTTGTTCACGAGGATGTCCAGCCTGCCGAACGTCTCGACCGCCTGACCGATGAGCCGCTCCGCCCCCGGCCACGACGCGACGTCGTCGTAGTTGGCGACCGCCTCGCCACCACCGGCGACGATCTCGTCCGCCACCTCCTGCGCGGGCGTCTTGTCGGCACCCTCGCCCTCGCGTGCCCCGCCGAGGTCGTTGACGACGACTTTGGCGCCCTCGCTCGCGAGGAGCAGCGCCTCACCCCGGCCGATCCCTCGGCCTGCGCCGGTCACGATCGCGACTTTGCCGTCGAGCGCACCCATGTATGTCTCTCCCTCCGACACGTTGTGTCCAACAGACGTGCTCGGAGACATTACTGACTTGGGCGTCAGGTACGCTCCTCGGAGATCACGCACGACTCCTGGAGGAACGGAGAATCATGCCTGATGCCGTCATCGTGTCCGCCGCCCGGACCGCCATCGGGACGGCGCGCAAGGGCTCGCTCGCAGACATCGACGTGTTCGAGCTCGCCAAGGCGTCGATCAGCGAGGCGCTCAAGCGCTCGAGCGTCCCTGCCGAGGACGTCGACGACATCATCATGGGGGAGTCGCTCCAGGGTGGCGGGTGCGTGGCGCGCTACGCCGCTGTCGACCTCGGCTTGACCGACATCCCGGGCCTGGCGCACAACCGCCATTGCGCGTCGGGCATGGCGCCCATCCAGACGGCGGCCGCGAGCATTCGTGCCGGCATGGACCGGGTCGTGATCGCCGGCGGTGCGGAGAGCATCACGCAGAGCCCAACGGTGATGAAGAAGCTCCCCGGACCGTACGCCGGTGTCGAGCCGTGGCTATCGCCCAGCCATCCGGCGACGCCGGACGCGCCGACCATGGACATGTCGATCACGGTCGGTTGGAACACAGCAGTCAAGGCGGGTGTCAGCCGCGAGGAGCAGGACAACTGGGCGTACCAATCGCACATGCGCGCCGTCGCCGCGACCGACGAGGGACGGCTCCGCGACGAGATCTTCGCCATGGAGGTTCCCGTCCGGGGTAAGCGGGGCGAGACGCGCACGTTCGACGTCGACGAGCACCCTCGCCGTGATTCGACGCCCGAGAAGCTCGCCGAGCTGCCGCCCTTGCATCCCGAGATCGACGGGTTCAGCATCACGGCCGGGAACGCGTCCGGCCTCAACGATGCCGGCTGCGCGGTCGTCGTGGCCGACCGCGACTATGCCGACGAGCACGGGCTCGAGCCGTTGGCGATCGTCCGGTCGTGGGCATCGGTGGGCGTTCCGCCGCGCGACACGGGACTGGCGCCCACGCTCGCGATCCCGAAAGCGGCCGAGCGCGCAGGCATCGCCGTCTCGGACCTCGAGCTCGTCGAGATCAACGAGGCGTTCGCGGCCATGGCGGTCGCGTCGTCGCGCATCCTCGGCTTGCCACACGAGATCGTGAACGTGAACGGCAGCGGTTGCAGCCTCGGCCATCCCGTCGCCGCCACCGGCGCGCGCATGGTCGCCACGACGATCTTCGAGCTGCGGCGGCGCGGCGGTGGGCTGGGTTGCGTGAGCATGTGCGCCGGCGGCGGCATGGGCTCGGCCACCGTGCTCGAGGTGCCAGCGCCGTCGTAGGTTCTCCGTCCATCGACGAAGACCTCGCCTTCGCGCTCGAGCTCGCGGATGCCGCCGACGACATCACGCTGGCGCGGCCACCGTGCCACGGACCTCGTCGTGGAGACCAAGCCCGACCTGACGCCCGTGACCGAAGCCGACCAGGCGGCGGAGAAGGCGCTGCGGGCCCGCATCGAAGCTGAGCGATCTCGCGACGGGGTCGTCGGGGAGGAGTACGGCGAGACGACGGGGTCGGGCGGCCGCCGCTGGATCCTCGACCCCATCGACGGCACGAAGAGCTACGTGCGCGGCATCCCCGCCTGGGGGACGCTGATCGCCCTCGAGCGTGACGGCGAGATCGTTGTCGGGGTCGTGTCCGCGCCTGCGTTGCGCCGGCGCTGGTGGGCGTCGCGGGGTGCGGGCGCCTTCGCGGACGGCGAACCCATCCGGGTGTCGCGGGTCAGCGCCATCGAAGACGCGTTGCTCTGCTACACGTCGTTGCCCGCGTTCGAGAAGCACGGGCTGGGCGAGGAATTCCGCGCGCTGGCGGCCCGGTGCTGGGAGGCGCGCGGCTTCAGCGACTACTGGGCGCACGTCCTGGTCGCCGAGGGGAGCGCCGACCTCGCCGTCGAGCCGGTCATGAACCTCTGGGACAACGCGCCCCTCAAGGTGATCGTGGAGGAGGCCGGCGGACGGTTCACGGACCTCGAGGGTCGGCCGCGCGCCGACGGCGGCAGCGCCGTCACGACGAACGGGCTGCTCCACGAGGCGGTCCTCGACGCATTCGGGCGACGGGACCCGGAGCGATGAGCGAGGTCACCCTCGGCGTCGACATCGGCACGTCGTCGGTCAAGGCGATCGCGGCGGACGCCGACGGGAACGTCGTCGGCTCGGCACGCATCCCGCACCCGTTCTACGTGCCGACTCCGGGCCGGTTCGAGCACGACGCCGACGAAGCGTGGAGGCGCGGTCCCGAAGCCGGCGCTTGGCGAGCTGGCTGCTACGCAGCCGGCGGGCGTGTGCGTGGCGGCGATGGTGCCGTCCCTGACGGCGGTGGACGGTGCGGGCGTGCCGGTCACTCCCGGTTTGCTGTACGGCGACGAGCGCGGCCGCCACGGCCAGCGGGCCGGGCATCCCGGCGAGAGCGGCGAGCTCCTCGCGTTCTTGCGCTGGACCGTCGGCGCCGCGCCCGACGCCGCGGGGTACTGGCCGGCGCAGGCGGTCGCGAACCATGCCCTGGCGGGCGAGGCCGTGCTCGACACGACCACGGCCGCCACCGCATACCCGCTGTTCGACTGGACGGGGTGGGACGCCGAGATCGCCGGCGAGGTCGGAGTACGCGCCGACCAGCTGCCGAAGCTGGCGCCGACGGGCTCCGAATGCGGGCGCGTCGGCGGACCCGACGGTCCCGCGCTCGGGTCTGGTTGCATCGACGCCTTCGCCGAGCAGCTCGTGGCGGGGGCCGACGAGGACGGCGACGTGCTCGTGCATCCTCGGCACCACCCTGATCGTGTGGGCGGTGACGTCGAGCGAGGAGTCCGTGCCGGACCATTACGTCATCCCGCACACCGCGCCGGGCAAGATGCTCGTCGGCGGGCCGAGCAACGCCGGCGGGTTGTTCCTCAACTGGGTGACGAGCCTGTTGCGCGACGGCGAGCCCGCCCGACGATCCCGGCAGCGTCCCGCGTGTGGGCGCCGTACCCGCGGGGGGAGCGCGTACCGCTCAACGATCCCGAGCGCCGGGCCGTGCTCGCCGGGCTCGACCTCACGCATGGCCCCGGCGCGGTCGCGGCGCGCCGCGTTCGAAGCGTCGGGGTTCGTCGTGCGCGTCGGATGCTCGACGCGACGAAGGTCGACGCGCGGCGCATCGTCGCGACGGGCGGCGGCACGCGCGTCGATCAGTGGGTGCAGGCTCTCGCCGACGCCACCGCGCTGCCCGTCGACTGCGTCGCCGTGCCCGAGGGCGGCGCGCTCGGCTCGGCGTGGCTGGCGCGGATCGCGGCCGGGCTCGAGGAGCCGGCGGCGATGGCCGACGGGCGCCGCTGGGCCCGCACCGGACGGCGCGTCGAGCCCGACGCGCGCTGGGCGCCGGCGGTCGCGGCGCGCTGACGAGGAGTTCCTCGACCTCACCGGGATGGGACGGCCCTAGAGCCGAGCGTGATTGTCAGCGTCGCAGCCCGGCGGCGTGCGGGCTGCCCGGCGGCGGCAGGGGATGCCGGAACAGCGACGCCGCGTTCTCGTGGCTGATCATCGCGATCTCGTCCGCAGCCAAGCCGCCGTAGAACTGCTCGAACACGGCCTGGGAGTCGGGCCAGGTGCCGTCGCCGTGCGGGTAGTCGGTCTCGAACATCACGTGATCCACGCCGACGGTCTCGCGCGTGCAGATCGTCGACGGGTCGTCGATCGTGCAGAACCAGAAGTTGCGGTGCAGCACCTCGGCAGGGCGAACATCACCCGGGAAGTAGCCGCCGTAGCCGGAGCGGTCGACGATGTTCTCGAGGCGGTCGTGCAGCATCGCCACCCAGCCGATGCCGCCTTCGGACATCGCGATCTTGAGCTCCGGGTGCTTCACGGCATAGCCCGACCACAGCCATTCGGCGCAGGCGGCGAGTGACAACTGGCCGAACAGCGTCGCGCCGAGCGGCACCATCGGCGATCCCGGCGGCATGTCGGCGACGCCGGTCGATCCGACGTGCAGGCAGATCGCGGTGCCGGTCTCGGCGCAGGCGGCGATGATCGGGTCCCACCACCCCTGGAAGAGGTTTGGCATGTCGACCCGGTGCGGTTGCTCCGGAAGCGTGACGGCGGTGAAGCCGCGCTCGGCGTTGCGCCGGATCTCCTCGGCGCCCTGCTCGGGGTCGCCGAGGTACGTGATGCCCATCGGAACGATGCGCTCGGGGTACGGCGCGTGCCACTCCTCGGCGAACCAGTCGTTCCACGCCTGCGTGACCGCGAGCCCGAGCTCCGGGTCGGAGCATTGCGAGAAGACGCGGCCGCAGAAGCCGGTGATCTGTGACGGGAAGTTGACCGACGCCCACACGCCGTTGATGTCCATGTCCTTGACTCGGGCGTCGATGTCGTAGCAACCGGCACGCATCTCCTCGAAGCGCGTCGGCTCGACCTTCCAGTCCTCACGCTTGCGACCGACGACGGCGTTCAGCCCGACCTGGAAGTACAGCTGCCCGTCGAACTCCCACACTTCGTGACCCTCGGCGGTTTCTACGATCTTCGGTGCGAGATCCTGGAAGCGACGCGGCAAACGACCCTCGAACATGCCCGGCGGCTCGACGAGGTGGTCGTCCACCGAGATGATCGTGTACTTGATCTCGCGAGGCTCGGGGTCGGGAAGCAGGCCGTGCGTCTCGCTCTTCTTCCAATGGAGCTTCGGCTTCTCCGTCGTGGTCACGCCCGTTACCCTACGAGCCGTGGCGCTGAAGATCGAGATCAACCGCGACGCCTGTATGGGCTCGGGGAACTGCTCGTTCTGGGCGCCGGGCGTGTTCGACCTCGACGACGACGGCGTCGCGGTGGTGATCGATCCCGACGCGCAGCCGGAGGACAAGGTCATCCTCGCCGGCCAGGGATGTCCGACGCAGGCGATCACGATCGTCAGGGACGGCGAGAAGATCGTCTGACGGGATGCCCGAGCAGTCGACAGTGGCACCGATCGTCTTCGTGCACGGCGGCGCGCACGGGGCGTGGTGCTGGGAGCCGCTGCTCCCGTTCCTCGACGGCGACGCGCTCGCGATCGACCTGCCACCGAAGTCGGTCCGGGGCGGATCACACCGCCTCGAGCCCGTCCCCGAGCTGCTGACGCTGACGGTCGGCGACTTCGCCGAGTCGGTCTTGCGTGACGTCGACGCGGCCGGGATCGACCGATTCGTGCTCGTCGGTCACTCGATGGGAGGGCTCACGATCTCCGAGGTCGCCGGACGCGTGCCCGACCGGGTCGAGCACCTCGTCTACGTGTCGTGCATGGTGCCGCCCGACGGCGCGTCGGCGATCGACGCGTTGCCCGAGGACCTACGGGACATGACCCGCGACGCCGTAGAGGAGGCGCGGCGAGGCGGCGCCAACCCCATCGGCGGCCTCGACGAGGCGACCACCCGATTGATGTTCTGCAACGACATGGACGACGAGCAGACCCGGTACGTCCTCGATCGGACCGGCACCGAGGCGGCGGTCGTCCTCGCCGAGCCCGTGTCGCGCGCCGGCATCCCGGCCGATCTCCCCAAAACGTTCGTGAAGCTGCTCCGGGACCAGTCGCTGCCGCCCGACCACCAGGACATGCTCGCCCAGAACCTCCGCGACTCCCCGGGCGGTGACGTCGACGTCGTCACAATCGACGCCGGCCACGACGTCATGATCAGCCGCCCCAAGGAGCTCGCCGACGTGCTGAACCGTCTCAGCCGGTGAAGACGGGCACGCTCACCACCGCGTCGGCGGGCAACGACCCCACTGACGCCGCCGTGGTCACCTGCGTCGGATCGGTGAACGTGTTCGTCACCGTGAAGGCCACGTTGTTCGAGAGGTCGGTGGGAGAGTCGAACGTGACCGCGTTGCCGGAGACCGAGCAGCTCGCGTTGACGCCGTCGTCCTCACAGGCGTAGGCAACGCTCGCGCCGCCGGTCGCCGTCTCGGTGATCGTGCACGTCGAGCCGAGCATGCCGTTGTTGAAGAAGTTGTCGTTGGCGGGGACCGGGTTTCCCGCCGCGTCGAAGGTGAGGTCGCCTTCCGGTCCACCGCTGTTGCAGGCGTAGTGGACCGTGAACGTCGTACCCGGAGGTGCGGTGCCAACGACGACCTTATTCACGTCCACGCGCATGTTCATACCGGCTGCTGCCGGCGCGCCGAGAGCCAAGATCATGCAGCTGATGACCCCGAAGGCGATGAGCAGCTTTGTTCGCATGCGGGGGACTCTAGAGCGTCGCGTCCTGCGGGGTCTGCCTCTCGGCGTTCGTGATCTGGAGCACGCCACCGCCGTCGTCCAGCATCGACGTCGTGTTCGCGCAGCCGCCGTCGCCGTGGGACTGGTAGTTGACGGCGAGTGCAGTGGGAGCGAAGCGCTCGCCGCGGTCGCTCACGACCTCGAAGTCCGACCACCGCACGGTGACCGGCGGATCGTCGCAGCGGGCGAACACCTCCGACCAGACCATCGGGTCGCCGAGGAACGATGCGGCGGCCATCAGATCGCGCACCACGGTCGCGTCGCCGGTGGTGAGGTCGGTGACCTCACCCCGCCACACGCCCTCGTCGACGCGGCGCACGCGCAGCCGGTACGCGCGCTCCGGCTCCCAGGGGTAATCGCGGGTGTTCGGGTCCGCCGGCGTGCTGGGCAACGGCGACTCCGATCCCGCGAGCAGCGAACCGTCGGCGGCGTACCCGCCCCAGTTCACCGCGCCGAAGCCGGGGTGGCGGTCATTCCACTGCAGACCGAGGTGCGCGGCGCCGGCACCGGGGAAGCCGACCTGCAGCGCCCAGAAGTACAGGTGGTCGACCGCCGGCGGTGTGAGCACCTCGAGCGTGACCCCGGCGGCGACGAGATGACCTGCGCCGGGCGGGAGCCGCCACCCGAGATGGAACGACGACGCGCCGTTCCCGGACGGTGGCAAGCCGCGCGTGCGCGCACGCCGCAAGAAGGACACGGGTCCGAGCCTACGAGCGCGAAACCTGACGCTCGTGTCACGGCGCCTAGGATCCACACGATGCCGATCGGGATCACGGAAGAGCACGAGGCGCTCCGGCAGACGGCGCGCGGGTGGATGGAGCGGCATTGTGCCCCCGCCGTCCCGCGGTCGGCGCTGGACGCGGAGAAGGAGTCGCTCCCGCCGTTCTGGGTCGACCTGGCGGCGCAAGGCTGGCTGGGATTGCACGTCGACGAGGCCCTCGGCGGCGAGGGCTACGGCCTGACCGAGCTGGCGGTGGTGCTCGAGGAGCTCGGACGGGCGTGCGCGCCGGGCCCGTTCGTGCCCACCGTGCTCACGGCGGCCGTGGTGCAAGCAGCCGGCAAGGAGATCGCCGCCGACATCGTGCCCGGCCTGGCGTCGGGCGAGACCGTCGGGACGGTCGCGCTGGGCGGGCAACTGGATGCCGAGCCGGACGGCGACGGGCTGCAGGTGCGCGGCACCCTCCGGGCCGTGCCCTCCGCGCATCTGGCAGGCGTGCTCGTCGCTCGAGCCGGGGACGAGTGGTGTGCACTGGTCGCGGGCGAGTTCACGGCCACCGAGCTCCCGAGCCTGGACCCGACCCGGCGCGTCGCCGAGGTCCACGTCGAGGGCGCCGTCGTGCCGAACGCGCGCCGGCTCGACGGCGTGGAAACGGCGCGGCGTGCGGGATCTGGCGGCGACGCTGTTCGCGGCCGAGAGCGTGGGTCTGGCGCAATGGTGCGTCGACACCGCGTCCGAATACGCCAAGGTGCGCGAGCAGTTCGGCCGTCCCATCGGCCAGTTCCAGGGCGTGAAGCACAAATGCGCCGACATGCTCGCCGACACCGAGCTCGCCCGCGCCGCCGCGTGGGACGCCGCCCGCGCCGCCGACGAGCCCGAGGTCGCCCCGCTCACCGCCGCCGCGGCCGCCAGCCTCGCGATCGACGCCGCGTACGGTGCCGCGAAGGACTGCATTCAGGTGCTCGGCGGCATCGGGTTCACCTGGGAGCACGACGCGCACCTGTATCTCAAGCGGGCGACCGCCACCCGCCAGCTGCTCGGCCCGACCTCTGCGTGGCGGGTGCGCGCCGCCGAAGCCGCGCGCGGAGGCGCGCGCCGCCGTCTGGCCGTCGACCTGCCACCGGAGGCGGAAGCACTACGCGAAGAGGTCGGTGCGTTCGCTGCGGAGGTCAAGGGCCTCGACGCCGTCGAGCAACGGCGCCGGCTCGCCGACGCCGGGTACCTCGCACCCCAGTGGCCGAAGCCGTGGGGGCGCGACGCCAGCGCCCTCGAGCAGCTGGTGATCGACGACGAGTTCCGCAAGGCGAAAGTAAGGCGGCCGAACCTGAGCGTCGGCGCCTGGGCCTTGCCGCCGCTGATGGTCTACGGGACGAGTGAGCAGCAGCAGCGATGGATTCCGGCCACGCTCCGAGGCGAGATGTCGTGGTGCCAGCTGTTCAGCGAGCCCGGCGCGGGCTCGGACCTCGCCGCGCTCACGACACGCGCGACGCGCGACGAAGGGGGCTGGGTCGTCAACGGCCAGAAGGTCTGGACGTCCATGGCGCAGGACGCCGACTGGGGGATCCTCATCGCGCGGACCGATCCGGACGCGCCGAAGCACGACGGCATCAGCTACTTCATGCTCGACATGAAGACGCCGGGCATCGACATCCGCCCCCTGCGCGAGCTCACCGGCGAGGCGTGGTTCAACGAGGTGTTCTTCAACGACGTCTTCGTGCCCGACGAATGCCTGGTCGGCGGGGAGCACGACGGGTGGCGGGCCGCCCGCACGACGCTCGCCAACGAGCGCGTCTACATGGGCAGCGGCTCGTCGATCGGGTACGGGGTCCAGGGGGTGCTGCAGCTGCTCGACGCGGCCGGGCTCGCATCCGACCCGGTCGCGCTGGACGAAGCCGGAGGGCTCGTGGCCGAGGAGCACGCGCTCAGCGTCCTCGGGTTCCGGCTCACCCTCCAGGCGCTCGGCGGCGCCGATCCCAGCGGCTCGGAAGCGGCGGTGCGCAAGCTCCTGGGCGTCGAGCACGACCAGCGCGTCCAGGAGGTCGGGCTGGAGCTGCTCGGCGGCGAGGGTGCCGTCACCGACGGCGACGCCGCGATGTGGGTGCGAGGCTTCCTGTTCAACCGGTGCCTGACCATCGCGGGTGGCACGAGCGAGGTCCAGCGCAACGTGATCGCCGAGCGCCTGCTCGGCCTCCCGCGCGACCCGTAGCCTCCCGACGTTCTGGGAAGGAAAACGGTCGCATAGCGCCCCTTTCGCTGCCGAGAATGTTGATCAGAGCGGCGGCAGCTCGACGACCTCGCCCGGGTACACGAGGTTCGGCTTCCCGGAACGCAACTGCGGCCGATTGACCTCGACGACGCGCAGCCAATAGGGCGCGATGTCGGCGGGGGTGAGATCGGCCGGCGGCTTCCCGGTCGCCGTCGCGACCCGACGTGCTGCGATCGACCACAGGTGCTCACCGCGGGCGACGATGTGCGTCGCGCCCGCGTTCGGCGCGATCGGGGAAGCGGCAGGCGCCGGCGGCGCGATGGGTACCGCCGGCGGGACGAGTGGCGCGGTCGTCGGTGGCGGCGACGTAGGCGCCGGCGCGGGATCCATCGGCGGCACGGTCGTCACCGCGGGCGGATCGGGGGTGTAGCCGGTGCGCACGCTCGATGGGGGACCTGACGGGACGCTCACCGGGTCGCGATGATCGGCGTCGAGAACCACGGGCGCGGTCGTCGGGGTCGTCGGTGGCTGCGGATCGGCGGCGGCGGGGCGGCCGACTCCCAGTGCGGTCGCGGCCACGATCGACACCGCCGCGGCGCGGTCCGCCCAGCGCCGGACGGCCGGTAGCGTGGCCCAGCCGAGGGCGGCCGCCGTGCGGTGCAGGCGGGCGACGCGCGCCGCGGCGTAGAGCAGCGTGCTGCCGAGGAGCCACCACGCGGCCACGAGGGCCGCGAGCCGGACGCCGGCGAGCAGCACGTCCTCGCTCGGGGTCTGCTGCAGCCAGCGGGCGACGTCGTGGCGGGGGATCGCGAACCCGTCAACGCCGCCGAGGCGATGCAGCGCGACGACCGCGATCGCCTCGCCGGCGACGAGCAGGGCGAGCACCCGACGCGCCTTGGGACCCTCCTCCACGCCCCCTCCTGTCGCCGTCGCAGGCTCCGGCTGTGCGGAGGCGGTGGGCGAAGCCGCCGCCGCCGGGCACCGTACGGTACGCCATCTGGTGTGTCAATGCATCAGATGACGTCAGATTGTGCTAGGCGTAAGGGCGCGGCGAGCGCTAGAAGTCGGGCCGGGCGTAGTAGTGCTCGGGGCCGGCAGCTTTGATGTCGCTGAGCCAGTCACCGTCGTAGAAGTCGGTGGGGCCCTGGATGCCGGGGGAGACGAGCTCCCAGGCGTTGCGCTTGTAGGTCCAGTTGTCGGGCTGCAAGCGGTGGGCGGCGCGGAAGTGGGCCCGGGCGTCGTCGACGTGGCCGCCATGGTGCAGGGACTGGCCCAGCTCGAACTCGGCGGCGGCCTCGGCGACGGCGGGCGGGCGCGGCGCCGACCTTCGCACGACCTCGTCCGGGGAGAGCGCGTACTCGCTGGCGGCCCCGTGCTCGACCCAGTCCCGCAGCGCTTCGACGTAGTGGTCGGCGTCGAAGCGCGGGATGCGCTTGACCTGCTCGAGCATGTCGCGAATGTGCGCGTCGAGATCGTCGGGGAGGCCCTCGGGCGCCTTGAGCTTGCTGAAGTCGTAGCGCTCGACGGCGGCGGTGTGCGGCGGGCGCACGATCATCCCGTTCTCGTCGACCCAGAGCGCACTGGGGACGTTGACCACGCCCAGCAGCTCGTCGAGCTTGTGAGCGGTGTCGACGAGCTGTGGATGCTCGGCGCCGGAACGCTCGATCCACGAGCGGGCGGCGTCGACCTCGAGGTCGAGCGCGACCGTGACGATCTCGAGACCCTGCGGGTGGAGCTCAGCGCGCAGTTGCCGCCACACGGGCAGCGCCATGCGGCAGCCTCACCACGACGCCCACGCCGCGATCAGCACCTTCTCGCCGCGGAGCGACGCGAGGTCGAACGGCCGTCCGTCCACGTCGGCCAGGACGATCGGCGGCAGCTCGGCGGACGCGAGGACGCGATCGCCGGCCTCCGGCCCGAGGGCCCACAGCCCGTGGCGATCGTCGTGAACGAGGGGCATGCCGAGCCGTTCGGCGACCACCGTGACGTCGACCAGGCCGTCGGTCCCGGAGCCGTCCGGGAGCGGAACGCACCGGTCGCCCTTGCACAGGCCCTCGGGCTTCAGCTCCCACCCGGTCTGCCGCTCGAGCTCGTCCGGGGTGACACGGAGTCTCTGGAGGATCATCTCGTCCTTGTCGCCGTCGCAAGCTCCGGCGTTGCGGAGACGGTCGGCAACGCCGGCGTCTCCGCGTGCACGCTAGCTCGCCGTGCTACGTTCCCCGGCGTCCTCGATGGGGGGTTTCGACATGGTCCTGGCTTCTGCCCTCGACATCTTCTCCCGGTCAGGGTTCTCGTACCTGTCCCGGTGGTCGCATGTCTTCGTCGGCATCACGTGGATCGGGTTGCTGTACTTCTTCAACTTCGTGCAGGTACCCGCCTACGCCGAGATGGAGGCATCGGCGCGCAACAACGCCATCGACAAGCTCACGTCACGGGCGATGTGGTGGTTCCGGTGGGCGGCGGCGGCCACGCTCGTCAGCGGGATCCTGCTCATCATCTTCCAGGAGCAGTACGAGAGCGACTTCATGAAGAGCCCCGGCGGTGTCGCCATCTACGCCGGCGTGCTCCTGGCGGTGACGATGTTCCTGAACGTGTGGCTCATCATCTGGCCGAACCAGAAGAAGGTGATCGCCAACGCTCGCAACGTGCAAGCGGGCGGTGAAGCTGATCCCTCGGTGCCGCCGGCGGCGCGGAAGGCGGCCCTCGCTTCGCGCCAGAACACGATCTTCTCGCTGCCGATGCTGATCTTCATGGTGGGCACGTCACACTTTCCGTACGACAGCGCGATCGACACGTCGGGGAGCAAGCGAGCGACCTTCTGGATCATCTGGATCGTGATCTTCGCCCTCTTCGAGATCAACTCGCTCGGGCTTCTGGGCACCAAGCCAGGAGGCACGAGGGTCATCTACGACAGCCACCGCAACGCGATCATCACGTCGTTCGTGTACTCGGCGGTGGCGATCATCCTGTTCTCGTACGTGCTGACGAGCTGAGCGCGAAGGCGCTGCGGCTGCGGCCGCGGCGCGGTCAGAGGCCGATGAGATCGGCGACGCGCGCCCGGTGCTGCGCGGCGTTGCCGAACAGCAGCGAGCTCGACTTCACACGGCGCACGTACAGATGCATGTCGTGCTCCCAGGTGTAGCCGATGCCGCCGTGGATCTGGATGCCCTCCTTGGCGAGCAGCGCCGCGCAGTCGCCGGCCGCCGCCTTCGCCGTCGACGTCGCCAGCGCCCGGCGGTCGTCGTCCTCGGCGATCGTGAGCGCGGCGAAGTAGCTCGTCGCGCGGGCTCGTTCGAGCGCCACGAGCATGTCGGCGAACTTGTGCTTGATCGCCTGGAAGGAGCCGATCGGCGCGCCGAACTGCTCCCGCTGCTTGGCGTACGTGAGCGTGATGTCGAAGATGGCCTGCGCCGCGCCGACGGTCTCGATCGCCAGCGCCGTCGTCGCCACCTCGACGGCTCGACGAACCGCGGCCGCCGTCGCCGGGCCCGGCTCGCCGAGGGAGCGGTCGGCGCCGATCCGGACGCCGTCGAGCGCGACGCGGGCGAGCGGGCGGGTCGGGTCGAGAGCGTCGACCGGGTCGATGCGGACGTCGGCGCGGGAGACGACGAACGCACCGACGCCGTCGTCGCCACGCGTGCCGGGCGTCCGCGCGATCACGGCGATCTCGCCGGCCGCCGACGCCTCGACGACGGTCTCCTTCGCTCCCTCGAGGACGAACCCGTCGCCGTCCCGCGTGGCCGTGGTGGTGACGTGCCCGGCGTCGACGCTGCCACCCTCCTCGACGAGTGCGAGCGTGCCCGTGAGCTCCCCGGCCGCGATCCCGGCGAGGAAGCGCTCCTGCTGCTCGGGAGAGCCGGCTTCGGCGACGACCGGCGCGAACTGCGTGACGGTCGGCAGGAAGGGCCCGGGCGCCAGCACCCGGCCGAGCTCCTCCACGACGACCGAGAGCTCCACCGCGCCCATCCCGAGCCCGCCGGCGCGCTCGGGGACGGCCAGCGCCGGCCACCCGAGCTCGACCATCTGGCTCCAGAGGGCGTCGGGCGTCGCTCCCTTCTCGACGACCTCGCGCACCAGGCTGATGGGGCACTCACGGGCGAGCATGGCGCGGACGCCGTCGCGCAGCTCGTCCTGCTCGGATGTGAACTCCAGGTGCACGGTGACCGCGCTCTCTCAGAAACCTGACGGCCGTGTCACCGTATCGGCTGCCCAGAATCGGTCACAACCTCGCGCAGTGCGCGCCGATCGACCTTCTCCATCGGGGTGAGCGGGAGCGATTCGACGACGCGGAGCGCCTCGGGCAGCTTGTACGGCGCGAGGTGCGGCGTAGAGAACTCGCGCAGGTGCGCGAGTGAAGGGGGCGCGCCGGCGTCGCGCGGGACGATGACGGCAACGCCGATCTCGCCCATCACCGGATCGGCGACCGGCGTGATCGCCACCGCCGCGACCGCGGGATGCGTCGACAGCACCGCTTCGACCTCGACCGGGAACACGTTGTACCCGCCGCGGACGTACATCTCCTTCGTGCGACCGACGAGCCGGAGGCGCCCGCGGTCGTCGACCCAGCCGAGATCGCCGGTGCGTACGAACCCGTCGGCGGTGAACGCGGCCCGGGTGGCGTCGGCGTTGTGCCAGTACCCGCTCATCACGGCGGGGGAGCGGAGGCACACCTGGCCGATCTCACCCCCCGGGACGGGTCGGTCGTCGTCGTCGAGCACGCCGAGCTCGATCGCGGGATGCGGCCGACCGACGCTGACGATGGCGTCCTCCTCGGGGTCGTCGAACGCGGTGCCGAGGCCGATCCCGGCTTCCGTGCACGAATAGCGCGTCGCCAGCGCGGCCCGGAACCGCTCGCGCGCCTCTTGCGCCAGGCCGGGGGTGATCGGTCCGCCTCCGGCCACGAGGAAGCGCACGCTGTCGAGGTCGTAGGCGTCGAAGTCGGGTTCACGGAGCATCAAGGCCAGCTGCGTCGGGACGCCGGCGATGGTCGTCATCCGATGGTCGACGGCGAGCCGGAGCGTGTCCGCCGCGCGCCAGCGCCGCATGACGAAGTTGGTGCCACCGCGCCGCAGGTTGCCGGGCAGCTTCGTCATGAACCCGAGGTGCGCCATCGGCGTCCCGACCGCGCTGCGGCCGCCGCCGCCCCACGTGTCACCGACGTCCGTCTGGGTGATGAATGCGAGCTGGCGGTTGCAGTACAGCGCGCCCTTCGGCAAGCCGGTCGTGCCCGACGTGAACACGATGGCGACGGGCCGCTCGGGTTCGTCGGCGAGCGCAGGCGGCGCCTCGTCGACCGCGCGCAGCTCGTGCAGCATCGCATCAGGGCCATGCGCGGGCGTCACGATCTGGACGTCCGACGCGACGTCGGGCTCGAGCCCGGGGGCCGCGAGCACCAGGCGCGGCGCGGCGGTCTGGAGGAGCGTGTTCTGCTCGGCGGTGGTGAGGCGATCGTTGACGCCGGCGGTGATCGCACCGAGCTTGGCGGCCGCGAGATACGCGACGGGATACTCGGGTGACGGAGGCAATACGAGCGCGAGGACGTCTCCGGCGGTGAGGCCGCGCCGGGCGAGCCCGACCGCGAGCTCGTCGGACACGCGGTCGAGATCGCGATAGCTCAGCGCCCAACCGTCCGGGGCGACATAGGCGGTAGCATCCGCAAATCGGCGGGCGGCTTCGCGTGCGATCGTGGGGAGCATCGTGGCGAGATCGTACAAGTCAGCGGACGGAACTCGATCCGGGTCCACCCGGCGAGGGCCGTCGGGGACCCCCGCGCAGCAGCGCGAGTTGCGTGCCCAAGGGCGGCGCACGATGCGCAAGCTGTTCGACGCCGGCATGCGCGTCTTCGCGGAACGCGGATACCACGCCGCTCGGGTCGACGACATCGTCCGCACCGCTCGAACGTCGCACGGGACGTTCTACCTCTACTTCGCCAACAAAGAGGACCTGCTGCGCGCACTGGCAGTCGACTGCGCGGACGACCTCGGAAAGCTCGCCGACCGCATCGGGCCGATCACACCCGACGAGCAGGGCTTCGGCGAGTTGCGAGCGTTCCTCGCCGAGTTCGTGGCCACATACCGCCGCTACGGCCCTGTGATCCGCGCCTGGATGGAGGATCAGGTCGCCGACCCCGAGATCGACCGCCTGGGTGTGAAGGCGTTCACGGCGATCGGAGCGCGGCTGGGTCAGCGCATGCGCGAGGTCGGCGCCGACATCGCCGACAACGAGACCGCCGCCGCCGGCGCCCTCATGGCGATGCTCGAGCGGTTCAACTACGCGCTGGCGTCACGGCGGCTGATCGTCGAGGACGACGTCGTGCTCGACACGCTCGCCCACATCATCCACCGAGGTTTCTTCGGCGCCCCGGCGCGGCTCGACAGCAACGCGAGCGCCTCGGCTTACTGCGCCGGCTGATCCGGCCGGTACTTGAGACGGTGCGACACGATCGGCGCCTTGCCGTCGCGGACGAGCACGTTGACGTCGGCGTTGACCTTCCGGTCGTCGTCGTCGTGCTCCTTGACGACCACGATCGGCTCGTCCTCGGTCAGGGTGTCGACCGGCTCGTGCTCGTTCTCCTTCGGCGGTGGGGTGAACACGAGCACGGTGATCTGCCGCGGCCCCTCGCAGATGTACACCTGGAAGCGGTTCTCGTTGGCGCAGATCCAGAGGGACTCGATCGGCTTCCGAGCAGCCTGCGCCCGCGTGATCGCCTCGCGATAGCCGGCGCGCAGCACCTCCTCGACCCGCTTCCCGCGCCACCAGTCGCCGAGCCAGTGCTTGCGGAAATGGCCTGCATCCCCGGTCTTGAGCTCGGCGCGCAACCCGGAACGCTGATCGGCGTGCTCCGCCGCGAGATCACCCAGTGGCTGGTCGATTCGCGCCAACGCCGCCTCGTAGGCGGCCATGTACTCGTCCTCGCTCCCACCGAACTGTCGGTCGAGCATCAAGAACTGATAGCCCTTCCCAACGAAGTAACCCGGCATCGACGGCATTGGTGGCTCCTCTCAGGTTGCGCTCTTGCTTACCTGGACGGCGAAAACTTGGTGCGGATCGCTGACGCCTTTGAACTGATGCAGGCCGCGATCGACGAACTGCACGGACGTCGACGAGCGAGCAAGGCTCCGCACCGTATCCGAGACGAGCGTCTCGCCCGGCGGAGCCGCGTCGCACACCCGCGCCGCGATGTTCACTGCGCCTCCGTGCACCGCGGATCCGATCCGCAGCACGTCACCGGCGTGGATGCCGACGTGGAGACGGAACCCCGCGGCCCGTGCGCATTCATGGGCTCGGATCGCGGATTGGATGGCGTTCGTGCCGGAGGAGAACACGGCGACGACACCGTCCCCGAGCGTGACGCCCTCGATGTCCTCGCCGCTTGCTCTCGCGGACGGCCCGGCGCACTGCTCGCTCGAACTCGCCCGCCTTGGACAGGTACGCGACGTCGCCGAGACGCTCGGTGAGGGCGGTCGAGTCGACGATATCGGTGAACAGGATCACCGCGGTCTCGGCGCCGATCGCCGGCGCCGGCGTCGACGCTTCGCCGGAGAGGAGCGTCAGGAGCTCCGCGGCTTGCTGCTCGAACGCGGGCATGTCGAGCTCGTCGAAGAGCGCACGCGCCAAGGTCGCGAGCTCCAGTGCCTCGGGCGTGATGGCGCGGTCCGGGCCCGACTGCAGCCGCGCCAAGTCGAGATAGACGCGCCCGAGCTCCGGGCGCAGTCCGAGCGTCGTCGCCCGCGAGATCGCGGACCGCAGCAATTGCTCCGCCTCGTCCACGCGACCGACACGTCGAGCGACGATCGCACGCACCCGGTCGAGGAGGAGGACGGGGCCGTCGGACAGGACCATCCCGCGCTCGGCCGCCCGCGCCAGCGCCGGGCCGACGCGGTCGAGCGAGAGGTCGGCATCGATGAGGTCCGCGATCTCGGCCAGCGCTGCGTACCGGCCGACCGTGCCCAGCGCCACCGGCCAGCGGGCCGCGACGCGCTCGGGGCGCGCGAACACGGCCTGGCGCACCTCCTCGTGCTGCCCGGCATGGGCGCGCACGAGCTGTCGCAGCAACCACGTGGCCTCGGCGTACAGCTCGGCGTCGTCGTTCTCGAGGAGCTTGTCGACCGCGGATTCGGCGAGTCCGTACGCCCCGCGCAGCATGCGCCCGTTCGCGAGCGCAGGAAGGAACAGTGACGCGCTGTAGCCGTAGCGGGAGACTCGCGACGCCAGCCACGCTTCGTCGGCGGCGCGTTCTGCGCCCCGGAAATCACCGCGGCCGACGAGCAGCGCCACCTCCGCGGCGAGGCCGAGGCTCCGCTCGGCGATGTCGCCACTGGCCTGGGCGCGCTCGTCCGCCAGGAGTGCGTTTTGTGCAGCGCCGTCGAGGTCGCCCAGCCAGAGCTGGGTGAGCGCGATGCGGGGAGCGGGAGTGCTTCGATCCACGGGTCATTGGTCGCTCGCGTGTGCTCGAAGCTGTCCTCGAGGTGTCCGAGCGCGTCGGTGAGACGCAGCCCGAGCCAGTCGATGACGGCGAGCGCGTCGAGCGCCCGCGCGCACGCCTCGTGCTCGCCGACGGATGCCCCGATCGAAACGGCCCGCTCCGCGAACTCACGCCCACGCTCGAAGTCGCCTTGGAGCCAGAACGCGTCCGCCATCTGCGCCAGGAGGCGCGCCTGGAGCCCGGGGTCTTCGAGATCGGCGAGCGCAGCCTCCAGCGGCTCGACCGCGACTCGCGTGCCGAAGCGGCCGGCGGTGAGCTCGGCTCGGGTGCGGTCGGTGAGTGCCCGCGCGACGCCGCTCGGGTCGGACGCCGCCCGGTACGCCGCCTCCGCCTGTTCGAGGTAGATCCGGCTCGGCACGGGATCGCTGTTGCGGTAGTGCGCGACGCCGGCCCGGTAGGAGAGGTCGGCGAACTCACCCGGCGGCGCCTGCCGGCGTACCGCGGCGTGTGCGGCGGCCTCGAAGCAGCGCGCTGCCTCGTCCCATGCCAAGAGCGCCCAGGCCCGGTCACCGCCGGTTCGCGACCAGCGCAGCACGGCGGCGGGGTCGGCGCGCTCGCCGGCGTCTCCGAGGTGCCGGGCGATCTCGATGGCGTGGTGCTCGGAATCAGGAAGCGCCTCCAGCGAGCTCGCGATATCGAGGTGAAGTTGCTGACGGCGCGCTGCGGGAACTCGTGTGTACGCCGCCCGGGCATACAGCGGATGCGCGAAATGGAACGCGTCATCGTCGCGCTCCAAGATGTCGCGCGCCGCCGCCGCCTCGAGATGGTCCATGACCGTGTCCGGCGGGAGGTGGCCGGCGGCGGCCACACCGGCGGGAGCGAAGCGGTCGCCGAGGACGGCGGCAAGGGTGAGCGTGTCCTGCACCGGTCCGGGGAGCTCGGCGAGGCGTTCGGCGACGGCATCGGTGATCTCGCGCGGACCGGCGGTCTCGAGCTCGGCAACGACGCTTGCCTCACGGTGCTGCGCGTCGCCCCGGGCGAGCTGATGGACGACGTTCTCGATGAAGAGCGGGTTGCCGCCGGCGACGCGGTACACGGTGTGCTCGATCTGGCGCGTCGAGTCCGGGAGCCCGAGGGAGCGCACCATCTCTCCGGCCTCTTCTTCCGGAAGCGGTCGGAGCGCGATCTGGTGACAGATCTCTTCTCGCCGCAGTCGTTCGATGTCGTCCGAGAACGGCGAGCTCGCAGCGTCGCGGTACGTCGCGGCGAGCATGACGGCGACCGGCTCGCTCATGGCGGTGTCGGCGATCTCCAGCGCCAGGTGGGTGAACAAGTCGAGTGACGCGCGGTCGGCCCAGTGGAGGTCGTCGAGGACGACGAGGAGTGGGCGGCGTTCCGCGAGCCGGATGATGGCCGCGGCGACGGCGACGAAGACGCGTGTCTGCTCGTGCTCCTCTGACCGCGTCGCGCCTCCCGGTGGGCTCTCCGCATCGTCGCCGAGCAGTCGCTCGATGACGGCTGCGTGCCGGCCCAGAGCCGGGTCCTCGCGGGCAAGACGCTGCAACCTAGGGAGCAGCGACGCCGCGAACGGCAGGTACGGGAGGTCGAGGTGCTCGCGGCACCGGCCCGTGGACACCTCCATGCCGTGGCTCGAAGCCGTCCGCTGCACCTCGCGCACGAGCCGGGATTTCCCGATTCCGGGCTCGCCGGAGATCAGGACCAGTTGCGGTTGACCGCTCCGGGCGTCGTCGAGGCGCTCCTCGAGCCACTCGCGCTCGTGGTGTCGATTGACGAACGGGCGGATGCCCGTCGCCTCCTGCCTGACCACCGCAACCCCCAACTCGCTCGAGCCCCGCGGGAAGGGTAAGTCATTCGGCGGTGCCGGAGCCTCACTCTTCGTGCTGCATGCTCCAAGCGCCCCGGAGCTCGAAGACGAGACGGTCGGGGAGCTCGGCGACCCGAAGCGCCACGTCGTCGCAGTTGGGGCACCGCAGGACGATGCCGGCACCGTGGTACGCGCGGTGGGCGCCGACGGGGTTGAGGTCGCCGCAGGACTGGCACGTGCGTTCCATGGTGGTGAACTCGGGGACGAAGACGTCTTGGAGGAGCCCCGCGATCTCGTTGCCGTCGGTGTGCATGCCCGACGCATCCATGGTCAGCCTCCCGTCGGTCCGAAGCGCTCGGTCTTGATGGCGTGTGGGTCGTGTCCCAGCTGCACGAGCAGGTCGGCGACGTGCTCGACGAATCCGGTCGGGCCGCAGACGAAGACGCGAGCGTTCCCGGCCCGATCGGCGCCGAGCGCGCGGAGCATGTCGGCGTTCACCCGCCCCGACCAACCACTCCACCCCGGCGGTTGCTCGCGGGTGAGCGTGTAGCGAACCGCGACTCCGTCGCCGTCGAGGGTCGAGAGCTCGTCGCGATACAACACGTCGTCCCAGCCACGCGCCGACACGAGCACCGTCGCCGCCACCGCGCTCGTCACCGCGGCGCGGTAGCGCAGCATCGCCATGAGCGGGACCAGACCCGAGCCGCCCCCCAGCAGCAGAAGCGGACCGCCGTCGCCGGTGTCCCACGTGAAGTAGAGGCCGATCGGTCCCCGGAGCTCGAGTTGGTCGCCGGGGCGTAGCTCGTCGGTCAGGTACGGCGAGACCTCACCGTCCTCGATGCGTTCGATCGTGAGCGACAGGTGCGAATCCTGCGGCGCTGACGCGATCGAGTACGACCGCTCCGCCTGGTAACCGTCGTCGGCCGTGAGCCGTACGTCGACGTGCTGACCCGCCAGGTGCCCGGGCCAGTCGGGAACGTCCAGCACGAGCGTCGTGGCGGTCTGCGTCTCGGGCCGCTTCTCGGCCAGCGTCGAGACGCGCCACGTCAGCGGAGCGCGCCGAGGCGCTAGTCGCTCCAATACCTCTGTTCCTTCCAGGGATCACCGCGGTTGTGGTATCCGTTGGTCTCCCAGAACCCGGGCTCGTCGTGGTCGAGGAGCTCGAGGCCCCGAACCCACTTCGCGCTCTTCCAGAAGTAGAGGTGCGGGACGAGCAGGCGCGCCGGACCGCCGTGCACGGGCTCGAGCGGCTCGCCGTCGAACTCGTAGGCCACCCATGCCTGCCCGTCGGTAACGTCGGCAAACGGGAGGTTCGTCGTGTAGCCGCCGTCGCAGAACGCCGACACGAATTCGGCGGCGGTGTCGACCTTTTCGAGCAGGACGTCGACGGAGACGCCGCGCCACGCCGTGTCGAGCTTGGACCACTTCGTCACGCAGTGGATGTCGGTCCGGATCTGCTCACTCGGCAGCGCGAGGAACTCCTCCCACGACCAGGAAATAGGTTCGTCGACGGCGCCGGTGATCGAGAACGTCCACGTCGTCGAGGGACACGGAGGGTGTCGGACCGGCCGACAACACGGGGAAGTCGTCCACGACGTACTGGCCGGGCGGGATCCGGCTCGGGTCGACGTCGCGTCGCCGCCGGCCGCCGAACCCACGCGAGATGAGCGGGCTCATGCTCGTCCTTCCACGACCTCTATTCCTACTCCACGCCGAGGATGGCCGTGCTGGCCGACGAGAACCAGCCGCCGGTGCCGTTCACGCAGGCGAGGCGCGCGTCCGCCACCTGGCGGCCGGCGGCCTCGCCGCGCAGCTGCCGCACCGCCTCGACGAGCAGGAAGATGCCCCGCATCCCGGGATGGCAGGCCGAGAGGCCGCCGCCGTCGGTGTTAGTCGGTAGAGAACCGTCGACGCGCATCGTGCCGCCCTCGACGAACGGTCCGCCTTCGCCCTTCTTGCAGAAGCCGAGCGCCTCCAGGCTGAGCAGCACCATCGGCGTGAAGGCGTCGTAGATCTCGCACACGTCGATCTCGTCCGGGGCGACGCCGGCGCGCTCGAACGCGAGGCTCCCCGAGCGAGCCGCGGGTGACTCGGTGAAGTCGTCCCACTCGCTCATCGTGGTGTGGGAGACGGCTTCGCCCGTGCCGAGCACCCACACCGGACTCGCCGCGAGATCGCGGGCGCGTTCTTCCGAGGTGAGCACGATCGAGCCGCCGCCGTCGGACCGGATGCAGCAGTGCAGTGTCGTCAGGGGGTCGGCGATGAGCGGCGAGCCGTTCACCTCCTCGATCGTGATCGGCTCCCGGTAGTACGCGTCCGGATTGAGTGACGCGTTGTGGCGCGTCGACACGGCGATCTCGGCCAGCTGCTCGATCGTGGTGCCGAACTCGTGCATGTGGCGGCGGGCCGCCATCGCGTACTTGGCGATCAGCGTGTGCCCGAACGGGGCGTCGAACTGCACCGGGCCCCGGCTCCCGAACGAGAGGTTCGCCCGCCGGTCGCGACGCTTCAGGTCTGCCCGGGCGGTCGAGCCGTAGGCGAGTACGACGACCTCGGCGTGTCCTTCTGCGATCGCCGCGGTCGCGTGCTCGACCATGAACTCCCAGGTGGCGCCGCCAACGCCGGTGCCGTCGACCCACGTCGGCCGCAGACCCAGGTACTCGGCGAGCTCGATCGGGGCGAGCAAGCCGGTGCCGCAGGAGGCGAACCCGTCGACGTCGCGCTTCGCGAGGCCCGCATCGGCCAGAGCGCGGCTCCCAGCCTGGTAGTGGAGCTCGAACGGTGACTTGTCGTCGACGCGGCCGCAATCCGACAGTGCGGCCCCGACGATCGCGACGCGCCGGCCCATCCCGCCGGCTATCTCGAGCGCCAGTCGATGCGCGTACCCGACTCGAAGAGCTTCTGCCCGGCGGCGATGGAGTCCTGGTTCGTCCCGAGACCCACGTACGCGTACCCGAGCCGCAGTGCCTGGCGGTGACCGAGCTCGCGTGCACCCCAGATGGCGCGGACGGTGCCTTCGATGGCGAGCGGCGGTTGGGAGGCGATCGCGTTCGCCGCCCATGCTGTCCGCTCGTGCAGCTGTTCCTTGGGGGCGATCTCCGACACGAGCCCGATCTCGTACGCCCGGCGGGCCGACAGGCGCTCGTAGTTGCCGAGCAGCGAGAGTCGCATGATCTCGCCGAACGGCATGATCCCGGACATGTGGATCGGCTCGAACGCCGCTGTCATGCCGTACGTCACGTGCGGGTCGAAGAACGTGGCGTGCTCGGCGGCGATGATGAACTCGACCTCGCCGAGCATGTAGAAGGCGCCGCCGCAGGCGATGCCGTTCACGGCCGCGATCACCGGCTTCCAGAGGTCGGAGCTCTTCGGGCCGATGTTGTCGCCGGGATCGTTGAACATGAACGGCGTGCTGCCGGAGCCGACGACGTCGGGATCGGTGGTGTCGTCACCCTCGTCGCCCATCTGTTCCATGCGGTCGATGCCGGTGCAGAAGGCCTTCTCGCCGGCACCGGTGAGGACGACGCAGCGCACGTCGTCGTGCCGGCGAAGCCTGCGCCACAACGCGTGCAGCTCGCGCTGCATGAGCGAGTTGAATGCGTTCAGGCGGTCCGGCCGGTTGAGCGTGACCCAGGCGACGCCGTCGCGCTCCTCGTAGAGGAGCGTCTCGAAGTCGGTGTCCACCGTTCGGAGGCTAACGCTTCTGCTGCGCGGCGATGCCGGGGTTGACCGAGTGGAAGACGTACTTGTTCAGGATGCCGCCGACGTCGGCCGGATCCCACCGGGCGGGGTTGCCTTCGTTGTCGGTGGCGAAGAACTCCTCGCCCATCTGCCACGGCTGGTACACGCAGAGCGAGTTGCCGACCATGCGCAGCACCTGGCCGGTCGTCGGCTTGGACTCGTCGGACGCGAGCCACGCCACCGCCGGCGCCGAGTTGCCCGGGTTCATGCCGTCGAACTCGGTGTACTCCTCCGGGTTCTTGATCGTGATGTCGGAGCGGGCCTGGCCGACCATGCGGGTGAAGCCACCGGGCCCGATGCAGTTGGCGCGAACGCCGTAGCGAGTCAGCTCGAGGCTGGCGATGATCGTCATCGCCGCGATGCCGGCCTTGGCCGCGCCGTAGTTCGACTGGCTTGCCTGGCCCTGGAGCCCGGCGCTCGAGACCGTGTTGACGATCGACCCGCTCGGGCTGGCGGCCCTCCTTGGACTCGTTGCGCCAGTAGGCCGAGGCGTGGTGCATCGTGCTCCACGTGCCCTTGAGGTGCACGCGGATGACCGAGTCGAAGTCGTCCTCGGCCATGGTGAAGAGCATCTTGTCGCGCAGGATCCCGGCGTTGTTCACGAGCACGTCGAGCTTCCCGAACGCGTCGACCGCGGTGTCGATGATGTTCTTGGCGCCGTTGAAGTCGGCGACGTCGTCGTAGTTGGCGACCGCCTCGCCGCCGCGGCCCTTGATGACCTCGACGACCTCGTCGGCGGTGCTCTTGTCGGCGCCCTCGCCCGTGACGGAGCCGCCGAGGTCGTTCACGACGACCTTGGCGCCCTGGTCGGCCAGCTCGATGGCCTCACCGCGTCCGACACCGTTGCCGGCTCCCGTCACGATCGCCACCTTGCCGTCGAGCAGGCCCATTTGCGCGTCCTTCTCCCCTCGTTGAAAACTGACGTCGGCGTCACGGTATCGCGGTGGTTCACGCGCCCGTCAAACAGCGCGGTGAACCGCGCCCGAGGAATCGAAAGGGACGGATGGGCGTCGACACGGAGCGTCATCGGGAAGGCGACCGGTGCATACCGCGTGACCATCGAGCGCGGGCCGGTCTCGAACTTCGCCGAGCGCGCTGAAGGACGAGAACCCCGTGTACCACGACCCGGCGCGGCCGAGGCCGCCGGGTTCGGCCGACATCCCGGCCCCGCCGACGTTGTCGTTCGCGATGCAGTTCTGGGGCCGCTTCGCCGAGGAGCAGCCCGAAGATCCGACCGGCGGCGAGAACCCGATGCGCACGGTGATGGGGGAGCTGTTCGCCAAGGGCGGCCTCGTGCTCCACGGTGAGCAGGAGTTCACGTACCACCGGCCGATCGTCGTCGGCGACGTGCTGGTCGGCGAGGGTCGCATCGTCGACCTCTACGAGAAGGAGAGCAAGGGCAGGACGATGACGTTCGTCGTCACCGAGACGGTGTGGAGTGACGAGAAGAGCGGCGAGCCGGCCGTCACCGAGCGCTTCAACCTCATCCACCGCTCGTAGGCGGGCGTACAGGGGGCTCCAACATGGGCCGGCTCGAAGACCGGGTCGCCGTCATCACCGGCGCGGGTCAGGGCATCGGGCTCTCGTACGCCAAGCGATTCCTCGACGAGGGCGCGAAGGTCGTCGTCGCCGAGATCAACGAGGACCGCGCCGCCTCGGCGATGGAGCAGCTCGAGAAGATCGGCGAGGTCGCGTTCGTCCAGACCGACATCTCCGACGAGCGTCGACGCTTGCCTGTGCGGCGAAGGCCACCGAGCAGTTCGGCGCCATCGACATCCTGGTCAACAACGCCGCGCTCTACTACGACATCGACAACGAGCGCAACGACTCCGAGTACCTGCAGAAGGTCTTCGACGTGAACCTGCACGGCGCGTGGCTGATGGCGCGGGCGTGCGCGCCGACGATGGTCGAGCAGAGCTGGGGACGCATCATCAACCAGTCGTCGGGCGCGGCGTACATGTACGTGATCGTGCCGGCCGGAGATTCCAGGAGGGCGCGGGCTTCACCTACAGCCAGACGAAGTGGGGCCTCGTCGGCCTCACGAAGTTCATGGCCGCCCAGCTGGGTCAGTACAACGTCACGGCAACTGCATCGCGCCGGGCGTCACGATGACCGAGGCACAAGAAGATCGTTCCCGAGGCGTTCATCGACATGCTGCCGGCGATGAGCGCCATGAAGCGCAAGCTCGAGCCGGAGGACATCGCGGGTACGGCCGTGTTCTTCGCCAGCGACGACGCAGCGTTGGTGACAGGCCAGGTGCTGTGCGTCGACGGCGGCTCGATCATGCCCGCCTAGCGAGCGGCGAAAGCGGCTTTGCCACCGGCGCCAAAGCCGGAGCCCGCCACGGGGACGAGGAGAACTGTGCAATTCGGCGTGACGATGTTCGCAACGGATCAGGCGATGCGTCCCGACGATCTCGCCCGCGCGGCGGAGGAGCGTGGGTTCGTGTCGTTGTACGTCCCCGAGCACACCCACATCCCGGTGAGCCAGCGCACACCGACCCCGACCGGTGACGCGGTCCTGCCCGACTACTACAAGCGGGCGTTCGATCCTTTCGTCGCTCTGGCGATGGCGGCGGGAGCCACCGAACGTCTCCGTGTGGGAACAGGCATCTGCCTGGTGGCGCAGCGCGACCCGATCGTGACCGCCAAGACGGTCGCGAGCCTCGACCATCTCTCAGACGGGAGATTCGTGTTCGGCATCGGCTTCGGATGGAACGAGGACGAAATCGAGGACCACGGCGTCGAGATGGGCAGCCGGCGTGCTGTCGCCCGCGAGCACGTGCTGGCGATGCAGCGCCTCTGGGCCGACGACGTAGCGAGCTTCGACGGCGACCATGTGCACCTGCCGCCGAGCTGGTCGTGGCCCAAGCCCGGGCAGCACCCGTGGCCGCCGGTCCTCATCGGAGGCGCGGCCGGCCCGAAGCTCTTCACGCACGTCGCGGAGTACGCCGACGGCTGGATCCCGATCGGCGGCGCCGGAGTGCGCGACGCGCTGCCGCAGCTCCATCGGGCGGCGGAGGCTGCAGGCCGCGATCCGGCGACGATACGTGTCGTCCCCTTCGGCACGATCCCCGACCCCGGCAAGGTCGAGTACTACTCGTCGATCGGCATCGACGAGGTCGTGCTGCGCGTGCCGGTCGGCGGGCGCGACGTCGCCCTGCCGGTGCTCGACGACTACGCCAAGCTGGTCGGCGCGTGACCGCGACAGACCGGTTGCGAATCGGCACGCTCGGCGCGGCGCGCATCACACCCGGCGCGTTAATCAAGCCGGCGCGGGGCGTTGCCGAGGCCGAGGTGGTTGCGGTCGCCGCTCGCGATGTCGCCCGCGCCGAGAAGTTCGCGCGCAAGCACAAGATCCCCAAAGTGCACGCGACGTACGACGACGTCATCGCCGACCCGGACATCGACGCGATCTACAACCCGCTTCCGAACGCCCTGCACGCGGAGTGGACGCTGAAGGCGATCGCGGCCGGCAAGCACGTCCTGTGCGAGAAGCCGTTCACCTCGAACGCCGCCGAAGCCGAGGAGGTCGCGGCGGCGGCCGACGGCAGCGGGCTCGTGGTGATGGAGGCGTTCCACTACCGGTACCACCCGCTGGCGCAGCGGATGCACGACGTCGTCGCCGGCGGCGAGATCGGCGAGCTCGAGCGGGCCGAGACGACGATGTGCATCCCGCTCCCGATGTTCAAGGACATCCGCTACCGGTACGACCTCGCCGGCGGGGCCGCAATGGACGTCGGCTCCTACGCCGTGCATCAACTGCGGCTGCTGGGCGGCGACGAGCCCAAGGTCATCAGCGCGCATGCTCGTCTCCGGTCGCCGAAGATCGACCGGTGGATGCAAGCCGACGTGCGGTGGCCGGGAGGGCACACCGGTCGCATGACGTGCGCAATGTGGTCGAGCACGCCGCTGAAGCTTTCGATCCGGGCGTGGGGCGAGGAAGGCGAGCTGCGCGTGTTCAACCAGACCGGCCCGCAGTTCTACCACCGGTTCACGGTGCTACGTGACGGCAAGAAGCACCGCGAGAAGTTCCCGCGGAAGGCGACGTACGCTTACCAGCTCGAGGCGTTCACGGACGCGGTGTTGCACGACGGCCCGGTCCTCACCCCGCCCGCTGACTCGCTGCAGAACATGCGCGTCATCGACGCCGTCTACCGCGCCGCGGGCCTCCCCCTACGCGGGGAGCCTGAATAGCTGTCAGCCCAGGCGTTCGATGATCGTGACGTTGGCTTGGCCGCCGCCTTCGCACATGGTTTGGAGGCCCCAGCGGCCGCCGGTGCGGTCGAGCTCGTGCAGGAGGGTCGTCATGAGCCGGGCGCCGGTCGCGCCGAGCGGGTGGCCGAGCGCGATGCCGCCACCGTTCACGTTCACCTTGCGAAGGTCGGCGCCCGTCTCCTGCTGCCATGCCAGCACGACCGACGCGAACGCCTCGTTGATCTCGACGAGGTCGATGTCGTCGAGCGACATGCCGGTGCGCTCGAGCGCGTAGGCGGTGGCCGGGATCGGTGCCGTGAGCATGAAGATCGGATCGGCGCCCCGCACGCTGAGGTGGTGGATGCGCGCCCGTGGCGTCAAGTCGTGCTCCTGCAATCCGCGCTCCGACACGACGAGCAGCGCAGCGGCGGCGTCGGAGATCTGACTCGACGCCGCGGCGGTGACGCGGCCGCCGTCGGTGAGCGGCGGGAGGGAGGCCATGCGCTCGAGCGACGTGTCGCGCCGTGGCCCCTCGTCGGTCGTGACGTCCCGGTAGGGGAGGATCTCCCGCTCGAACCGACCCTCGTCGATGGCGGTGACGGCGCGGCGGTGACTCTCCAGCGCGAACGTCTCCATGTCTTCCCTCGACACGCTCCACTTCTCGGCGATCATCTCGGCGCTGCGGAACTGCGACACCTCCTGGGTGCCGTACCGGGCGCGCCACCCCTCCGAGCCCGTGAACGGGTCGTCGAACCCCATGGGCTGGGCGACCGTCATCGCCGACGCGATCGGGATCATGCTCATGTTCTGCACGCCTCCCGTGACGATCACGTCGTTCGTCCCGCTGAGGACCGCCTGGGCGGCGAAGTGCAAGGCCTGCTGGGACGAGCCGCACTGTCGGTCCACGGTCGTGCCGGGCACGTCGTCGGGGAGGCCGGCGGCGAGCCAGCACGTGCGCGCGATGTCGCCGGCCTGTGGGCCGATCGTGTCGACGCACCCGAAGACGACGTCCTCGACGGCGGCCGGATCGATGTCCGTCCGATCTAGGAGCCCCGAGATCGCGTGGGCGCCGAGGTCGGCGGGGTGCGCGGCGGCGAGCCCGCCGCCCTTCTTGCCCACGGGCGTCCGCACCGCGTCGACGATGTAGGCCTCGGCCATCACTGCTCCTCGGGGAGTCCGTCGGTGTCCAGGATCGCGCGTCCCACGCGGGTGTCGTGCCAGGCGGCGTCGCCCCACGATGCAGCGAGAGCCCACGCCCGCTTCATCCACAGATGCAGGTCGTATTCGGTCGTGTAGCCGATCGCCCCGTGAACCTGGAGGGCGACCCGCCCGGCCCGCAGCGCGGCTTCGGACGCGCGCGCTTTCGCCATTGCCACGTGCACCGAGCGGTCGTCGTCGCCCCGCGCGATCGACCACGCCGCTCGGTACACCAGGGGGCGCGAGAACTCGAGCGCGAGCGCGACATCGGCCAGATGGTGCTTCACGGCCTGGAAGGAGCCGATCGGCACGCCGAACTGCCGACGATCCTTCGCGTACTCGACTGTCATCGTCAGCATGCGGTCGGCGAGGCCGATGAGCTGCGCGGCGATGCCCAGCGCGGCGCGATCCACAGTGGCGACGTGGAGAGAGGTAGGTGGAGCAGGGATCGCGGACAGTCGTCGGGATCCGTCCACCGACTCGTGCCGCCGCAGCTGCAGCGTTCCCGGTTCGACGAATCGATCACCGAGCAGCAAGAGGTCGGCGGTGTCGGCGTAGAGCAGGAGACCGGATGAGGCGCGACCGTGATCGTGACGGCGCCGGCGGCGGCCGCTTCGGAACGCGCCTCGTCGAGCAGCGGCACCGTCACCGCGGCGTGTTCGACGACGGGCTCGGGGAGCGCGGCGCGACCCGTCTCCTCGAGGAGGAGGATTAGATCGAGGTAATCGCCGCCGAAGCCGCCTTGGGCCTCGGAGGCGAGCACACCGAGCACGCCGAGCTCGCCGAGCCGGGGCCACAGCCCGGAGCGGCCGGTGTCGTTCGTCCACGCGTCGCGCACGACCTTCGGTGGGCATTCCTTCTCGAGGAAAGCCCGCACGGCGTCGCGCATGGCGAGCTGCTCGTCCGAGAAGGCGAATTTCACGTGATCACCGCCGGGGGAGCCCGAGCACGCGCTCGGCGACCACGTTGCGCTGGATCTCGTTCGTGCCCGCGTAGATCGGGCCCGAGAGCGCGAACTGCCAGCCCTTCATCCACGCCGCCGGGTCGTCGCCGTCGACGACCTCGGCGCGCGAGCCCAGCAGCCGCAACGCCGTCTCGTGGAGACGCACGTCGAGCTCCGACCAGAAGATCTTCACGAGGCTCGCTTCCGGGCCCGTCTGCCCGCCGTCCATGAGGCGGGTGACGGTCCAGAACGTCTGCCACCGGTACGCATCCGCATCGATCCACGCGCGCACGACGGCGTCGCGTACGGTCGGGTTCGAGTCCAGAGCTCCATCGTCAGCCTGACGGCGGTAGAGATCGGCGAGTCGCGCCGCCGCTGCCATGAACCGGCCCGGGCTGCGCAACGTCAGGCCGCGCTCCGAGCTTGTGGTTGCCATCGCGACGCGCCAGCCTTCGTGGACGGCGCCGAGCACGTCGCGGTCGGGCACGAGCACATCCTCCAGGAACACCTCCGCGAAGCCCTCGTCGCCGTCGAGGCGTTCGACCGGACGCACCGTGACGCCTTCCGTGCGCAGGTCGACGAGGTAGTACGTGAGACCGTGGTGGCGCTCCGCTTCCGGGTCGCTCCGGAACAGGCCGAACAGACGGTCACAGAACGCGCCCCGCGTCGTCCACGTCTTCTGGCCCGACAGACGCCAGCCGCCGTTCGCCTCGTCGCGGCACGGCACGCGACTTGATCCCGGCGAGGTCGCTGCCCACGTTCGGCTCGGACCAGCCCTGGCACCACGTCTCCTCGGCCGACGCCATCTTCGGCAGGATCCGGTCGCGCTGCTCCTCGGTGCCGAGCTCGAACAATGTCGGGGCGAGCAGGAAGATCCCGTTCTGCGTGACGCGTTGCGGCGCACCGGCCCGGTAGTACTCCTCCTCGAAGATCAGCCATTCCATGAGGCTGGCGTCGCGCCCGCCGTACGCCTGCGGCCACGCCACGACCGCCCACCGGGCGTCGAACAGCGCCCGCTCCCACTCCTTGTGGAGCGCGAAGCCCTCCCGCGTGTCGCCGGACGGCAGAGGCGGGCGCGGCACGTTCTCCTTCAGCCAGGCGCGGGCCTCGGCGCGGAACGCGTCCTCCTGGTCGGTGAAGGTCAGGTCCACGCGGCCTCAGCGGGCGAGGATCACCGACGAGCCGTGCCCGAACAAGCCCTGGTTCACGGTGAGCCCGACCTTGGCCCCTTCGACCTGGCGCTCGCCCGCGTTGCCGCGCAGCTGCCAGGCCACCTCGCACACCTGCGCCAGCGCCTGGGCCGGAACCGCCTCGCCGAAGCACGCCAGCCCGCCGCTCGCGTTCACGGGGATACGACCTCCGATGGTCGTCGCGCCGTCGTGCACGAGCTTCTCGGCCTCACCGGGCCCACACAGCCCGATGTTCTCGTACCAGTCGAGCTCGAGCGCGGTCGACAGGTCGTAGACCTCGGCGAGATCGAGGTCGTCCGGCCCGAGCCCCGCCTCCGCGTACGCACCCTGCGCGATCGCGTCCCGGAACGTGACCGGCCCGGCGGGAACCGCGGCCGCGGAGTCGGTGGCGAAGTCGGGCATCTCGATCACCGCGTTCGGGTACGACGGCGTCACCGTCGAGATCGCCGCCACCCGCACGGAATTGCTCGTGCCCCGACGCCTCGCGAACTCGAGACTCGAGACGACCACCGCCGCCGCGCCGTCGCTCGTCGCGCAGATGTCGAGCAGGCGCAACGGCTCGGCGACCACCGGCGACGCCATCACCTCGTCCTCGGTGACCGCCTTGCGATAGCGGGCGTTGGGGTTCGCCAGACCGTGGGCGGCGTTCTTGACCTTGACCTTGGCGAAGTCGGCCGGCGTCGCGCCGAACAGCTCCATGCGGCGGCGGGCGTACAACGCGAAGTACGTCGGGTTCGTCGCGCCCAGCAGTCGGAACCGGAGCCAGTCAGGATCGGCGCCGCGCTCACCCGCGGTCGGGGCGAGGAAGCCCTTGGGCGTCGTGTCGGCGCCGACGACGAGTGCCACGTCGCACAGGCCGCCGAGGATCTGTGCTCGCGCCGCGTTCAACGCGGTTGCGCCCGACGCGCACGCGGCATAGCTACTTGCGACCGGCGCGCCCTGCCAGCCCAGCGCCTGCGCGAACGTCGCACCCGAGACGAAGCCGGGATAGCCGTTGCGGATGGTGTCGGCTCCGGACACGAACTGGATGTCGCCCCATTCGAGTCCCGCGTCCTCGAGGGCGGCACGCGCCGCGACCAAGCCGTACTCGACGAAGTTCCGGCCCCACTTTCCCCACGGGTGCATGCCCACCCCGAGGACGGCGACGTCGTGATCACCCATCGGACCGCGCTCCCTCGATCGGCTTCCACTTCCAGACGACGTACTCGTGGTCGTCGTCCTCGAACAGCGTGCCCAGCACGAGCTCGACCTCGTCGCCGACCCGAAGTGTCGCCGGGTCGACGCCGTCGGCCACCTGGCCCAGTACGACCATCTTCTCCTCGGGCAGCTGGACGGCTGCCACCGAGAACGGCTCGAACGGATCGGCCGCCACGTACGGCGGCGGTGGTGCGTAGTGGTTGGTCGTGAACGACCACACCGTGCCCCGGTTCGACAGGGGAACCTCCTGGAACTCCGTGCCGTCGCAGCTCGGGTTGCGGCAGAACGCCGACGCCTTCGGGAAGAAGTAGCTGCCGCAGCGGGTGCACCGGTTGCCGAGCAGCCGCGGGTCCGCGTCGTCGAGCGTGAACCAGCGGTCGACCGCGGCGACGCGCTCCTTGGTGGTCATGCCCCTCCCTTGTCGAGGCGGGTCAGCGTCTGCTCCGCTTCATCGATGATGGTGGCGACCAGGTCGGCGACCGTGGGGAGCTCGTCGATCACGCCGACTCCTTGCCCGGTGGGGAGGATGCCGGTCTCGAGCCGTCCGTCCACCATCGTGGCCCTGGTCAGCATGGGCGCGTTGGCGGCCATCGCCACCTGCGACCATGTGAGCCCTTCCTTGCGCTTCATCGCCAGCCCCTCGCGTACGAGGGCGCGGCGCGACGTGCCGGTGAGCTTGCGGAATCCGAGGGCGTTGCGAAGCGCGCGGGGAGCGCGGTGAGCCGTCCCGAGTGCTCGAGATGGTCGACCACGTCGGTGCGGATCACGCGCTGCGGATAGCCGTCGATCCGCTTGGTCACCACCGTGCCGGTGACCGCGGTCGCGATGTACACGTCCTTGACCGTGTCGGGAACGGTGCTCTCCTTCGTGAGGAGGAACCGCGTGCCCATCGCCACACCTGCCGCGCCCCATGCGAGAGCGGCGACGAGGCCGCGACCGTCGGTGAACCCGCCCGCAGCAAGCACCGGGATGTCGACGGCGTCGACGACGGCAGGGAGCAGCAGGGAGGTGGGGATGGTGCCGGTGTGGCCGCCGCCTTCGGCGCCCTGGGCGATGAGCGCGTCGACGCCCCACGCCGCGACCTTCTCGGCGTGTCTGGGCGCGCCGATGGTCGGCATGGTGACGACGCCCGCGTCGCGCAGCTGTTTCACGAGGCGCTCGCCCGGCGCCTGGGCGAAGCTCGCGACGCGGACAGCGTTCGCGGACGAGCAGGTCGATCCGTTGGTCGATGTCGTCCTGGTCGGCGCGGAGGTTCACGCCGAAGGGTTGGTCGGTACGGCCCTGCACCTCGTGGATCGCATCTTCGAGCTGTTCGTAGGTCATCGTCGCCGACGCCAAGATGCCGAGCCCGCCCGCCGCGCTCGTCGCCGACGTGAGCCGTGCGCCGGCCACCCAACCCATCCCGGTCTGCACGATGGGGTAGCGCACGCCGAACAGGTCGCACGCCGCGGTGTGGAGGCCGGGGGCTGTCATGCCGGGACTTCCTTGCTGCGCAGGTCGTTCGGGTCGATCACGTCGCGGATCAACCGCAGCTCGTCGTCGGTGGGAGGCCGCGACTCGGGCACGTCGTCCGGGATCACGAGCTCGAAGCCGGTGGCGGCGACGACCTCGTCGACGGTGACGCCGGGATGGAGCGAGCGCAGGCGCATTCGCTCATCCGGGCTCTCGAAGTCGAGCACGCACAGGTTGGTGATCACGTGCTTGAGGTGGTGGAAGCGACGCTCGGCCGGATGGAGCTTGCGGGCCCGGTCGTAGCCGACGCCGCACACGACGTCGACCTCTTCGACGAACACCTTGGGCGAGTGGTTCGCGATCCAGTAGCTGGTGGTGTCGTTGATCGTGTTGCCGGGTGCACCCCGCAGGCCGAGCAGTTGTGCCTTGGGCTTGGCGGGATCGCCGATGAGCGCGAAGTTCTGGTTGCCGTAGGCGTCGATCTGACTGGCGCCCATCATCACGTGCCGCCGCCCCGACCAGACGACGTCGAACATCGCCCGGTACGGGTTCCACGACTCGACGACCTTCGGCGCGTCCTCGACGCCGACCGGGAGCGTGTTCCCGACGAGCAGCGCCTCGCCGTCGGTCATCACGAGGTTGGGCTCGAACGCGGCGCGGGCGAGACGTCCGCCGATCATCGGGATGTTGCCGATCGGGTTGGCGAGGATCTCCCCGTCGCCGCGGAACGCCTCGGCCACGGTGACCACGCAGATCTCGGCGCGGGTCGCGTCGGTCATGCCCGTCTCACAGCCCGACGGCCTTGCGGTACTCGTCGTGGCCACCGACGTCGAGGTAGCGGGACCGGAATGCGTTCCACGCGTCGTCGTCGCGCGCGGTCGCGGCGTACTCACGCTGGAACGTCTCGTCGCGCTCGTAGTCCGGAAGGCATGACGTGAAGTGCGCGCCGAACGGCGCGTCCACCACGCCGTCGACCATGAGCCGGTTGACGCGCAGCGTCTGCACGGGGCCGTTGCCGGCGAGGTCCTCGGTCGGCAGCACCTGCTCGACCGACATGAACCGGCGCTCGGCGGCCATGCAGAACAGGTCGTCGAAGTACGGGTCGACGCCGAGATACTGGCCGTTGCCGCCGGCGTCGCCGCGGTTCATGTGTACGAGCGCGACGTCGAGCTCGAGCGCCGGTACGGCAACGAGCTCCTCGCCCTCGCCGTCGGGGCTTCGGTACGGCGACTGCACCGTGCGCAGCTCGGGATAGAGGCGGAACACGTCCGACCCGAGACCGGCCCGCGTCGGCAGGAACGGCACGCGCCACGCGGCAGCCTGGAGCCCGAGGAGGAACATCCCCTCGTCGAGCTCGCGCGTCTCGATCGCACCGGCCTGGCGGGCGGCGCGGAAGTGCGGCTCCAACGGGATCGAGTCCAGCGACACGAAGGCGAACACGACCCGCTTGACCTTGCCCGCCCGGCAGAGCAGGCCGACGTCGGGCCCGCCGTAGCTCACGAGCGTGAGGTCCTTCACCGGGGAGCGGGCGATGGCGCGGATCAGCGACATGGGCTTGCGTCGCGATCCCCACCCGCCGACGCCGATCGTCATGCCGTCGCGCACCTCCGCCGCGACCTCGTCCTCGGACATCCGCTTGTCCGGCACGGTGCCCCCGGCTACTCGCCGAACCCGGTATCGCGCTTGTCGACGAACGCGTCGCGTGCTTCGTCGGCGACCCCGGAGAGATTGAGCTCGAACGTGTACCCCTGCTCGAACCGGTATGACTTCTTCACGTCGACGGGGTCGATGCCGTTGAGCGACTCCTTGGCGGCGCGGATCACGATCGGGCTCTTCTCGGCGATCTGGTGGGCGAGCGCGAAGGCCGCGTCCCGCAGCCGGTCGGGCTCGACGACCGCGAGCACGGAGCCGTAGTGGTGCAGCTCCTGCGCGGTCGCCGTCGCCGACGTGTACACCATCTGGCGCATCTTGTGCTGAGGCACGAGACGAGCGAGATGGGTGGCGGCGCCGAGCGCGCCCCGGTCGACCTCGGGCAGCCCGAAGGTCGCGTCGGTCGTGGCGAGGACGATGTCGGCGTTGCCGGCGAGCCCGATGCCCCCGCCGAGGCAGTAGCCGTGCACGGCCGCGATGACCGGCACGGCGCACTCGTACACGGCGGCGAACGCCGCGTAGCACCCGCGGTTGGCGCCGACGAGCGCGTGGAAGCCCTCGGTGCGCTGCATCTCCTTGATATCGACGCCGGCGTTGAAGCCCTTGCCCTCGGCCCGGAGGATCACGACGCGCACGCTAGGATCGTCGCCGAGGCCGAGCACGGTGTCGGCCAGCTCGAACCATCCTGCGACGGTGAGCGCGTTGACCGGCGGATTGTCCATCACGACCTCGGCGATGCCGTCGCCGTCGACCGCGTGCGAGATTCCCATCGCGTTCCTGATCTGATGGCCCGTCAGATGTGACGGCTACCTTATCCGCATGGCCGATCCGCTCGACCTGTCGGGCAAAGCAGTGATCGTCACGGGAGGATGCCGCGGCGTCGGGCGCGGGATCACGGAGCGGTTTCTCGAAGCCGGCGCCGACGTCGTGGTCTGCTGCCGGCACGAACCGGAGACGATGCCGCGCTCCGGCGACCGCAACGCGCTGTTCATCGCCGCCGACGTGCGTGAGCCCGAAGAGATCGACAAGGTGGTCGGGTTCACCGAAGAGCGGCTCGGACGGATCGACGTGTTGGTGAACAACGCCGGGGGATCGCCGCCGGCCGACTCGGCCACGGCCTCACCGAAGTTCTCGAACGCGATCATCGCGCTCAACCTCGTCGCACCGCTCGTGTTCGCGCAGAAGGCGAACACGGTGATGCACCAGCAGCCCGAAGGCGGTGTGATCGTGAACATCGCCAGCGTGAGTGGGATGCGTCCGTCGCCAGGCACCGCCGCCTACGGGGCGGCCAAGGCCGGGCTCCTGAACCTCACGCAGACCCTGGCCATGGACTACGCCCCCAAGGTGCGGGTGAACGCGGTGACCGCGGGCTTGGTGAAGACAGAGCAGTCGCACCTCTTCTATGGAGACGATGAGGGGATTGCCGCTGTCGGTGCGACCGTGCCACTCGGTCGGATGGCCGAGCCGTCGGACGTCGCCGACGTGTGCCTGTTCCTGGCCTCGCCGCTCGCCCGCTACGTCAGCGGCGAGAGCATCGTCGTGCACGGCGGCGGCGAACGGCCCCCCTACCTCGACGCCGCGAAGAACACCGGCACCTAAGGGTGCTGGCTGCTGACGGAGACGACCTCGCCGGTCATGTATGCCGAGTAGTCGCTGGCGAGGAACACGATCACGTTGGCGACTTCCCACGGCTCGGCCGAGCGGCCGAACGCCTCCCGGGTCACGAGCTCGTCGATCGCCTCCTGCGGCATGACCTTGGCGAGGTGCTCGTGCACGGCGAGGCTGGGCGCGACCGCGTTCACGCGCACGTTGCCCGACGCCGCCTCGATCGCCGCGCACCGCGTGAGGGCCATGACCCCCGCCTTCGCCGCGGCGTAGTGCGCCTGGCCCTCCTGTGCCCGCCAGCCGAGCACCGACGAGTTGTTGACGACGGCGCCCGAGCCGCGCGGCAACATGTGCCGCAAGGCGGCGCGGGTGCAGCGGAACGTGCCGTTCAACGTCACGTCGAGCACTCGCAACCACTCGTCGTCGGTCATGTCGACCAAATGAGCTGTTCCGCCGAGACCGGCGTTGTTGACGACCACGTCGAGGCCGCCGGTCGCCTCGATCGCGGCGGCGAACATCAAGTCCACCTGACGTTGATCGGTCACGTCGCACACCGCGGTTGCCGGTTTGGCGCCCATGACGTCCTCCAGCTGCTCGGCGGCCTCGCCGAGACGCCGATCGTGCTGATCGCTCAACACCACGACCGCGCCTTCCTCGGCGCAGCGCTTGGCGGTCGCGAACCCGATGCCGGTGCCGGCGGCCGCCGTCACGAGCACGGACTTGCCCTCGAGGAGCGCGTGGCTGCCCGGTGGCGTCGGTGCCGGTGGGGTCACGCCGTCACCTTCGGCTCAGGCGGCAGCCCGAGGGCGCGTTCGCCGATGACGTTGCGCTGGATCTGGTCCGAGCCGCCGTAGATGGTGTCGGCGCGCGTGTACAGGAACAGCCGCTGCGCCGGGCTCAGGTCGTAGGGCGCTGACGACGCCACCTCGGCGTCAGGCCCGAGCACGTCGACCGCCAGCTCCCCGAGCTGCTGATGGAAGTTCGCCCAGTAGAGCTTGTGAATCGCGGTCTCGGGCGTGATGGCGCCGCGCGCCATCGACGTGAGGCCCCGGAGCGCGTTGTACCGCATGATTCGCAGCCCGATCCATGCACGCGCGAGCCGCTGACGGGTCACCGGATCGGTGGAGCGTCCGGCCTTCTTCGCCGTCTCGGCGATGTCGACGAGCTCGTTCTCGAACGAGAGCTGCTGACCCAACGTCGACGCACCCCGCTCGAACGCCAGCGTGCCCATCGCGACCTTCCAGCCACCGTTCACTTCGCCGACCACGTCGTCGACGGCCGTGCGGGCCCCGTCGAAGAACACCTCGTTGAACTCGGAGGTGCCGGTCAACTGGAGGATGGGCCGGATCTCGACGCCGGGCTGCCGCATCGGGACGAGCAGGTACGTGATCCCACGGTGACGGGGCGCTTCCCGGTCCGTGCGGCACAGCACGAAGCACCAGTTGGCCCAGTGCGCGAGCGACGTCCAGATCTTCTGCCCCGTGATCACCCACTCGTCGCCGTCGCGCTCCGCCCGGGTCTGCACGTTGGCGAGGTCGGAGCCGGCGTCCGGCTCCGAGTACCCCTGGCACCACACGTCTTCGCCCGACGCGATCCTCGGGAGGAAGCGGCGCTTCTGCTCCTCGGTGCCGAAGTGCAGGATCGTCGGGCCGATCAGTCCCTCGCCGATGATGCCGACGCGTCCCGGCCCGCCGGCGCGCGCGTACTCCTCGTAGAAGATCACCTGCTGCAGCAGCGACGCGTCACGTCCGCCGTACTCGTGCGGGAACGAGAGGCACGTCCAGCGGGCGGCGCCGAGCGCGCGCTCCCACGCCAGACGCTCGTCGAACAACGCGTGCTCGTCGCCGGGGCCGCCCCGCCCGCGCACGATCGCGAACTCCCCGGTGAGCTGGTCGGTCAGCCACTCGCGCGCCTCGGCGCGGAACGCGTCGTCCTCGGGCGAGTACCGCAGGTCCACGCGGAGAAACCTAGCCAGGTGTCGTGGCCGGGTTACGCGTCCAGCGGGTCAGTCGAGGGCGCCGTCGGCTTCAAGGCGCTTCTGCTCGTGCGGCGACAGGCCGAGCACGTCACCGAGCACCCAGTCGTTGTCCTGGCCGAGTGTCGGGCCCGACCGGTCGTAGCCGTGCGGGATGTCGCCGACGCGGGTGCCGGTGCGCTCGTAGAGGCCGTCTCCCATGTAGGGGTGGGTGAGCGGGACGAAGTGCTCCCGGTGCTGGACCTGCGGATCGTCGTGGACGTCCTCGAAGTCCTGTACCGGCACGGCCTCGATCCCGGCGGCCTGGAGAAGGTCGGCGGCTTCCTCGCGCGTGCGCGTCTGCGTCCAGGCCTCGACCGCGGCCTCGACCTCGTCGACGCGGTCGAGTCGCGCCGCCAGCGTGGCCAGTGACGGATCGTCGAAGCCGAGGATGCCGGTGAGACGTGCCCATTCGTCGTCGGTCCAGCACGCGATGGCGACCCAGCGGTCGTCGCCGAGGCAGGCGAACGCGCCGTGCGGCACGGCGCGGCCCGAGCGGTTGCCCATGCGGGTGCCGATGACGCCGTCGAGCTCGTAGTCGAGCAGCCAGGGACTGAGCGAGTAGCTCCCGGCTTCGACCTGGGCGACGTCGAGGTACACACCGCGGCCCGTCCGCCGCCGGTAGAGCAGGGCCGCCGCCAGTGCCGACGCGACGAACCGGGGCGCGAGCGAGTCGGTGATCGTGGCGTACGGCCCGACCGGCTCCCGGTCCGGCCATCCGGTCAGCCAGTTGAAGCCCGCGAGTGCCGCGCCCTGGCTTCCGAAACCGGGATAGTTCCGGTGCGGCCCGGTCTGGCCCTGGAGGCACGAGCTGACCATCACGAGGTCAGGTTTGATCGCGGCGAGCGTTTCGTAATCGAGCCCGAAGCCGCGCATCGCACGGGGTGCGAAGTTCTCGACGACGGCGTCGGCCCATTCGGTGACCAATCGCTTGGCGATCGCGACGCCCTCGGGATGCTTGAGATTGAGCGTGACGCTTCTCTTGCTCACGTTGAGCCCATCGAACATCGGTGCGCCTTCGAGGCCGTGCGGGTTGTCGGGTCCGAGCGCGTACACCCGCAGGAAGTCCGGACGACTTCGTGACTCGACGCGCAGCACAGTCGCGCCGTGCTCCACGAAGTAGCGCGTCGCGATCGGCCCCGCCGCCCCGGATCCGAACTCGAGGATGTTCGTGCCCTCCCAAGCCGCCTCTCCTGCTTGTTGGGTCCCGACCCCCGTCTCCGGCGCCGGTTTCTGACCCAACGCGGCGAGAGAGGTGGAGCCCAACTCGGGTGCCGGGCCCGACGGTCGCGCCGACGCAGCCACGCCGTCCCGGCTCGACACGATGACGAACGAGCGCGGGAAGCGGGTGACGTCGCCGACGGGGACGAAGAACTCGCGTGCCGCGAGCTGCGCGCTGGCGTAGATCTCGCGTGGCGAGTTGCAGGGCGCCAGCATGAGGTTCGTCTCGCACGCGATCTCGTACAGCTCCTGCATCGTGTGGCGGGCGAAGTACTCGGCCACGGGCTGTTCGATGGCCTTGAGCTCGTCGTCGGAAGCCGTGTTCTGCGAGAAGTCGTTCCAGTCCCAATCGATCAGCGCTCGAGCATCGACGCCGTCCTCCTCGGCGGCGAGCCGGGTGAGTGTCGTGAGGCTCGGGACACGCGCCTTGCCGCCGCGCAGCCCGAACGAGACCCAGCCGTCTTTGCACGGCCAGATCTCGCGCGTGCGACCGATATTGGCGCCGCCCGCGCGCCTCGATACCCGGTCTTCGGGAACGAAGCGAGCCCGACCATGTTGGCGACGAACACGACTTCCTGCATCGAGATGTCGACCCGCTCGGCAGTACCCGACGCCGAGCGCGGTGAGCACGGCAAAGGCGGTCTCGGCGCCCACGTGCGCGTAGCCCGACGGCTCGGTGCAGCGTACGGGGGGTCGGTCGGGATCGCCGGTCGCGTACATGTTCCCGCTCGCCGCCATGACGCCGAGGTCGGACGCGCGCCACCCCGCGTGCGGCCCGGTGCGGCCGAACGGCGTGACGGTCGCCCAGACCGCGTCGAGGTGCACGTGACGGGTCCAAGACGAGCGCGCCGGGGAACCCCGGGGTGTCGATGACGGCGTCGGCGGTTGCGAGCAGCTCGTCGAGCCGGGCATCGTCGGGGCCTTCGACGTCGACGCTGGACTTTCCTGCGCCCCAGGCGAGGAACCGGTGGGGGAGCGCGCCGCAGCGGATGTCCGTCCGGGCGGCTCGACGAGCACGACCTCGGCGCCGAGGTCGGCGAGGATGCGTCCCGCCATCGCCGCCGGCTCGCCGGCGAGGTCGACGACGCGAGTGCCGGTCGAGGAGTGCTTCGGTCATCGTTCCTTCCCGTCGACCTGACGTGCGTGTCAGACTACTGTCACCGAGATCGCTCCGAGCCTGGCCTGAACCACCCGCACGGGAGGCACCCGGCATGACCGAGTACCGCATCGTCGACGCCGACTGCCACATCCTCGAGCCGCCCGACATCTGGGACAACTGGCTGCCGGAGAAGTACCAGGACAAGGCGCCCAAGCTCGTCAAGGACGCCGAGGGCGGCGACGCGTGGCTGACCGCGGTCGGCGGCGACCCCGACCCGATCGGACTCGTCTCCACGCCGGGGATGCCGTTCGACCAGTTCCGGTGGCTGGGAGTCACGTACGACGAGGCGCGCAAGGGTTGCTACAACGGCGCCGCGCGCCTCGAGGACATGGACATCGACGGCGTCGACGCCGAGGTGCTGTTCCCGCCGCAGCGCACGATGAGCCACTTCCTCGGCGACGAGGACCCGGACTTCGTGCTCGCCGGCGTCGAGGCGTACAACAACTTCCTGTTCGAGGAGTTCTGCGCGCCCGACCCCACGCGGCTGATCGGCATGGCCCAGATCCCGTCGCTCGGCATCGACTCCGCCGTCGACGGGCTGCGTAAGGCCAAGGCGCGCGGCGCCGATGGCGTGGTCATCTCGAACTGGCCGTCGGGCGGCGAGAGCGTCTCGACCGCCGACGACCCGTTCTGGGCCGCCGCCGTCGACGAGGGCATGCCGGTCACGGTGCACATCAACATCGTCAGCCGCGAACAGCGCATGCGGCAGCGCCAGGCGGCTGCAAAGTCCGGCAACAAGATGTACGGGGCCGGCAAGGGCGAGGCGGTAAAGGCGAAGGCCGTCGGCAGCCTGAGCCACGTGTTCTCGATGTCGGCCGGCAACATCTCGCAGATGATCTTCACCGGCGTGTTCGACCGCTTCCCCGAGCTCCACGCTGGCGTGGATCGAGATCGGCGTCGGGTGGCTGCCGCACTTCATCGAGATGCTCGACGACAAGTTCTGGCGCAACCGCTCGTGGGGCGAGCTCCCGATCAGCGAGCCGCCGTCGTTCTACTGGCGGCGAAACAACAGCGCGACGTTCATCACCGACCGTTCCGGCATCGAGCTGCGTGAGCGGGTCGGCGTCGACACGATCATGTGGTCGAGCGACTACCCGCACCACGGCAACGACTGGCCGTACTCGCGCAAGGTCATCGAGGACACGATGGGCAACATCCCCGCCGACGAGCGCGACCGGATGATCGGCGGGAACGCGGTGCGGATCTTCAGCCTCGACGACTGAACTACGCGTGCTCCGCGGCTTTCTGCGCGGACAGCGCGCGCCGGACGTCCCCGAAGGTATTGTGCAAACGGGACCCCGGGTGTGGGGATCTGTCTTCCTTCTGGGACGGAAACCCCACCCGGGGCCCAGTACGCGCCGACCGTGCGTGCGCACACGACGAATGTGCCCCAGGGGGCGTAACGGAAACCTCCTGAGCCTCTCGGCCGGCGACCGGACGTCGGCCGAGAGGACCCAATAGTCTGGAACCTCGCCCGGGTGTCGACAGAAGAAGCGCTCTCGGTGGCACTTCCGTTACACCGCGCGTACCGACCCTTGTCCTTCCCGGGATCTTCGTGCGGCGTTCCCTTGGGTGAACGGCCGTTGCCCTGGTCGTTCGCCGTGCTCGGTAGGTTGCCGCGACGCTCGTCCCCACCGGGTTCGTTCCGGGCGCTCCCATGAGGCGGAGGGCTCGAGGGCGTCGATGGCGCGTCAGTCCCCGGCTCCGGCTGCGCCGGAGTCGTTGCGGGAGTCGGCACGGTGACCTCGGCCGTCGTGGGGCCCGGCTCCGGGACGCCGGCGGGTTCGTCGCTTCCCGTCGGTAGGGTGATCCCGACGGTGCCGAGCACGGCGGACGGCGCGTTTGAGCCGGCCGGGCAACGATCCAGCCGACGCGAACCCCCCGGTCACGCACACGCAACCGACCATGACGGCCGCTGCCACGAGCCGGGCCGCATGCGAGGAAGACCGCCGATTCCATCCTCCACGCCGGACGGCCCGCCGTCGTCGGTGAGCGACGACAACCGCCGCCAGCTTTCCGACCGTGGCCGATTCTCCTGCCCACTCCCGGCTCTCAGCGGGCCGCCCGAACGTGTGCAGGATCCGGGCCACGCTCCGGTACTCCGGAGGCGCATCGCCGGCGTCTACCGCCCGCCTCACGAGACGTCGGCGGTGCCGGCGTCGAGCGCGTACGGGTCCATCTCGAACGGAAGACCGTCGGGCGGCGTCATGGTGTTACACCTCGGCGGTCGGGTGCCTCGGACGCGATCCGCTTGGCCGGTGGCGTAGACCGTGGTGCTGGAAGGACAGCGCACGTTCCCCGGACGTTTGCCGACGATCGCTGCCACCTCGTTCACGTCGAGCCCGCCGAGGACGCGGAGCAGGATGACCGCGGCTTGATCTGGAGGCAAGCAAGCACGCACCAGCGAGACCGCGGCGTCGGCGCTGAGCACGTCGAGCGCGGTGACGGCGGGGTCGTCATCGGCCGGCTGCTCGCGAAGGGCTTCGGGCGACATGGCGATGCTCGGCCGACCGCGCGTCTTGCCGTCGCGAATCGACAGTCGGTTCCTCGCGTCGTGAACATCCACGCGTGAAACTGCTGCTCGTCACCACGGAATGTGGCGAGGTCTCGGGCAGCGACGAGCCAGGTCTCGGCCTCGACGCTTCGGCGACTAGGGATCGAGCCCGCGAGGAACCGGAGTAGCCGCGGGTGCAGGTCCTGCCAGAGAACCGGCGATCGCCCACTGCGCGCCCTCCTGGGCGGCTGCGAGTACCTCGTCGAACTCAGTCGCGGCCACGTCAGCCGTGTTCCTTCACGCGCGTCCTTCGTCGATGTCGCCCGAGACCGGATGACGAATTCGCTGCTGGCGTCAATCGAACAGATGGGTGCGACGCGCGAGCGGAGAATACCGACGGTGCGCCATCCGCGTCAGGGGCGCACGAATTTGGCAGTAATGGGGGAGAAACAATCGCCTTTTGTCGCGAATGCGTGGGTTGGCAACAGCTCGCGGGCTGTCACACCCGCAGGAACGGCGAGTGGTCAGTCGAATATCCGGTTGCTGACGGGGGTGAGCACGCGTGTCCGGCTCTCGAGCGGGCAGCGCGTCGCGGAACCGGCGCGGCTCAGGTCTTGATCCACCGGGGGAGGACGACGTCCTCCACCCGGTGGAAGACCACGTGCACCGGGTCGCCGATCTGAATCGTCGACGTGTCGATCTCGTTGATCGCGCCATCCGGCGACTCGACGAGGTTGCCGACGAACCGCAGCGTCGGGTCCTCCTCGAGCGCCACGACGATCGCGTTGTAGGGCGCGAGCTCCTGGTAGGCGGGCAGGAGGGGCGGATGCGGCACGATGAACGACCAGATCGTTCCCCGTCCCGACGTCGGGTCCCAGCGGAACTCGAGCGAGCGGCACCGCGGGCACATCGGGCGCGGCGGCATCCGTCGAAGCCCACAGCTCTTGCACGTCTGCACGAGGAGCTCGCCGCGGGCGCAGCCGGCCCAGAACTCGGCCGCGTCCGGGTCCTCGACGTCGGGGAGCAGGAAGTCGGACTCCACCTCACTTACCTCCGCAGCAGGAGCGCGCTCGTGGGCACACCCTCGCCGCTCGTGACCAGGCATGTCTCCGCCCCGTCGACCTGGCTGGTCGACGTGCCCCGCATCTGGCGCACGCCTTCGAGCACCAAGTTGAAGCCGTGCACGTACGCCTCCGACATGCCGCCGCCCGCCGTGTTGGTCGGGAGCCGGCCGTCCGGCCACTCGAGCGCGCCGTCGTCGGTGAACGCGGCGCCTTCGCCGCGGGCGCAGAAGCCGTAGCCCTCGAGTGACAGCGGGATGAGTGGGCTGAAGGCGTCGTAGATCTGCGCGACCGGCACGTCCTTCGGCGTGAAGTCGGACTGCGCCCAAAGGCGCTCCGCGCACGCGTACGACGGCCCGATCAGCGGGTCGTCGTTGAAGTAGTTCGTCATCACCTGGTGCTGCTGCGGGATGCTCTGCGCGAACGAATGGACGTACGCGGGCGGATACGGAAGATCCTTTGCCCGGTCGGCGGAGACGATCACTGCGGCGAGGGCGCCATCCGTCTCCAGGCAGTTGTCGAAGAGGCACAGCGGCTCTGAGATCCAGCGGGCGTCCATGTACTGGTCGCGCGTGAGCGGCTTTTCGTGCATCGTCGCCGCCGGGTTGCGGTTGGCGTGCTTGCGGAACGCCACCGCGACGTTGGCGAGGTGCTCGCGGGTCGCGCCGAACTCGTGCATGTACCGGCGCGTGAGCATCGCGATCTCGTCCACGGGGCGGATGACGCCGAAGGGACGGCTCCACTGCCAGTGACCGGTGATGCGCCGGCTCACCTGCGCCCACGGCCGGCTACGCTTGGCGGCGCGCTTGCGCGCCCGCCATGCGACGGCCACGTTGCACTGACCGGTGGCGACGGCCATCGCCGCGTGCCCCACGACGCCGCACCCGGCGCCGCCGCCGTAGCCGACCTCCGAGAAGAACGTGATGTCACCGAGGCCGACGTTGCGGGCGACGTCGACCTCGCGGCCGTCCTCCATCGAGAACATCGCCATCCCGTCGACCTCGCTCGGCGCGATGCCGGCGTCATCGAGCGCGGCCGAGACGGCCTGGCATGCGAGCGAGAGCTCCGAGTCCGGTAGTCCTTTGGCGAACGACGTCTGCCCGATGCCGACGATGGCCGTGCGGTCGGCGAGCGGCCCGGCCATCCCGTTACCAGCCCTTGAATTCGGGCGGACGGCGCTCGACGAAGCTCGCCATGCCCTCGCTCGCGTCCTCGGTCGAGGAGACGAGCTCCTGCGCGTACGCCTCGTCCCAGAACGACCCGGCGCGGTCGGTCTCGAGCGACCGGTTCGTGAGCCACTTCGTGAAGGCGATCGCCCGCGTCGGCGCCTTGGCGAGTCGCCCGGCCCACTCGCCGAGCGTCTTGTCGAGCTCGGCCCGGGGCACGACCTTGTTCGCGAGCCCGATGCGCTCGGCCTCGGCGGCGGGGATGTCGTCGCCGAAGAAGAACAGCTCCTTCGCCTTCTGCGGACCGACCAGGCGCGTGAGCAGGTATGCGCCGCCGGCGTCGGGGGCGATACCGCGGCGGATGAACACAGAGATGAATCGCGCCTCCTCGGCCATGATCACGAGATCGCAGGCGAGGGCGAGGTGCATGCCGCCCCCGGCGGCCGTCGCGTTCACACCCGCGATGACCGGCTTCTCGCAGTCCTGGATCGAGGCGATCAGCCGCTGCCAGCCGTTGCGGATGATGCGGGCGCCGTCGCCGATGATCCGCTCCGGCGCACCCGGCGGCTTGGGCGGGAGGGGGGTGCGGCCCGACCGGATGTCGGCGCCCGTGCAGAATCCCTTCTCGCCCTGCGCGGTGAGGACCACCGCCCGGATGGCGGCGTCGCCGGACAGCGTCACCGAGCCAGTCCATGATCTCGTTGCGCATCGCGACGGTCATGGCGTTGCCGGCGTCGGGTCGGTTCAGCGTGATCCACAACACGCCGTCGTCCAACCGGCGTTGGACGTCCTCGATCGTCTCGTTCATGTGCGCACCACCAGGGCATCGAGGGCGACCGCACCACGCGGCCGCACGATCAACGGGTTGATGTCGAGCTCACGCACGTCCTCGGCGAGGTCCATCGCCAGCCGCTGCACGTTCATGATGACATCGACGAGCGCATCCACATCGGTCGACTTCTGGCCTCGTGCGCCCTCGAGCAGCGCGTAGCCCTGGAGCTCGCGCACCATGCGCCCGGCCTCGTCGGCGCTGAACGGCGGGACGCGGAACGTGACGTCCCGCAGCACCTCTACGAACACGCCCCCGAGACCGACCATCACGACGGGGCCGAACAACGGGTCCTGCGAGACGCCGACCACGGTCTCGACCCCGCCGCTCACCGTCTCGCACACGAGCACACCGTCGATGCGCGCCCGCTTCCCGCCGGCGCGCCGTGACTTGCGCACGAGCTCGTCGTACACCGTGCGGACCTCGCGCGCCGTGCCGACCCCGATCCGTACGAGGCCGAGGTCGCTCTTATGCGTCAGATCGGGCGACGACACCTTCATCACGACCGGGTAGCCGATCGACTTCGCTGCTTGCACGGCCCGGGCCGCGCTGTCGCACAGGACGTCGCGACTGGATCTCACGCCGTACGCTTTGAGGAGTTGCTTCGACGCGTGCTCCGAGAGCGCCTCGCCCGGCGCGGCACCGGCGAGGATGCGCCACGCCTTGGCGGCGGCCGGCGCCCGCTCGGTCGGCGCGTCCACGAACGGCGAGCGGTACCGCGCCGCGAACTCCGAGTAGTCGACGTAGGCGCGCACGGCTTTCACACAGTTCGCGAACGTTCGGAACACGGGCAGGCCACCATCGAGCAGGCGGAAATAGAACGTGTCGTCCGTGCCGGGGGGCGCGCCCCAGATCACGAAGATCGGCTTGTCGGTCGTCTTCGCCACGTCGACGAGGTCGCGCGTGAACGGCTTGCTGAACATTTCCACCGCGCCGGTGATCGGAACTACGAGCAGGTCGACGTTCGGGTCGGCGACGAGGAGGTCGAGGATGCGGCGGCCGCGCGCGTCGGCAACGGGCGGACCGCCGGAGTCGACCGGGTTCGAGACCCGCAAGTACTCGGGGATCAGCCCGGCGTGCAGGGCGCGTTGCGTGTCCTTGGCGAGTGGCGGGATGCGCAGCCCGGCGGCGGAGACCATGTCGGCCATGTGCGCCCCGGTGCCGCCCGAGATCGCGTAGATGCCGACCCCGTCCCCCGCCGCGGGCTTCGTCCGGGCGAAGGCGGCCGAGGTGTCGAGGAGGTCGTCGAGCCCGTCGGCGCGGGTGATGCCGAACTGGCGGAACACGGCCGACGTCACGGCATCGGAACCGGTGAGGTGGCCCGTGTGCGCCATCGCCATCGATTCGCCCTCGTCGGTGCGCCCGACCTTCACGATCACCGTCGGCTTCTTCAACTGGGCGGCGTGATCGGCGGCGAGCATGAGTGTCCGCCCGTCCTTGAATCCCTCGATGTACGCCGCGATCACACCGACGTCCGGCTGGTCGGCGAAGTAGCGGGCGAAGTCGGCGAACTCGAGGTCGACCTCGTTGCCGGTCGGCGCCCAATGGGTGAGACGAATGCCGATCTCCTGGCCCTGGAACACGGGCCGGCCCTGGTGGCCGCTCTGGGTGATGAGCGCGATCGAGGGCCCGGTGAGGTCGGCGCGGAAGTCCTCGAACGCGTTGAGGTTCGTGTTGGGGCCGAGCAGGTGCACCTCGCCGTCGCGTACGAGGTCGTCGAGGCGGGCTTGGAGCTTGGCGCCGTCCTTGCCGGCCTCCGCGAACCCGGCGGCGAAGATCACCGCGAAGGCGGCCTTGCGCTGCAGCACCTCTTCGAAGGTGTCGACGGCCTTGCCGGTGAGGATGACGGCGAGGTCGAGATCGCCGGGCACGTCGAACACCGAGGCGTAGCAGCGCTCACCGAGCACTGTTTCATGGCTCGGGTGCACGGGGAAGAAGGTCGCGCCGTGGGCGTCGGCCCAGCCCTTGATCTTGCGGGTCATCGCCGTGTTCGGCTTGCGTGACGTCTCCGACGCACCGATGACCGCGACGGTCCGTGGATGCAGAAAGCGGTCGAGGTCGACGTCGCGCAGCGCGAGGGCGCGGCCACTCACATCGACGCGTGGAGAAGCAGACAAGCAGGCTCCGATTGCCGGCGGTCATCAAGTATGACGTGAGAGTCAGGTTTCCTGCTACTTCACGACCCCCTGTAGCGTGCCCGCGTCGTGGCCACGCCGCGCACGATCGTCATCGTCGGCGCTTCGCTCGCCGGGCTGCGCGCCGCCGAGACCTTGCGTCGCGAGGGTTTTCGCGATCGGGTCGTGCTGGTCGGTGCCGAGCCGCACCTGCCGTACGACCGTCCGCCGCTGTCGAAGGAGCTGCTGGCGGGGGAGTGGGAGCCCGAGCAGGTCGCGCTGCGCAAGCAGCCCTACGACGACCTGGAACTCGACCTGCGCCTCGGACGGCGCGCCACCGGGCTCGACGTGTCGGGACGCGCCGTGGAGCTCGACGGCGGCGAGACGCTCCCGTTCGACGGCCTCGTCATTGCCACCGGCACGCGCCCGCGCACGCTGCCCGGCACTCCCACGCTCGAGGGCATCTTCGTGCTCCGGACCCTCGACGACTGCCTCGCCATCCGCGCCCGCCTCGAGACCCGGCCACACGTCGTGGTGATCGGGGCCGGGTTCATCGGCTCGGAGGTGGCGGCGACGTGTCGCGGACGCGGCCTCGACGTCACGGTGCTCGAGATGCTCCTGACGCCGTTGGCCCGGGCGGTGGGTCCGGTCGTCGGCGACGCGTGCGGGCGGCTGCACCGCGAACACGGCGTCGACCTGCGCTGCGAGGTGACGGTGGCGGGGTTCGAGGGGCGTGAGCGCGTCGAGCGGGTGGTGCTCGCCGACGGCACCGCGATCGAGGCCGACCTGGTGGTCGTCGGCGTCGGCGTCGCGCCGGAGACGGCCTGGCTCGACGGCAGCGGGCTCGTGCTCGACAACGGCGTCGTATGCGACGCGACGTGTCTCGCCGCGCCGGGGATCGTCGCAGCCGGGGACATCGCCCGGTGGCCCAACCCGCTGTTCGACGGCGAGAGCATGCGCGTCGAGCACTGGACGAACGCAACGGAGCAGGGTGTCGCCGCCGCCCGCCGCCTGCTGGTCGACGATGCGAGCGACGCCGAGGCGTTCGCGCCGGTACCGTTCGTGTGGTCGGACCAGTACAACGTGAAGATCCAAGTCGTCGGCGCCATTAGCGGCGACGACGAGGTCGCGGTCGCCGACGGTTCGCTCGCCGAGGACCGGTTCGTGGCCCTGTTCGGTCGGAGCGGACGGCTGGTGGGCGCGCTCGGCTTCAGCAGGCCGCGGATCGTGATGCAGTACCGGCGGATGATCGCCGAGCGGGCCTCGTGGGACGACGCCCTCGCGCACGCCGCCGGTGGATAGCCGTTGGCGCCGTCGCCTCGGGCGCGGCGACGATGGCGCCGATGGCCGCCAGTGAACGCCTGCTGACACCGCGCTTTCTCCTCGTGGTCGCGTCCGGCCTCTGCTACTTCATGGCCGTCGGGATGCTGATCCCAGTCGTCCCCCAGTACGTGAAGGGCCCGCTCGCCAGCGGCAACGTCGGCGTCGGCGTGGCGGTGGGCTCGCTGTTCGTCGGGGCGGTCCTCCTCCGACCGTACGCGGGACGTGTCGGTGACCGGTTCGGGCGGCGGGTCCTCATCATCGGCGGCGCGCTCATCGTCGCCGTCACGACGGCGTTCTACGGCGCTGTCGACGCGCTCCCGTACCTGGTGCTGATCCGGCTCCTCAGCGGCATCGGAGAAGCGGCGTTCTTCGTCGGTGCCGCCACGATGATCACCGACCTCGCGCCCGAGCACCGGCGGGGCGAGGCGGTCAGCTACTGGTCCGTCGCCGTGTACGGCGGCCTCGCGTTCGGGCCGGCACTCGGTGAGGCCGTCCTCGGTGACCACCGCTTCGTCGCGGCGTGGGCTGTATCGGCTTCGCTGGCGTTGCTCGCGGCCGTGCTCGGCACGATCACGGTCGAAACCGCCCGGCGGGTCCCGACCGCGCCCTCAGGCCAAGCTGCTGCACCGCGCCGCGCTCGCGCCGGGCACCGTCCTGTTCCTCGGCCTCATCGGCCTCGCCGGGTTCACTGCGTTCGCCCCGCTCTACGTGCGAGAGCTCGGGCTCGGCGGCGCCGACGGGCTGTTCCTTCTCTATGGCGGGCTGATCCTGTGCGTGCGCATCTTCGGTGCACGCCTGCCCGACGTCCTCGGCGGGCGCGTCGCGGCGACGATCGCGCTCTCGTGCGGCGCCGTCGGGCTCACCGTGATGGCGGGCTGGCGGAGCGTCGCGGGGCTCGTCGCCGGCACGGCTGTCTTCGCGGCAGGGATGTCGCTGCTGTACCCGGCACTCATGCTGCTCGCGCTCACCGCCGTGCCCGACAACGAGCGCGGCTCGGTCGTCGGGACGTTCAGCAGCTTCTTCGACCTCTCGCAAGGACTCGGCGCGTTGATCCTGGGCGGCGTGGCGGCGCTCGGCGGCTACCGGGGCGCGTTCGCGGGCGGAGCGATCGCCGCCGCCATGGGAGTCGTGCTCCTCCAAGTCGGGGCCAGCCTTCGATCCCGCAGCCGAGCGGGACCGACCGGCGCGGCCGCAGACCGCGTGCCGGCGTAGGCGCGCGCCGCCCTGTGACGTCACTGCTCGTCACGAACGACTTCCCGCCCAAGGTGGGCGGCATCCAGTCGTACCTGTACGAGCTCTGGCGACGCCTCCCGCCCGAGGAGACACACGTGCTCACGACGCCGTACGCGGGCGCGGCGGACTGGGACGCCGCGCAGCCGTTCAGCATCGACCGCGTGCGCCAGCGCGTGCTGCTGCCGGCGCCCGGCCTCGCCCGTCGCGTCGACGCCATGGCGCGCGAGCGGGAAGCCGACGTGATCTTCCTCGATCCGGTGCTGCCGCTGGGTCTGGTCGGTCGCCGCCTGCATGCCGCGCCGCACGTCCTGATCGCGCACGGCGCCGAGGTCAACGTGCCCGGACGGCTGCCCGGGAGCCGGATGCTCGCGAGCGCGTCCTGCGTGCGGCGTCAGGGGTGGTCGCGGCGGGGGAGTACCCGGCACGGCGTCGCGGCCCGCGTTGCCGGCGCCGCGCTCCCGACGCTGGTCGTGCCGCCGGGGGTCGACCCCGACCGGTTCCGTCCCCTGAGTGCGGGAGACCGCGAGGATGCGCGCCGCCGGTTCGGCCTCGACTCCGACCGCCCCCTCGTGCTGGGGCTGAGCCGGCTCGTCCCGCGCAAGGGCTTCGACGTCCTGATCGACGCCGTCGCCGGCCTCGATCCCGGCGTGCAGCTGGCCGTCGGCGGCTCGGGGCGTGACGCTCGACGCCTCGCGGGCCGCGCCGCCGAGCGCGGGATCACCGACCGCTGCACGCTCCTCGGTCGGGTACCCGAAGCGGATCTCGCCGACCTATACGGATGCGCGGACGTCTTCGCCATGCTCTGCCGGGAGCGATGGGGAGGCTTGGAGGCCGAGGGCTACGGGATCGTGTTCGTCGAGGCGGCGGCGTGCGGTGTGCCGTCGATCGCGGGGCGCAGCGGCGGTTCGCACGAGGCGGTCGTGGACGGCAAGACCGGGTTCGTCGTCGATTCCCACGACGCCGGCGGCGTGCGTGCCGCGCTCGATCGGTTGCTCGGCGACGACGCACTTCGTGAGCGGCTCGGCGCCGCGGCGCGCGAACACGCGGTCGACGAGCTGGCGTACGACCGCCAGGTCGAGCGGCTGCTGCCGGTCACGCGTGGAGATCTCGGCGCGTTGTCGCCACTTGCTAGCCGGTCGCCCTTGTGGCGCCGTCCAACTCCTCTGCGGAGACGTCGTAGGGGTGGCCGGTACGCTCGTCGCCGATGTCGGCGATGTCAGGAGCGGCGGCACGCGACCCGCAACGCGGCGAGCGGATCATCGTCGTCTCGTGGGTGGGCAACGCCTTGTTCGCCGTCACGGCGATCCCCGCCGCCCTCGGCGTGAGCGCCTTCGACGTCGCCGCGATCGCGGTTGCGCTGGGGTTGTTCGCGATCTCGCTCGGCGTCTGGTGCTGGGCGTTCGCTGTTGCGCTGGCCCGGACGACGCGGGGGGACGACGTCGTCGTCGCCAGCATGTTCCTCGTGCAGGGACCGGCGCCGAAGCGGGTGCGCGTGCACCTCTTCGGGTCGCTCGCCGCGTGCATCGCCGTGACCGCCGTCACCGCCGCGGCCGAGCCGTTCGGGATCCTGGTCCCTATGCTGCCCCTCGGGCTGCTCGGGCTGTGGGGGGCGCGCCACGGCGTGTTCCCGCCCCGGCGCATGCCCGACGCCGCCACCCGAGACAAGGGAGCGAGGAGGTCGAGTGGCCGAGCAGGTGAGTGACCGCATCCGCATCGACGCGCCGCCCCAGCGCTGCTACGAGGTCGCCATCGACTACGAGCGGTACCCCGAGTGGGCCAAGGACATCAAGCAGGCAACCGTCCTCGAGCGCGACGACGAGAGCCGGGGAGCGAAGGTCGAGTACCGGGCCGCTGCCTTCGGCCGCAGCGCCCGGTACGTGCTCCAGTACGACTACTCGGCGGCGCCCGCCGCGTTCAGCTGGACGCTCGTCGAGGGCGAGATGGTGCGCGCCATCGACGGGACCTACCGCTTCGACGCCGACGCCGACGGTGACGCCACCCGGGTCAGCTACGACCTGGCGATCGACCCGTCCATTCCCTTGCCGGGCTTCTTGAAGCGGCGGACGGCGGGCATGATCGTGAGCACGGCGCTGAAGGAGCTGAAGAAGGAAGTCGAGACGGCCTAGTGCGCATCCTGTTGTTCACCGGCAAGGGTGGCGTCGGCAAGTCGACTGTCGCCGCCGCCACCGCCCTCCGGACCGCGGAGGCGGGGCAGCGCACGCTCATCTGCTCGACCGATCCGGCGCACTCGCTCGGCGACGCGTTCGACGATCCGTCGCTCGGCGACGAGCCGAGGGCCATCGCCACACTCGGTCGGGGTTCGCTGTTCGGGCAGCAGCTCGACGCCCGCGCCCGGCTCGAGGAGTCCTGGGGCGAAGTCCGCGAATACCTGACCGCGCTGCTCGACTGGGCCGGTGCGGGCGCGGTCGAGGCCGAAGAGCTCGCCGTGATCCCGGGCCTCGACGAGGTCTTCGCGCTTGCCGATATCCGCGCGCACGCCGAGTCCGGCAACTACGACGTGATCGTCGTCGACTGCGCTCCCACTTCGGAGACGCTGCGCCTCCTGTCGTTGCCCGACGTGCTCACCTGGTACATGGAGCGCATCTTCCCCGCGCAGCGTCACGTGACCCGCGCCGTGCGGCCGCTCCTGTCGCGCCTCGTGAGCCCGCCGATCGCGAGTGACGACGTGTTCACCGCCGTCCGTGGGTTCTACGACCGGCTCGACGGGGTGCGCGAGCTGCTGACCGACGGTGCGGTCACCAGCGCCCGGCTCGTCGTGAACGCCGAGCGGCTTGTCGTCACCGAGGCGCGGCGGACGTTCACCTACCTGTCGCTGTTCGGGTACCACGTCGACGCCGTCATCGCGAACCGCCTGCTTCCCGACGCCATCGCCGACCCGTGGTTCGCGTCGTGGAAGGACGTGCAACGCGAGCACCTCGACTCGATCCGGGCGGCGTTCGCACCCGTCCCGGTGCTGACGGCCGACCTCGCCGACCACGAGCTCGTCGGCGTGGACCACCTGGCAGATTTCGGCGCTGAGCTGTACGGACTGCACGACGCCTCCGCCCGGCTGTCGGTCGTCGAGCCGTTCCGGGTCGTCGCCGACGGCGACGCGCTCGTGCTGTCGATGCAGCTGCCGTTCACCGACCGCACCGACGTCGAGCTGGGACGCCGCAACGGTGAGCTCCTCGTCGCCGTGGGTGCCCACCGGCGAGCGGTGGTGCTGCCCGAGAGCCTGCAGCGTCGCGAGGTGTCCGAGGCGCGCATGACGGACGGGCGTCTCGAAGTCGAGTTCGTGGAGGTGGCCAGTGGCGACATCGGGTGACCAGCACGCGGAGCGGGAGACGCCACGCGCCGACGAGGATGCCGGCGGCGCCGAGTACCCGCCCCTCGGCGCATCGGCCGAGGCCGCCGTGGCTGCGCTCTTCGACGCCGGCCCCGAGGCCGTCGAGCACCTCCTGAAGGCGGCCCAGGAGCTGCTGCTGGCGGCAAAGGCGGTCGTCGACGCAGGGGAGCGCGCCCTCGAGGCGCACCGGTCGGGGGCCGAGACCACGGAGCCCGCGCCCGGCGAGGACGCTCCGCCCCGCCACGGGCGCGTCCGCCGCATCGATCTCGCGTGACCGAAACGGCGGAGGATCCTGCTTCGCCCACGATCGGGGTGGACATCGGCGCGACGAACGTCCGTAGCGCAGTCGTCGACCGGGGCGGCAGCATCCTCGCCGAGCTGCGCGATCACACGGGCGATGACGGCGCCGACGTCGTCCCGACGACCGTCGCGCTGGTTGCGAAACTTCGGGACGACTTCCCGGCGGTCACGGCGGTGGGGGTGGGCGCGGCTGGGCTCGTCGACCGCGACGGCGACGTGCAGTACGCGCCGAACATCCCGGCGTTCCGTCGAACGCCGCTGCGGGATGCGCTCGCGACGGCGATCGGTCTTCCGGTCGTGGTCGACAACGATGCCAACGCGGCGGCGTGGGGCGAGGTCGTGCACGGGGCCGCGCGCGGTGCCCTCTACGCGCTGATGGTCACGCTGGGGTCGGGCATCGGCGGCGGCATCATCGCCCGCGGTCGGATCATCCGCGGCGCGCACGGCTTTGCCGCCGAGGTCGGGCACTTCCAGATCGATCCGAACGGACCGATGTGCGCGTGCGGCGAACGGGGGCACTGGGAGGCGTTCGCGTCGGGGCACACGTTGGGGCGGATGGGCCGCGAATGGGCTGCCGCCGGTCGGGCCCCCGGCGTTCTCGCGCGCGCCGGCGGTGATTCCGACGCCGTGACCGGCGTCCACGTGGGCGACTCCGCGCAGGCCGGCGAAGCCGACGGCCGCGCCCTCCTCGACGAGTACGCACGGCTCGTAGCGGTCGGGCTCGCGGGGCTCGCGAACATTCTCGACCCCGAGCGCATCGTCATCTCGGGCGGCCTCGTGGAGCTCGGGGACACGTTGCTCGCGCCGGTCCGTGACACGTTCTCGCGCCGCATCGAGGGGACCGAATACCGGCCCCGGATCGACATCGTGCCTGCCGAGCTCGGCGAGCAGGCGGGCGTGATCGGCGCCGCTGCCCGCGCCCGCGAGCTGGAGCGCGGCGAGTCGGGTGTCTGGACGAAGTGAAGCTCGGCGTCACGCTCCCGAACTTCCGCGAGGAGCCCGAGCCGGCGTTGGCGGTGGCGCGTGCAGCGGAAGCGGCGGGCGTGGACGGCGTGTTCGGCTTCGATCATCTCTTCCGCCGATCGCGCGACGGGGCGCTGCGACCGGCGCTCGAGGGTCTGACCCTGCTCGGGGCGGTGGCGGCCGAGACCACGCGCATCGCGTTCGGCCCGCTCGTGGCCCGTGCGTCGCTCCGCCCGGCGGCATCGCTCGCCGCCGCGTTGGACACGCTCGCCCGCATCGCCCCCGGGAGGCTGGTCGCGACGATCGGCGCCGGCGACAGCCAGAGCCGCGAGGAGAACGAGAGCTTCGGTCTGCCCCTCGGGGCGCTCGGCGAGCGCGTTGCCATGTTGCACGAGGCCGTCGACGCGACGGTCGACCACGGGTACCCGGTCTGGGTCGGCGGCGCGTCCGCCAGCGTGGGTGTGGTGGCGGCACGGGCCGACGGCTGGAACCGCTGGGGCCCGACGCTGGAGCGCTTCGAGCAGGAGGCGAACGCAGTGCGCGAGATGCGCACACGCGAGCGGTTCACGTTGTCGTGGGCGGGACTGTTCGTCCTCGACACGAACGAGCGCGCCGCGCAGGCGAAGGCGCAGCGGCTGGGCGGCAACCCCGAGGCGACGGTCGGCGGGCCCGAGCGCGTCGCGGAGGTCTACGCGCCTATGGCGCCGCCGGGGCCGAGTGGGTGATCGTCGGCCCAGTCGACTCGTCCGACCCCGACAACGCCACCGTCCTCGGCGAGCAGGTGAAGCCGCTGCTCACGTGATGCGGTACCGCAACCGGAACAGTTCCGGGTACGGAGAAATCGAGCTTCGCCGTCTGCTTGTCCATCATCGCGGGCGATCGTCGGGCACGACCGGGAGATCGCGGATGTCGATGTGCTCGAGCCACGGCGTGAACGACGGCGGCGCATAGCGCTGCCGGACGACCTCGTCGAGCGGGTCGGACGGCTCGAACGACTCGTGCTTCTGCTCGTCCGGGCCGACTTCGTTCGCGCGCTGCGCCTCGTCGCAGCGGGCGGTGACGGCCGCTATCTCGACCGGGGTCGGGAAGTCGACCTCGGGTTCCGGATCGCCGATTCGCAGAGAGGCGCCGATGTTGTTCGCGTACCGGTCCCGCTTGGTGAGGAACCACCGGTCGCCGCGCTTGCCCGGACCCTGCGCGGGAGCGCCGAGGAACCGCCACTCGAGGAAGCACAGGACTGACGTGTGGTCGTACAGACCGTGGTCCACGTACCCGCGGCGCGCGTACGGCGAGGCAAGGAGCGACGGCACTCGGAACCCGAGCTGCCCGAAGTTGTTGATGTCGGCGCTTGCGCGCGCGCGTCCGGCACGGTCGGCGGCCGCACGTGGTCGAAGAAGCCACCCCACTCGTCGTACATGAGGACGAACAGGCCACGCTGCCACTGCGGCGACCGGGTGAATGCGACGTAGATCGCCTCGATGAAACGCTGGCCGAGTGCGATGTCGCCGCGGGGGTGGTCGTCGGTACGAAACGGTCCGCCGACGCAGGGTGTGACGAACGTGACGTTCGGGAGGGTGCCGGCGTCCGCGTCCGCGAAGAACTGATCGACCGTTCTCACGAACGGGAACATGCGCGAGCCCCAACACGATGCGATCGGGAGGTTTGTGAAGTACTCGGCTGCGGGCACGCCGCCCCGGGCAAGATGCTCGAAGATGGTCGGAGAGCTGTACTGGCCGAGGTCGAGCGGATGCAAGCTCCCCTTCAACCCCTCGGACGTCGCCGAGTAGAGGTACTGCCGGTTCGGGAACGTCGGTCCGAGCAGCGACGCGTGGTGGCGGTCCATCACGGTGAAGGTGCGGGCGATGTGCGCGTGCACCGGGATGTCCCCGCGAGGTAATAGCTCGCCGCGAAGTTGTCGTTCCCAGTGCCCTCGGCGAGGAACCCGAAGTCGCGTTGCACGCGGCCGGCGTCCCAGCCGTGACCGGGATCCTTGTGGTTGCATCCCCGGTACGGGCTGGGATCGTCACCGAGCTCCAGCGTGTGCCGGGTGGGGACGCGCACGTCGAACGGGTTGACGTAGGCCTCGTCGAGGGGGGCGTTGACGCGGAAGCTCTTCCCGTACCGGAGGCGGCCCTCGTCGAGATACTGCTCGTCGCTAGACAGCCACCCGAGGTAGTGATCGAACGACCGGTTCTCCATCGTGAGCACGACGACCGTGTCGATCGGCGACTCCGTGGCCGCGTGCCCGAGCATGCTGTCGGGCGGGAGCGGAAGCCGCGGAATGTTCGTGGCGCTCGATGACGATCCGCCGCTACACGCCAGGAGGCCGGGGCCGCCGATCATCGCCGCCCCGCCCACGAGCCCGGCGGCGCGCAGGAACTGGCGGCGGTCCATCGAGCTCATCGGGCCGGACTGTATTCAGCGGCGGTACATCGACGCCGAACGGGAATGCTCAGCGCGGCCGGTCGTCGGGAACGGCGGGGAGGTCGCGGACGTCGGTGGCCTTGAGCCACGGCGTGAAGGTCGAGCCGTCCGGGTCGATCCCAGTGGCCAGGGACTCGAGTCGGTCCGAGAGGTCGATCGGGTTGGTCTGGTTGTCCTTCCCTGCTTCTCGCAGGCGCTGCTCGTGGTTGCAGTCGTTCGATGCCAGCGGAATCCTTGCCGCCGCGCTCTCGAGGTCGACCTCGGGATCGGGGTTGTCGGCGCGGAGGCTGGCGCCGTAGTTGTGGGCGTTCCGGTCGCGTTTGGTCATGAACCAGTTGTCGCCGTCGCGTCCGGGCCCCTGCGGCGGTGCGCCGAGGAATCGCCACTCGAGGAAGCGCAGGATCGACGTGTGGTCGTAGAGCGTGTTGTCGACGTAGTTGCGGGGCGCGTACGGCGAGGCGAGCACGGAGGGCACGCGGAAGCCGAGCTGCCCGAAGTTCTCCTTGTCGTTCTTACTGGCACGGTCGTCGGGCACCACCGGCGGCTTCACGTGGTCGTAGAAACCGCCGTGCTCGTCGTACGTGAGGATGAACGCGCCGCGCTGCCACTGCTGTGACCGGGCGAACGTCGCGAAGACAGCTTGGATGAACCGCTGGCCGAGGGTGATGTCGCCCTGGGGATGGTCGTCGGTCCGGAACGGCGTGGCCATGCCGGGCGTGATGTACGTGACGGCGGGGAGCGTGCCGGCGGCGGCGTCCAACCAGAACTGATCCAGCGACCGAATGTACGGCCGCATCCGCTCGCCCCAGATCGCCGCCGACGGGACGTTGATGAAGTACTCGCGGGCCTCCACGCCGGCACGCGCGAGCCGATCGAAGATGGTCTCCGAGCTGTACGCGCCGACGTCGAGGGGCTTGGGGCTGGTCTTGAACCCTTCGGACTGCGCGGAATAGATGTACTGCCGGTTCGGCCACGTGGGGCCCATCACGGAGGAGTGATGGCGGTCCATCACCGTGAACCGGTGCGCCATGGCGGACTGCACGGGGATGTCGTCGCCGACGTAGTAGCCGATCGCGAAGCGATCGTTGCCGGTGCCGGCACCCAGGAAGCCGTTGTCGCGCTGCGCCCGGCTCGCGCCCCAACCGTGCCCGGGATCGTTGTGCATGCAACCGCGGAACGGGTTGGGCTCGTCGCCGAGCTTCTGGATGTGCGTGGTCGGGACCTTTCTCCCGGACACGTCGCGGTAGTGCATGTCGATGGTCCCGTTGATCGCGAAGTCCTTGCCGTGGAGGCGGCGGCCGTCCTCGAGGTACTGCTGGTCGGTGGCGAGGTGGCCGAAGTAATGGTCGAACGACCGGTTCTCCATCGTGAGCACGAGGACCGTGTCGATCGGGCATTCCGACGCGGGCGAGTTCAGGATGCTGTTGGCCGGTACGTGCGGTCCGCCAAGCGTGGGCGCCCGCGACGCAGCGCCCGAAGGATTTCCGAACCCGACGAGACCGGGGCCACCGAGAGCCGCCGCGCCTCCCACGAGGCCGGCGGTACGGAGAAATTCGCGTCGGTTCATCCTGCCCCACTCGTTCGCAAACGGAAAGTGTATTCGTGCAGGTGGCGGCAGTGCGCGCGGCCGGTCACTCAGGGCAGCGGGTCGACGGCCTCGCGGCGCTCATACGCCCGCTCGCCGAAGTACTCGACCGCCCGGTCGAGGTCGATCACGACGAACAGACCCTCGGCTTCGGCGGTGACGCTGTCGTCGACCGTGAGCGTCCCGCGGGTCACGACACGGCGACCGTCGACCTGGTCGGTCCATCCTTCGAACACCATCGGGCGGTGCAGGGGAGTGGGCCGCCGGTACCGGATGGTCAACCGCCCGGTCATCCCGGGATGACCGCTGGCGATGTTCGCCATGCCGAGGATCTCGTCGAAGCCGAGTGCGATCCACCCGCCGTGCACGTAGCCGGGCGGGCCCTCGTAGGCGGCGTGGAAGACGCCGCGTCCGAACACGCGGCCGTCGCGGTACTCGTACTCGACCGGCGGTGCGACCGGGCTCACGACGCCGACGAGCGGGCTGCGGGGCAGGTAGTCGTCGTGCGACTCCTCGGAGCGGGAACGCACGCCCGACGGGTGGTCGCCCAGCTCGCCGCGACCGTGCAGCGCCGTCGCGATCTGCTCGACCTTCTCGGCGGCCTTCGCGAGCTGCTCGGACGAACGCGTCCTCCGCGGTGAGCGTCGCGTCGACGAGATGCCGGACTGCCTCCGCCAGGCGGACACGCCCCTTCGTGACGAAGGTGTCGCCGGGAGCAACCCCTTCCTGCTCCATCACCTGCCCTGGTAGCTCGGCGGGCGCTTCTCCGCGAACGCGCGGGGGCCTTCCTTGGCGTCCTCGCTCGCGAACACCTCCCAGCCGATCTTGTCCTGGACCTGCATGGCCTCGACGTCCGGAAGCCCCTCCGTCTCGCGCCAAGCTCGCAGGATGGCCTGACAGGCGAGCGGTCCGTTCGCCGCCACCTGATCGGCGACGGCGCGTGCGGCGGCGAGCGCGTGCCCTTCGGGAACCACCCGGCTGATCAGCCCGAGATCGAGCGCCTCGTACGCCGGGATGGGACGACACGTGAGGAGGATGTCCATCGCCCGGGCGTACGGGATCTGGCGGGGGAGGCGCACGGCGGATCCACCGAGCGGGAACAGCGCGCGCTTCGCCTCCCATACGCCGAACGTGGCGGTGTCGGCGGCGACGCGCAGGTCGGTGCCCTGCAGCATCTCGGTGCCGCCGGCGACGGCGTAGCCCTCCACCGCGGCGACGAGCGGCTTCGACAACCGGTAGTCGCGCAGCAGCGCCTTCCAATGGAGGTTCGGCTCCTCGGCCATACGCGACCGCACGTGCTCGCTCTCCGACGGGTTCGACATCGCCTTCAGGTCGGCGCCGGACGAGAAGTGGCCGCCGGCGCCGGTGAGGATCGCCACCCGTACCTCGGGCTCGCGGTCGACGTAGTCGAACCCGTCGGCGAGCCCGACGAGCATGTCGGGGCTCAAAGCGTTGCGGGCTGCGGGCCGGTCCATCGTGAGGATCACGACGTTCCCGTCGCGCTCGACACGGCAGTGCTTGGTACTCAGGTCGAGCAGCTCGGTCATCGATGCACCTCGGGTCGTCAGGGCTGGCAGAAACTAGAACGGATTCTAGCGAGGGAGGTTTTGCAGCTAGCGTGGACGAAATGGACATCGCCGACGTGGATCTCGCCGACGGGGCCACCTTCCTCTCGGGTCCGCCGCACACGTACTTCGACTTCCTCCGTCGCGAGCATCCCGTGGCGTGGGTCGACCACGTCGAGGCGGACGGCCCCGGCTTCTGGGCGCTCACGAAGTGGGACGACGTCATGGCGGTCGAGCGAGACCCCGAGACGTTCTCGTCGTACAAGGGCGGCGCGTTCATCGGCCCGGTCGACGAGGGGACGCGGTTGATGATGATCAACCAGGATCCGCCCCGGCACACCCGCCTGCGCAAACTCGTGAGCCGCATGTTCACGCCTCGCCACATCCGCTCGATCGAGGGCCACGTGCGGACAGCGGCGAAGGAGATCGTGGACCGTGCCGCGCCTCAGGGTGAGATCGACTTCGTCACCGAGGTCGCGGCCGACCTGCCCCTTATCGTGATCGCGGAGCTGATCGGTGTTCCCCAGGAGGACCGGCACAAGGTCTTCGAGTGGTCGAACAAGATGGTCGGCGCCGAAGATCCCGAGTACGGCGCCGACAGCGACGTGCAGGAGGTCGCGGCGGAGCTCTACACGTACGCGCAGCGCCTCGCCGACGAGCGCTTGGCCGATCCCGGCGAGGACATCGTCACCTTGCTCCTCACCGGCGAGGTCGACGGCGAGAAGCTCGACGTCCTCGAGTTCAACGTCTTCTTCTTGTTGCTGGCGGTGGCGGGCAACGAGACGACCCGCAACCTGATCACAGGCGGGACGCTCGCCCTCCTCGAGGACGACGACCAGCGCGAGCAGTTCCTGAGCCAGCCCGATCTGCTGGCGCCCTCGGTGGAGGAGATGCTCCGCTACGTCAGTCCTGTCAACTACTTCCGCCGCACCGCGACGCGTGATACGGAGATTCGCGGTGTTCCGATCAAGGACGGCGACAAGATCACGTTGTGGTACCCGGCCGCGAACCGCGATCCCGACCAGTTCCCGGACCCGCACACGTTCGACATCGACCGCGAGCCGAACGAGCATGTCGCCTTCGGTGGACGCGGCCCGCACTTCTGCCTCGGCGCCAACCTCGCCCGCTACGAGATCAACTGCATGTTCGAGGAGCTGCGCCGGATCCTGCCCGACATGGAGCTCACCGGCCCCGTCGAGCGGCTGCACATGAACCTCATCAACGGCATCAAGCACATGCCGGTGAAATTCGCCCCGGCCGAACCGACCTAACGCGGCCAAACGTTTCGCCGGTGAAAGGGGCACCTCCGGCAGGGGCCGGGGTTTCCCCGGCCCCGCATCGAGACGATGGTGGCTGGAGCACTTGCGCAAGCAAGTGCGACCAGAAGGTCAGACCCGTTCCAGCGCGATGGTGAGGGTCGGGAATCGAAACGTCACGGTGTTGCCCTGGCACGTGTAGTTCGCGTCGCCGTTGAGCCCGAACGTGTCCTTCACCCCGGTCCCGTCGGGCGGGAGCGGGATGTCGACGACCTGGCCGTTCTCGAGCGTGAGGACGAGCGTGCCGGTCAACGCCGTGATGTTGAAGTTCGCCGTCTGCGCCGTGGGGACGAAGGAGCCGTCGGACTGGGCCTTGAGGACCGCGGTGCCGTTGGTCGGCGGGTTCCCGTTCTGTCCGAGCAACGAGAACTGCACCTTGTCGGAGCCACCGTCGGTGAAGTGGAACGTGTTGTCGGGCTTCAGCTCGATGCGACGGCCGCCGATCCCGCCCATGATCATGGTCGGCCCGAACTGGGTCCGTACCGGCCCGTCGAAGTTCATCTGGGTGAAGCGGAAGTTGCCTCGGATACATGAAGCGGGATCGTCGGCCGCGGTGGTGCCGGGCGCCGAGGTCGGCGCGGCGGTGGATGTCGTCGACTTCGGCTTGGCCTTCTTCGAATCGGAGTCGCTCGAGCACGCCGCGACCAGCGCGCCGGTGACGAGCAGGGCGATCAATGGGGTGCTGCGGCGTACGAGATGCATCTGAGCTCGCGGGTCGGCGAAGCAGTGGAGAGTACCGGTTCGACGGCGCCGATCAGGCGGGCTGACGCGTCCGCACCAGCTCGACCACGTCGACGATCGAGGAGACGCGCTCGACGTCGAGATCGGAGTGGAAGTCGTACGGGTCGACGAGGACGGGGCGGACGCCGGCGGCGCGGGCACCGTCCACGTCGGCGCCCGGCGTATCGCCGACGTGGATGGCGCGCGTGGCCGGCACCCCGAGTGCCTCGAGCGCCATCTCGAAGATGCGCGGGTCGGGTTTGGCGACGCCGATCACGGTCGAGTCGAAGATCGCCCCCACCGTCGCGCCTCGGCCCGGCCCGACCTGGCAGACGGCGTCATCCGCCAAGCGCTGCTCGGCGTTCCCGTCCGCGTTGGACACGATCGCGAGACGGACGCCGAGCGCGCCCAGCCTCCGGAGCGCGTCGACGGAGCCGTGGACGATCCGGCACCACACCTCGCCGGTCGCGAACTCGTTCAGCAGGTGCTCGACGACGTCTTCAAGAGCGTCCGCCGGCGCGTCGCACGCTCGCGCGTAAGCGCGGTTGTACGTGGCCCAGATCTCGCGATCACCCTCCTTGAACTCGGTCAGCGCGGCAACACCGGCGTAGTGCGCGCGGTCGAGTCGGTCGCGGTCGACGCGTACTCCGGCGCGTTCGAACGCGCCGACCATGCGGTCGTGGTCGGGCAGGACGAGGACGCCGCCGACGTCGACCAACACGGCTTCGATGGGGGGCATGTCGGCGAAACCCTACCCGGGGTCGGAAAGACGGCCTGGTACGGTCGTGTTTCGTGGAGTTCCGGCGCATCAACGCTCTACCGCCATACGTCTTCGCGACGATCGACGCGCTGAAGATGGACGCCCGCCGCGCCGGCGACGACATCATCGACCTCGGGTTCGGCAACCCCGACATCCCGTCGCCGACCGTCGCGGTCGACAAGCTCTGCGAGGCGGTGCGCAACCCGCGGAACCATCGGTACTCCGCCAGCCGCGGCATCCCGAAGCTGCGGCTCGCGATAACCGACCTGTACCGGCGGCGATTCGGTGTCGAGCTTGACCCCGACACCCAGGCGTGCACGACGATCGGGGCGAAGGAGGGCTACTCGCACCTCATGTGGACGCTGCTCAGTCCGGGTGACGCCGCCCTCGTGCCGAGCCCGTCGTACCCGATCCACATCTGGGGCCCGATCTTCGCCGGAGCCGAGATCCGCCACGTCCGCCTCGGCCCCGACGAGGACTTCTTCGCGAACCTGCTGGAGGCGTGGGAGGACTCGTGGCCGCGGCCGCGGGTGATCGTGCTCTCCTTCCCGCACAACCCGACGACGGCGTGTGTCGACCTCGACTTCATGACGCGCATGGTCGAGTTCGCCAAGCAGCACGACGTGCTGCTCGTGCACGACTTCGCCTACGCCGACCTGGGCTACGACGGGTACGACCCGCCGTCGATCCTGCAGGTGCCCGGCGCCACCGACGTCGCCGTCGAGCTGTACACGCTCACCAAGTCGTTCTCGATGGCGGGCTGGCGGATGGGATTCCTCCTCGGGAACGAGGAGGTGGTCGCGGCGCTCGGGAAGCTGAAGAGCTACCTCGACTACGGCACGTTCCAGCCCATCCAGATCGCGTCGATCGTCGCCATGAACGAGGCGCCCGACTATCCGCTCGAGGTGAACGGGGTCTACCGGGGCCGTCGCGACGCGCTGGTCGACGGCCTCGCTCGTTGCGGATGGGAGATCGAGCGGCCCCGCGGCACGATGTTCGTCTGGGCGCCGATCCCCGCGCCCTACGAGGAGATGGGCAGCCTCGAGTTCGCCAAGATGCTCGTGCCCGAAGCCGGCGTCGCGGTCTCGCCCGGGGTGGGCTTCGGCCCCGGCGGCGAGGGGTTCGTGCGCTTCGCGCTCGTCGAGAACGAGCAGCGCATCGGCCAGGCCGTCCGCGGCCTCCGCCGCGCCCTGACGAAGCTCGGGTAGCGCGTGCGGCTTACTTACCGACGATGCCGTGGAGGCAGAAGCTGACCGCGGCCTCGGTGGTGCGGTCGACGGGCTCGTGGCGGTCGAAGACGTAGGTGCGGGTCAGCTGGTTGCAGGCGCCGACGATCGCCTCGGCCAGCATCTCCGGGTTTTGGTCTGCGACCAGGCCGTCGACGATGGCTTCCTTGATGTGGCGCGCCGCGTCGGCAATGGCGACGTCGTGGTTCCGGCGCAGCACCGGAGCGAAGCGCTCGTCGCTGGCGGCGAACTGGAACAGTGTGAAGTACTTGCGGTGCTCGAGGAACCACTCGATCGTGGCGCGGATGCCGAGCTCGATCCGCCGGACCGGGTTGGGCTCGTCCCCGATCGCCTGCTGCTGCCGGCGGCGCAGGTCATGGTGCGACTCGCGCAGGATCTCCGCCAGCAGCTCCTCCTTCGAGGAGAAGTACCAGTAGAAGACGCCCTTGCCGACGCCGAGGCTCTCGACGATGTCGGAGACCGACGTCGGGTGGTAGCCCCGCTCGGCGAAGAGGCCGGCCGCGTGCTCCATGAGCTGGCGCCGCCGGTCCTTCCCCCGTTGCGTGAGCTTCCGCCGCACGTTTCTCCCTTGTCGCCCTCTTTGGCGCCGTCGCAAGCTCCGGCTTTGCGGCGGCGGTCGGCAAAGCCGCCGTTCGCCGCTCTGTGTGGCGCCGTCGCAAGCTCCGGCTTTGCGGCGACGGTCGGCAAAGCCGCCGTTCGCCGCCGCGGAGGGTACGAGCACTTGACCATTCGGTCAAGAACGTTCGACTCGGGACCTCGCGTAAGCTCCGCGCAAGCTGTCCGGGGGAGAGCGGTGCTCTACTGGCTCATCAAGGCGATCCTCACGCCGATCCTGCGCGTCTTGTACCGGGTCCGGATCGACGGCCGCGAGCACGTGCCGGCGCAGGGCCCCGTGATCCTCGCCGCCAACCACCGGTCGTTCATGGACTCGCTGTTCCTGCCGCTGGTCATCCGGCGCCGGGTGACGTTCGTGGCCAAGGCCGAGTACTTCGACAACAAGAAGACGGCGTGGTTCTTCCGGGGCGTCGGCCAGATCCCGATCCGTCGCGAAGGTGGCAGCGCCAGCGAACGCGCCCTCGAGTCGGCGACCGACGTCCTCGAGCAGGGCGGGGTGTTCGGCATCTACCCGGAGGGGACGCGCACGCGTGACGGGTACCTCCATCGCGGTCACACGGGCGTTGCGCGCCTGGCGTTGCGCACCGCTTCGCCCATCGTGCCCGTCGGGTTGACCGGCACCGACGAGATCAACCCGATCGACCGGAAGCTCCCGCGCCTGTTCCGTACGGTCCGGATCCAGTTCGGCCCGGCGATCACCGCCGACCGATATGCGGGGCGCGAGCACGACAAGCTCGTGCTGCGTCAGATCACCGACGAGGTGATGTTCGAGCTCCAGCAGCTCTCCGGATACGAGTACGTCGACACGTACGCGACCAAGAAGGCCGAGGACGTGCCCGTCGAGCCGGTGCCGCTGGCCACGCTGGAGGCCGCTCCTCGCCCGGCGGCGGTCGCGTAGCGCTCAATCGCCGTCGTTCGCCCAGCCCGCGCGCTCGCTCTACCGCGCGATGCCACTCGTCGCGCTTGCGCGCGACGTCCGCGGCGGGCATCGAAGGCTCGAACACCGATTCCTCGGTCCAGCTCGCGGCGGCCTCGGACGGGGACGCCCACACTCCCTCCGCCAGTCCGGCGAGGTACGCTGCGCCGAGCGCGGTCGTCTCCTTCACGTTCGGACGCCGCACGGGCACACCGAGCACGTCGGCCTGGAACTGGCAGAGCACGTCCATCACGCTGGCGCCGCCGTCGACACGCAGCTCACTGACCTTCGTCCCGGCCGCATCCGTGATCGCGTCGACGACATCGCGGGTCTGCCACGCCATCGACTCGACGACCGCCCGCGCGACCTGGGCGCGACCCGAGCCGCGGGTGAGCCCGAACACCGAGCCGCGCGCGTACGAGTCCCACCACGGCGAGCCGAGCCCGGTGAACGCGGGGACGAACACGACGCCGCCACTGTCGGCGACGCTGGCGGCGAGCGGTCCCGTCTCGGCGGCGTCCTCGATGATGCCGATCCCGTCGCGCAGCCATTGGATTGCGGCCCCGGTGACGAAGATCGCGCCTTCCATCACGTACGCGGCGTCGCCGCCGAGATCCCACGCCACGCTGGTCAGGAGGCCCTCGGTCGGCGGCGGGTGCGTGGGACCGAGGTTCATGAGCACGAACGAGCCGGTGCCGTACGTGTTCTTGGTCATGCCGGTCTCGAAGCACGCCTGGCCGAAGAGCGCCGACTGCTGGTCACCGGCGATGCCGCTCACGGGCACGTCGAGCCCGGCGGCATCGTCGGGGGTCGTCACCCCGAACCGCCCGCTGCTGGGCCGCACCTCGGGAAGACACGAGCGCGGGACGCCGAACAGCGCGCACAGCTCGTCGGACCAGCCACGCGCGTCGATGTCGTACAGCAGCGTGCGGCTGGCGTTCGACGGGTCGGTCGCGTGCACGCCGCCGTCGGGCCCGCCGGTGAGCCGCCAGAGGATCCAGCTGTCCACTGTGCCGAACGAGAGATCGGGTCCACCGTCGACGCCACCTCGGGTGAGCAGCCATTCCAGCTTGGTGGCGGAGAAGTACGAGTCGATGACGAGCCCGGTCCGCTCGCGGATGAGGGGCTCGACTCCTTCGGCCCGGAGCTCATCGCACCGGCCGGCCGTCCGCCGGTCCTGCCAGACGATGGCGCGGTGCAACGGCCGGCCCGTGCGCCGGTCCCACACGACGGCGGTCTCGCGCTGGTTCGTGATGCCGATCGCGGTGACCGAGTGCCCGGCGTCGGCGACCTTGGACTGCACCTCGGCGAGCGTCTCGAGCGTCGCCGTCCAGATCTCGTCCGGGTCGTGCTCGACCCACCCCGGCTGCGGGAAGTATTGCGGGAACTCGCGGTACGACCAGCCGACGGGGGTGCCGTGCTCATCGACCGCGAAGGCGCGCACGCCCGTGGTGCCGGCGTCGATCGCCAGGCAGACGCTCACCACTCGGCGACGTCGGACGATCGGCGCGGTTCCCCGCCGAGCACGCTCACGAGCTCGCGTCCGACCTTGCGATCACGGGGGCGGAATTCGAGCGCTATCTCCCGGTCGGCGGAATCGCGGATCCGCACCTGCATGAGCGGGGAGAAGCGACTCGCCTTCTCGAGCGTGAACGACGAGTGACGCTTGGCGATGAGCATCTCGTCCGTGGTCAGCGGGCGCCGGCGCCGGGGTGCCCGGTACAGGATCAACCGCTGGTCGGTGAGCGCGACGAAGTGCCGGGAGCGGGCCCGGAAGATCAAGGGGACCCGGCCGCTGCACTCGGTGGCCCAGACCGCGCTGCAGGAGCGGATGTGCTCGCCGCTCCCCATCGAGGGCTTCGTGGCGGCGACGATCTGCTCGCGATCCTGCTTCCGGCCCACGGCGCCTCTTCCGACTCCTCCGATCGCGCCGAAGGCTACCGGTCACCCGCGAGGCCTTCCGCGCTTCGCCGCCGCTGCGGCAGGATGGACGAGGCTCCCGAGTGAAGGGAGACGCGTTGGCGGAGGTGCAGATGCGGATCGGTGTTCTCACCGGCGGTGGTGACTGCCCGGGACTCAACGCGGTCATCCGCGCCGTGGTCAGGAAGGGCGAAGGCGTCTACGGGCACAACCTCGTCGGGTTCCGTCACGGCTGGCGGGGCGTCATCGATCTCGAGACCGTCGACCTGACGACCGCCAACACCCGGGGACTGCTGCACCGCGGCGGCACGATCCTCGGAAGCTCTCGCACGAACCCGTACAAGACCGAGGACGGTGTCGCACGCGTGCACGACACCATCGAACGCGAGCGGATCGACGCGCTGATCCCGGTCGGCGGTGAGGACACGCTCGGCGTCGCCGCCAAGCTCGGCGCCGACGGCGTGAATCTCGTGGGGGTTCCGAAGACCATCGACAACGACCTCTCGGCGACGGACTTCACGTTCGGGTTCAACACCGCGGTGCAGATCGCCACCGACGCCATCGACCGGCTCCATACGACAGCGGAGAGCCACGACCGAGTGATGGTCGTCGAGGTGATGGGACGCCACGCCGGTTGGATCGCGACGTATTCGGGGATCGCGGGCGGCGCCGACATCATTCTCGTGCCCGAGGAGCCGTTCGACATCGGCGACGTGTGCGACCGCATCCAACACCGGCATCGGCGGGGTGCCAACTTCTCGATCGTGGTCGTCGCCGAAGGCGCCGTCCCCGTCGAAGGGACGATGGCGCTCCAGTCGGGGGAAACCGACGAGTTCGGACACGTCCGCCTCGGCGGGATCAGCAACGACCTCGCGCCCGAGATCGAAGGACGGACCGGGTTCGAGACGCGCGTCACGATCCTCGGACACGTCCTGCGCGGCGGCACGCCCACCGCGTACGACCGGGTCCTCGCCACCCGCTTCGGAATCGAAGCCATCGACGCCGTGAACGACGGGGAGTTCGGCATCATGGTCGCGTTGCACGCCTCTGAGATCATCCGTGTCCCGATCGAAGCCGGCGTGCGCGAGCTCAAGACCGTCGATCCCAACCTGTACGACGTGGCCAGCGTCTTCTTCGGCTGACCCGAGCGGCGCACGGAATGAGGAGAGAACAGCATGGGTGACGCGCTCGACGAGCTGCTGGCGCTGCTCGAGCTCGAGGCGCTCGAGGTCAACCTGTTCCGGGGCCTGAGCCCGCACGAGGACCGCCAACGTGTGTTCGGTGGGCAGGTCGCGGCGCAGGCGCTCGTCGCTGCCGGCCGCACCGTCGGTGAAGACCGGCCCGTGCACTCACTCCATGCGTACTTCCTGCGGCCCGGCGATCCGAACATCCCGATCGTGTACGACGTCGACCGCATCCGGGACGGGAAGAGCTTCACGACCCGGCGGGTCGTGGCGATCCAGCACGGGCGCGCGATCTTCAACCTGGCGGCGTCGTTCCAGATCGTCGAGAACGGTCCCGATCACCAGATGCCGATGCCGACCGTCCCCGCACCGGACGAGCTCCCCACATGGCAACAGCGCGTCGAGCCGTACCTCGAGCGCCTGGGCCCTGACCTCGCGCAGTGGCTCGTCCGCGAGCGGCCGATCGACTCGCGGCCGGTCGATGATCCCCGCTGGCTCGATCCGTCGCCGCGGGAGCCGCAGCAGGACGTTTGGATCAAATCGAACGGCGACCTCCCCGAGGGTGTTCCGCTCATCCACGAGTGCGTGGTCGCCTACGCGTCCGACCTCACGCTGCTCGACACCGCGATGTTCCCGCACGCGATCTCGTACCAGGAGCAGCAGTACATGATCGCCAGCCTCGACCATGCGATGTGGTTCCACCGCCCGTTCCGGGCCGACGACTGGCTCCTGTACCACCAGACCAGCCCGACGGCCTCGCACGCGCGGGTTGGCGCAGGGCTCGATCTTCTGCCGCGACGGCACACTCGCGATCACGGTGATCCAGGAGGGGCTCATCCGCCCGATCGCGAGCCCGTAAACCGGGCGTAGCCTCGCGGCGGCTGCGGCTTTGCCGACGGCCGGCGCAAAGCCGGAGCTCGCGACGGCGCCCGTAGGATGGCTGTATGCCCTCGCCTGACGGGCGCATCGACCTGCGTTCGGACACGGTCACGACCCCGACGCCCGAGATGCGTCGCGCCATGGCCGACGCCGAGGTCGGCGACGACGTCTACGGCGAGGACCCGACGATCAACCGGTTCCAGGAGCGCGCCGCCGAGCTCCTCGGGAAAGAGTCGGCCCTCTACGTCCCGTCGGGGACGATGGCGAATCAGCTCGCGCTTCGGGTGCTCGCCCGACCGGGCACCGAGGTGCTGTGTGCAGCGCGTGCGCACGTGGTCCGGTACGAGGCGGCCGCGGCGGCGTGGAACTCCGCCGTGCAGCTGCACCCGTTCCCCGATGACGACGGGCTCCTCGACGCCGGCGCCCTCGACGAGACCGTCCGCGACGCCGGCCACCATTCGCCGGCGGTGTCGCTGATCGCGATCGAGAACACGCACATGCCGACGTGTGGGCGGGCGTGGCGCGTCGGGGAGGTCGCGGCGGTGAGTGCCGTCGGCCGGCGGCACGGTGTCGCCGTCTACTGCGACGGAGCGCGCATCTGGAACGCGTCGGTCGCGCTCGGTGTGCCGGCTCCGGATCTGGTCGCGCCGGCGACTGCCGTGATGTTCTGCGTGTCGAAGGGGCTTGGCGCGCCGGTGGGTTCGGTGCTGTGCGGACCGCGCGACCTGATCCGCGAAGCACGCGAGCACCGCCAGCGCCTCGGCGGCGCCATGCGCCAGGCGGGGGTGGTCGCGGCGGCGGGTCTCGTCGCGCTGGACACGATGATCGAGCGCCTGGCCGACGACCACCGCCGGGCGCGCCGGCTGGCCGAAGCGGTCGCCGAGCGGTGGCCGGGCTCGGTCGCGCCCGACACCGTCGAGACCAACATGGTCTGCGCGACCGCCGACCGCCTCCCGAGCGACCTGCTCGACCGGCTCGACGCCGAGGGCATCCGGGCGGGCACGATCGACACCCGCACAGTACGGTTCGCCACCCACAAGGACGTCGACGACGCCGACATCGAGCGGGTGCTCAAGACGTTCGAGCGCATCACGCGCGACTAGGACGCGGCAGCGGCGGCTTTGCCGACCGTTGCGGCAAAGCCGGAGCTCGCGACGGCGACTACGAGAGGGAGCAAGCCATGGCACGAGTTCTGATCACTGGATGCTCGACCGGCTTCGGGCGCGCCGCCGCCGTCGAGCTCACGAAGCGCGGCCACGAGGTACTGGCCACCGCCCGGCGTCTCGAGACGCTGGACGACTTGGACGTGACCGAGAAGCTACGGCTGGACGTCGACGACGACACGTCGGTCGCGGACGCGATCGGCAGAGCGGGCACGGTGGACGCGTTGGTGAACAACGCGGGCTTCGGCATCCAAGGCCCGATCGAGAGCGTGCCCATCGACGAGTTCCGACGGATGTTCGAGACGAACGTCCTCGGCGCGGTGCGCATGATGCAGGCCGTGCTGCCGCAGATGCGCGAGCGGGGGAGTGGCACCATCGTCAACGTCACCTCACTCGCCGGGCTCGTCACCGGCCCGATCGGTGGCGCGTACGCAGGGACCAAGCACGCGCTCGAAGCCGTCTCCGAGGCGCTGCACTACGAGGTCGGGCACTTCGGTCTCCGCGTCGCCCTGGTCGAGCCCGGTTACTTCGAGACCGAGTTCCAGGGCAAGGAACCGCGCTTCGGCCTCGACGACCCGCCATACGACCAACTCGACCGCGAGTGGTCGATCGCGTTCGAGAAGCTGCGCGGCGGCGAGACACCTTCGGGCGCCGAGCCCGTCGCCCAAGTGATCGCCGACGCAGTCGAAGGCACCGAGGGCAAGCTGCGCTGGCCGGTCGGCGCCGACGCCGACATGGTGCTGGCCGCGCGCACCACGATGGACGACGAGACCTTCGAGGCAACCATGCGGCAGGTTCTCGAGCTGACCTGGTAGCGGCTTCGCGTCGGAGGGCATGAGCGCCCGTTACCCTGGATGCGGGATGCCGATCGACGCGGAGATTCCGGCCAGCGCACTGGCCGTCTACGCGCATCCCGACGACCCGGAGATCTCCGCCGGCGGGACGCTTGCGTCGTGGGCCGAGGCCGGCGCCGACGTGTCGGTGCTCATCACCACCCGGGGCGACAAGGGCACCCAGGACCCCGACGCCGACCTCGCCAAACTGGCCCGCCTCCGGGTGGAGGAGACGGCGAAAGCCGCCGCGCTGCTGGGCTTCGCCGGGCATTATCACCTCGGCTACCACGACGGTGAGCTGCCCGACGACCAGGAGCTGCGTGCGGCGATCACCCGGTACGTGCGGGAGCTCCGTCCCCAGGTCGTGCTGTGCCCGGACCCGACGGCGGTGTTCTTCGGCGACCGGTACTTCAACCACCACGACCACCGCGTCACGGGCTGGGCGACGCTCGACGCCGTCGCGCCCGCCGCCGGCAACCCGCACTACTTCGCCGATCACCTCGCCGAGGGGCTCGACGTGCACCACGTCCAGGCCGTGTACCTCTCGGGCACGTTGGAGCCGAACTCCTGGATCGACATCAGCGACACGCTCGAGCACAAGATCGACGCGCTCTTCTGCCACGCCAGTCAGCTCACCGAGACCGGCGAGTGGTTCCGCCAGTTCCTGCGCGACCGGGCCGAGGAGGCAGGGCGCGAAGCCGGCGTCGCCTACGCCGAAGGCTTCCGCCGCCTGAGCTTCGGCGGTTGAGCTACCGGGCGCGCTTCCCGCCGCGCTGCCACTCCGCCATGGCGCGCAACACGAGCACCGCGACGATGCCGACGCCCACCGCGCCGGCAAGCGCCCCCACCACGAGCCCGGCGACGACGGCGAACCCGCAGTCGCCCGAGCAACCGAGATCGACGAGGCCGTACCCGATGATCCCGCCGAACGCGCCGGCGAGCACGACGCTCAGGAACGCGAGGACGTACGCGCCACGAGACGGAAGCCCGGCGGGAACGAGTGATTCGCCGGGCTCACCCGGCTCGCCCGCACCATTGCTCGTCGGTTCGTCGTCCATCGCCGGGATCGTACGGCGGTCGACGGCTCGCCAACCATGCGCGTGCCACACTGACGGCATGGGCGAGACCCTGCGCGAATGGCTGGTTGCCGGCGCCCTCGTCGAATCAGACGGTCGCTTGCTCTTCGTGCGCAACCAACGGCGCGGCGGGTACGAGGACTGGAGCACGCCGGGGGGTGTCATCGACGCCCACGACGGCTCGCTGCTCGACGGCCTGACCCGCGAGGTCGAAGAGGAGACCGGACTGCGGGTCTCCGGGTGGGAGGGGCCGCTCTACGAGGTCGAGGCGGTGGCGCCCGATCTCGGCTGGGTCATGCGGTGCGAGGTCCATCGCGCCGTCGACTACGAGGGTGAGGTGCGGGTGGCGGACCCCGACGGCATCGTGGTGGAGGCGGCGTTCGTCACCGCCGCCGACGCGGTCTCGATGATCGAGCGTTGCCACCCGTGGGTGGGCGAGCCGATCGCCGAATGGCTCGCCGAGCAGTGGGGTCCCGAGAGCGCGCGCCGCTATTCCTACGAGGTCCGCGGCACGGCGCGCGCCGAGCTCGAGGTGACGCGCACGGACCGCGATGACGCCGTCCGCGACTGACCTCACCATCCTCCACCTCGACCTCGACGCGTTCTACGCGTCCGTCGAGCAGCTCGCCGATCCCTCCCTGCGCGGCCGGCCGGTGATCGTCGGCGGGCTCGGGCGGCGAGGAGTAGTCGCCGCCGCCAGCTATGAGGCCCGCCGGTACGGCGTCCACTCGGCCATGCCCATGGGCCGTGCCCGGCGAGCGTGCCCGGGCGGGGTGTTCCTCCCGCCGCGCTTCGACGCCTACGGGGACGCCAGCCGGTCGGTGATGGCCATCCTGCGCGAGGTCACGCCGCTGGTCGAGCCGCTCGCGCTCGACGAGGCGTTCCTCGACGTGAGCGGCGCCCGGCGGTTGCACGGCTCCGCGCCCGAGATCGCCGTCGCGCTGCGGCACCGCATCAACGCCGAGACTGGGCTCGTGGCATCGGTCGGCGTCGCGAGCACCAAGTTCGTCGCCAAGCTCGCGAGTGATCTCGCCAAGCCCGACGGGATGCTCGTCGTCGAGGCCGGTACGGAGATCGACTTCATCCACCCGCTCGAAGTGCGCAGGCTGTGGGGCGTCGGGCCGAAGACGGCGGACCGGCTGGCGCAGCTGGGCGTGCGGACGATCGGCGACCTCGCTGCGCTCCCCGAGGAGACGCTCGTGCACACGCTCGGCGACGCGCACGGTCGGCACTTGCACGCGCTGGCATGGAACCGGGACGAGCGCCCGGTCGAACCGGAACGGGTGGTGAAGTCGATCGGCCACGAGGAGACGTTCCCGAGCGACATCACCGACCGTGAGACGCTCGGGCGCGAGGTGCTGCGGATGGCGGAGCGCGTCGCCGAACGGCTTCGCGACGCCCGGCAGGCGGGCCGGACCGTTCAGCTCAAGCTGCGTTACAAGGACTTCCGCACGATCACGAGGTCGCGCACGTTGCCCGAGGTGACGAACCTCGCGGCCGATATCGCCGCCGTCGCCCGTGCGCTGCTCGACGCCGTCGACATCGGCGACGGGATCCGGCTGCTCGGCGTCGCGTTGCAGCAGCTCCACGCAGTCGAGACCCGCGGCGACGGCGTCGCCCATGACCAGCTGCCGCTCGACATCGACGGTGGTGCGGCGCGAGGAGGCGACCAGCGGCGCCGCGCCGTCGAGGATTCGATGGACGCGGTGCGACGGCGTTTCGGCGACGACGCCGTCGGCGCGGCCGCGCTGCTCGACCGCGGCGCGCACGTCGAGCCCGAGCCCGGAGCCGGCGCGTGATCCGCATCGGGATCGTCGGATGCGGGCACATCGGGACGGTGCACTCCTTCGCGCTCCGCCAGCTCGCCGACGCCGGCCTCGTCGACGCCGCGCGTCGCGGGGACCTTCGACGCCGACCACGGACGCGCCGCCGACCTCGCCCGCCATCACGACGCCTGTGCCTACGAGCAGCTCGACGAGCTGCTCGGCGACGTCGACGTCGTGTGGGTATGCACCTGGACCGCTGCGCACCTCGAGGCGGTGTGCGCGGCGGGGGAACGATCCCGCGCCGTCTTCTGCGAGAAGCCCCTCGCGCCGACGCTGGCGGAGGCCGAGCAGCTCGCCGGTGTCCTCGCTCGCGTCCCGCACCAGGTCGGGCTCGTGCTGCGGCACGCCCCCGTCTTCCGGGCCGCGGCCGAGCTCGTCGCCGAAGGCAGGTACGGGCGTCCGCTCGCGACCGTGCTCCGGGACGACCAGTACTTCCCGATCCAGGGCTTCTACGCGTCGTCGTGGCGCGCCGACGTGACCAAAGCCGGCGGCGGGACGCTGCTCGAGCACTCGATCCACGATGTCGACGTGCTCCGCTGGTTGCTCGGCCCCGCAGCCGGCGAACCCCAGGAAGTCGCCGCGCACACCGCGTCCATGTTCGAGCACCCCGGCATCGACGACTCGACGACGGTCACCTTCCGTTTCGGGGACGGGTCGACTGCGACGATCGTCAGCGTCTGGCACCAGATCCTCACCCGCGGTTCCCGCCGGCGGTTGGAGGTGTTCTGCGAGGACGCCCTGCTCTGGACGGACGACGACTACCTGGGACCCCTCCACGTCGAGACCCGGAACGGCGAAGAGCTGGTCGAGTCGCCGCCTCCCTCGTGGATCGATCGGTTCGAGGTCGCCGAGGCGCTCGCCAAGCCGCTGGCGCAGTACGCCGAGCCGAGCAAGGTCTTCCTCGACGCGCTGGCCCACGACGGCGCCCGCGCCCGGGGCCATCCCGACGTCGACATCGCGATCGCGGCGCACCGGCTCGTCGACCGGGCCTACCAATCGGCGGGCGCGGGAGGTCGACCGGTCGGGTGCGATCCATCGCCGGGATGAGCATGGAACGAAGGCGCGTTGAGGGGGGTTGGACCGCGCGCGACAATGATCTGCACCCCAATCGGCGGAACACGCTGAGGCGCAAGAGGCGATTGCATGCCCCTCTCGGAAGACGAGCAGCGGATCCTCAAGGAGATCGAGGCCAATCTCAACGAGACCGATCCCCGCCTGGTGCAAGAGGTCTCCGAGACCACGCTCTACCGGCACTCGGCCCGGGCGATCAAGTGGGCGGTCTTCGGCTTCGTGGCCGGCCTCGCCCTCCTTCTCTTCACGTTCACCCGGGTGCTGCTGCTCGGGGTGGTCGGCTTCCTGGTCATGCTCGGCTGCCTGCTGGTGATCGAGCGGAACGTCCGGAAGCTGGGGAAGGCCGGCCTCGAGAACCTCACCAGCTCGATGCGGACCGGGACGCTCAAGAACGTGTTCGGCAACGCCGGGCGCCGCTGGCGCGAGCGCTGGCGTCGCGACGACCCGTCCTGACCCGGCCATCGCCGTGGGATTCACGGCCGCACAGGCCGCCCAGCTGACTGACTGCTCGCTGTCGCAGCTCAGCTCGTGGGAGCGGCTCGGCCTGGTCGTCCCGCCCCCGGGCCGGGCGCACCCGTACTCGTTCCAGGACCTCGTCGCGCTCAGGGTCGTCGCCTCGCTCCTCGATGCCGGGATCGCGCTCGCTCGCATCCGCCGCGCCGTCGAATACCTCGTCGAATCAGGCGATGACGTCGCGGCACTGTCGCTCGTCACCGACGGCGACACCGTATGGGCATGCCGCGACGACTCACAGATCCTCGAGGCGCTGCGCCACGGGCAGCTCGCCCTCTTCGTCGGCCTCGACCGGATCACCGCCGACGTGGAGGCGGAGGTGCGCGCGTTCGACGCCGAACGTGAGGAGTTCGTGGACGGGCTGCGCGACGGCAGGACTGTCGCCGACGCGACCGACGTGAGCAGCCCGCCTCCTACCGGCGGAGGGGCGTCGGGTCGAGCCGGCGGCGCCAGCGCTCCCGGACGCTCGCGCCGGCGCGCAACGCAGCGCTGACCGAGCTCGCGTCACGCCACGCCTGTTTCGCGATCTCGCCGTCCGGCGTCACCGATCCGTACCGTGCCGCGGTGTAACTCTCCGCGAGGTCCCGCAGTGGCGCGCCGGCGGCCTCCGGGACACGCTGAGGCGCAATCTCGGCGAGCTCGAGTGGTGTGCGCGCCGGCTGGCGCTCGATACCGGCCTCGCCCAGCCGGTCGAGCACCTCCTCCCATGCCCCGCTGATCGCGGCCGCCGGATCGGGATCATCACGACGGCGACCGCGGCGCCGGCGCTTGGCGAGGACGATCGCCGCCGCGACGCCGGCGGCGCCGACGATCGCGCCGGCCCCCAGCGCCATCACGATCCTCCAGTCGAACGTGAATCCTCCCCGGCCGCCCCCTGCGGCCGGCGCGTCGATGTCGACCTCCGCGGTGCCGCGGGGAGCCGAGGCGGCGCTGGTAGTCGGCGCCGATCCAACCGGCGTGCTCGTCGCCGGCGTAGGTGTGGCGGGCGCCGATGGCTTCGTCACGCGCGTGCCTCCCGGGAGCCTGCTGCCGCCGGGCAGGTCGCTGTCCGGGGTGGGCTCGAAGCGCGTCCAACCGACGCCCGCGAGCCAGACCTCACCCCAGGCGTGTGCGTCTTCTGACGTGACGCGGTAGAGACCGGAGATGCTGTCGTATCGGCCGGGCGTGTAGCCGACCGCGACGCGTGCCGGCAGGCCGGCGGCGCGGGCCATGGCGGTGAAGCTGCTCGCGAACTGCACGCAGAAGCCGGTGCGGCTCTGCAGGAACTGTCTGATGGCGTTCTGGCTCTGCGCGTCGGGCCCGAGATCGACGTCGAGCGAGTAGTGGAAGCCCTGGGCCGGATCGAGGAAGAACTGCTCCAACGCGCGAGCGCGGTCGTAGGGGGTGGCGGCGCCGGCGGTGACCGCAAGGGCCGTGTCTCGCACGTCGGTGGGGAAGTCGGCCGGGAGCCTCGTGTAGCCGCGCATCTTCGCCGGGAGTGGCGCGTTGGTGCCGTCGACCTGTGCGGTGTTGAGGGGGTCGAGCGTTCCGGGCGGCTGCCTCGAGCCGACCGTGTACCTGAGGTCTTTCACGTCCGATCGGTTCGAGACCAGCGTGCTCGACGCCTTCACGACGAGCGGGTCGTCGCCCCCTTCGACCTGCACCGGCTCGTACGCGGCGGGGAGCCAGCGGTCGGCGAGGTCCGTGATGTGGAACTCCTGGCGCAACATGCTGCCATCGACGGGCGCGTGGAGCCCGTCCTGCACCTCGTCGTCGCCCTGGGCGGCGAGCGTCCACTCACCACCGTTGGTGCTCTCGTACCGGTCCAGCGCCGCGACGCGCCGAGTAGTCCTCGCGCGGTGAGCGCACCGTGAACACCTCGACCCGGCCGCGACCCACGAAGTCCTCGCCGATGCGGGCCAGCGGGGGCTCGACGCGGTAGCTGCGGTCGCTCGGCCCGAGGCCGCGCACGTCGATGAGCGGATCGGCGTCAGCGCCGGGGAGCGCCGGGCCGACCACCAAGGCACCCACCACGGCCACGGCGCCGGCGAGGGCGCCGAGGGTCATGACGGTCGTCCTGGCTCGCACGCTCCGGCCGGAGAACGACGTGCGGCCCCGTCCGACGAGCGACTGCTGCTGCACCAGCAGGAACAGCAGCGCCGCGACGAGGAAGCCGGCGGTCGTCCGGGTCGCCAGGGAATCGGTCCCGAGTGTCGACGCCCACACGAACAGTGCGAGCGCGGGAGCGACGGCGCCGATCGTGGCGCGGTGCCAGAACGCGAGCGCGTCCGCGGTCGCGGCCATGATCCACACGACGACGACGGAGAGCACGATCGCGCCGCTCGTGGCCGGCGCGGGGACGACGGCGGTGCGCAGCGCATAGACGCCGTCGCCCAGGCGGTCGGCGAGGACCCGGAAGGTGTCGGCGGTCGGGATTCCGTAGAGCGTGGTGTGCGGCGCCTGGAACCAGATCAGGTACACGGCCAACCCGGACATCGACAGGGAGAGCGCATCGATGAGGGACCAGCCGCGTGTGCGCGCGACGAACCCGAGGAGGTGCGCCAGCAGCACCGCGCCGACCGCGGGGAGCACGAACCGCCCCGACGCGAAGACGCGTCCGAGGGTCAGGACGGCCGCGGTGCTCAGCGCGGCGAGTGCGAGCGCGGCGAGCGCGGAGGAGGTGCGAGATGCCATCGGGTCATTGCCTGATTCCAGGCTGTCGGGAACGGTGTCCGGGACGCGTCTACCGCGACGAGCCCCGACCACGTGACGAGCGCGGGCGGCGGTTGCGTGCCGGGGCGGGTGGCGACCATGACCACGGTGCCGTGCGCCGTGAGCGCGCCGAGGGTGTCGAGCTCGACTGCGCCCAGCGACCCGACGACCGCCACGACCAGCGCGGCGCGCCGGTGCGCCCGCAGCGACGCCAGCAGACCGGCCAGGTGGTTCTCACCACCGGGTTCGATCGTCGCGAGCCGATCCATCACGGCCCATCCCGCGCGTGCCGTGGGCGCGCCGAGCGACTGGCCGTTGCTCGCGATCACCTCGACCCGACGGCGCATCCTCGTCAGACGGTCGACGACGGAGGCCGTCGCCTCGATCGCGGTCTCGAACGACTTGGCGTCGTGGGCGTCGAGCCGGGTGTCGAGCACGACGATGGCACGGGCGCGCCACTGCGCCTCGTCCTGGCGGATCATCAGATCCCCGACGCGTGCTGTCGAGCGCCAATGCACGCGGCGCAGGTCGTCGCCGACTTCGTACTCGCGCAGCGTGAGGAAGTCCGCGCCGTCGGCGGCCTGGGCACGCGCGTGTGCCGTCTCGATCGACGCGACGAGCCGACCGCCCGCTTGGCGCGGGGCGAGGATGTCGTGCACGCGGGGGCATACGAGAACTTCAGCGGGTGTCGTGACCGTCCACGTGCGTCGGGCGAGCCCGAACGGGTCCGAGGCCGACACCGCCAGCGGGCCGATCCGGAACCGGCCCCGGCGGTTGGTGGGCAGGCGGTAGGCGGCCGTCGCCGTCTCGCCGGGTGGGAGCGGTGGCAGCACGAAGCGGGCGGCGCGGTGACCGTCGTCGAAGACGTCGGTGACGGTCAGAAGCGGTGCCGCTCGTTCAGAGTGGTTCGCGAGCGTGAGGTCGACGCGTCCGTCGCCGCCGACGTACAGACGCGCCGGCCGGACCGCGCGCCGGGCGACGAGCTCGTAGCGGCGCGACCGTGCCCACACCATGCTCGTGATCAGCAGGAGCGCGATGCCCGTCGTGAGGATCCAGAGCTCGACCGTGCCGAGCAGGCGCCCGGCGACGGCCAACCCGAGCGCGGCCCCGGCCAGGCTCCAGCCCCGGCGGGTGAGGACGCGGGGCGACGGGCGCATCGACGTCAGCCGGTCGCGCCCGGCACCGGCACCGAGGCGAGCAGCTCCCGTACGACGTCGCCGGGCGCCGCGCCCCGCAGCTGCGCATCGGGAGCGAGGAGCAACCTGTGCTCGAGCACGGCGACGGCGAGGCGTTTGATGTCGTCGGGGACGACGTAGTCGCGCCCGATGCTGGCGGCGAGCGCGCGGGCGGCGCGCTGGAGCGCGAGCGCGCCCCGGGGGCTCACGCCGAGCGCGAGGTCGCGATGCTGCCGAGTCGCGGTGACGAGGTCGACGATGTACGCCTTGAGGTTGTCGGCGACGTGAATATCGGCGACGGCGCGAGCGGCGGCGACGACCTCGGCTGCCGAGGTCACGGGCGCGAGCTCCTCGACGCTGGCATGGCTGCCGTGGGTGTCGAGGATGGCGCGCTCGGCGTCGTGGCTCGGGTAGCCCATCTGGATCCGCATGAGGAACCGGTCGAGCTGCGCCTCGGGCAAGGGATAGGTGCCTTCCAGCTCGATCGGGTTCTGGGTCGCGATCACCATGAACGGGCGCGGGAGGCCGTAGGTCTGGGTGTCCACGGTGACCTGGCGCTCTTCCATGGCTTCGAGCAACGCGGACTGGGTCTTGGGCGAGGCGCGGTTGATCTCGTCGGCGAGGACGACGTCGGCGAACACGCCGCCGGGGCGGAACTCGAACTCGTTGGCGAGCCGGTTCCACACCGACACGCCCGTCACGTCGGACGGTAGTAGGTCGGGTGTGAACTGGATCCTGCTCCACGTCCCGTCGATCGACCGGGCGAGCGCCTTCGCCATCGACGTCTTGCCGACGCCGGGTACGTCTTCGATGAGCAGGTGCCCTTCGGCGAACAGGCACACGAGCGCGAGGCGCACCGGCTCCGGCTTGCCCTGGATCACCCGCTCGACGTTGGCGAGGAGGGCGTCGAACAGGGCTCCGAACGACGTGTGGCGCGGAGCCGGTGCCGTCTGCACGGCGCTCAGCCTAAAGGGTGGGCACCGACAGCCGGGCCCGGCCCGGCACAATCAGACGATGACGGGCGGCCCTCGCTTCTGGACCGGCGCTGCGCTCGCGCTGGCGCGCCATCCGTCGCTGTGGCCGACCGCGGTCGCGCAGGCGGAAAGGCTCGCCCGCCCGCGCTGGTGGCGCCACCCGCCGTTCCTGCCCGTCCCGCACCGCGACTATCTCTGTCACCGCCTCGAGACGCAGTACGGCCGGGACCACGAGCCCGAGCCTCACGACGTGATCACGTATCTCGAGTGGTGCCGTCAGATGACGCGTCTTCGACGCGGGACGCGCCGGTAGACTGCCGCCGCACGGCGAGAGCCGGAGAAGGAGGTCTCGAACGCTTGGGGAGAGCGCTGCTGCTCAACGCCAGCTTCGAGCCGCTCTGCGTCGTGCCGATGCGCAGGGCGGTCGTCCTCGTGCTCAAGGACAAGGCCGAGATCATCGCCCGCAACGGGGGTGAGCTCCACTCCGAGCGCGCCGCTCTCCCCATTCCTTCCGTGATCCGCCTCGTGCACTTTGTGCGGGTGCCGTTCCGCAACCGGGTCCCGCTCTCGCGGCGTGCCGTCTTCGCCCGCGACCGCCACCGCTGCCAGTACTGCAACCACGGCGCCGAGAACATCGACCACGTCGTGCCCCGCTCCCGGGGCGGTGAGCACACCTGGGACAACGTCGTCGCCTCCTGCCGCGCCTGCAACGCGCGCAAAGAGGATCGCCTACCCCAGGAGTGCGGCCTGTCCCTCCGCCGCCACCCCCGTGCCCCACACGCGTCCCTCTGGCTGACCGCCACCGTCGGCTCCATCGACCCCCTGTGGGAGCCCTACCTCCCCAACGGCAACGGCGACAGAGTCGTCGCCTAGCTGTATTGACCACGGACGTTGTTGACACGTCGGTGGTCCGCCAATGAGAAGAGCCTCCGAGGGAGGGTGGAGCTGTCACGCACACTCACCCGACCCTGGGAGGCTCTTGTGCACCGTAATGCTCGGTTGACACCGCTTGGTCGACACACGCTGATCGAACGGATCCAGCAAGGACGCCCGGTGGCACATGTCGCGGCGGAGATGGGGATCTCGCGAGCCACGGCCTACAAGTGGTGGGCCCGGTTCCGTCGTCTCGGCTGGGTTGGTCTCGAAGACCGCTCGAGCCGGCCGCGCCGCTGCCCCCACCAGACCTCGCGGCAGCTCGAGCGGCGCATTGAAGTGCTGCGTCGAGGTCGCAAACTCGGTCCGGCGCGTATCGCCGGCATCCTGGCGATCGCGGCGTCGACGGTGCATCGAGTGTTGGTGCGTTTGGGTCTCAACCGGCTGCGGTGGTTCGATCGACCGACTGGACGAGTCATCCGCCACATCGAGACGAGCCGACCAGGGGAGCTCGTCCACATCGATGTCAAGAAGCTCGGTCGCATCCCACCCGGTGGTGGTCACCGGATGGTGGGCCGCGAAGCCCGCACCGGCAGCGTCGCCAAACGGGGGCTCGGCTACGCCTACATCCACTCCGCGGTCGACGCGCACAGCCGAGTCGCGTACTCCGAGATCCTCGACGCCGAGAACCGCGCCACCTGCACCAGCTTCTTGGTTCGAGCCCACACCTGGTTCACCGAGCACGGCATCGCGGTCGAACGTGTGCTCACCGACAATGGCACCGGATACCGCAGCCACGCCTGGGGCGAGCTCTGCACGCACCTCGGCATCCGCCACACCCGCACCCGCGCCTACCGGCCCCAAACCAACGGCAAAGTCGAACGCTTCAACCGGACGCTGCTCGACGAATGGGGCTACATCCGCATCTACCGATCCGAAGCCGAACGAATGCGAACCCTTGACCGCTGGCTGCACCTCTACAACCATCACCGCGCCCACACCGCCCTCGGAGGCCAGGCACCCATGGACACCGTCAACAACCTGCCTGGTCAATACACCTAGCTCTTCTCGCTGAACCCTTCGCCACGGCGTCCTCCACGTAGCGCCGGCTAGCCCGCTCCACCTCTCGACTCGTCGCGCCCGCTCGAGCACGACGCGTGCCGTGCGTGGGGAAGCAGTGGGGCGACGCACGGACGGCCCGTCCGCCGGCAGTCCGGCCCGCCCGGCCGAGACCCAGGTCGAAGACCCGACCCGAGCGAGCGAAGCGAGCGAGGGAAGCCGGGGCTCGGCCGGATCAGCGGTGCCGGCCGCCGGACGGGCCGGCGGTGCGGGGCCCGCACCACGGGTGAGACCCGGTGAACGAGTGGCTCCCGGGGGCCCGGTGGGGGCCAAAGGGTTGACCTGTGGGGGATCGGGGCGTATGGTGGCGCGAAGTGGAGGACGGGGGAGCGATTCGCCGTCCTTGGGGCGACGACCGACGGGCGAGGGAGCCAGATGTTCCTCGGGGAGTACCAGCACTCCCTGGACGCCAAGGGGCGGGTGATCCTGCCCTCGAAGTACCGCGACCAGCTGTCGGGCGGCGCCTACGTGACCAAGGGGAGGGGCGGTTGCCTCTCCGTGTACGCGGCGCAGGAGTTCAGCGAGGTGGCAGACCGGGTGCGAGAGGCCTCGAAGCGAGGTCGGCGGGAGCTCGACGCCGCCCGGTCGTTCTTCGCCGGCACCGCCGAGGTCACGCCCGGACAAGCAGGGCCGCATCGCGATCCCGCAGCACCTGCGGGAGTACGCGGGCCTCGATCGGGACGTCGTGGTGGCCGGGGTCTTCTCCCGGGTCGAGATCTGGGACGGGCGCCGCTGGTCGGAGCGTGATCGGGAGGGTGAGCACAGCCTCAACGAATCCGACGAGCTGCCCGACTTCGGGATCTGACGAAGGCGCAGGCAAGGCACGAGCACAGAGCAGTTGACAATCGAAGGTGAGGTCCTCACGGGCCTGCCACCAGCCCCCTGGGCGACACGGTTGAGAGCCCCTACTCCGCCCGCTTTCCAACCGAGTCGATTCGGGGAGACAACCGAGCGGCTGTCGTTGTCCGGGGGGCTGGTGGCAGGCCCGGGAGCGCACGAGAGGTCGCGGTGTCGGAGTTCGAACATCAGCCGGTGATGGGCCGGGAGGTCGTCGAGCTCCTGGCCCCGGTCCCGCCCGGGTTGATCGTCGATGCGACGGTCGGCGGCGGCGGGCACGCCCGCCTCGTGCTGGAGGCCAGGGACGACGTGCGCGTCCTCGGCATCGACCGTGACCCGGACGCCGTGACGGCGGCCCGGGACGCCCTGGCGGGATTCGGGCCGCGCGCCCGAGTCGTGCGAGGCGGGTTCGAGGCCCTTGCCGAGATCGTGAGCACTGAACGCGAGGGGAACATCGTGGGGATCTTGTTCGACTTGGGCGTGAGCAGCCCGCAGCTCGACCGGAGCGAGCGCGGCTTCTCCTATTGGTCCGACGCGCCGCTCGACATGCGCATGGACAGCGCCCAGCAGCTCACGGCGGCGGAGGTCGTGAACACCTACGCCGAGGACGACCTCGCCGCGGTCATCGCCGGGAACGGCGAAGAGCGATTCGCGCGACGGATCGCCCGCGCCATCGTCGCCGCCCGGCCGTTGCGCACCACCGGCGAGCTGGTGGATGCGGTCCGAGCCGGCATCCCGGCGCCGGCGCGGCGGCGCGGGCGCCATCCGGCGCGCCGGACGTTCCAGGCAATCCGCATGGAGGTCAACCGCGAGCTGCCGAACCTCGCCGCCGGCCTCGACGAGTCGGTGCACCTGCTCACGCCGGGCGGGCGCATCCTCGTCGTCTCGTACCACTCCCTCGAGGACCGCCTGGTGAAGCGGCGCTTCGCCGCCTGGGCCGGTCGCGACGACCCCGAGCCCCCCGGTATGCCCGTGACGAGACCGCGGAACCCGCTGGTGCGCCTCCTCACGCGCCGACCTCGCAGGCCCGACGCCGATGAGGTCGCCGAGAACCCGCGGTCGGCCAGCGCGCGTCTCCGCGCGGCCGAGAAGGTCCGAGAGTCATGAGCAGCTCGGCCACCGCACTCCGAACGCGTCCGGCCGCGCGGCGTACGCCAACGACGCCGCGCGTCGCGCGGCCGGCCGCGCATCGGGCCCCGTCGAACGCACGGCGGCCGCGCTTGCGCGTCGTCGATAACGCGGCCCGTGCTCAGAACCGCCGAGTTCGGCTCGTCGCCTGGCTCCTCGGCGCGCTGGTCGTCGTCGCGCTGTTCGCCGCCGTGGCCTTCCACGTGCAGCTTGCGCAGGGCCAGCTCGAGCTGGACCGCCTCGAGCGCCAGACCGCGGCCGCGCGCGAGCAATACCAGCAGCTGCGCTTGCAATACGCGCAGCAGTCTTCGCCGGCGGCCGTCGTGTACCGGGCCACCGCCCTGGGCATGGTGCGCGCCGGCGACGTGCCCACCTATCTCACGGTGCCCGACGCGTCCCCCTCCACCCCGGCGCCGGACCAACCGTCCACGACCTTGCAGGAGGGGTGGAAGAAGGTGAAACCCCACCTTGGCACCCAGCCGTGACGCGGGCAGGGCCGGCGCACGCCGGCGAGAGGTCCGGGGCGGGCTCACCAGGCTCGGGACCGCGGCCGGCGCCGTGCGCGCCCGCCCGCGCCCGCGCACCCGCACGGAGGGTCGCACGCGCACGCCGAGCCCCGCTCGACGCAGAGCGCGGCCGACGCGGGGGCGGGTCCAACCCGGACGACGCGCCCCCCGTCCCCAACCGGTCCGCCGATCGCCACCCCCTCGACCGCCGCGACGGCCGGTGGTGGGCCCGTTCCTCCGGCGCGTCGCACGCATCACGCACCACGCCGCGCAGGTCCAGTTCGCGCGCCACCGGGCCCGGCGCCGTCAGCGCCAGGCGAAGCTGCGCACCTGGCGACCGCGGCCGGGCGGCGACTCGTCGCCGCCTGATCGCAATCCTCGCCGCGCTGGTCCTCGTGTTCCTGGCCGTGGGCGCGCGCCTGGTCGACCTCCAGGCGCTCGGACGGGAGCGCTACGCGCAGCTCGGTCTCGACCAGCGGGTCCGCAAGGTGCAGCTCGCCGCCGAGCGCGGCAGCGTGTTCGATCGGAACGGCCACGACCTCGCCGCGTCCGTGCCCCAGCAGACGGTGTGGGCCGACCCGCGCGTCGTGAAAGACCCCGCTGCCTACGCAGCTCAGCTCGCGCCGCTCGTTGGTGCCGACGAGGAGTCGTTGCGCGTGCGCCTGTCGCAGGGCGACAAGGGATTCGTCTACGTCGCCCGCAAGGTCGACGGCGCGACCGCGACGAAGGTGAAGGCGCTGGCCCTCCCGGGCGTCGACTTCGTCCCCGAGTCGAAGCGCTTCTACCCGGACGGCGCGCTCGCCGCCCCGGTCCTCGGCTTCGTCGGGACCGACAACAGCGGGCTCGGCGGGCTCGAGGCCCAGTACAACGGCCGCTTGGCCGGGAAGCGCGGGGAGCTCCAGGTCGAGCTCGACCCGCAGGGCCGGCAGCTCCCGGGCGGTCAGCGCCAGGTCGCGCAGTCCGAGCGCGGCGGCGACCTCGTGCTCACCATCGACCAGGGGCTCCAGTACGAAGCCGAGCAGGTGCTCACCGAGGAAGTCGGCAACGCCGACGCGAAGGGAGGCATGGCGATCGTGACCGACGTTGCCACCGGGAACGTCCTCGCGATGGCGAACGTGGAGGGCGCGGGGCCTGGCCATCCGGCGCGCCCGGCGCTCGCCGACCAGCGCAACCGGCCGGTGGTCGACGTGTACGAGCCGGGCTCGACGAACAAGGTGATCACGGTGGCCGGCGCGCTGGAGGACGGCGTGGCCGGCGCGGACTCGACCTTCCAGACCCCCGGCCAGCTGAACGTCGGCGGCACCGAATACAAGGACGAGGCATCGCACCCCTCGTCGATGCCGGTCCGGGACATCGTGCGCCTGTCGTCCAACGTCGGGACGATCCAGATCGCACGGAAGCTCGGGAAGGAACGCTTCGACGCCTATCTGCGCGCCTTCGGCTTCGGCCAGCCCACCGGGCTCGGTTTCCCCGGGGAGGCGAACGGTCTCGTGCTCCCGTTGTCGCAGTACAGCGACACCAGCCTGGCGTCGATGCCGATCGGCAACGGGCTCGCCGTCACCGCGATGCAGATGCTCGACGTCTACACGACCATTGCGAACGGCGGCGCGACCCGCCCGCCGCGCCTCGTGGCGGCCACCGTCGGCGACGACGGGTCACGCCATGACGAGCCGATGCCTGAGACGCGACAGGTCGTCTCGCCTCCGACGGCCGCCACGATGCGAACGATGCTCAAGGACGTCGTGGCCAACGGCACCGGCACGAAGGCCCAGATCCCCGGCTACGACGTGGCGGGCAAGACCGGCACGGCGCGCAAGCCCCCGTACGACAAGCCGCCCTACAAGTACGTCGCATCGTTCGCGGGCTTCGCGCCCGCGGAGTCGCCGCGGCTCTCCGCGATCGTGGTGCTCGACGAGCCTCAGAGCAACTACTTCGGCGGACAAGTGGCGGCGCCCATCTTCTCCCGCATCATGGAGTACGCGCTGCGCCTCGAGCGGGTCCTCCCGAACAGCGCACCGGCGCCGCCGCCCGCCGCGAACGGCGACTCCGCCGTCCCGCCCTATACCCTGACCTCTTCCCCATGAAGCAGCGGGAGGACGGCCCGTGCGCCTGCACGAGCTCCTCGGCGGAATCGACGTTCTGGGGTGGGTGGGGGACTGGGGCGTCGAAGTGAGTGCAATCACACATGACAGTCGCCGCGCCGTGCGCGGGAGCTGCTTCGCGTGCATCCCGGGTGCGGTGACCGACGGCCACCTTCACGCGGGCGCGGCCGTCGACGCGGGCGCGGTCGCGTTGCTCGTCGAACGCGAGCTCGACCTCCCCGTCGCGCAGGCCCGGGTCGCCGGCGTCCGCGCCGCGCTCGGCCCCGCGGCCGCTGCGTTCTACGACCATCCGTCCCGGCGCCTCCGCTGCCTCGGAGTGACCGGGACGAACGGCAAGACCACCGTCACGTACGTGCTCGAGGCGATCGCCCGCGCCGGCGGGGCAGCGTGTGGGCGTCATCGGGACGGTCGGCGCGCGCATCGACGGCGCGCCCATGCCCGCTGGAGAGAACCACCCCTGAGGCCGACGATCTCCAGGCGATCCTCGCCCGAATGCGCGACGAGGACGTGCGCACAGCGGCGCTCGAGGTCTCGTCGCACGCCCTCGAGCAACACCGCGTCGACGGGACGTGGTTCGCTGCCGCGTGCTTTACGAACCTGAGCCAGGACCACCTCGACTACCACGGCTCGATGGCGTCGTACTTCGAGGCCAAGGCGCGCCTGTTCGACCCGACCCGAACCGCGGCGGCGGCGGTGAACGTCGACGACCGCAGCGGGCTCGAGATCGCCCGCCGCGCGAACGACGCCGGGCTGCCCGTGGTCACGTTCGCCGAGTCCGACGAGCGGCGGAGCGCGAGGCCGACGACGTCGCCGAGGACATGGAGTTGAGTGGCTCGGGTACCCGCTTCGTCGTGGCCACGCGCCGGACGGGCGCCCGCGCAGTTGTGACGTCGCCGCTGCTCGGCCGGTTCAACGTGAGCAACGCGCTGGCAGCCGCGGCCACCGCGCTCGCGTCCGACCTGCCCTTCGACGCCATCGTGGCCGGGCTCCAGGCGCCGCTCGCGATCCCGGGCCGCCTCGAGCGCGTCCTGCTCGGCCCTGATCAGCCGTTCACGGTCCTCGTCGACTACGCGCACACGCCCGACGGGCTCGAGCGCGTGCTCGAGACGGCTCGGCGGCTCGTGCCGCGCGGCCGGGTAGTGCTCGTGTTCGGGTGCCGGCGGGGACCGCGATCGCCAGAAGCGCCCTGCGATGGGTCGTGCCGCGGCCGGCGGCGCCGACGTCGTCGTGGTCACGTCGGACAACCCACGCTCGGAGGAACCCGAGCAGATCGCCGGCGCGGTTCTCGACGGGCTGCGCGACGGGCCGGCGCGCTTCGTCGTCGAGCTCGACCGGCGCGCCGCGATCCGCGACGCGATGCGAGAGGCGAAACCGGGCGACGTAGTCGTGATCGCGGGCAAGGGTCACGAGACCGGTCAGACCATCGGGGAGCGGACCGTGCCCTTCGACGACCGCGTCGTCGCGCACGAGGAGCTGGAGGCGCTCGAATGGAGCCTGAAGGCGAAGGACGTCGCGAAGCGACCGACGGCGACCTGATCGGGACTGCGACCGCCGCCGCCGCACGCTTCACGATCGACACACGCCGCCTCGCGGCGGGCGGCTGCTTCATCGCGTTGCAAGGCGACCGCGACGGCAACGACTTCGTCGCCGATGCGTGCGGCGCGCGGTGCGACGATCGCAGTTGTCACTCGACCGCCGGACGAGGTCCCCGAAGGGTGTGCCGCCGTCCACGTCGCGCGACTCGCTGGCCGCGCTGGCATCGTTGGGACGTTTCGCCCGCAGCCGGCTCGCCGCCGCGACCGTCATCGGCATCACGGGCTCGGCGGGCAAGACCACGACGAAGGATCTCCTGGCGGCGGCGCTCACTCCGACGCATCGCGTGCACGCGAGCCCGGCGTCGTTCAACAACGAGGCCGGCGTCCCGCTGACGCTGCTGGAAGCGCGCGACGACACCGAGGTCGTCGTGATCGAGATGGGTGCCCGATTCGCCGGCAACATCACCGAGCTGTGCGCGATCGCCGAACCCCAGGTGGGTGTGATCACGCACGTCGGCATGGCCCACGCCGGGCTTCTCGGCGGCCGGGAGGGCATCGCGCAGGTCGAAGGGCGAGCTGCTCGAGGCGCTCGACCGCCACGGTACTCGCTGTCCTCGACGCCGGCGACGAGTTCACACCCGCACTGGCGGCGCGGACGCACGCGCACGCGTGGTCACGGTCGGCGTCGGCGACGTGCCCGGGGCGACCATCCGCGCCGTCGACGTCGTCCTCGACGACGAGCTGCGTCCCCGCTTCAAGCTCCTGACGCCGTGGGGCTCGACGCCCGTGTGCCTCTCGATGCGGGGCGAACGGCAAGCCGTGAACGCGGCCATGGCGGCCGCCGTCGCCCTGGAACTGGGTGCGCCCCTCGACGCGCGTCGCCGACGGGCTGGCGCGTGCCCAGACGGCGGCATGGCGGATGGACGTGACCCGCACCGACGGCGGCATCACGGTCGTCAACGACGCGTACAACGCCAGCCCCACGTCGATGGCGGCGGCGCTGCGCTCGTTCCGGTACCTCGCGGCCGACAAGCGACGGATCGCCGTGCTGGGTGAGATGCTCGAGCTCGGCGACCGAAGCCGACGTGCCGAGCACCAGAAGGTCGGGCGCGCTTGCCGTCGACGTGGGACGTCGACGTCGTGATCGCAGTCGGCGATGGCGCGGCCAGCGATCGCCGACGGCGCCCGCCTGGCCGGCGCCGGGCGCGCGAGGTGATCGAGGTCGGCGGACGCCGACGCCGCCGTCGTGGCGCGTCGCGGGTTCGGCCCGCCCGGGGACGCCGTGCTGATCAAGGCGAGCCGGGCGGTCGGACTCGAACGGGTCGCGGAGGCGCTCACCGCGGTGGTCGGTGCATGATCGCGCTCCTGCTGGCGGCAGGGGCCGCGTTCCTCGTGGCGGTTCGGCACGCCCTTCCTCATCCGCGTGCTGCAGGCGCGGGGGATCGGCCAGCAGATCCGCGACGACGGGCCGTTCGCGCACCCGCACATGGCGAAGGCGGGCACGCCGACGATGGGTGGCATCGCCATCGTCGTGCGCCACGCTCGTCGGATACCTGGTCGCGCACCTGCGCACGAGCAGATCAAGTTCGCGCGCGCCGGGATGACGATGATGGTCCTCATCGTCGCCCTCGCCGTCGTCGGCTTCGTCGACGACTACCTCGGTGTGCGCAAGGGACCGGAACCTCGGCCTGCGCAAGCGGGGGAAGATGGGCGGGCAGCTGCTCGTGGGCAGCGGCTTCGCGCTCCTGGCGCTCTGCTACGTCGACACTTCGACGCACCTGTCGTTCACGCGCCTGCTCGACCTCGACCTCGGCACGTTCTGGGTCCATCTGGGCGGTCCTCATCGTCACGGGAACGTCGAACGCGGTGAACATCACCGACGGCATGGACGGCCTCGCCGCCGGCGCCGCCGACGCTCGTGTTCGCGGCGTTCGTGATCATCACGTTCTGGCAGTTCCGCCACCCGGGCGTGTACGGGTACACTGGCGATGGCGACCGCCCCCGGGGCTACGCCGCCAACGCGCTCGACCTGTCGGTGGTGGCGGCGGCGATGCCGGCGCGTGCGCCGGGTTCCTGTGGTGGAACGCCGCGCCCGCGCGCGTCTTCATGGGTGACACCGGCTCGCTCGCGCATCGGCGGCGCCATGGGCGGGCTCGCGCTCCTGAGCAACACCGACCTGCTCCTGCCGATCCTCGGTGGGCTGTTCGTGCTCGAGACGACGAGCGTCATCGCCCAGATCGTCGCGTTCCGGGGCTTCCACCGGCGGGTGCTGCGCATGGCGCCCATCCACCACCACTTCGAGGTGGGCGGGTGGCCCGAGTTCACCGTGATCGTGCGGTTCTGGCTGTTCGCCGGGTCTTCGTCGCGCTCGGGCTCGGGCTCTTCTACGCCGACTTCATCCGCATCCCCGGGGTCATCGACTGATGGCCGCGTGCCTCGTGCTCGGCCTGGGCGTGACCGGCGAGGCGGTCGTCCGCCACCGCGCGCCGTCGGCGACGACGTGCTCGTGGTCGAGGACCGGCCCGCGGGCGAGGACGCGTACCGCGAACGCGTGCGCGACCGCGCGTCGCGGCCGGGGTCGAGGTCGTCGAGCGGCCCGAGCCGGCGGCGCTCGCCGAGCCGTGCGCGCGGCCGACATCGTCGTGCCCAGCCCGGGCGTGCCGCGCGGACCACCCGGTGTTCGCCGTCGGCGCGCGACCTCGGCGTCGACGTGCGGCCCGAGGTGGAGCTCGCGGCCGAGCGGGCCGAGGCCCGCGGGCAGATCGCTGGTCGGCGTCACGGGCACCAACGGGAAGACCACGGTCACCACGCTGATCACCGCCATGCTCGACGACTCCGGCATCGAGCGCGGTCGCGGCGGGGAACATCGGGCGCCCGCTGCTCGACGCGGTCGAGACCGACGCCGCCGTCGTGGTCGCGGAGCTGTCGTCGTTCCAGCTCAGCTTCACGCCGAGGCGCTTCCGCCCGAGGGTCGCCCTCTGTTGAACCTCGCGCACGACCATCTCGACTGGCACGGCTCGTTCGACGGTACGCGGACGCCAAGGCGCGGGTCTTCGCGCACCAGCGCGACCGACGACCTGCTCGTGTTGAACGCCGACGACGCCGAGGTCGCGCGCGCTTGGCCGCCACCGCGCCGGCGCGACACGTGTCGGGTTCTCGATCGACGTCGCGGCCCGGCATGGTCCGAACGAGCGGCGGCCTGCTCGTCGACGCCGACGGGGATGCCCTTCGCGGACGTCGACGACCTCCCGGTCAGCGCTGCTCGCCACGACCGCGCCAACGCGCTCGCGGCCGCCGCGGCCGCGATCGACGTCGGCGCGACGCGCGAGCGCGTCGAACGCGCGCTGCGCGAGTTCCCGAGGCTCCCCCACCGCGTCGCGCGCATCGGCGAAGAATGGTGGCGTGCGGTACTTCGACGACTCGAAGGCCACGAACCCGCACGCGACCCTCGCCGCGGTCGCGGCGTTCGACGAGACGACGGGAAGGTCGTGCTGATCGCCGGTGGCCTCAACAAGGACCTCGACCTGTCGGTGCTGCGACCGCTCGCGCCGCGGCCTGCGCGCCGTCGTCGCGATCGGCGAATCCGCAACCGAGGTGGAGCGCACGTTCGCGGACTCGGTCGCCGGTCATGCAGGCCGCATCGATGCGGCGAGGCCGTCGCCGCCGCGGCCGGGCAGGCCCGACCCGGAGACGTCGTGCTGCTCTCGCCGGCGTGCGCGTCGTTCGACTGGTACGGAGCTACGCGGAGCGCGGCGACGATTTCGCCCGTGAGGTGGAGCGCCTGAGCGAACGAGGTGTCGCATGACGGCGGCGACCGCGACGGCGACGCTGGGCGCGCTCCGGCGGCGTTGGTCGTCGCGGGCGCCGCCCGCCCGCCGAACTACCTGCTGCTGGTCGCGGCGGTCGGCGTCCTGAACGTCATCGGCATCGTCATGGTGCTGTCGGCGTCGTCGGTCGTCGTCGCTGACCGACTACGGGTCGGCCTGGTACTTCTTCGAGCGCCAAGTGGCCTGGATCGCCGTCGGCAGCGTGGCGTTCATGCTCGCCGCGCGGATCGACTACCACGCATGGCGCCGGCTGCGTGCTGCCGCTGCTCGTCGTCAGCGTCGTCCTGCTGCTTCCTCGTGCTGGTCCCCGGCATCGGCATCTCGGTGGGCGGGTCTCGACGGTGGCTGGGTGGCGACCTGCTCGGTTCCAGCCGAGCGAGATCGCCAAGCTCGCGCTGCTCGTCTTCAGCGCCGACCTCCTCGCCCGCCGGGCCAAGGACCTGCGCGACTGGCGGCGTACTCCGACCGGTCCTGATCGTGCTCGCCGTGATCTGCGCGCTCGTCGTGCTCGAGCCCGACCTCGACTCGACGATGGTGCTCGCGCTCATCGTCGGCGCCGTGCTCGTGGCCGGTGGCGTCCGCGCCCGGTACCTCACCCTGGTCGGCGGGGCCGCGGTCGTCGCGGGTGCGATGGTGGCGATCGCGGAGCCGTACCGGCGGGCGCGCGTCTTCGCGTTCCTGAACCCGTCGGCCGACGCGTCGAACACCGGCTACCAGATCACCCAGTCGCTGATCGCGCTCGGCAGCGGCGGCTGGACCGGCGTCGGGCTCGGCGCAGGGCCGGGCCAAGTGGCTGTTCCTGCCGAACGCGCACACCGACTTCATCTTCGCGATCATCGGCGAGGAGCTCGGTTTGCTCGGCTGCATGCTCGTCGTGGGCTTGTTCGTCGCGTTCGCCGTCATCGGGACCCGCACCGCGTTGGCCGCGCCCGACCGCTTCGGGATGCTGCTGGCCGCCGGCGTGACCGCGTGGGTGGTCGGCCAGGCCGCGATCAACATCGGCGCCGTCATCGGCCTGCTGCCGGTGTCGGGGATTGCGCTGCCGTTCGTGTCGTTCGGCGGGTCGGCGCTCGTGTTCACGATGGTCGCATCCGGAGTGCTCGGCAACGTCGCCCGCCAGGCGCCGTGACGCGAGCTGCGGATCCGGATGGCGAGGTCTTCGCCGTGATCACCGGCGGCGGTACCGGTGGGCACGTGTACCCGGCGCTCGCGCTGGCCGATGCGCTCGTCGGCGCGGGGCGAGCCGTGGGACGCGATCCAGTTCGTCGGGGCACGTCGCGGGCTCGAAGCACGCATCGTCCCCGCAGCCGGATATGCGATCGAACTGCTGCCCGGACGCGGCCTCCAGCGACGCCTCACGGTCGCGAACCTACGCGCCGCCTGGGACACCGTGACTGCGTTCGCGCGCGCGTGCCGCATCGTGCGGACGACCCGGCCTTCCGTCGTGGTCGGCGTCGGGGGGTACGCCTCACTGCCGACCCTCGTGGCGGCGCGTCTGCGACGCGTTCCTACCGTCGTGCACGAGCAGAACGCGGCCCCGGGCCTCTCCAACCGGGTCGCCGTCCGTCTCGGCGCCCGCGCCGCGGTGTCGCTGCCCGGGACCCCGCTCCGGGGCGCGATGCTCACGGGCAACCCGGTGCGTGAGGAGATCGTGGCGGTGCACCGAAGCCCGGACCCGGCGCACCCGCTCATCACCGTGTTCGGGGGCAGCCTGGGCGCGGGCCGGCTCAACGACGCCGCCCTGGGCCTGTACGACCGGTGGCGCGATCGCACCGACGTCCGTGTGCACCACGTGACGGGCGTCCGCAACCACGAGGCGTGCGCGGCGCGCCTGGCGACGACGCGTCGCCCCACCGATGCGCTGCAATACGAGCTCGTCGACTACGAAGAGCACATGGAGCGGCTGTACTCGCGCACGACGCTCGCGGTGTGCCGGGCCGGCGCCATCACCGTGGCCGAGTTGGCCGCTGCCGGTATCCCCGCCGTGCTGGTGCCGCTGCCGGGCGCTCCGGGGGATCATCAGACCCGCAATGCCGAGGCCTTCGTCGACGCAGGAGCTGCGGTCGTGGTCCCCGACGCCGAATGCGACGCTCCCCGCCTCGATTCGGAGCTGCGCGGGCTGCTCGCCGACCCGGGACGGCTCGAGGCAATGTCCGCCCACGCCCGCGCGCTCGGACGCCCGGACGCCGCCGCCCGCTTCGCGGACCTCGTCGAGGAGGTGGCACGTGGACGGGAGTGACACGCCGCGCGAGCTCGACCTCACCGCACCTCGGCGCGTCCACATCATCGGGATCGGCGGAGCGGGCATGAGCGCGATCGCCACCGTGCTCGCCCGCATGGGCCACCTCGTCACCGGTTCCGACCTCAAGGAGTCGCGGGGGCTCGAACGGCTCCGGCTGCTCGGCGTCGAAGCTGAGGTGGGCCACCGCGCCGAGAACGTCCCGCCCGACGTCGACGCGGTGGTCGTCTCGACGGCAATCCCAGACTCGAACGCCGAGGTGCGCGCCGCCGTCGAGCGCGGCCTCCCCGTGCTGCGACGTGCCGACGCACTCCGCGCGCTGGCCGCGACGCACCGGACCGTCGCCGTCGCCGGCAGTCACGGCAAGACGACGACGTCGTCGATGCTGGCGCTGATGCTTGCGGGCCGCGGGTTGGCGGCCGAGCTTCATCATCGGGGGCGATCTCAACGAGGTCGGCACCAACGCCGCGTACGACGAGGGCGAGTGGCTCGTCGTCGAGGCGGACGAGAGCGACGGCACGTTCCTCGAGCTCGCCCCCGATGCCGGCATCGTCACCAACATCGAGCCCGACCACCTCGACCACTACGGCGGCTTCGCTGGTCTCAGCGCCGCGTTCGAGGAGTTCTTCGCCGGTATCCCCGGCGTGCGCGTCGCGTGCGCCGACGACCCGATCGCACGACGGCTCGCCGCCGCCCACCCCGGGCGCCGTCACGTACGGCTTGGCCGAGGGTGCGACTACCGCATCGCCTCGTACGAAGGCGATCGGAGGGGGAGTCGCTTCGCGGTCCACCAGAACGGGCGCGCGTCGGCACCATCGATCTGCCCGTTCCCGGGCGCCACAACGCCGCCAACGCGACGGGCGCCACCGCGCTGGCGCTCGAGCTCGGCGTTCCGTTCGAGGCTGCGGTCGACGCCCTGCGCGGCTTCGGCGGCGTCGCCCGCCGGTTCCAGTTCCGGGGCGAGATCGACGGGATCACGCTCGTCGACGACTACGCCCACCTCCCGGGTGAGGTCTCCGCGATGATCGGCGCGGCCCGTGAGGGCGGCTGGGCTCGCGTGATCGTCGTGTTCCAGCCTCACCGCTACTCGCGGACCGCCCGTCTGTGGCGCGACTTCGCCGACGCGTTCACCGACGCCGACCAGGTCGTGCTCACCGACGTGTACGCCGCGGGCGAGACACCGCAGCCCGGTGTGTCCGGTCGGCTCATGCTCGGGGCGGTGCTCGACGCCCACCCCTCGCTGCCGGTCGTCTACCTGCCGCGGCGCACCGACGTCGTCCAGCACGCGCTGCAGCTGGCCCGCCCCGGCGACGTGGTGCTCACCCTCGGCGCCGGCGACCTGACCACGGTGTCCGACGAATGGCTGACGCGGGCCGCATCGTGACCGCGTCCGTCGACCTCGCCATCGCTCGCCGGCGACCTGCGCGAGCGATTCGCCCGACGCGACGAGCGAGGGCGCGTCCTTCGCCGAGCTCAGCACCTATCGCGTCGGCGGCCCCGTCGCAGTGCTCGTGCGCGCCAAGGACGTCGACGCGCTCACAACGGTGGCGGAAGTCGCGCGACAGCACCGGCCGCGCCTCCTCGTGGTCGGTCGGGGCTCGAACCTGCTCATGACGGACGCGGGGTTCTCCGGATTGGTCGTCGTGCTCGAAGGCGAGTTCGAGGCGATCGACGTCCCGCCCGCGGCGGGCCAGGAGGTATCGCTCGTCCGGGCCGGCGGCGCCGTGCCGCTGCCCGTGCTCGCCCGCAAGGCGGCGGCCGGAGGGCTGGCGGGCTTGGAGTTCTACGTCGGGATCCCGGGCTCGGTCGGCGGGGCGGTGCGGATGAACGCGGGCGGGCACGGCCGCGAGACCGTCGAGGTCCTGCGGCGCGCGTGGGTGCTCGACCTCCTCGACGGGGGTGGCGATCCCACCGCGAGCGCCCGTGACGTGGTCGACCTCGACCTCGGCTACCGCCACTCGAACCTCCGGCCGAGCGAGGTCGTCACCGCGGCCGAGTTCACTGCGACCCGGGACGATCCCGCTGCTTGCGAGGCGCGGGTCGCCGAGATCGTGCGATGGCGACGCGAGCACCAGCCCGGCGGCCAGAACGCCGGCTGGGTGTTCCGCAACCCGCCCGGCGACTGCGCAGGCCGGCTCATCGAGGCCGCCGGGCTCAAGGGTCTGCGCGTGGGCGGGGCGGTCGTGTCGGACAAGCACGCCAACTTCTTCCAGGCCGAAGCCGGCGCCACCGCCCGTGACGTGCTCGATCTCGTCGCCGAGGTGCAGCGACGGGTGGTGAAGGCCAACGGCGTCGAGCTCGTGCCCGAGCTCCACGTCGTCGGCGACGACACGGAAGAGGAGGAGACGTGAGCACGAAGGCGCCCGCCCGGCAACCGGCGAAGAAGCGGGCACCGGCAGCTCGGAAGGCGATCGACCCGCGCATCCGCGACCGGCGCGTCGAGGTGCTTCGGGCGCAGGGTCGCCGGCGGCTCCGGTGGATGATCGTGCTCACCGCGCTGGGGCTGGTGCTCGTCGCAGGGTGGTTCGTCATCCATTCGCCCCTCCTCGACGTCGAGCGCATCGGGTCACGGGTGCACAACAGGCGACCGCAGCCGAGGTCCGGAGCGCCGCCGGTGTGCACCGCGGCGAGGCGATCGTGTTCGTCGACATCGGCGCGGTCGAGCACGACGTCGAACGAGTCCCGTGGGTCGAGAAAGCCCGCGTCGAGCGGAGCCTCGGGGGCGAGCGTCGCATTCGCGTGACCGAGCGCCGTCCGGCGGCCTGGATGCGTCGCGCCCCGGACCGGGTGGCGGTCGTCGACGGCGGCGGGCGCGTGCTTGCCGATGCCTCCGAGCCGCCGGCCGAGCTCCCGGAGATCACCGGGTTGCGCGCGGTCCCGGCGCCCGGACGCGAGGTCGCGCCCACTGCCGTCCCCCGGGTGCTCGCACAACTGCCGCCCGAGCTGGGTCTGCGCATCGTGCGCATCGTCGTGGACGGCGGCGCGGTCATGCTGGGGGTGCGGGACGGGCCCGAAGTGCGCCTCGGGTTGCCGCTGCGGGTCGCCGAGAAGGGCCGCGCCGCGCTGGCCGTGCTGGCTTCGAACGCGGACAGCACCCCGCGGTACGTCGACGTGCGCGTTCCCGGTGCGCCCGTCTCCGGCTGAGCCGCGGTCGTTGCCCGTGGGGTTGGTGTCAGTACGTTCGCCGAGTCCCACAGGTTGACATAACTCTCGACCTCGTGACCGAGCAGCAAGGGTTTTCTCCGGGCCGTCGTGACCTGCGAGAATGCTCCGAACCCCCGGTGGGGCCGTGGGCGGGCCTCGGCACGCGAAGCCGGAGATCAGAAGCGTCCGACACGCGTAGCGAAGAACAAAGAGGCCGCCATGCTCCACGACGTCCAGAACTACCTCGCCGTGATCAAGGTCCTCGGCATCGGTGGCGGCGGCTGCAACGCCATCAACCGGATGATCGATGCCGGGCTGAAGGGCGTGGAGTTCATCGCCGTCAACACCGACGCGCAGGCGCTTGCTCATGAGCGACGCCGACGTCAAGCTCGACGTCGGCCGCGAGCGCACCCGTGGTCTCGGTGCGGGGTCCGACCCCGAGGTGGGCAAGGAGGCCGCCGAGGAGCACCGCGACGAGATCGAGGAGGTGCTCAAGGGCGCCGACCTCATCTTCATCACCGCGGGCGAGGGCGGTGGCACCGGCACCGGCGGCGCGCCCGATCATCGCCGAGATCGCCCGCAGCGTCGGCGCGCTCACCGTCGGCATCGTCACCCGGCCGTTCCAGTTCGAGGGCCGCCGCCGCGCGATCCAGGCCGAGAACGGTGTCGAGTGGCTCAAGGGCAAGCTCGACACGCTCATCGTGATCCCGAACGACCGGCTGCTCCAGCTGTCCGACGAGCACACCTCGATGCTGAACGCGTTCAAGATGTGCGACGAGGTGCTGCTCCAGGGCGTGCAGGGAATCGCCGACCTGATCACCACGCCCGGGCTGATCAACACCGACTTCGCCGACGTGCGGATGATCATGAAGGACGCCGGCACCGCGCTCATGGGCATCGGGTACTCGTCGGGTGAAGGAAGGGCGATCAGCGCCGCCCGGGCCGCGATGTCGAGCCCGTTGCTCGAGGCGAGCATCGAGGGGGCTCGCGGCCTCCTGCTCAACGTCTCCGGACCGTCGGACCTCGGGCTGTTCGAGGTCAACGAGGCGGCCGAGATCATGTGCCAGTCGGCGCACCCGGACGCCAACATCATCTTCGGCGCCGTCATCGACGACGCGTTGGGCGACGAGGTGCGCATCACCGTGATCGCCGCCGGCTTCGACCGGTACGAAGGCGAGCGAAACCGCCGGCGCGGCGGGGATCTGCGCCGCGCAGCCGCTCGGCCTCGAGGAAGAAGAGGCGGCGCTCGGGAACGACAACGATCTCGACTTCGACGACGACGACTTCGACGTCCCCGAGTTCCTGAAGTAGGCCGCAGGCGAGCTTGGGCTTCATCGCGCTCGAGATCGACGGGGCGCGTGTCACGTTCACGGATCGGCACGGCGGCGTCTCGGTCGCGCCCTACGACACCGCCAACCTTGGATTCGCCACCGGCGACGATCCGGCGGCCGTCACCGAGAACCGTCGCCGGGTCGCGCACGAGTTGGGCGACGCCCCCGACACGGGCGGGTGGGCGTGGGTCCGGCAGGTGCACGGCGCGCGCGTCGTCGACGTCGACGCGCCGGGCGGTGGCGGCGACGCCGACGCGCTCGTCACCATCGGAACCGACATCTCCCTCGTCGTGCTGGCGGCGGATTGCGCACCGATCGCGCTCGTCGCCGGCGGGGCAGTAGCTGCCGTGCACTGCGGGTGGCGGGGACTGCTCGCGGGCGTGGTTGACGCCGCCGTGCGGATCGTGCGCGAGCGGGGTGGGATGCCGGTGCGTGCGGTCGTGGGCCCATGCATCTCAACGGAGCACTACGAGTTCGGCGCCGACGAGCTCGAGCAAGTGACGCGCCGCCTGGGCCCGGCGGTTGCCGGCCGCACCGAAGACGGTGCACCCGCACTCGACCTGCGCGCCGGCGTCGGCGTCGCGCTGGAATCGGCGGGCGTGGACGACCACACCGACGTGGACGTCTGCACGTACGCGTCGGCCGACCACTTCTCGCATCGCCGCGACGGCGTCACGGGCCGTCAGGCGATGATCGTGACGCGCAGCGCATGAGCGACGTCGCCGCCGCGATCACCGAGGTCCGATCCCGCATTGCCGGCGCCGCGCGCCGCGCCGGGCGAGAGCCGGATGCGGTGCGCCTCGTCGCGGCCACGAAGACCGTGCCCGCCGAGCGGGTCGCCGAGGCAATCGCGCTCGGCGTGACGGACGTGGGAGAGAACCGCGCCCAGGAGCTCCTCGCCAAGGCCGACATCCTCGGGGCGACGGCGCCGTCGACGCAGGCCGCCGTCTGCTGGCACTTCCTCGGGCGCCTGCAGCGCAACAAGGTGCGGAGCCTCGCCGGGAGGGTCACGTGGTGGCAGTCGGTCGACCGTGAGGCGCTCGGCGCCGCGATCGCCCGTCACGCCCCCGGGGCGCAGGTGCTCGTCGAGGTGAACCTGGCAGACGAGCCCCAGAAGGGTGGGTGCGCACCGGCCGACGCCGGCCTGCTCGCCGACGTGCTCCGGGAGTCGGGCCTGCGCGTCGAGGGCCTCATGACGATTCCACCCGAGGGCGACGATCCCCGCCGGTGGTTCGCCGCGCTCCGCGAGTTGGGCGGCGAGCTCGGCGTCCACCACCTGTCCATGGGCATGACCGACGACTACGAGATCGCAGTGGAAGAGGGCGCGACGATGGTCCGGATCGGTCGGGCGATCTTCGGCGCGAGGCGCTGATCCGGCCCCGGCGGCGTGCCGAGGCGGCCGACGTGGTTGCCGCGATCGCGCCGGGGGGCGACGGTAGGATTCGCGCACGGGGAGGTAGTCGAGCCCGTGGCTTCTATGTGGCGTCGAGCGATGGTGTACCTGGGTCTCCAGGACGATGATGAGTTCGACTTCGACGCGGAATACGACGAGTACGACTACGACGACGACGACAACGGCGCGGCGCCGGGACGTGAACGCGCGCCTGCCCGTGTCCCGCGCGACCGGCCCGACGTCCGGCCTTTGCACGACGACCAGCTGCACGAGGCGGTCGAGCCGCCGCCGGTCCCGCGCAGCGAATCGGCCCTGGTACGGCCCGTCCCGCGCGACGAGGCGTCGTCGCTCGTGACGCCAAGGCCGGCGGTCGTGCGACAACAGACGTCGTCTCCGGTGCACGTCGTCGAGCCGAGCGGGTTCAACGACGCGCAGGAGCTCGGCGATCACCTGAAGGCCAACCAGGCCGTCGTGCTGAACCTCCGCGGCCTCGACCGCGACCTCCAGCGTCGCCTGATCGACTTCTCGAGCGGGCTGGCGTACGCGGTGGGCGGCACGATGCGGAAAGTCGACGACCAGGTGTTCCTCTTGACCCCGACGAGTGTCGAGGTCTCGGAGGAGGACAAGGAGCGGTTGCAGGCGCGGGCCTGTATCGGGCCTGACCGCCGTGCAACTCGTCTGCTGGGTTCTTCGCATCTACCTGGTCGTGCTCGCGGCGCGCGCCATCCTCTCGTGGTTCCCCGTGCGTCCCGGCAGCCCGATGACGTCGATCGCGGGTCTCCTCTCCGATCTCACCGAGCCGGTGCTGCGGCCGTTCCGGAGCATCATCCCGCCGGTGGGGATGTTCGACCTCTCCTTCATGGTCGTCTTCTTCGTGCTGTTCATCGTCCAGGGCATCGTCTGCGCCCTGTAGACATCCCGGGTCGCGGGGTGCCGCGGGGGGTTTCACACTTCGGGCGGGTATCTCGATACCATGGTTTTCCATGGATGTGACTCCCCGTGAGCTGCGGGACACCGACATCCGAGAAGGGTTCCGCGGCTATCACCGAGACGACGTCGACGAGTTGCTCGAACGCGCCGCTTCCACCGTCGAGGGCCTCACCGAACGCGTGCGACAGCTCACCGAGCGCCTGTCGAGCGCGGAGGGAAGTGCGGGCAAGAGCCGCGAGACCGAGGAGATGCTGCAGCGCACCCTCGTGCTCGCGCAGAAGACGGCCGACGAGGCGATCGCAGAGGCGCAGGAACGCGCGCGCACGATCCGCGAGGAGTCCGAGACCAAGGCCCACAACCTCGTAACCGAAGCCGAGGAGACCTCGCGTCGGATCGCGGAGAACGAACGGCAGCGGCTCGAGAGCGAAGTCCAGGACCTCTCGTCGCGGCGTGACACCCTGAACGCCGACGTCGAGGCGCTGGAGAAGTACGAGCGCGAATATCGCAGCCGGCTTCGGAAGGCGATCGAGACCGAGCTCGATTCGCTCGGCAAGTTCACCGGCCCGCAGGGCCAGCGTCCGAAGCTGCACGACGTGAACGTCCCGCCGCCGCGCGAGGCGATCGCGAACTCGGGCCGGTCGGCGGCACCGTCACCGAACGCGTCGCCGTCCAACGCGGCGCCCCCGCCGCAGTCCATGCCCACCGCCGAGATCGGCGCGGTGGACCCGTTCCCGGCGCCGCCGGCAGAGCCGTCGCGACCGGCTCCGTCCCCGGAGTCCGAGCCGAGCTGGCCCGCCGCCGACCCCACGGCGGACGAGCAGGTGCCGAAGCCGCAGGTCGGCAACGCACCCGGGCTCGCGGACTTCGTACCCGCCGACGAGCCCCTCGAGCCGGAAGTGCTCGACGACGACGCGTTCTTCGCCACGCTGCGTGAGGCGGTGCGCGACGATGCGCCGCTCGGGCCGCGGGACGAGGAGGACGACGACGTCTACGACGACGACAACCCCGAGCCACGCAAGCGGGGGTTCCGCCGCCGCCGCTGAGTCTGTCTGGCTTCAGTCGGACCGGTCGACCTTCTCCAATCGAACCGACGCCGGGGATCCGTCGACATCGAGCTGCGTGACGCCGGTATCTGGCGCGTCACCCGTCGTAACTTCCCACGCCGCGGCAAGCACCTCGTCGGCGATCCAACGCTCGTGGTGCCGCGCCGTGTCGGCCAACTGGTCGCCGGCCCACAGTGTCACGCGCACACGGTCGCTGATCTCGAATCCCGACGCCTTGCGCAGGTCGTTGAGCTTCCGAGCCAGCTCGCGCGCGAGACCGTCGCGCCGAAGGGCGTCGTCGAGCGTGGTGTCGAGCGCAACGGCGTAGGCACCGTCCCGGGCGAGGGCAAGCTCGGCGTGTGACGTCGCCCGCACCTCGACCTCGTCGGGACCGACGTCGACGGTGTTGCCGTCGCCGAGCTCTATCCGATAGTGGCCGTCCGCGTCGAACGCGGCCTGGACCGTGGCACCGTCCACCGACCGCAGGGCCGACTGGATCTCGGGCATGAGCTTGCCCACGCGCGGACCGAGCTTGCGGAAGTTCGGTACCACGACGTAGTCGACCAGCCCCTCCAGCCCGGTGATGAGCTCCACCCCCTGCACGTTCAGCGCGACCTTGACTTCTTCCGTGACCGCGTCGCCGAGGCGCCGGCCTTCGGGGAGCAGGACCAGCGCGCGGCGGAGCGGTGTCCGGACCTTCAGGTGCGCCTCGCTCCGAGCCGCCAACCCCAGCGACACCACGTGCCGCGCCTCGGCCATCTCGGCCTCGAGCTCGTCGTCGAGCGCGGGGACATCCATGGTGGGCCAGTCGGCGAGATGCACGGACTCGTCGCGCCCGCTGAGGTTCCGGTGCATCTCGTCGGTGGTGAAGGGACAGAACGGCGCCAGGAGCTTCGCCACGGTCAGCAAGCTCTCGTACAACACGCCATGCGCGGCGGGATCGGAGTCCTTCCAGAACCGGGGGCGTGACCGGCGCACGTACCAGTTCGACAGATCGTCCACGAAACGGTCGAGCGCCTGCGCGCCTCGCAGCGCATCGAAGTCCTCGAGCGCGTCGGTGACGTCTCCCACCGTTCGATGCAGGCGGGAGCGAATCCACCGGTCAAGGACGTGCTCGACACGTCCCGCCTGATCGGGTGCCCATCCGTCGAGGCTCGCGTACGTGACAAAGAACGAGTACGCGTTCCAGAGCGTGATCAGGAACCGACTCGTCGACTCGTCGATACCGGTATCCGACACGCGGCGCGTCGTCCACGGTGACCCCGAAGAGAAGAAGTACCAGCGCAGCGCGTCCGCGCCGCGGGTGTCGAGGATCTCCCACGGGTCGATCACGTTCCCGCGGGACTTCGACATCTTCTGGCCGTCCCCGGCAACGATCAGCGCGAGGCACACGACATTGCGATACGAAGCCCGATCGAACACGAGCGCGTTGACGGCGAGCAACGAGTAGAACCAGCCGCGCGTCTGGTCGATCGCCTCGGCGATGAAATCGGCGGGGAAGCGACGTTCGAAGAGTGCCTGGTTCTCGAACGGATAGTGGAACTGCGCCGACGGCATGGACCCGGAGTCGAACCACGCGTCGAGCACCGGCTCGACCCGTTGCGCGCGCCCCGAGCACTCGGGACAAGAGATCGTGATGTCATCGACGAACGGCCGGTGCAAGTCGAGATCGGAGAGGTCCCGCCCCGCGAGCTCGCCGAGCTCCGCCACCGACCCCACGCACGTGTCGGCCTTGCAATCGCGGCATCGCCAGACGGGCAGAGGCGTGCCCCAGAAGCGATCGCGAGACAGCGCCCAGTCCACGTTGTTCTCGAGCCAGTCGCCGAAGCGACCGTGCTTGATGTAGTCGGGGTGCCAGCCGATTGTCTCGTTCTCGCGGAGCAGAGCGTCCTTGTGCTCGGACGTGCGCGCGAACCACGTCGGCTTGGCCCAGTAGATGAGCGGTGTCCCGCACCGCCAGCAGTGGGGATATGCGTGCGCGTAGTCGACGATCGACACGATCCGCCCCGCGGCCGTCAGGACATCGATGAGCGCGGGGTCGGCGTCCTTGACGAACTGACCCGCGAGCTGGGAAACGGACGTGTCGAAGCGCGCGTCGGCGCCGACGGGGTTGAGCATGGGCAGCTGCTCCTGCTCGGCCACCTCGCGGTCGATTTCACCGAACGCGGGCGCAAGGTGGACGATCCCCGAGCCTTCCTCGATCGTGACGAAGTCCGCGACGACGACGCGGTTGGCGCCGGGATCGATCGGCAGGTAGTCGAACGGTCGCTCGTAGCGCAGGCCGGCGAGGTCGGACACGGGCACGGCCTCGACGACCTCGACGTCGTCACCCAGCACGTCCGCAGCGCGCGTCGCGGCGAGGACGAGGTCACGCCCGCCGTCGGGCGCCTTCACGCGCACGTACTCGATCTCCGGCCCGACGGCGGCGGCGACGTTCGAGACCAGCGTCCACGGCGTGGTCGTCCAAACGAGAAGGTCGAAGTCGGCGCCGATCACGGGGAAGCGGACGTACACCGACGGCTCCGTCACGTCCTGGTACGCGCCCGGCTGGCCCAGCTCGTGGCTCGACAACGCGGTCCCGCAGCGACCGCAGTACGGCACGACTTTGAACCCCTCGTAGACGAGGTCGCGATCCCACATCTGGCGGATCACCCACCAGACGCTCTCGATGTATTCGTTGTTGAGCGTCCAGTAGGCATCCGCAGTGTCGATCCACATCCCGATGCGAGCTGTCAAGGCCGACCAGTCCTCGACGTAGCGCTGCACGGACTCGCGGCACCGCTGGTTGAACGCCTCGATGCCGAAGTCCTCGATCTCGTGCTTGTTCTTGATGCCGAGCGCCTTCTCGACCTCGACCTCGACCGGCAGGCCGTGGCAATCCCACCCGCCTTTTCTCGCTACGTACCGTCCCCGCATCGTATGAAAGCGCGGGTACAGGTCCTTGAACGCGCGGGCCCACACGTGGTGGATTCCCGGCCGCGCGTTCGCGGTGGGCGGCCCTTCGTAGAACACCCACTCGGGCGCGCCTTCGCGCCGGCGGAGGCTCTCGTGGAACGCGTCCTGCGCGCGCCAGCGTTCGAGCACGCGCGTCTCGAGCTCGACGAGGTCGAGCGCGGAAGGTACGGGCGTGAACGCCACTCTTTCTCCTGTCGCCGTCGCAAGCTCCGGCGCGGAAGCGGTCGGCAACGCAGTACAAGGAGCCTCTTGCGTGCCCGCCTTCCGAAAGGACCGGTCGTGACGCGCTCCTCCGACCTCTACGACGTCGAACGCGACGCGGTGGTGCTGCGGGTGCATGTCCAACCGGGCGCGGGGCGCAGCTCGGTCGTCGGCCGTCACGGGGATTCGCTGAAGCTGCGGGTCGCCGCGCCACCCGTCGACGGGAGGGCGAACGCGGCTGCGGTCGCGCTCATCGCGGCTGCGCTCGGCGTGAAGGAGCGAGACGTCGAGCTCGTCTCCGGGGAGCGGTCGCGGCTCAAGCGGTTCCGCGTGATCGGGATCGACGCCGACGACGTCGAGGCGCGCCTGCGCCAGGCGCTCGTCGAGGCCGACGCGAGGGTCGGGGAGCCGCGCCACCGCCCCGTGTAGTTCTCATGGGCGCCGTCGCAGGCTCCGGCTTTGCGGCGATGGGCGGCAAAGCCGCCACCGCCGCGCTCATGGGCGCCGTCGCAGGCTCCGGCTTTGCGGCGATAGGCGGCAAAGCCGCCACCGCCGCGCTCATGGGCGCCGTCGCAGGCTCCGGCTTTGCGGCGATAGGCGGCAAAGCCGCCACCGCCGCGCTCATGGGCGCCGTCGCAGCACGGCGCGGAATGTCGTGGTCAGGGAACGGTGTTTGCCCCTACTATCCTGCGCTCCCCGGCGCGCCGGCGGGAGCGCCGCCGCCCATCTCCCAGCTGGGAGCTCGTGATGGCAACACCACAGAAGACCGCTGCATCGAGGAAGGCCGCCCCTGCTCGGAGCGCGGCCAAAAAGGGCGCCGGGAAGAAGTCGGCGGCGAAGAAGCCGGCGAAGGCGGTGCCAAAGAAGGTGGCGAAGAAGGGCGCGAAGACGGCGAAGGCGGCCAAGAAGCCGCCGGCGAAGCGGCCGACCGCCAAGAAGAGCAAGGCCCCGGCACCCAAGAAGGCGACGGCGGCGAAGCGACCCGCGGGCAAGGCGAAGGCGAAGGGCAAGACGGGGAAGGCGGCGAAGCCCGCCAAGTCCGCGCCGGTCAAGAAGAAGGCGCCCCCGGCGAAGAAGGCGAAGGCGACGGCGACGGCCACCCCCGCCAAGGCGGCGCCAGCCCCGAAGAAGGCCCCGCCGCCGCAGCTGCCGGTCAAGAAGGTGCCGCCGCGCAAGCCGGGCTCGGTGATCTGCCCGCTGTCGGGCTGGGAGGTCATGCCGGCCAAGCCGAATCTCTCGGAGCGGACGCTGAAGCGGCTCCGGCAGAAGCTCATCGACGAGCGCGACCAGCAGCTCCGACAGGCCGAAGAGCTCCAGCACGAAGCCGAGGAGCTCGCGCAGGAGCGCGACCCGGGCGACACGCAGTTCGACGAGGAGTCGGGTGAGGGCGACACGGTCAACGTGGAACGAGAGCGCGACCTGATGCTGTCGGCGTCGGCGCGCCAGATCGTCGACGCGATCGACCGGGCCGTGAAGCGCATGGACGCCGGGACGTACGGCGTGTGCGTGCCCGCCGGGCGCCGTCTCTCGGTCGAGCGCCTGGAGGCCATCCCGTACGCCGAGGAGTGTGTTGACTGCAAGGCTCGTGCCGAACGACGCCGCTAGCGGGCGCGCTCATTCCGAGCCCGGTTCCACCCCGTCGACGCGCCGACCGCTCCTTATCCTCGGGCTCGTCGTCGGCGTCGTCCTCCTCGACCAGATCACGAAGGCCTGGGTGGTCGAATCCCTCGCCGACGGGCCCCTCTCGATCATCGGCGACCGCGTCGAGCTGCGGCTGAGCCGCAATCCCGGCGGCGCGTTCAGCATCCTGACCGGGTTCACGCCGCTGCTGGCGGTGCTCGCGGCCATCGTCGCGATCGTCCTCGTGCGCGTCGCGCAACGTGCGAAGGACCCGGTCATGGTCGTGGCGCTCTCGCTCGTGCTCGGCGGGGCGTTGGGCAACCTCACCGACCGGCTGTTCCGCGCGCCGGGTTTCCTGCGCGGCGAGGTCGTCGACTTCGTCCGCATCGGCGCGTTCCCGAGCTTCAACGTCGCGGACTCGGCGGTCACCATCGGGGCGGTGCTCCTCCTGCTCTGGGGATGGCGCGACCGCGACGAACGCCGGGAACCCGATTGAGCCGGGCCGCGTGAGCGAGCTTGCCGTGCCGGCGACGTTGGCGGGGGAGCGGCTCGACCGGGCGCTCGCCCTCCTCACCGGCTGGAGTCGCGCCGAGGTCACCCGCCTCATCGACGAGGGCGCCGTGCTCGTCGGGGGGCAGCCCGTCGCGAAGAGCCACCGCCTCGAGACCGGAGCGCTCGTGGAGCTGCTCTCGGAGCCGGCACCCGATCAGCTACCCGGCCCCGAGCCCGTCCCGGTCGACGTCCGCTTCGCCGACGACGACCTCGTCGTCGTGAGCAAGCCGGCCGGGCTCGTCGTGCACCCGGGCGCCGGGCGTCCGGGCGGCACGCTCGTCAACGGCCTCCTGCAGCGATTTCCGGAGCTGTCCGACGTGGGCGATCCGGCCCGTCCCGGCATCGTGCATCGCCTCGACCGCGACACGAGCGGGCTCATGCTCGTCGCCCGCTCCGCGCCCGCGTACGACGTGCTCGTCGCCGCGCTCGCCCGGCGCGACATCGACCGTCGTTACCTCGCACTCGTCTGGGGCCGCTTCGATTCGCCTCGGGGGGTCATTGACGCGCCGATCGGCCGATCACCGACCCGGCGCACCCGCATGGCGATCCGCGACGAGGGCCGGGCGGCGCGGACCGGCTACGAGGTGCGCAGCGAGTACGGTACGCCCGCGGTGAGCCTCGTCGAATGCCGTCTCGAGACGGGGCGCACGCACCAGCTGCGTGTCCACCTCAGCGCGGTCGGGCATGCCGTCGTCGGCGACGCCGCCTACCGCGGCGATCGCCCGTCGCTCCGCCCCGGCCGTCCGTTCCTGCACGCACACCAGCTCGCCCTCGACCACCCCACGACCGGGCAGCGACTCAGCTTCGAGGACCCGCTCCCGCCCGAGCTCGCGTCGCTGCTCGACTCGCTCGGCGCGACCTCAGGCTGACGACTTCGCAGCGGCGTCGGGGTGGCCGACGCGTGTCCGCTCGACGAGCTGGGCGAGCGTGAAGCCCGCGAGGAGGTGGCCCATCTCCTCGGAGACACAGACCCAGACCTCCTGCAGGATGCAGTGGCCTTCGCAGTGGTCGTGCTCGCCCATCACTGTCGTGAGCGGCCCGTCGACGGCGGCGACGATCTCGGCCAGCGTGATGTCCTCCGGGGCGCGGGCGAGCACGTACCCGCCGCCGACGCCGCGCTTCGACCTGACGAGCCCTGCTCCCTTCACCGCCAGGAGGATCTGCTCGAGGTAGGGCTGGGGCAGGCTCGTCCGCTCGGCGATCTCCTTGACCGAAGTGGGCCGGTCCTTCCCGTGCAAGGCGAGCGACAGGAGGGCACGAGCCGCATAGTCGCCCCTGGTCGAGACCTTCACGCCCCCATGGTCGCGCGTCGGAGAGCCCCACCGGTGCGCCTGGTGCCGCATAGATTCGAGCCATGGACCCCGTGCGGCCGGACTACGGCGGCGATGCGATCACGAGCGTGATCCCGGCGCTGCTCGGTGGTCACCCGGCCCCGGCCATGCCTCGCAGCGTCGAAGGCGCCGACGCGGTCGTCCTCCTCCTTCTGGACGGGCTCGGCTGGCAGGCGGTCGAGGCGCACCGCAGCCTGCTGCCGGAGCTCGACGGGCTCGAGGGTGGCCCGATCACGACGGTCGCGCCGTCGACCACCGCCAGCGCCCTCACGTCACTCGCCACCGGCCTCGCCCCCTCGCAGCACGGCCTCGTGGGCTTCCGGATGCGCGTCGACGGCGAGGTGCTCAACATCCTGCGCTGGCAGACCACGGGCAACCACCGCCCGCCGGACCCGTTCGACATGCAGCGCCACACCGCGTTCCTGGGCAGGGAGGTGCCGGTCGTGACGCGCAGCGAGTTCCGCCACTCGGGCTTCACCGACGCGCAGCTGCGCGGCGCGCGCTTCGTCGGGTGGAACGCGGTGTCGACGCTCGTCGAGCACTGCCGGCGTCTCGTTCGCGACGGGGAGCGCTTCGTGTACGGCTACTACCCGAGCGTCGACACCGTCGCGCACGAGTTCGGCCTGCACGACTCGTTCTACGTCGCCGAGCTCCGCGCCGCCGACCGGCTCGTCGGCGAGCTGCGCGATGCGCTGCCGGACTCCACGGCGCTGCTTGTCACATCGGACCACGGGCAGGTCCACGTCGACAGGGGCGGGTGGGTCGATCTGGGCGACCTCGCCCCGATGATCGCGATGTACGCGGGCGAGGCTCGCTTCCGGTACCTCTACGCGAAGCCGGGAGCGGCGAAGGAGCTCGCCGCCGCCGCACGCGAGAGCGTGAGTGACCGGGCGTGGGTGCTCACGCGCGAGGAGCTTTTCGCCGAGGGCTGGATCGGGCCTGCGCCCGAGGGGCCGATCGGCGGCCGGGTGGGCGACGTCGTGCTCGCCGCCCGTGAGCCGGTCGCCTTCGTCGACCCCACGCTGCCGATGGAGACCAAGCTGCTCGGCATGCACGGCTCGCTCACCCCCGACGAGATGTACGTGCCCCTCCTCGGGGGTCGCGGCCGGGCCTGAGCTCCTCACCTCGAGGCTTGCCCGGCGGCGACGTCCCCTCTATGGTGAGAGTTACACCAATGTGATTCTCCACAGGGTCATCCACACCCCTGTGGGACGTGGCCGCGAGCGGCCAGGTCGGGAAGAGGGGGTTGCGGCGCCTTGGGGAGCTCGTTCGTGCACCTGCATCTGCACACCGAGTTCTCGATGCTGGACGGCGCCGCCCGGATCCCCGACGTCATTGCCACCGCCAAAGCCGACGGCCAGCCCGCGGTCGGCATCACCGACCACGGCAACATGTACGGCGTCCTCGACTTCTACCGAGCGGCGCGCGAAGCGGACCTGACTCCCATCATCGGGAGCGAGGCATATTTCGTCAGCACCAGCCGGTTCGACCGGCCGAAGCGCGCCGAGCACGACATCTACCACCTGACGCTGCTCGCCGAGACGAACGACGGGTACCGGAACCTGATCAAGGTCGCCTCGAACGCGTACCTCGACGGCTTCTATTACAAGCCGCGCATCGACTTCGAGCTCCTGGAGCAACACCGTACGGGTCTGATCGCGACGAGCGGGTGCCTCGGCGGTTTGGTGTGCCAGCAGCTCATGGCGGGGGACTACACCGCCGCACGCGACAACGCGGCGCGCTTCCAGGACATACTCGGACGCGGCTCCTTCTTCATCGAGCTCCAGGACCACGGCCTGCCCGAGCAGCGCAACGTCAACCCGAAGCTCGTGAAGATGGCGCACGAGCTGAACGCGCCATTGCTCGCGACGAACGACTCGCACTACACGCACAAGGAGGACGCCGAAGCCCACGCCGCGCTGCTGTGCGTCCAGACCGGCGCCACGCTCGACGACCCCAACCGGTTCAAGTTCGACGCCGACGAGTTCTACCTGAAGACCGCGGCGGAGATGCGCGGGCTGTTCGTCGACCACCCGGAGGCGTGCGACAACACACTGCTCGTCGCCGAGCGCGCAAACGTCGAGATCGAGTTCGGCAAGCCCGAGCTGCCCGCGTTCCCCGTGCCGGCCGGCCACGACGAGGACTCGTACCTGCGTGAGCTCATCTTCGAGGGCGCCAAGGACCGGTTCGGCCCGTCGCCGGCGTTGCACGTCCTCGAGCGGCTCGAGTACGAGCTCGGTGTCATCAAGGACATGGGATTCTCGGCGTACTTCCTCGTCGTCTGGGACCTCGTCCGCTACGCGCGGTCGCGGGGGATCCGCGTGCGGGCCGGGGCGGGGGAGCGCGGCCGGGTCGTGCGTGGCGTACTGCCTGCACATCGTCGACATCGACCCGATCCGCTACGACCTGCTGTTCGAGCGGTTTCTGAACCCAGGCCGCAAGCAGATGCCCGACATCGACATGGACTTCGACGAGCGGTACCGGGGCGAGATCATCAAGTACGCCGCCCAGCGGTACGGCTGGGATCACGTCGCGCAGATCGTCACGTTCTCGACGATCAAGGCCCGAGCCGCGGTGCGCGATGCGTCGCGCGTGCTCGGCTACCCATGGGGCATGGGGGACCGGATCGCCAAGTCGATGCCGCCGCTGATCATGGGGCGCGACACGCCCTTGCGTGCCTGCCTCGAGAAGGTCACGGGTCACGAGGACGGCTACAAGATGGCCGCCGAGCTGCGCTCCTTGTACGACTCCGACCCGGACGCCAAGCGCGTGATCGACGTCGCCCGTGGGCTCGAGGGGCTTCGCCGGCAGGACGGCATCCACGCCGCCGCCGTCGTGATCACGCGGGAGCCGCTGACCGAGTACCTCCCGATCCAGCGCAAGCCGGAGCCCGGTGGCGACATCGAGGACGCCCCGATCGTCACGCAGTACGAGATGCACGGCGTCGAGGACCTCGGGCTGCTGAAGATGGACTTCCTCGGCCTGCGCAACCTCTCGGTCATGGAGCGCGCCGTCGAGCTGATCGAGTCGACGCGCGGCGACCGCCTCCACATCGACGACGTCCCGCTCGATGATCCGGCGACCTTCGAAATGCTCCAGCGTGGCGACTCGATCGGCGTCTTCCAGATGGAAGGCGGACCGTTGCGGAACCTTCTTCGGCAGATGTCTCCCACGAGCTTCGAGGAGATTGCCGCCATCATCGCCCTCTACCGACCCGGGCCGATGGCGAACATTCCTCGAGTACGTCGCGAGAAAGCACGGCCGGGAGCCGATCTCGTACCTGCATCCGAGTCTCGAGCCGATTCTCGGAAAGACGTACGGGGTGCTGGTATTCCAGGAGTCCGTCATTGAGATCGCGCACAAGATCGCAGGCTTCGATCTTCCGCGAGCTGATGACTTCCGCCGAGCAGTTGGCAAGAAGAAGCGCGAGGTTGTCGCCGCGAAGAAGGACGAATTTCTCGCCGGCTGCCTGGCCAACGGTTACGACTCCCGCGTCGGGGACGAGCTGTTCTCACTCATCGAGCCGTTCGCCAACTACTGCTTCAATGCAAGCCACGCTGTATGGATACGCGTACGATCGCCTATCAGACCGCGTACCTGAAGGCGAACTACCCGGTCGAATACCTTGCTGCGCTCCTCACGAGCGTCAAGGCCAACAAGGATCAGACCGCGGTCTATCTGAACGAGTGCCGCCAGCTCGGCATCGCGGTGCTCGTTCCCGACGTGAACGAGTCCGACAGCGACTTCGCCGTGCGCGACGGGTCGATCCGGTTCGGGATGTCGGCGGTGCGCAACGTCGGCGAAGGGCTCGTGATGCACATCGTCGCCGCGCGGGAGGAGGGCGGGCCGTTCACCGACTTCTTCGACTACTGCGAGCGCGTCGACCCGCAGGCCCTGAACAAGCGCACGATCGAGTCGCTCATCAAGGCCGGCGGCTTCGACTCCCTCGGGCACCCGCGGAAGGGACTCCTCCACGTCTACGAGCAGATCGTGGACAACACCCTCGCCCGCCGCCGCGAACGGGACGCCGGGATCATGAGCCTGTTCGGCGGTGACGAGCGAGCTCCGAGCGGTGACGGATCGGGGGACGGGTTCGACGAACGGGTCCCGATTCCCGACGCCGAGTTCGACAAGCGGGCGCGGCTCGCCCACGAGAAGGAGATGCTCGGGCTGTACGTCAGCGAGCACCCGCTCATGGGCGCCGAGCGGGGTCTGCGCCGCCACATCGAGTGCACGCTGACGGAGCTCAAGGAGCTCCGAGAAGGCGAGCTGCGTGTCATCGGCGGGGTCGTGACCGCGCTCTCACGCCGGTACACGAAGCGCGGCGACCTCATGGCCACGTTCGTCCTCGAGGATCTCGGCGCCGCCCTCGAGGTCATGGTGTTCCCGAAGACGATGAGCTCCTACGGCCACGTGCTGGAAGAGGACGCGATCGTGTGCGTGAAGGGACGCCTCGACCTGCGCGACGACGAGCCCAAGATCATCGCCATGGAGCTCACCCAACCCGAGCTCGTCCTCGACGGGGGACCGCCGGTCCGGATCCGGGTCAAGCGAGCTGCGCTGAACAACGACAAGGTCGAGGGGCTCAAGGAGATCCTGCGAGTGCACCCGGGCGACAGCCCTGTGTACGTGCACCTGGAGGGCGCGGACCGCACGACCGTTCTCCAACTCGCCGACGAGTATCTCGTCGACTCGAGCAACGGGCTCTACGCCGACCTGCGCGTCCTGCTCGGCGCCGACTGCATCGCGTAGTTCCGCGGGGCACGACGCGGGGTGGCGCGTCCTGAAAGGGACACGCCACCCACGCCCGTTCGTGGCCATCCGTCCTGCGCGCGTCAGGCTGCGATCGTGACCTGCGTGCCGATCGGGATGGTCGTCGCCAGCCGCGTGATCACGTCGTTCGCGACGCGGACGCACCCGTGCGACACTGGCCGGCCGATGCTCGACGGGTCGTTGGTCCCGTGGATGCCGACCTGACCATCTCCGCCGCCGAACTCGGTGAGCACGTCGGAATGAGCGGAGAGGCCGACGGCGTACGGCCCGTAGTCGCCACCGTTCTCTCCCGTGTCGAGGAGATCGGTCACGAAGAACTGGCCGGTCGGGGTCGGGTACTGCTGCGAGCCCACCGCTATGGGCGTCTCGAGCACGACATTGCCGCGCTCGGTCCACTGGAACGTGCGCGCCGCGAGGTCGATCCGGATCTCGTGGTCCACGTGCTCGACTGCGACGTCGGCCGCTCGTACCCAACCGGCGCTGCCGTTCGGACGCTCGGGCAGGAGCACCTTCAGGAACTCGCCGTCCTCGCCCAGGACGAGGAACGTGCGGCGGAAGCCGAAGTCGCTCGTGCCCGCGAGCTCCCGCACGCGCGCGCCGGCACGCGGCTCGTCCAGCACCGAGACGGAGTCTGCGTTGGCGCGGGCGACCGACACGCCGGTCGCCGCCGGCTCCGGGGCGGTGGCTGCCGGGCTGTCAGGTTGGTCGTCGGCGGACTTGGCGGCGCCGCCCGAGCTGCATGCAGCTGCGAACAGGCCGATGCTGGCGGCGACGAGGCACGAGAGCACACGGGTACGCATGGTGGATCCTCCTGGGGTCCGGCGTAGGGGCCGGCGCCTGTGCGCCGGCCCCTACGGGAGTGGGTCGGTTCAGCCGGTGAAGCTCGGGCGTCCCGGCTTCGGGGCGTCGTCGGCCTGCGGCTGGGGGTCGGGCTTGGGCTCGGGCGGCTTGTCGACCTTCGGCTTGTCCGGGCAGTCGTCTCCGGGCGTGATCTCGAGCTCCTGGCAGGTCGTGATGTCGCCGGGGCCGACCGGGCCGGGTGCGGCTGCGGCGGCGTGACCGGCGACTCCGAGACCGGTGACCAGCGTGAGGGCGGCCACCGGCCCGAGGATGGCGGTGCGGATGCGCATGGGTTGCTCCTTGGCTCGTGGCGCCGACCCTTCCGGTGACGCCGTCATCGGGCCTGACACCCGACCCGGCCGCGCGCTTACAAGGGGATCGTCGGGCCTGTAATCACGGGGCCGCCCGAGGTGTCAGGAGCGGTGACGGCCACCGAGAGGACGACGGGATGGGACACAATGAGCCGGCAATGGCCACACCGAGCGACGCCGAGCAGGTCGAGCGCGCTCGGGCCGGCGACCAGCGTGCCTTCGGCGCCCTCTACGACACCTGGTTCGATCGGGTCTACGACCTGGCGTTCCGCGTCGTCCGGGACGGCAACGCCGCCGCCGACGTCGCCCAGGACACGTTCCTCTCGGCCTGGCGCGAGCTCGAAGAGCTCTCCGACCCCGCCGCGTTCGGGGGCTGGGTTCGGCGGATCGCCCGCAATACGGCGCTCAACCGCCGCAAGAAGGACCAGCGCGCCCAGCCCGTCGACACGAAGGCGATGGCGGTGATCGAGTCGGCCGGCCCGTCGGCGGCGAGCGCGCCGGCCGGGTTCCGCGTCGAAGACCGGCTCGGCGCTGCGGACGATCCCGCGCGTGCGGCCGAGGACGCCGAGCTCGCCGGCCTCGTCTGGGAGTCGGCCGACGCGCTCGGGGAGCGCGATGTGTCGGTTCTCGATCTCCAGCTCCGGCACGACCTCGGTCCGGCCGAGATCGCCGCGGTCATCGACGTCAACCGCAACCACGCCAACCAGCTCGTGCACCGGGCGCGGAACCGGCTCGGCGACGCCGTCCGGGCGCGGGTGTTGTGGCGCGGCGGCGAGCCGGTGTGCACCGACCTCCGGGCTGCGCTCGCCGACGCGGGCGTCACCAGCTTCGGATCCGACGCCGTCCGCGTGGCTACCGAGCATGCCGACGACTGCGAGGACTGCTCGGAGCGCCGCCGCTTGCGGCTCGAGCCGAGCGCACTCTTCGCGGCAACGCCGTTCCTCGTCGCGCCCGTGGCGCTCAAAGGTCGAATCGCGAGCGCGCTTGCCGACCGGGGCGTCCCGATGGACGGCTCGGCGCATCGTGGCGGGCCCGACAAGAACGGTGGACAGGCGACGTCGCGTTGGCGCTCACCGCGCGTCCTCGCGGCGGCTGTCGCCGCCGTTGTGATCGTGCTCGTGGGCGCGGTGATGACGGCGTTCGCCCTCACCGACGACGACAAGGGCGGGTCGACCAAGACCGCGAAGAACTCGACGGCGGAGACCACGACCACGACCGCGGCACCGGCGCCGACAGAGACCACGGCTGCGTCGGTACCGACGAGCCCGATCCAGCCCGGGCCGGCAGGCGGTCGTGTCGAAGCCCCAGGGCCCGCTACTCCGCCGCCACCTCCGCCGCCGGCGCCGCCGGTCGTGACCGCGACCCTGTTGGTGACGCCGAGCTCGAAGCAATCGCCGTACCCGAACGACGGCGGCGCGCCGGTCGTGCAGTGGTCGACCTCGGGCGGCGCGAGCGTGACGGTCAGCGGACCGGGCTTCTCGTCGAGTGCTCCGTCGGGGTCGTCGCCGCGGCTATGCCCGAACGCGAGTGGGGCGGCATGGAGCGTGTGCAGCGCAGTCCGGCAGCTACCCGTACACGCTGACGGTTCGGGACGGGAGCGGCGCGGTCGTCGCGCAGCGGAGCGCGACGCTGGTCAGTCCGTAACCTGCGATCAGGGCTCGTCGCCCTTGGAGTTGCGGCCGACCCACTTTCCGAACTGGTACGACGAGGAACGCCACGATCACGTAGCCGGCGAAGGCGAGCGCTACCCGCAGCGTCGCGAAGAGGATCCCGACCGCGAGCCACACGGCGATCGCGGCCACGATGACCAGGCCGACCTTGAACCACAACGGGATGCCCGGTGTCGTGTCCTCGTACTCGGACGCCATTGCGTCAGCTCGCCTTCTCGATGACCTGCTCGCTGAACCGGCCGAGTTGGTCGCGCAGCGTGTCGAGGTCCCAGCCGAGCGGCGGGAGCACGATTCGGTCGACGCCGTAGTCGGCGAAACGGCGCACGCCGTCCAGGTCCATCACGCCACCCGCAGTGACCTCGATGGCGTCGGCGTCACGGCCGGCATCCTCGGCGGCGGCGCGCATCGTGTCGAGCAGCGGGACCAGCTCGTCGTCGGTGGAGCGGCCCGGGAAGAACCCGTCACCGAGACGACCGGCGCGCCGCGCCGCGGGCATCGTGTGTCCGCCGATGTGGATAGGGATGAGCTTCTGCACCGGCTGCGGAAAGCACTTCGCACGATCGAAGCTCGCGAATTTTCCGTCGAAGCACGGCTCCTCGTCGCGCCACAGGGTTCGCAGCGCCTCGACGTACTCGTCGGTGCGGGCGCCTCGCTCTTCGAAGGGAATGCCCAGTGCGTCGAACTCCTCGCGCAACCAGCCGACTCCCACACCGAGCTCGACGCGCCCGCTCGACAACACGTCGAGCGTCGCGAGCTCCTTGGCGAGGATGACGGGGTTGCGTTGCGGCAGGATGAGAATGCCCGTCGCGAGGCGGAGCGTCGTCGTCGCGGCGCCGACCCACGTCAACCAGATCAGCGGATCGGGGATCGGGCTCTCCTCCGGTCCGGGCATGCGACCAGTCGGCGAGTACGGGTACTGCGACTCGTAACCGGCCGGGACGACGACGTGCTCGACGGTCCAGATCGACTCGAAGCCGTGCTCTTCGGCGATGCGTCCGAGCGAGGCCGCCATGTCCGGTTGCACGTACGGTCCGACGTTGGCGAACAGGATCCCGAACTTCATCGGATGCCCCCCGAGGCTCGCTGGCCGGCAGCCTAGAGCCGATGTGCCAGGCTCTCTCACATGAACGATCGGCGTGTTGGGAGCGACCGGACCGGCCGGTGGTGGGCTCGCCGTCCGCTTGCCAGCGTCGGGTACGAAGTGATCGCGGGATCACGGGACCGGCGCGCGCCGACGCGGCCGTAGGCGAAGGCGCGCGAGCGGTGGGGTGATCGCGTCAGTGGTCTCAAAGCGGGCGCCAACGCCGACGCGGCCGCTGCCGAGCTGTCTTCGTCGCGACCCAATGGGAGGCCGCGGTCCCGACCGCCGCGTCAGCACGCCGACGCGCTGTCGGGGAAGGTCGTCGTGGCGATGGCCAACGGGCTCATCAAAGCTCGGCCGCGAGTTCCACCCGGTGCTCCCCGACGAGGGGTCGCTCACGCTGGCGATGCAGGCGGCCGCCCCCGACGCCCGGGTCGCGGCCGCGTTCCACCATGTTCCGGCCGCGGCCCTCGGCGACCTCGATCACGCCATCGACAGCGACGTGATCGTCTGCGCCGACGACGACGACGCCCGTACGACCGTCCTCGATCTTGTCGCGCGGATTCCCGACCTGCGCGGGTTCGACGGCGGGTCGCTCGCGAACGCGGTCGGCATCGAGGCATTCGCCGCCGTACTCCTCACGATCAACCTCCGTCACAAGGGCAAGGCCAGCCTTCGCCTCGTCGGCGTCGAGCCGCGGCCCTCCGGGCGGCCCGTGACGCTGCGCATCCACGACACCGCGCAACGAGCGCTCGTCCCGTTCGAGGTCGGGCCCGTCGTGCGCATGTACGTATGCGGCATCACGCCGTACGACTCGACCCACCTCGGCCACGCGGCGACGTACATCACCTACGACCTCCTCACCCGGCGCCTGGAGGAGCTCGGCCACGAGGTGCGCCTGGTGCGCAACGTGACCGACGTCGACGACTCGATCCTCCCCAAGGCGCGCGAGCTGGGCGTCGACTACCTGGAGCTCGCCGACGCCGAGCTCGCCCGCTTCCAGGCCGACATGGACGCGTTGGGCATGCGCCCGCCGGCGGCCGAGCCCCGCGCCACCGAGGCCATCGACGGGATGATCCACATGGTGGGCCGGCTCCTCGACTCCGGCCACGCCTACCTCACGCACGGCACCGCCTACTTCGACGTCTCGACGTTCCCGCGGTACGGCGAGCTGTCGCACTATCCCGAGGAGCACATGGTCCGCCTGGCGCGGGCGCGCGGCGGGAACCCGGACGACCCGCACCGGCGCGCGCCGCTCGACTTCATCCTGTGGCAGCCGTCCGAGCCGGGCGAGCCGGCGTGGCGCGCACCCTTCGGCGTCGGCCGGCCCGGCTGGCATCTCGAGTGCTCGGTGATGTCGATGGATGCGCTCGGACCCACCCTCGACCTGCACGGCGGCGGCACCGACCTGATCTTCCCGCACCACGAGTGCGAGATCGCACAGAGCGAGAGCATCACGGGGCAGACGTTCTCGCGTCACTGGATGCACTCGGCGATGGTCAGCTACGAGGGCGAGAAGATGTCGAAATCGCTCGGCAACCTCGTGTTCGTCAGCGACCTGCTGAAGATCGCCGACCCGCGCGCTATCCGCCTCGCGCTCATGCGCCACCACTACCGGGCCGGTTTCGAGTGGCACGACACCGACCTCGACGAGGGCAATGCCCTCTTGCACCGCCTCCTCGCCGCCGCCGAGCGACGCGACGGCGCCGACCCGCGCCCGTATGCCGAACGGGTGCGCCACGCGCTCGACGCCGACCTCGACGCCCCGAAGGCGCTCGAAGCTCTCGACGACCTCGCCAGCGCGATCCTGTCCGGCGGTTCCGACCCCAGCGCGCCCGCCGTGCTCCACGAGCTCGGACACCTCATCGGCGTCGACCTCAGCCGGCCCGTCGAGCACCGGTCGCGCGCCCGCGCAGCATCGTCGCGTCGTCGCAAAGATCGGGGAACGAAAAAGGGCTGCTGGTATCGTCGCCAGGGAGATGAGCCCCGCCGACGCGGTCAACGTCAAGCTGCCCGACGGCTCGCAGCGCGAGTACCCGCGGGGCGTCACCTCGGCGGAGGTCGCGGCATCGATCGGCAAGCGCCTTGCGAAGGACGCACTCGCCGCCAAGGTCGACGGCGAATGGGTCGACCTCGACCGCCCGATCGACCACGACGCCGCCGTCACGATCGTGACGCCCGACAGCCCCGACGGCCGCGAGGTGCTCCGGCACTCGACCGCGCACGTGATGGCGCAGGCGGTGACCGACCTCTTCCCGGGCGCGCGGTACGCCATCGGGCCCGCCATCGAGGACGGCTTCTACTACGACTTCGAGCTGCCCGAGGGCCGGCACTTCACCGAGGACGACCTGGGGCGCATCGAAGCCCGCATGCGCGAGATCGTCGCCGCCGACGAGCCGTTCGTCCGCGAGGAGGTCTCTCGCGACGAGGGCCTGCGCCTCTTCGCCGACCAGCCGTACAAGGTCGAGATCATCGAGCGGGTCGACCCGGAGGTCGCCTCGGAGGTCGGGGAGGGCTCCGTCATCTCGGTGTATCGCAACCCGCGCGCGACGGCGACGGCGCGTTCGTCGACCTGTGCCGGGGCCCGCACGTCCCGAGCACCAAGAGGCTCGGCGCGTTCAAGCTCATGCGGGTCGCCGGCGCGTACTGGCGGGGCGACGAGAAGCGGCCGATGCTCCAGCGCATCTACGGCACCGCATGGGAGTCGCAGGCCGCGCTCGACGCGCACCTGCACCAGCTCGAGGAGGCCGAGCGGCGCGATCACCGCAAGCTCGGTGTCGAGCTCGACCTCTTCTCCTTCCCGGGCGAGATCGGCTCCGGTCTGGCGGTGTTCCATCCGAAGGGGGGCACGGTCCGCCGGCTGATGGAGGACTACGCGCGCGAGCGGCATGTCCAGGGCGGCTACGAGTTCGTCACCTCGCCGCACATCGCGAAGGAGGACCTGTTCAACACCTCAGGTCATCTCGAGTGGTTTGCCGACGGGATGTTCCCGCCGATGGAGCTCGACGAGGGCACTCGGTACTACCTGAAGCCGATGAACTGCCCGTTCCACATCCTCATCTACGAGAGTCAGCTGCGGTCGTACCGCGACCTGCCGCTGCGCCTGTTCGAGTTCGGTTCCGTGTATCGCTACGAGCGCTCGGGCGTCGTGCACGGGCTCACCCGGGTGCGGGGGATGACGCAGGACGACGCCCACATCTTCTGCACCAAGGAGCAGCTGCCGGCCGAGCTGGAGTCGACACTTCGGTTCGTCCTCGACCTGCTGCGCGACTTCGGGCTCACCGACTTCTACCTCGAGCTGTCCACGAAGCCCGAGGGCAAGGCGATCGGCAGCGACGAGGAGTGGGAGGAAGGGACGGAGATCCTGCGGCGGGCGGCGGCGGCGATGGACCTCGAGGTCGTGCTCGACGAAGGTGGCGGCGCGTTCTACGGGCCGAAGATCTCGGTGCAGACACGCGACGCGATCGGCCGGACGTGGCAGTTGTCGACGATCCAGGCCGATTTCCAGGAGCCGCAGCGGTTCGATCTCAGCTACGTCGGCGCCGACAACGAGCGCCACCGTCCGATCATGATCCACCGGGCTCTCTTCGGGTCGATCGAGCGCTTCTTCGCGATCCTCGTCGAGCATTACGAGGGCGCCTTCCCGCTCTGGCTCGCGCCCGTGCAGGCCTCGGTGCTGCCGGTCGCCGACCGGCACGACGCGTATGCGTTCCGTCTGGCCGATCGGCTCCGCAGCGAAGGGTTCCGCGCCGAGTTGGTCGACGCGAGCACCGACTCGCTCGGATCGCGGATCCGGCGCGCAAAACTGCAGAAGGTGCCGTACGTGCTCGTCGTCGGGGACGAGGACGCCGACGCCGGCACTGTCGGCGTGAACCGGCGGGGGAGCGAGGAGCCCGAACGGGGGGTCCGGGTGGACGACCTGTTCGAGCGCCTCGCGACCGAGGTCGCGGAGCGGCGGTGACCCTCGAACGCCTGTGGGCGGGCTGGCGGGCTGCCTACGTGGCCGGCGCGGCCGAGACCCCGTCGTCGGGGCCGGACGACTGCCTGTTCTGCGGGTTGGCGAGCGCGCCGGACGACGAATCGCTCGTCGTCGCGCGCGACGAGCTCGTCTTCGCGGTGATGAACGCATACCCATATGCGCCGGGCCATCTGATGATCGCCCCGTTGCGTCACGAGGCCGAGCTCGAGAACCTCAAGGGTGACGAGGCGACGGCGGTCATGACGATGACGCAGCACGCCGTCAGCGCGCTCAAGTCCGCCTACACCCCCGACGGCATCAACGCCGGCCTGAACCTCGGCCGGCCGGCCGGCGCCGGCGTTCCCGGGCACGTGCATCTGCACGTGCTGCCGCGGTGGACGGGTGACACGAACTTCATGACGACCGTTGCCGAGACGCGCGTCCTCTCCGAGGACCTGCGCACGAGCTGTGAGAAGGTGCGTGCCGCGTGGCCGAAGACGTGAGCGACGAGCATCAGGATCGGCTTCCCGAGGAGCTCGACGTCACCGCTTACGTCGGGCCGTACGTCTTCCCGAACATCAGCCGGCGCCGCATCCCGGCCGTGATGTACGCCGCGCTCGCGGTCCTCTGCCTGGTCGGCTGGGTGTGGAGCACGAATGCGGGGCTGTTGGCGGCGACGGTCCTGCTCGCCGCCATCTCGGCGTACCACTTCCTCACGGCGTGGAACCTCGAGGTCGACCAGACCCAGGCGCTCGTGGTGGCGACCCGAACCGTCGGGTTCCCCGTCGGCCACGCATCGGCGCAGCTCGCCTGGCGCGGGCTGCGCAGCCGGCCCGTGTGGCGCATCCTCCTCTACTCGGCCGACGAACCGCCGACGATGCGCGGGCTCGTGGAGCTCGACGCCGTCGACGGTCACGTGATGGGCGAGTACACCGAGCCGAACCCGGAGGACTGGTCGAAGTTCGGTCTCGGGGGCGAGGAAGGCGAGCGGGCGCCGGGCTGACGCTCAGCCCGCCTTGGCCGCCTCCCGCTGCTTGGCGATTCGGTCCACGAGGTGGGCGGGCACCGGGTCGTAGTGCGAGTGACTCATCTCGAATCGACCGCGCCCGGCCGTGAGGGACCGCAGGTCGATCGCGTACCGCAGGATCTCCGACGTCGGCACCTGGGCGACGATCTCCATCTCTCCGTGCCCCACGGCCCCCGATCCCTGGATCCGGCCCCGCTTCGAGTTGAGATCGCCCATCAGGTCGCCTTGGTACTGCTCGGGCGCGGTCACTACGAGCTCGCTGATCGGCTCGAGCAGGATCGGGTTCGCCTTCGCCATCGCCTCCTTGAACCCGAGCGACCCGGCCATCTTGAAGCTCATCTCCGACGAGTCGACGGAGTGGTACTTGCCGTCGAAGCACGTGACCTTCACGTCGACGACCGGGTAGCCGTACACGCCGCCGTTCTCCATCGCCTCGGCGATGCCCTTCTCGACCGCCGGGATGAACTGCCGGGGGATCGCGCCGCCGACGATCTGGTCGACGAACTCGAAGCCGGTGCCGCGCTCCTGAGGCTCGACCCGCACGAACGCCACGCCGAACTGCCCGTGCCCGCCGGTTTGCTTCTTGTACTTGCCCTCCGCCTCTGCGGTGCCGGTGATCGTCTCGCGGTACGCGACGTCGACATCATCGGTCTCGATCTCTACGCCGAGCTTCCGGTGCAGGCGCTCGCGCGCGATCGACAGGTGCGTCTCGCCCATCCCCCAGAGCAGGGTCTGCTTGGTCTCGGGGTTGCGTTCGAGGCGGAGGGCGGGGTCCTCGTCGAGCAACCGGTGTAGGGCGTTAGCAAGCTTGTCGGCATCCGACTTCGATTTGGGCCGGATCGCGACCGGCAGCACGGGCTTCGGCGGCTCGAACGAGTCGACGTCGACGTCGGCCCCCCGCGCGCCGAGCACGTCACCGGTCGATGTGTCGCTCAGCTTGGCCACCGCGGCGATGTCGCCGGCGGGAACCTCCGCCGTCGATTCCTGCTCCTTGCCGCGCATGACCGAGAGCTGATGCAGCCGTTCATCCGACACGGTGCGGTTGTTGACCAGCGACGCGTCGGTCTTGATCGATCCCTGCAGCACCTTGAACAGGTTCACGCGCCCCACGTAGGGATCGACGATCGTCTTGAACACGAACGCCACCGGTGCGTTCCCGTCACCGTCAGCCGCCGGTGCCGGCCCCTCGTGCACGACGAAGGAGGCCAGCCGGTCGACGCCGATGAGCTTGGTGCCGCTGCCGCACAACACCGGGAACACCGTTGCCTCGGCGATGCCCTTGGCCAGAGCCTGCTCGAGCTCCTTCACCTCGATCGACTCGTCGGCGAGGTACCGCTCCATCAGGTCGTCGTCGGCGACGACGATGCCCTCGATCGAGCGCGTCGTGGACGGTGTGCTCTTCGCCTGCCATGTCGTCGGGCACGGCGCCCTCGGCGCCCTTCCCGGTCGTGCCGTCGTACGTCACCGCGGTGTCGGTGAGCAGGTCGACGACACCGCGGAACGCGGTTTCCTCGCCGATCGGGAGCTCCAGCGGCGCGACGCCGGCGCCGAACTTCGCCTTCAAGTCGTCGAGCGTCCGCGCGAACGACGCCCGTTCCCGGTCGAGCTTGTTCACGAACACGGCGCGCGGGAGCTTGGCCTGCGCGGCGATCCGCCACGCCATCTCGGTCTGCACCTCGACGCCCTCGACTGCGGACACGACGAACACGGCGAGGTCGGCGGCGCGGAAGGCAGCGGCCACGTCGCCCACGAAGTCGGCGTACCCGGGCGTGTCGAGGACGTTCACCTTGTGGTCTTCGTGCTCGAACGGAGCGATGGACATCGACACCGAGATCCCGCGGCGGCCTTCCTCGGGGTCGAAGTCGGAGACGGTGTTGCCGTCCTCGACGCGCCCCATCCTCGGGATCGCGCCGGTGACGAAGAGGAGCGCCTCGGCGAGGCTGGTCTTCCCCGACCCGCCGTGGCCGACCAGCGCGACGTTGCGGATCTTCGCCGACGGATACACCTTCAAGCCGGTTCCCCCTCGATCACGACTGTGGCGCACGCCCTCGAGCGGAGTCTAGGACCGAGGTCGCGGGTGGTACTCTCCGAGTGGTCGCGGTCGCGAGCGGGGAGGACCCCACGATGCTCGACGGACGCTGGCGCGCCAATGTCGAGCGTGGGCTCGAGCCGGTTGGCAAGGGCCTACAGCGTGCCGGGATCAATCCTGACGTCCTGACGGTCATCGGGCTCGCGTTCGCCGTCGGGCACCGCGTTCCTCATCGCCTCCGGCCATTTCCTCATTGCCGTCTTCGGCGTGATCGCCACTGGCATTCCCGACATCCTCGACGGGACGGTGGCACGCAACTCCGGTCGGGCCGGCCCGCGCGGCGCGTTCTTCGACTCGGTCGCCGACCGCATCGCCGACGCGGTGCTCTTCGGGGGAGTCGCCTGGTTCTTCGCCGGCGAGAGCGACTACCTGCCGGTGCTGGCTCTCGCCGCCGCCGCGCTTTCCATGCTCATCTCGTACGAGCGGGCGAAGGCCGAGAGCCTCGGCTTCACCGCCAGGGGCGGGATCATGGAGCGGGCCGAGCGCATGGTGCTGCTGGCGATCGGCCTCGCGTTCGACATCCTCGTCCCGGTGCTCTGGATCATGGTGGTCCTCCTGGGCGTCACCGCCGTGCACCGTTTCGTGAAGGTGTGGCTTCAGGCGTCGCCGAAGCGTCCCGACCGCGCCGAGCCGACATGGGCGACGCGCATGACGCGCATCGGCCGCCGCCGCCACGTTCGCAGTGCGCCCGACGACGCCGAGCTCGCGGGCGCGAACGCGCCGGTTCGGTGATCGGTGGCGCTGGCGGCAGTCGCAGGCTCGCTCCTCGCGACGCCGCACCCGCCCCTGAACGGCCCGGTGCAGAACCCGCTCGGCGCGCGCGCGTCGTATCTCGCGTACCGGGCCGGCGCCGAGATCGCTCGCGTCGTGCCCGGTCCCGTGGCACAACCGGCGGCACGAGTCATCGGACAGGCCCTCGCGTTGGCGATGCCGGCGCGGCGCCGGCAGGTCGAGCGCAATCTCCTGCGGGCGTCGGGAGGAGCCCTGCAGGGGCTCGCCCTCCGCAAGGCGGTGGCCGAGACGTTCGGGTCCTACGGCCGGTACTGGCTCGAGCTCTTCCGTCTGCCCGACGAAGCGCGCGGCACGCTCGAGATCGACATCGAGGGGTTCGACCACGTCACCGCCGGCATCGAGCCGGTTCGGGCGTGGTCCTGGCGCTCCCGCACGTCGGAGGGTGGGACTTCGCCGGCGCGTGGCTCGCGACGCAAGGGTTGCCGCCCACCGTGGTCGTCGAGCCGGTCGAGCCACCGGAGCTGTTCGAGTGGTTCGCGGGGGTACGGCGGGCCCTCGGCATGACCGTCGTGCAGCTCGGTCCCGACGCCGGCAGGGTCGTTCTGCAGGCGCTGCGGAACAACCAGGTCGTGTGCCTGCTGTGTGACCGCGACATCGTCGGCGACGGGATCGAGGTCGAGTTCTTCGGGGAGCGCACCACGTTGCCCGCCGGTCCGGCGACCCTGGCGCTGCGGACCCGGGCGCCGCTTCTCGCGGCGGCGGTGTACTTCGCGCCCCAGGGCGGGCACCATGCGGTCGTGATGCCGCCCGTTCCGGCGCAGCGTGAGGGCCGCCTGCGCGACGACGTCGGACGCGTCACCCAGGAGCTCGCGTACCGATTCGAGGAGCTCATTCGCGCCGCGCCCGAGCAGTGGCACCTTCTCCAGCCGAACTGGCCGAGCGATCTCGCGACGAACGGCAGCGGGGGAGCGAGGTCGTGATGCGCGTGATGTTGGTATCGCCGTATTCGCTGTCGGTGTTCGGCGGTGTGCAGGGCCAGGTGCTCGGCCTCGCCGCGCAGCTTGCGCGAGATCGGCGTGGATGCCCGAGTCGTGAGCCCGTGCGACGGCCCGCCCCCCGAGCCCGGGATCATCACCGTCGGCCCGTCGACGAACTTCTCGTCCAACGGATCGATCGCGCCGATCGCCGGTGGCAAGCCGGTGGCCCGGCGCACGCTCGAGGCACGGCGGGTCATCGAGCCCGACGTCATCCACCTCCACGAGCCGCTCGTGCCGGGGCCGACCCAGACCCTGCTCCTGGGTGCCGACGAGCCCCTGGTCGGAACCTTCCACGCGTCGTACTCGGGGCGCTTCAACCCGTGGTACCGGATGTTCCGGCCACCGCTGAAGCGATGGTTGGACCGGTTGGCGATCCGGACCGCTGTCTCCAACGAGGCCGCCGCGCTCGCGCAGCTCTCGTTCGACGGCGACTACGAGATCGTCCCCAACGGGGTCGACGTTCCTCAGTTCGCCAAAGCCACCCCGTGGCCCACCGCCCGGCCCGCCATCCTCTTCGTCGGCCGCCACGAGCCGCGCAAGGGCCTCAGCGTGCTCCTCGATGCGTTCGCGGGCCTGGAAGGCGAGGCGGTGCTCTGGGTGGCGGGGGAGGGGCCGGAGACAGACGCGCTTCGCCGCCGCGGCGTCCCGGGCGTCGAGTGGGTCGGGCGCATCTCCGAGGAGGAGAAGGCGCGCCGGCTGCGCGCCGCCACGGTGTTCTGCGCCCCGGCGCTGGGGGGAGAGTCGTTCGGCATCGTCTTGCTCGAGGCGATGGCGGCGAGCACGGCTGTCGTGGCGTCGGACATCGACGGGTTCCGCAACGTCGCGCGCGCCGATCGCGACGCCCTCCTGGTCGAGCCCGGCGACGCCGGCGCGCTCCGCGGCGCGCTGCGGCGCCTACTGGACAATTCGAGCGGCCGCGCCGAGCTCATCGCGTCGGGAGAGCAACGGGCAGGCGAGTTCTCGATGCGTCACGTCGCCGAGCGTTTCATCGCGCTCTACGAATCGGCCATCGAACGCCGCGCCGTCACCCGGTGACCGAGCCGGACCGGCTCGCCCTCGAGGTCGCCGCCCGCGTCCGTGACGCGGTCGTGCCGCACCTGGGCGCGGCGCGCGCTCGCGAGCGTGTCGCACGCGCGCCCGGCGGAGACGCCACGCTGGCGATCGACGAGGTTGCCGAACGGGTCGTCGAGGACGTCCTGACCGACGAAGGCGACGTCGGCTTCTACTCGGAAGACCGCGGCCTCGTGACCTACGGCCGACCGCGCGCGTTCCTCGTCGTCGATCCGATCGACGGCACCCGCCCGGCCGCCGCCGGCTTGGAGTCGGCGTGCGTGTCCGTCGCCGTCGTCCCGCCGAGTGAGGACGCGCGCCTCGGCGACGTGTCGTTCGGTGTCGTGCACGAGCTCAAGAGCGGCCAGCGCTTCTGGGCGTCGCGAGGCAAGGGACCCGGCGCAGACGACGCGTCGGGCGAGCCGGTCGAGCTCAGGCTCTCCGGGAACACCGATCTGACCGCGTTGTTCTGGACCGCCGGGTTGCGCGGGCGTCCGCTGCTGCCGACGAGCGTCGTGCTGGAGGAGCTCGTCGACGGCTCCAGCATGGGCGGGGGCTACTTCGACCTCGGCTCCGCCGCTTTCAACATGACCCGCATCGTCACCGGCCAGCTCGACGCCTACATCGACGTCGGCCGGCGGATCGTCGACGAACGCCCCGAGACCGAGGCGGCCTTCCTGGCGGTGGGCGAGGGCGCGGTCTGCACGAATTTCCCGTACGACGTGGCTGCCGCCGCCCTCATCGTCCAGGAGGCGGGCGGGGTCGTCACTCACGCCGACGGCCGGCACCTCGACGACCACCCCGCCGTCGGCTCGTCCCGCGCGCACGGGCTCGCCGTGCTGGCCTCGGCCGGGGCCGAGCTCCACGGCGCCCTCCTCGCCGAGGTCGACCGGGGCATGCACCGGCTGCAGGACTGGGTCGGCCGAGGAGGCGTCGACGAGGGCGGACGGTAGAGTGCGTCTCGTCCTCCCCTAGGCAGGAGCAGTCATGTGATCGTCGGCATCGTCGTGGGCGTGCTCGTCGTCCTCCTCATTCTCGTCTTCATCCTCAGCTACAACGGCCTGGTCCGGCTGCGGAATCGGATCGACAACGCCTGGTCGCAGATCGACGTCCAGCTCAAGCGGCGCTACGACCTGATCCCGAACCTGGTGGAGACGGTCAAGGGCTACGCCGCCCACGAACGTGGGGTGTTCGAGTCGGTCACCCAGGCGCGCGCCAACGCCATCAACGCCCAGGGGCCGCAGCAGCAGGCCGAGGCCGAGAACGTGCTGAGCGGCGCGCTGAAGAGCCTGTTCGCGGTGGCCGAGGCGTACCCGGACCTGAAGGCGAACCAGAACTTCTTGTCGCTCCAGGAGGAGCTGACCTCGACCGAGGACCGCGTCGCGTATGCGCGGCAGTTCTACAACGACTCGGTGCTCTCGTATAACAACAAGCTCCAGACGTTCCCGCGCAACGTCATCGCCGGGATGTTCAACTTCGAGAAGCGCGAATACTTCGAGGGCGAGCCCGAGGCGACGGGACCGGTCCGGGTCCAGTTCTGATCGGCGCGTCGAGCTCCCGGTTGCCGCCGGCGCGGCGCGGCCCTCGATAGCCACGGCCCGGACACGGGGGAGCCTCGACCGGTGTACGAACAGATCGCGAAGAACAAGCGACGCACGTTCTTGTTGCTGTTCTTCTTCGTCGCACTCATCGCCGCCGCCGCGCTCGCGTTCAACTACCTCTTGGGGTTCGGCGCGATCGGTGTGGTCGTCGCCATCCTGTTCGCGATTGCGATGGCGTGGGGTTCGTACTTCTACTCGGACCGGGTCGCGCTCGCCGCCAGCCGCGCCAAGCCGGCTGAAGGACCCGAGTACCAGCGGTACCACAACCTCGTCGAAGGCCTCTGCATCGCGGCCGGGCTCCCGAAGCCGCGGTTGTATGTGGTCGACGACCCGGCGCCGAACGCCTTCGCCACCGGCCGCAACCCCAAGCACGCGGCGCTGGCGGTGACCACCGGGCTGCTCGAGAAGATGAACCGGGTGGAGCTCGAGGGTGTGATCGCGCACGAGCTGTCGCACGTGAAGAACTACGACATCCTCGTCACAACCGTGGCGGTGACTGCGGTGGGAGCGATCGCCCTGCTCTCCGACCTAGGGTTGCGCTTCATGTGGTTCGGCGGTGGCGACCGGCGGGACCGCGCCGACAGTGGTGGTGCCGGCATCATTCTGGTGATCCTCGCGTTCGCGCTCCTGATCCTGGCGCCCTTCATCGCGCTCCTCATGCAGTTCGCGGTGAGCCGGCGGCGGGAGTTGCTGGCCGATGCGAGCGGCGTTCAGCTCACTCGCTACCCTCCCGGGCTGATCGCGGCGCTCGAGAAGCTCAAGAACGACAAGGCCGTCGTCCACCACGCCACCCGGGCCACCGCCCAGATGTGGATCGAGTCACCGCTCGAACGCGGCAAGGGCGAAGGTGACGGTGACGGCGACGGCTCGAAGAAAGGCTCGTGGCTGAATCGGGCGTTCGACACCCACCCGCCGCTCGACGAGCGGATCCGGATCCTGAAGGAGATGTAGTGCGCCGACGTACAACGCTCGTCGTCCAACTGCTCGCGCTGACCGCAGCCCTGGCGCTCGTGCTCGGCGCCTGCGGGGGCGGGGGGAGTGACAAGAAGACCCAGAAGAAGGAGGCCCCGAAGGAGGCGGTCGCACCGCTCACCGGGGTGGCCCCGGCGGGCGAGAGCCTCACCCGCCCTGCGCTCGAGGTGAAGATCGACAACACGGCCCCGGCGCGCCCCCAGACCGGGATCGACGTCGCCGACGTCGTCTACGAGGAGGTCGTCGAGACTCCGTTCACGCGCTTCCTCGCAATCTTCAACTCGACGCTGCCCGACACCGTCGGCCCGATCCGGTCCGTGCGGGCGACCGATCCCAATGTCGTGTGGCCACTCGGCGGGGTCTTTGCCTACTCCGGAGGCGCCGCACCCAACGTCGACCTCATCAGGCAGGCGCCGGTGAATGCGATCGACGAATCCGGTGCCGGGAACGCGATGTTCCGCGAGCGTTCCCGCGGCGCGCCCTTGAACCTGTTCGGTCGACCGGCGGACCTCGTCGGCAAGGGCGGGCAGCCCGTTCCCCCCAAGGCCCTGTTCCAGTACCTCGGCCAGAACGAGCAGTTCACGGGTGACCCGGCGGGCACGGTGCACATCGTCATGAGCCAGGACTCCGATCCGACGTACACGTACGACGCGGCAACGCGCACGTGGAAGCGCAGCGCGGGCCTTGCTCCCTTCAACGCCGCGTCCGGCCAGCAGGTCGCGCCGACCAACGTCGTCGTGCAGTTCACGAACTACGACGGCGGAGTCGGCAGCCCCACCGCCGAGGGTCAGACGGTGGGCGAGGGCGAGGCGTGGGTCTTCAGCGACGGGAAGGTCGTCAGGGGCCGCTGGACCCGACCTGCGAAGGAGCAGCCGGCCCAGTACGTCGACGCGACCGGGAAGCCGATCAAGCTCCTCCCGGGTCGGACCTGGGTCGAGCTCGCACCGGTGGGCGCCCCGGTCGAGGTGACCGCACCACCGCCGGCGCCGCCGGCGAGTTAGCGGCAACTCCGGCGGGCCACCGCGGCGAGGCGGCTTTGCCGATCGTCGCCGCACAGCCGGAGCGTGCGACGGCGCGGGGGAATGGCGGCCGTCGGTAGACTGAACGCATGGTCGACGAACGCAGCACGGGCACCGCGCGGGTGAAGCGCGGGTTGGCCGAGATGCTGCGCGGCGGCGTCATCATGGACGTCGTCAACGCCGAGCAGGCGACGATCGCCGAGGACGCCGGCGCCGTCTCGGTCATGGCGCTCGAGCGGGTCCCGGCCGACATCCGCCGTGACGGCGGCGTCGCCCGCATGAGCGACCCGGCGATGATCGAGGCGATCCAGCAGGCGGTGACGATCCCGGTGATGGCCAAGTGCCGGATCGGCCACTTTGCCGAGGCGCAGGTGCTCGAGTCGCTCGGTGTCGACTACATCGACGAGAGCGAGGTGCTGACGCCCGCCGACGAGGCGCACCACGTCGACAAGTGGGCGTTCACCGTGCCGTTCGTGTGCGGGGCGACCAACCTCGGCGAGGCGCTGCGCCGGATCTCCGAGGGCGCGTGCCTGATCCGCTCGAAGGGCGAGGCCGGCACCGGCAACATCGTCGAGGCGGTCCGGCACCTCCGCTCCATCCTCGGCGACATCCGCCGGCTCGGCGTCGCCGACGAGCCCGAGCTGTTCGCGGCGGCGAAAGAGCACCGGGCGCCGATCGAGCTCGTGCGCGAGGTCGCCGGACTCGGGGAGCTCCCGGTTCCTCTCTTCTGTGCGGGCGGCATCGCCACACCCGCCGACGCCGCGCTGGTGATGCAGCTCGGCGCGCAGGCCGTGTTCGTCGGCAGCGGCATCTTCAAGAGTGACGATCCGACGACGCGCGCGAAGGCCATCGTCGAAGCGACCACCCACTACACCGATCCCGCCATCGTCGCCAAGGTGTCACGCGGCCTCGGCGGGGCCATGCGCGGCGACGAGATCGACCAGCTCGAGGTAAAGCTGGCGGAGCGGGGCTGGTAGGCGTGGCACACGACCGGGTACCTCCAGGTCATGAAGGCCGGCGTTCTCGCGCTCCAGGGAGCGTTCCGCGAGCATCGTGAGGTGCTCGACGCGCTCGGCGTCGAGGCGGTCGAGGTCCGCGTCCCCGAGCATCTCGGCGGCCTCGACGCGTTGTTCATGCCCGGCGGCGAGTCGACGACGATCGGGAAGCTCCTCGACACGTCGGGCCTGCGCGAGCCGCTCCATGAAGCGCTGAGCGACGGCATGCCGGTGTTCGCGACGTGCGCCGGGTTGATCCTCCTCGCCGAGCGACGTTCGGGACGCCGGCGACGTCGCCGCGGCGACGGCGCTGGGCGTGCTCGACTGCACGGTGCTGCGCAACGCGTACGGCCGTCAGCGCGAGTCGTTCGAAGCCGGGCTGGCGGTGACCGGGATCGAGGGCGAACTTCCCCGGCGTGTTCATCCGGGCCCCGGTCGTCGAGCGCGTCGGCAAAGCAGTCGAGGTGCTGGCCTCCCACGACGCGCATCCGGTGCTGCTGCGCCAGGGTGCGATCTGGGCCGCGACCTTCCACCCCGAGCTGTCGGGCGACCTCCGCCTCCACCAACGATTTCTCACCGAGGGGACGCCATGAGTGGTCATTCGAAGTGGCACTCCATCAAGCACAAGAAGGGCGCGGCCGACAAGGCCCGCGGGAAGCTCTTCGCCAAGCTCATCAAGCAGATCGAGGTCGCCGCGCGCGGCGGTGGGGCTGACCTCGAGGGGAACCCGACCCTGCGGGCGGCGGTGCAGAAGGCGCGCGACAGCTCCGTCCCTGCGGACACGATCGACCGCGCCATCAAGCGCGGGACGGGTGAGCTCGAGGGCGTCCGCTATGAGCCGGCGAGCTACGAGGGATACGCCTCCGGTGGCGTAGCCGTGTACATCGAGTGCCTCACCGACAACCGCAACCGCACGGGGCAAGAGGTGAAGAACATCTTCACCCGCAACGGCGGTTCGTTGGCCGAGCCGGGTGCGGTGGCGTGGCAGTTCGAGCGCAAGGGCGTGATCTACGTCGAGAGGCGCGCCGCGACCGAGGACGACCTCATGCTGGCGGCGCTCGACGCCGGCGCGGAGGACATCGTCGACGAAGGCGACACGTGGCGGATCACCACGTCGCCGACCGATCTGCAATCGGTCCGCAACGCGCTCGAGGCGGCAGGGATCCCGTTCACGAGCGCCGAGCTCACGATGCTGCCGAATCAGACCGTGCCTCTCACGGATGAGGCCACGGCCCGAGGCGTCGTGCGGCTGATCGACGCGCTCGAGGAGCACGACGATGTCCAGGCCGTCTACGCGAACTTCGACATCCCCGACGACGTGCTCCAAGCGGTCGTCGCGTAGGCGATGGACCTCGAACGCGCTCGGGAGTTCCTTCGGGAGAATCACCGCGCGGTCATGGTGACTCGCCGTGCGGACGGCGGCCCGCAACTCTCGCCGGTCCTTTGCTCGATCGACGCCGAGGGCCGAGTCGGTGTGAGCACCCGCGAGTCGGCGATGAAGGTCGACCAACCTGCGCCGTGACCTCCGCGTCTCGCTGTGCGTGCTCAATGACGGGTTCTTCGGGGACTGGATCCAGGTCGATGGGAAGGCGACGATCGTCGCACTGCCCGAGGCGATGGAGCCTCTCGTCGAGTACTACCGGTCGCTCTCGGGGGAGCATCCCGACTGGGACGAGTATCGGGCTGCCATGGAGCGTGATCGGCGCGTCTTCATTCGGATCGACATCGAACGCGCCGGCCCGGACCGCAGCGGATAGCCGGGCTCGACGGTTACAGTCCCGCCCGTGCGAATCGAGACCACCGTCAACGGTCAGCAGCACGGAAACGACGTCGAGCCTCGCCTGCTGCTCGTGCAGTACCTACGTGAGGTGCTGGGCCTCACGGGCACGAAGATCGGGTGCGACACGTCGTCCTGCGGCGCGTGCACCGTGCTCGTCGACGGCGAATCGGTGAAGTCGTGCACGATGCTCGCGGCGCAGGCCGACGGGTCGGAGATCACGACGATCGAAGGTCTCGCGCACGGTGACGAGCTGCACCCGGTCCAGGCTGCCTTCCAGGATCAGCACGGGCTCCAATGCGGCTTCTGCACGGCCGGGATGGTCATGGCCGCCGTCTCGTTGCTCGACGAGATCGCCAGCCCGACCGAGCGCGACGTCCGGCTAGGGCTCGAAGGCAACCTCTGCCGTTGCACCGGCTACCACAACATCGTCCAGGCGGTGCTGGCGGCGGCGGGCACGACCTGATGATCCCGGCGCCGTTCGACTACGTGCGGGCGGGCTCGGCCGACGAGGCCATCGCCGCGCTGGCCGAGCACGGGGACGACGCCAAGGTCCTCGCCGGCGGGATGTCGCTGCTCCCGCTTGATGAAGCTGCGGCTCGCGACGCCGACGGTGCTCGTCGACGTCGGACGAGTGCGCGGGCTCTCGTACGTCCGCGAAGGCGGCGACCAACTCGCGGTCGGGGCGCTGACGCGGCACCGCGATCTCGAGACGAGCGATGTGCTCGCCGCTGACTGCGCGCCGTTGCGCACCGTCGCGTCGGAGGTCGGCGACAACCAGGTGCGCCACCGGGGGACGATCGGCGGGTCGGTCGCGCACGGGGACCCGGCATCTGACCTTCCCGCCCTGCTCCTCGCCCTCGACGCGACGTTCGTCGTCCAGGGCCCCGCCGGCGAGCGGACCGTCGCCGCCGCCGAGTTCTTCCGGGGGTTCCTCGAGACCGCCCTCGAGCCGGACGAGCTGCTCACCGAGATCCGCGTACCGAAGCTCCCCGACGTCGGCTTCTCGTACCAGAAGTTCCAGCGCCGTGCCCAGGACTGGGCGATCGTCGGGGCCATGGCGGTCCGGAACGGTGACACCCGGGTCGCGCTCGTCAACATGGGTGGGACGCCGCTTCGCGCCGGTGCCGTGGAGGCGGCGCGGGCGGCCGGGTCGTCCATCGAGGAGGCCGCCGCGCACGCCGCCGAAGGTACCGAGCCCCCCGGCGACATCAACGCGACGCCCGAGTACCGCGAGCACCTCGTACGCGTGCTCGTTCGTCGCGCGCTCGAAGCCGCATCAGCTTGACCCAGCCGGACGTCGCGATCGCGGTCCTCGCCGCCGGGCGCGGGTCGCGCCTCAGCGGCGATGTTGCCAAGCCGCTCGTCGAGCTGCATGGTCGACCGTTGGCGTCGTGGGCGTTGAGCGCCGCGACCACCAGCGGGCTCCGGCCCGTCGTGCTCGTCGTGGGTCACCGCGGCAACGCAGTGGCGCGCGTCGCTCCCGAAGGAGTCGTCGTCGCTCGGTCGCGCCGGTGGCGACGCGGAATCGCGAGGTCGCTGCGGGCGGCGCTCGAGGCGTTGGAGCCATGGGCGGAGGTGGGAGCGGTCGCCGTCGGTCTCGCCGACCAGCCGCTCGTCGGCCCGGATGCGTACCGCCGGCTCGCCGGCGCGTACCGGGACGGCGCAAGCCTGGCGGTGGCGACGTACCACGGGCAACGGCGCAACCCGGTGCTCCTCGGACGGACGACGTGGGAGAAGGCACGGGAGCTCGACGGCGACGAGGGAGCGCGCGTCCTGATGGACCAGGGGACGGTCGAGGTCGACTGCACGGACACGGGCAGCGCGGCCGACGTCGATACGCTCGATGACCTGCGCGAGGCCGAACGGCTGCTGGAGGCGAGATGAAGCTGGAGAACGAGTTCCGCGTCGATGTGCCTGTCGAGGAGGCGTGGCGTGTACTGCTCGACGTCGAGCGCATCGCGCCGTGCATGCCGGGGGCGCAGCTCCAGGAGGTGGAAGGCGATGAATACCGCGGGATCGTGAAGGTCAAGGTCGGCCCGATCACAGCCCAGTACAAGGGCGTTGCGCGCATCACCGAGTCCGACGACACCAACCATCGCGCCGTCATCCGAGCTGAGGGGCGCGACACACGTGGTCAAGGAAACGCGGCGGCGTCGGCGACGGCCGTCCTGCAGCCCGATGGCGACGGCACCCGCGTCAGCATCGACAGCGACGTCACGATCACCGGCAAGGTCGCCCAGTTCGGACGGGGTGTGATCGCAGACGTGTCCGCCAAGCTCCTCGACCAGTTCGTCGCCTGCCTCGAGCGCGACGTGCTGTCGTCGGCTGGTGACCCCCCGGCCTCGAATGACGTCAGCGAGGGCGGCAAAGCGCGGACGATCGACGCGCCCGAAGCCGAGCCCGTGGATCTGTTGCGCACCGCGGGAGCGCCCGTGCTCAAGCGCGTGGTCCCTGTGGCCGCCGCGGTCGTCATCGTCATCGTGGTCGTGCTGATCCTGCTCCTGCGCTGACCCGAACGACGGCACGGGGTCCACCACCCGTGGGGGTCGTGCCGGTAGCGTCGGCGGCGACGGCGGCTTTGCCGACCGGCGCCGCAAAGCCGGAGACTGCGACGGCGCCAGGAGGGATGGCCATGTTCGACGCCGCGGGCCCCGTGCTCGGCATCGATCCCGGCGTGTCGCGCTGTGGCTACGGCGCGGTGGTGCGGGGCGCGGGCGGATCCCTGGTTGCAGCCTCCTTCGGGGTGATCCACACCGAGCCCGGGGCCGAGTTGCCCGAGCGGCTCGCCGTCCTCCATCGCGAGCTCGACGGGCTCGTCGCGCGACCTCCGGCCGTGCGCGCTCGCCGTCGAGCGCGTGCTCTTCCAGGTCAACACGCGGACGGCGATGTCCGTGGGGCAGGCCAGCGGGTTGGCGCTCGCGGTCGCAGGGCGTACCCGCGTGCCCGTATTCCACTACAGCCCGAACGAGGTGAAGCTGGCGGTCACCGGTGACGGCACCGCCGGCAAGCCGCAGGTGCAGGAGATGGTGGCGCGGTTGCTCAAGCTCGTGCGGCCACCCCGGCCGGCCGACGCCGCCGACGCGCTCGGCCTTGCGGTGTGCCACCTCGGCTCGGCCGGCCTGCGCACCGCGGTCGCCGCCGAAGGGTCCGCGCCCGACGGGCTCAGCCGCGCCGTCGGCGCCGCGCTGGCGAAGGAGTCGCGACGATGATCGGCTCGGTGCGGGGCGAGGTCCTCGAGCGCTCGGCCGCGGGGGAGGTGCTCGTCGAGGTGGGCGGCGTCGGATATCGGGCGCTCGTCCCGCTGAGCGCTGTCTCCACGCTCGAGCCCGGTGCCGCCGCTATGCTGTTCACGCACCTCCATGTCCGCGACGACACGATGGTGCTCTTCGGGTTCCCGACGCGCGACGAGCGCGACACGTTCGAGGTGCTCATCGGGGCGAACGGCGTCGGCCCCAAGCTCGCCCTGGCGATCTTGTCCGTGCACTCGCCCGGCGTGCTCCGCCGCGCCCTCGTCGACGACGACCTCGACGCGCTGACGCTGGTGCCGGGGGTCGGGAAGCGCACCGCGCAGCGGCTGATGATCGAGCTGAAGGCACGCCTCGAGGTACCGGCCCTCGAGCACACCGACGCGGTGTCGGCTCCGCCGTCCAGCCGCGCCGAGGTGCGGGCGGCGTTGTCGGGGCTCGGGTACCAATCCGACGAGGTACGCGACGTCCTCGCCCAGCTGCCCGACGACGGGTCGGTCGAAGAGCTCCTCCGCGACGCGTTGAAGCTCCTGGCGGTCACCCGTGTCTAGGGAGGAGCTGCTCAGCCCGGCGGCCGACCCGATCGAGCGGGCCGAGGAGACGACGCTCCGTCCCCGGAGGCTGGACGAGTTCGTCGGCCAGGAACGCCTGAAGGAGCACCTCGAGATCCTGCTCGGCGCGGCGCGGCAGCGAGGGCAGGCGGTCGACCATCTGTTGTTCGCAGGGCCGCCGGGAACGGGCAAGACGTCGCTGGCCGGGATCGTCGCCGCCGAGCTCGGCGTGAGCCTGCGCGTCACCAGCGGACCCGCGCTCGAGCGCGCCGGCGACCTCGCCGCCATCCTCACCAATCTCGACGACGGCGACGTGCTGTTCATCGACGAGGTCCACCGGCTCCCGCGCGCCGTCGAAGAGGTGCTGTACCCGGTGATGGAGGACTTCCAGCTCGACATCGTCATCGGCAAAGGACCTTCGGCGCGCTCGATCCGGCTCGACCTGCCGCGCTTCACGCTCGCCGGCGCCACGACCCGGACCGGGCTCATCACGGGCCCGCTGCGGGATCGCTTCGGCCTCGTCTCCCGCCTCGACTACTACGAGGCCGAGGATCTGGTCACGATCCTCGAGCGTGCCGCCGGCATCCTCGGGGTGCCGCTCGAGTCGGAAGGAGCACGCGAGATCGCCGGCCGCGCCCGCGGCACGCCGCGCGTCGCCAACCGCCTCCTGAAGCGCGTGCGCGACTATGCCGAGGTGCGCGGCGACGGCACCGTGAGCGCGGCGACGGCCCGCGCCGCCCTCGCACTGTTCGAGGTCGACGAGCGCGGGCTCGACAAGGTGGACCGCTCCATCCTCACCGCGCTGTGCGAGACGTTCGCAGGTCAGCCCGTCGGTCTCAGCACCCTCGCCGTCGCGGTGACCGAGGAGTCCGAGACGGTGGAGGACGTCTACGAGCCGTTCCTCCTCAAGGAGGGGCTGCTCCAACGGACGCCACGAGGGCGCGTGGCGACGGCGGCGGCATACGCGCACCTCGGGCTCGCCGCGCCGGCCGAGACCGGCGGCGGCCCGAGCCTGTTCGAGCCCTAGAACACTCTGACTGACGCCGTCGCAAGCTCCGGCTCCTGCTTCGGCGGTCGGCCAAGCCGCCGTCGCCGCGGCGCGACCCTCGGGTGGCAACAGGGTTCCGCTAGCATCCATCTCGGTTCCGGCTCCACCCGGAACCCCCACTCGATGCCCGTAGCCCTCCTTTACCTCGGCATTCTCGTCGCCGCGTTCCTGCTGCTGATCGTGCGACCGCAGCGCAGGCAGATGGCCGCGCACCGGGCGCTCGTGGCCAGCTTGCAGGTCGGCGACGAGGTCGTGACGTCCGGAGGGATCTACGGGACGATCCGCGGGCTCGACGACGGCACCGTCGACCTCGAGGTGTCCCCCGGGATCGTGCTGCGCGTCGCTCGGGCCGCAATCGGCCAGCGGGTCGGGCCGGACGTCGAGAACGAGGAGATCGCGCCGCCGGACGACGATCCGGGTGAGGGTGGAAACCAGAGCCCGCGGCGCGAGCCCTGACCGTGCGCAAGTACTGGGCGTACCTGATAGGGAGCGTGGCAGTTGTCGTCATCGCGCTGGCTGCGACCCTGATCGTCGGGAACACGCCTGTCCTGGGCCTCGACCTCCAGGGCGGCATCTCGGTGCGGCTGTTCCCGGCGGGGCGGTTCACCGAGAGCTCACTCGACACCGCGAAAGACATCATCGACCGGCGCGTGAACGGCCTCGGCGTCTCCGACGCCGAGGTCACCCGGGAGGGCGACAACATCGTCATCAACCTCCCCGGCGTGAAGGATCGTGACAAGGCCAGGCGCCTCGTGGGCCGAACGGCCGAGCTGCGTTTCCGTCCGGTGTTGGCCGAGCTCCCGGCCGAAGCGCGGTGGCGTACCGCCGGCCGACGAGGCGACGAAGGCCGCGATCGCCTCGTGTGACGCGACCGCGATCCCGAACACGCAGGCCATCCCGAACACGGCCGGGGCCGACGACAAGGCAGACGCGTGCGTGGTGCTGCCGGGGCGGAAGCAGGAGCAGCAGGCGGCCGTCCGCTACTTCCTCGGTCCCGCCGCCCTCACCGGGAGGGAGACCTCGGGCGCCAAGTCGGAGTTCCAGCAGGGGCAGGGCTACGGCGTCAACCTCTCGCTGAAGGACTCCGGCCGCGAGAAGTTCAACCAGCTGGCTCAGCAGTCGTTCCCGAAGCAACCGCCGCAGAACAGCGTGGCGATCGTGCTCGACGGCGTGGTGCAGTCGGCACCTCGGTTCAACGAGCCGAACTTTCCCGGAGACGTGACGATCTCCGGGAACTTCACGCAGGGCGAGGCCGGCGACCTCGCGAGCGTGCTCGAAATACGGCGCGCTCCCGGTGCGGTTCGATGAGAAGCAACAGACGGTGCAGAGCGTGTCGCCGACGCTCGGGAACGATCAGCTGACGTCGGGCATCGCCGCCGGCATCGTCGGGCTAGTGCTCGTCGCGCTGTACATGCTCCTCTACTACCGGATTCTCGGCGTGGTCGTCATCCTCGGCACCGCCCTGAGTGCGGGCGCGACGTACGCCCTCGTCGCGTACTTGAGTAACTCTGGATTCAACCTCACCCTGTCGCTTGCGGGCGTGACCGGCCTCATCGTCTCGGTCGGCATCACGGTCGACTCGTATGTCGTGTACTTCGAGCGGCTCAAGGACGAGGTCCGCAGCGGTAAGACGGTGCGCTCGTCGGTCGATCGCGGCTTCAACCGGGCGTTCCGCACGATCCTGGCCGCCGACCTCGTCTCGCTGATCGGTGCCGGCGTCCTGTACTTCCTCGCGTCGGGATCGGTGAAGGGCTTCGCGTTCTTCCTCGGGTTGTCGACGATCCTCGACCTGGGCGTCAGCTACTTCTTCATGCACCCGCTTGTCGTGATTCTCGCCCGACGCCGGGCGCTGGTGCGCGTGCCGGTAGTGGGGATCGCGTCGGGGCTCGACGCGAAGGAGGCGACCGCGTGAGCCCCCGCGCCGACGGTCGGCGACACAGGCCCGCCGACTTCTACCACGAGCGCACCAACTTCGATTTCGCCGGTCGACCGTGGCGGTGGGCGATCCTGTCGGGGACGCTCATTCTGATTGCGCTGATCGCGCTGCTCACCCAGGGCCTCAACCTCGGCATCGACTTCGAGGGTGGCACCTCGTGGCAGGTCCCCGTCAGGGGGAAGCCCGCGTCGGTCGCTGACGTGCGCGACGTGATTCAGCCGCTCGGGCTCGCCGACGCCAGGGTGCTCGTGTTGCAAGGCGACTCTGGTGCGTCGGTGCGGGTCCAGTCCAAGGACGTCAACCCCGCCGAGGAGGACAAGATCACCGACGCGCTGGCCGCGTACGGGAACGTGAGCAGGATTGACGTGAGCGTCGACACCGTCGGGCCGAGCTTCGGCGATCAGGTGCGCAACAACGCGGTCAAGGCGCTCATCGTGTTCTTCCTCGTCGTCGCGGCGTACCTCGCGGTGCGGTTCGAATGGAAGATGGCCGGCGCCGCGCTCGACGGCCGTCATCCACGACATCCTGATCACGGTGGGCGTCTACGCGGTCACAGGCTTCGAAGTCACGCCCGCCACCGTGGTCGCGTTCCTCACGATCCTCGGCTTCTCCCTCTACGACACCGTCGTCGTGTTCGACAAGATCAAGGAGAACCAAGCGACGATCGGCACGGTGCGGGGCGACACGTACACGAAGATGGTGAACCGTTCGATGAACCAGGTGCTGATGCGGTCGCTGAGCACCTCACTCGTCGCCGTGCTCCCGGTGGCGTCGCTGTTGTTCGTCGGGGCCGGATTGTTCGGTGCGCTCGCGCTGCGAGACTTCGCGCTGGCTCTGTTCGTCGGCCTCCTGACCGGTGCGTACTCGTCGATCTTCGTCGCGACCCCTTTCCTCGCCTGGTGGAAGGAGCGGGAGCCGCGCTACCGGGCGGTGCGGGAGCGCTCAGAGGAGCAACTCGCGCGGGCGGGCGCGCGCGTCGAGGCGCAGGTGGAGGAGCCCGAACGCGTCGAGGAGCCCGAACCCGAGCCCGAACCGGAGCCGGCTGCGGCGAATGTGCCGGCGGCGGCGCCCCGACAACCGCGCCCGACGTCGCCGCGACCGACGAGCGGCCCCTCGCCGAGCACACGCGCGCCCCGTCCCCGCCAGCAGCGACGGCGCAAGCGCAGGTAGGAGAGACCCCCGCCACTACCCTGGGGTCATGAGTGATACCGAGCCGCGGGTTGAGGTACGACCCGACCGGCGCTCGGTCCTGCCCTGGCGTCGGCACCACGTCGACGTCGAGGTCGCTCCGCTCATCGCCGCATACCGCGACCGGCATCGCAAGGGCGACACCGCCCTGATCGAGCAGGCGTTCGAGGTCGCCCGAGTCGCTCACGCCGACCAGGTGCGCCGGTCCGGGGAGCCGTACATCGCACACCCGCTCGGCGTGGCGACGATCCTCGCCGATCTCGGCCTCGACGACGTCACGATCGCAGCCGCGCTCCTGCACGACGCCGTCGAGGACACCACCGTCACCGACGAGGACCTGCAGGAGCGATTCGGGCCCGACGTCGCCGCCATCGTCGACGGCGTCACCAAGCTGGACCGGCTCCAGTTCGACTCCAAGGAGGCCCAGCAGGCCGCCACGCTCCGCAAGATGCTGGTGGCGATGGCGAAGGACATCCGCGTCCTGCTCATCAAGCTGGCCGATCGCCTCCACAACATGCGCACGATCTCGTCGCTCCCGGAGGCGAAGCAGCAGCGGATCGCACGGGAGACGCTCGACATCTACGCGCCCCTGGCGCACCGGCTCGGCATCGCCGACATGAAGTGGCAACTCGAGGACCTCGCTTTCGACGTGCTGCATCCCAAGCGGTACGCCGAGATCGAGCAGATGGTCTCGTTGCGCGCGCCCGAGCGCGAGGAGTACCTGGAGCAGGTCCTCAAGGAGCTTCGGGTGCGTCTCGACGGGCTGCGCATCGATGCAGACGTGCGCGGCCGCCCGAAGAACTACTGGTCCATCTACGAGAAGATGGTCGTGCAGGGCAAAGAGTTCGACGACGTGCAGGACCTCCTCGGTGTCCGGGTCGTCGTCGACTCCGTGAAGGACTGCTACGCCGCGCTCGGGTCCATCCACGCCATGTGGAAACCCGTGCAGGGCCGGTTCAAGGACTACATCGCGATGCCCAAGTTCAACCTCTACCAGTCCTTGCACACGACCGTCGTCGGCCCGCAGGGAAAGCTCGTCGAGGTGCAGATCCGGACGGACGAGATGCACCGGCGTGCCGAATACGGCGTCGCCGCCCACTGGGGCTACAAGGAGAAGGAGTCGCCCGCCCAGGACATGGTCTGGCTCGAGCGGATGGTCGACTGGCAGCAGGAGACGTCCGACCCGGGCGAGTTCATGGAGACGCTGAAGGTCGACCTCGAGCAGGACGAGGTGTTCGTCTTCACGCCGAAGGGCAAGGTCATCACGCTCGCCGCCGGCGCGACCCCGGTCGACTTCGCGTATTCCATCCACACCGAGGTCGGTCACCGTTGCATCGGAGCCAAGGTGAACAGCCGGCTCGTCCCGCTCGACTCGACGCTCGCGTCGGGCGACAGCGTCGAGATCTTCACCAGCAAAGTCGAAGGCGCGGGCCCGAGCCGTGACTGGCTCCAGTTCGTGCAGACGCCGAGGGCGCGCAGCAAGATCCGGCAGTGGTTCTCGCGGGAGCGGCGCGAGGACGCGATCGAGACCGGCCGCGACGAGCTCGTGAAGGCGTTCCGGAAGGACGGCCTCCCGGTCCAGAACCTCGCCCGGTCGTCGGCGCTCGCGCACGTCGTCGAGGCGATGAGCTACGCGGATCTCGACGCCCTCTACGCGGCGGTCGGCGAGGGGCACGTGTCACCGCGGACCGTCGTGCAGCGCGTCCAGCGTGAGCTGCGCGGCGGAGAGGAACAGCTGCCCGTCACGGTCGGCCGGCCACCGCGCACGCTTCGCCGACGCACCGTCGGGGTCCACGTCGAGGGCCTCGACGATGTCATGGTGCGGCTCTCACGGTGCTGCACCCCCGTCCCCGGGGACGAGATCATGGGATTCGTGACCCGCGGTCGGGGCGTCTCCGTCCACCGCACCGACTGCGCCAACGCCGCCGGGCTGGCGGCGCAGGCGCACCGGGTCATTGACGTCGACTGGGACCACGACCAGCCCGCGACCTATGTCGTGTCCGTCGAGGTCGAGGCGCTCGACCGGTCACGCCTGTTGCGTGACGTCGCCCAGGCGCTGGCCGAGCACCACGTGAACATCCTCGCCTGCACGTCGCAAACCTCGAGCGACCGCGTGGCCAAGCTGCGGTTCGACTTCGAGCTCGCCGACCCGAGCCACCTCGAATCCCTGCTCGGCGCCATCAAGCGGATCGACTCGGTGTACGACGCGTACCGGGTGTTGCCGGGGAAAGCGCGCGCATAAGGACCGCAGCCGGCAGCAAGAGGGCCGGTACGATGCCGCAGTGCCGCAAGACGCTCATCGAACGCCTCGCGGAACCCAAGACATCATCCCGCCGGCTTCGGCGCGTTGGGTCGAGCTCGTTCACAGGTTTGCGGAACGAGCCGGGCGGTTCGGTTACGACCTGCTGATCACTCCCGTGTTCGAGCACGTGGAGGTGTTCAACCGACTCGGCGAGTCGACTGATGTCGTGAGTAAGGAGATGTACGAGTTCACCGACCGCGGCGATCGGCGTCTGGCGCTGAGACCCGAGGGGACGGCCCCGGTCGTCCGTGCGTACGTCCAACACAAGAAGCACGGCCCGTGGAAGGTCTGGTACCTGGCACCGCTCTTTCGGTACGAACGCCAGCAGAAGGGCCGCTACCGCCAGCACTGGCAGCTCGGAATCGAGGCGCTCGGCCTCGACGACCCGGACGTCGACGTCGAGGTCATCGCGTTCGGGCACGGACTGCTCCGGGACGTGGGCGTGCTGGGTGGAACGACGCTGCTCCTGAACTCGATGGGTGATCGCGAGACCCGAGCCGAGTACATCGAGGTGCTGCGCGGGTACTTGCTCGAGCACGGCGAGGGTCTGGGCTCCGAATTCCAAGAGCGAGTTGCACTGAACCCGCTGCGGATCCTCGACTCGAAGCGAGAGGACTGGCAGGACGTCATCGAGCGGGCCCCGCAGCTCACGGAGCACCTGAACGACGCGTCGCGCGAGCACTTCGAGCAGGTCCAGCGTGGGCTCGATGCGCTCGAGATCCACTACGAGCTGGCGCCCAGACTGGTCCGGGGCTTCGACTACTACTCGAGCACGACGTTCGAGTTCGTCAGCAGCGCTCTCGACGCCGCCCAGAACGCAATCCTGGGTGGCGGAAGGTATGACAATCTCGCCGAGGAGATGGGTGGACAGCCGACGCCGGGAATCGGGTTCGGCTTGGGTATCGAGCGCCTGCTCATCGCGGCCGACGAACTGGGTGTCCTCCCGCCACCGGAAGGGCGACTCGATGTGTACGTCATCGACGAGCTCACCGGCGGTCGAGAAGCGCTCGGTCTGACTCAGGAGCTTCGGGAGGCGGGCCTCCGTGTCGAACGCTCCTATGGAAACCGCTCCGCCTCGGCACAGCGGAAGGCAGCGGAGCGGGCGCGACCGACGTTCATCATCACGTTGCGGCCTGAGCAATTCGGCCGCGGGGAGGTCGTCGTTCGGAAGCTCTCGGTGCGTCAAGAGTTCGAGGTACCGAGGGATCAGATCGCCGGATGGCTCCGGGAACGAAGCGAGTTCGTCCGATGATGCGCACGCACCGGTGCGGCGATCTGCGCACCGAGAACATCGACGAGAAGGTCAGCGTGTGCGGCTGGGTGGCGAGTCGTCGTGACCACGGCGGCGTCGTGTTCCTCGACGTGCGCGACGCCGCCGGCATCGTGCAGGTCGTCGTCGACCCGGACACTGCCGACGGGGCGGACCCGCACCAGCTGCGCGCCGAGTATGTGATCCGGGTCGACGGCGTCGTGCGTCACCGTCCGGAGGGAACCGTCAACCCTGAGCTGGCAACGGGGGAGATCGAGGTTGCCGCGACGCGGCTGGAAGTGCTCAACCCGGCCGAGCCGTCGCCGATCCCGCTCGAGCGCGTCGAGGCCGACGAGGCGCTCCGGCTCAAGTACCGGTATCTCGACCTCCGGCGCGACCGCATGCAACGCAACCTCCGCATGCGGGCGGTGGTGAACCACGCCATGCGGCACTCGATGACCGAGCAGCAGTTCGTCGAGATCGAGACGCCGATGCTGATCGCGTCCACGCCGGAGGGAGCGCGCGACTTCGTGGTGCCGTCGCGGCTCCAGCCCGGTTCGTTCTACGCCCTGCCGCAGAGCCCGCAGCTGTTCAAGCAGCTGCTGATGGTCGGAGGCTTCGACAGGTACTTCCAGATCGCCCGATGCCTGCGCGACGAGGACCCGCGCGCCGATCGCCAGTTCGAGTTCATGCAGTACGACATGGAGATGAGCTTCGCCGACGCCGACGACGTGATGGCCGCCGTCACGGAGGCGGTGCAAAGCGCGGTCGCGGCCGTGCGGGGCGAGCGTGCACCCGCGTTCCGGCGTATGACGTGGCAGGAGTCGATGGACCGGTTCGGCGTCGACAAGCCCGACACGCGCTTCGGCCTCGAGCTCCTCGACGTGAGCGAGTGCTTCGAAGCGACCGAGTTCCGCGCCTTCCAGACTGAAGTGGTGAAGGGCATCCGGGTGCCGGGCGAGGGCGCGATGGGCCGCAGCCGCCTCGACGCGCTCACCGAGCGCGCCAAGCAGCTCGGCGCCGACGGACTCGTGTGGATGCGAGTGCAGGAGAACGGAGGGCTCGACTCGCCGGTGGCGAAGTTCTTCTCGGAGGCCGAGCAGCTCTGCGTGGTCGACGCGCTCGGCGCTGCCTCGGGCGACCTGTTGCTGCTCGTCGCGGGCCCGTGGCGGCGAGTCGACCCCGTGCTCGGTCAGCTGCGCCTCGAGCTCGCGCGCCCGCCCGTCACGGAAGGGGGTCTCCAGTTCGTCTGGGTCGTCGACTTCCCGCTGTTCGAGGGGATCGACGGCGACGGACGGCCGATCCCCGCCCACCACCCGTTCGTCATGCCGCACCCCGACGATCTGGAGCTGCTCACGACCGCGACGGGCGACGAGCTTCTGAACGTCCGCTCGTCGAGCTACGACCTCGTGCTCAACGGTTGGGAGCTCGGCTCGGGCAGCGTCCGGATCCATTCCTCCGACGTGCAGCAGCAGGTGTTCACGCTCCTCGGGATCACGCCCGAGCAGGCGCGTGCGCGCTTCGGCTTCCTGCTCGACGCGTTCCGGTACGGCGCGCCCCGCACGCCGGATTCGCGATCGGCATCGACCGCTTCACGGCCGTCCTGGCGGGGGAGGAGAACATCCGCGAGGTCACCGCCTTCCCGAAGACCCAGTCCGGCGCCGATCCCCTCACCGGCGCCCCGTCGCCGCTGGAAGCGAGCCAACTCGCGGAGCTGGGCCTGCAGGTACGGCCGAGGCCGAAACGCGCCTGACCCGTACCATCACCGCGGGCGACGGCGGCTTTGCCGACGAAAGGAGGAAGGTGACCGACGATCTGTTCGCTTCGGCGCGGGACGAGCGACTGCACGAGCGCGCGCCGCTGGCGGCGCGGCTTCGCCCGCGCACTCTCGACGAGGTCGTCGGGCAGGAGCACCTGCTCGGGCCGGGCCGTCCGCTGCGCGTGTTGATCGAGGGCGACCGCCTGTCGTCGGTCGTCCTGTGGGGACCGCCGGGCACGGGCAAGACCACCATTGCGCGGCTCATCGCCGGTGTCACCGCCAAGGCGTTCGAGCCGCTGTCGGCGGTGAGCGCGGGGGTCAAGGACGTGCGCGAGGTCGTCGACCGCGCCCGCGGTCGGCTCGGCGAGCACGGCCAGGGCACGATCCTCTTTCTCGACGAGGTGCACCGCTTCAACCGCACCCAGCAGGACGCGCTCCTCCCGCACGTCGAGGAAGGCCTCATCGTGCTCATCGGCGCGACGACCGAGAACCCGTACTTCTCCCTGACCGGACCGCTCCTGTCGCGGTCCACGCTGTTCCGGCTCGATCCGCTCGAGCCCGACGACATCCGCACGCTGCTCGAGCGCGCCCTGACCGACAGCGAGCGCGGCCTCGGCGCCGCCGACCTCTCCGTCGAGACCGATGCCCTCGATCACCTGATCGACCGGTCGGAAGGCGACGCCCGCCACGCCCTCACGTCGCTCGAAGTCGCCGGTGCGCTCGCTGCCGAGGACGGCCGCAACAAGGTCACGCTCGCCGACGCCGAGGCGGCGCTGGCGCTTCGAGCGGTCCGGTACGGCGACGACGAGCACTACGACGTCCTCTCCGCGTTCATCAAGAGCATCCGCGGCTCTGATCCCGATGCCGGGCTGTACTGGCTCGCTCGCATGCTGGAAGCGGGTGAAGACCCGCGTCTCGTCGCCCGCCGCCTCGTGATCCTCGCGTCCGAGGACATCGGCATGGCCGACCCGCAGTCGTTGCTCGTCGCCGACGCCGCCGCCCGCTCCGTCGAGTTCGTCGGCATGCCCGAAGCGCGTCTCAACCTCGCCCAGGCCGTCATCCATCTCGCGCTCGCGCCCAAGTCCAACTCCGTCATCGCCGGCATCGGCGCGGCGATCGAGGACGTGCGTGACCGCCCCGCAGGGGCCGTGCCGGTGCACCTGCGGGACGCCAGTTACCCTGGCGCCCGCAATCTCGGCCACGGGGAGGGTTACGTGTACCCGCACGACGCGCCGGCGGGGTGGGTCCCACAGCAGTACCGGCCCGCCGACGTCGAGGCCCGCGTGTACTACCGACCGGGCGCGCAAGGCCACGAGGCCGAGCTCGGTGAGCTCCTCGAGCGACGGAGGACGCGCCGGGAAGCCGAGGGCGAGCACGTCGACGACCGCGACGATGCCGACGAGCCGTCCGAAGGGGCGTGAGGTGGTCAAGCGGTTGTTCTGGCTGACGGTCGGCTTCTGGCTCGGCGTCGGCGTCACGATCCACGCGACCCGGAGGCTTCGCCGCTCGGTCGAGCGATACCTCCCGCCCGCGGCCACCGACCGGCTCCGCCACCTGAACACCGCGCTCGACGACCGGGCTGCGGTGATCCGGGCCCGGCGCGTGTCGCGAAGAGCAAGCTGAACCGGAAGGTCCGAGCGGTACGCTGGCTGCGTGCCACCGACCACAGCCGACGAGCTCCGCCGCGCCTTCCTCGACTTCTTCGTCGAGCGCGGCCACACCCGGGTCGAGTCGGCCAGCCTGATTCCGCACGATCCGACGCTGCTGTTCACGGTGGCGGGGATGGTCCCGTTCAAGCCGTACTTCGTGGGCGAGGAGAAGCCGCCGTACCCGAGAGCGACCTCGGTGCAGAAGTGCGTGCGCGCCGGCGGCAAGCACAACGACCTGGATGACATCGGGCGCACGAACCGCCACTTCAGCTTTTTCGAGATGCTCGGGAACTTCAGCTTCGGCGACTACTTCAAGCCTGAGGCCATCTCATGGGCGTGGGAGTTCTACCGCGACGTCCTCAGGCTGGACCTCGAGCGGCTCTGGATCACCGTCCACGAGACGGATGACGAGGCGGCCGCGATCTGGCGCGACGTCGTCGGCCTGCCCGAGGAGCGCATCCAGCGGATGGGCGAGGAGAACTTCTGGCGCATGGCCGACACGGGGCCCTGCGGGCCGTCGTCGGAGATCTTCTGGGACCTCGGCGAAGGCTTCGGCGAGGGTGGCGGTCCCGCTCGCGGCTCCGAGGACCGCTACATCGAAATCTGGAACCTCGTGTTCATGCAGTTCGACGCCCAGCCTGACGGTTCGCTCATCCCGCTCTGGAAGCCCTGCGTCGACACCGGCGCCGGCCTCGAGCGCAACCTCATGGTGCTCCAGGGTGTCGATTCGATCTTCGACATCGACGTCTTCCGCCCCCTGATTCGAGCTGCCGAGACCGCGACAGGCACTCGCTACGGCTCTGGCGCCGACGACGATCTGGCTTTGCGCATCCTCGCTGAGCACGCGCGCACCATGACGTTCCTCGTGAGTGACGGCGTCGTCCCGTCGAACGAGGAGCGTGGCTATGTGCTGCGTCGCATCATCCGTCGGGCGGTGCGGTTCGCGTACCGGCTCGGTGCCGAAAATACGGTGACTCCGGCGCTCGTCGACGCGACTGTCAACGTGATGGGAGAGGCGTACCCGCGTCTCGTCAAGCACCACGACGTCATCGTGAACGTCATCACCGCGAGGAGGAGCGCTTCCGCCAGACGCTGCAGCGCGGCCTCGATCTCCTCGACGGCCTGCTCGAGGACGGCGACGTTTCCGGTGAGCAGGCGTTCTTCCTGCACGACACGCTCGGCTTCCCGGTCGACCTCACCCGCGAGATCGCCGAAGAGCGCGGCCGCCGTGTCGACTACGACGGGTTCCGCGCCCGCATGGAAGAGCAGCGCGCTCGCGCCCGCGAGGCCGTCAAGGCGGACGGAGGTAAGGACTCGGCGCCCATCGACCTGTATCGCGAGCTGGTCGACGATTTCGGCGACACCGAGTTCACCGGCCGTCACGAGTACGAGACGACCGACGCCAAGGTGCTGGCCCTCGTCGCCGGCGGCGAGCGGCTCGCCCAGGCCGGCGAAGGGGAGAAGGTCGACGTCGTGCTCGACCGCACGCCGTTCTACGCCGAGGCCGGTGGTCAGGTCGGCGACACCGGCACGCTCGCGACCGGCGACAGCCGCACGCAACTGCGCGTTCTCGACACGCAGTACGGCATTCCCGGTTCGATCGTCCTGCACCGGGCTGAAGTCGTGCGCGGCGAGCTCGCCGAAGGTGACAGCGTCACCGCCGCGATCGACGGCGAGCGGCGCGACCGCATCCGGCGCAACCACACCGCGACCCACGTCCTCCATTGGGCGCTGCGCGAAGTGTTGGGTCCCCACGTCAAGCAGGCGGGTTCGCTCGTCGCGCCCGACCGGCTTCGTTTCGACTTCAGCCACTTCCAGGCGGTGACGCCGGAGGAGTTGGACCGCATCGAAGCGCTCGCGAACCGAGAGATCATCACCGACGCGCCCGTACGCCACTACGAGACGACCCGGGAGCACGCCGAGGCAATCGGCGCGATCGCGTTCTTCGGCGAGAAGTACGGCGACCTCGTGCGGGTTCTCGAAGCCGGCAACCACTCGGTCGAGCTCTGCGGAGGCACGCACGTCCACGCGCTCGGGTTCATCGGCCCGATCAAGATCGTGAGCGAGCAGTCGATCGGCGCGAACCTCCGGCGGATCGAGGCGGTCACCGGCGACGCGGCCATCGACCGCATCCACGACGAGGAGCGCCAGCTGCGGGCGGCCGCCGAGACGCTGAAGGTCGCGCCGGCCGAGCTGCCCGACCGCATCGAGCAGCTCCAGCAGCAGCTGAAGACGCTCAAGGACCAGGTCGAGGCCGCCCGGGCGCGGGAGGCAGTTTCGGAGGCGGCGGCGCTGGCGGTCGACGCGGCCGATGGCGTTGTCGCGGCCCGACGCGACGCGCTCGACCCGGGCGACCTCCGGCGCCTTGCGCTGGCCACCCGCGACGCCGTCGGCTCCGGCGTCGTCGCGCTCGTAGGAGTGGGGCCGGATCAGAAGAAGGCCGGCCTCGCGGTCGCGGTCTCGAACGACCTCGTCGGTCGCGGAGTCTCGGCCGCCGAGATCGCGGCCGCGGCCGCCAAGGCCCTCGGCGGGGGCACCGCCAAGAACGCCGAGGTCGTCGTGGGCGGCGGTACGAACGTCGACCAGGTCGACGAGGCCCTCGCCCTCGCACGCCGGGAAGCCACCGAGGCCGTCGTCCGCGCCGCCGTCTGACGGCTGACTCGGGGCGCATGGGACGAGTCCTGGGAGTCGACCTCGGCTCGCGGCGGATCGGCCTCGCCGTTTCTGACCCCGACGGCCGGGTGGCCACGCCCCATTCGGTCATCGAACGCAGCGGCGACCCCGCCGTCGACCGTCGGACGATCCTGGCTCGGGCGCGCGAAGCTGGCGCCTCCCGCGTCGTCGTCGGCCTCCCCCTGTCACTCTCGGGCGGGGTCGGACCCGCCGCGAAGGCAGTCCTCGAGGAGGTCGACGCGCTACGAGCTCTGGGAGGCGGAGAAGTCACGGTGGAAACCCACGATGAACGGCTCACGACGGTGATCGCCGAACGCGGGATGCGAGATGCAGGGGTGCCGCGCCGCGCCCGCCGGCGGACGGTCGACCCGGCCGCGGCGACCGTCATGTTGCAGTCGTACCTCGAGAGCCGCTCGTGAGGCCGTTCGACGACGAAGGCCCCGAGCATCCGGGCCCGGTGAACTCCCCGACGACGACGCCGCCGCGACATCCTCCGGTCGAGGAGGACGACGAGTTCTGGGGCGAGCCCGCCGACTACGACGACGGGGCGCCGGCGGACGGCGCCGGGTACGTTCACCGCCGACGACGTCGCCGGCGCACGTTCATCGCGCTGGGGATCGTGCTCCTGCCGATCATCCTGGTGCTCGGCGCCGGAGCCTGGTTCCTCTACCAGCTCAACCCGCCCGGGAACCCCGGCAAGCGCGTCGGCGTCGAGGTCCCGCGCCGTACCGGCAACGCCGCCATCGGCGACCTCCTGGAGGACAAGGGCGTCATCGGCTCCTCGCAGGCATTCCAGATCTACGTCGGCGTCACGCGCGCGGGGCCGTTCGACCCGGGTCACTACAAGATCCGCGAGAACCTCGGCGTCCGCGACGCCGTGAACGTCCTCAAGTCGGGGCCGGCCAAGGGCGCCGAGTTCCAGCTCACGCTGCCGCCCGGGCTGACGCTGGCCGAGATCGCCGACCGCGTCGGCACGCTGCGCGGCCACACTCGCGACGCGTTCCTCGAGGTCGTGCAGTCGGGAGTCGTGCGCTCGAAGTACCAGCCGGCGGACGTGACGTCACTCGAAGGGTTGCTGTACCCCGAGACGTACTTCGTCTCGAAGGACGAGACCGACCAGCAGATCCTCGCCCGCCTCGTGTCGACGTTCGATCAGAAGGCCGACGAGATCGGGCTCGCGGCGCCGAACGCCGCCGGCTTGAGCCCCTACCAGACGATCGTCGCGGCGTCGCTCATCGAACGCGAGGCGAAGCTCGACGAGGACCGCCCGCTGATCTCGGCCGTGATCCGCAACCGCCTCGCGGCGGGCATGCCGCTGCAGATCGATGCGACCGTGTGCTTCGCGAAGGGCGGCTGCACCGAGTCACCCACGGCAGCCGACCTCGCACTGGATTCGCCGTACAACACCTACAAGATCGCCGGCTTGCCGCCGACTCCTATCTCGAGTGTCACGGTGAAGTCGCTGCAGGCAGCGCAGAACCCGTCGCCGGAGTCGTACCTGTACTACGTGCTCAGCGACAAGAACGGGAAGCACAAGTTCGCAACGACTCCGGCGGAGCACGAGAGAAACGTCGAGGAGGCCCGCCAAAAGGGTCTGCTGTGAACGGCGGCCGGGTGATCACAGGCGCGACCCGGGTCGTCGGGATCATCGGAGAACCCGTCGGGCATTCCCGGTCACCGGCGATGCACAACGCCGCGTTCGATGCGCTCGGGCTCGACTGCGTGTACGTCGCGTTCCCCGTCGCTCGCGGCGAGGCTGCGGCTGCGGTGCGGGCCGTGACGACGCTCGGTCTCGCGGGCCTCAACGTCACCATGCCGCACAAGGCGGATGCAGCCGCGGCGTGCGACGACCTGGCACCCGAGGCGGCCGCGCTCGACGCCGTCAATACCGTCGTGAACGCGGACGGGACGCTCGTCGGTCACTCCACCGACGGCGACGGCTTCTTGCGCGCGGTCGAAGACGAGGGCGTCGAGGTCGCCGGGCGCGGCGTCCTCGTGATCGGGGCGGGCGGGGCGGCGCGGGCGATCACGCACGCGCTCGGTCGTGTCGACGCCCACGTCACCGTGGCCGCCCGCCGTCCCGATGCGGCCCGGAGCGCGGCCGCGCTCGCCCCCGACGGTGACGCCGTCGGCTTCGACGGGATCGCGGTCGAGGGCTTCGACGTGATCGTCAACGCCACGCCGCTCGGGATGGACGGCGAAGGGCCGCCGTTCGACGTCGCCAAGCTCCATCCCGACCAGTTCGTCTACGACGCGGTGTACCCGGCCGAAACGCCGCTGCTGCGCGAAGCCCGTACGCGCGGACTGCGCACGGCCGACGGCCTCGGCATGCTCGTCCACCAGGGAGCGCTGTCGTTCTCGCTGTGGACCGGCGTCGAGCCGCCGCTCGAGGTCATGCGGGCCGCGGCGTCGGGCCGCCCACAATGATACGGGCCGCGGCCTCGGCCGACGCGTGACTGCGGCGGTCGTGGCGGTGTGCGCCGGGGCCGGCCTCCTCGTCGGGCTGGGCATCGAGGTCGTCGTCGACCGGCTGCCGCAACGCGAGCCGCTCAACGGATGGAGCCGCCGCGACATCAACCCGGGTCGCGCGGTTCTCCTCACCGCCATCACCGTCGCGCTCTTCGTCGGGCTGGCGGTTCGATACCACGACTCCTGGGTCCTGCCCGCGTTCCTGGTGATCGCGGCCGGGCTCGTCGCGCTGTCGGTCATCGATCTCGAGCACTTTCTGTTGCCGAACCGGATCGTGTACCCGCTGGCGATCGGCACGCTCGCGCTCCTCGCTCTCGCCGCCGTGGGCGACGACGCCTGGGCCGCCTTTGGTCGCGCCGTCCTCGGGGGTGTCGCCGGGACGGTGGCGCTCGGCGCGCTGCATCTCGTCTCGCCTCGCAGCATGGGCTTCGGCGACGTGAAGCTCGCGTTCGTGCTCGGGCTCGTCCTCGGCTGGCTCGGCTGGAGCGAGCTCGTCCTCGGGTTGTTCTGCGGGTTTCTCGCCGGCGCGGTGGTCGGGCTCGCCCTGATCGCCCTCCGGCACCGCGGGCGAAAGGACCACCTGCCCTTCGGCCCGTTCCTCGCGTTCGGGACGCTGGTCGTGCTGCTCTGGGGCGACGTCATGCTGCGCTGGTACCGCGGCTGACCGCCGCAACTTCCCCGGCCGCGCAACCGCCGACCGATACGCTGAGCAGCGAAAACGGAGGCAAATTGTTGCGCTACCTGACCGCGGGGGAGTCGCACGGCCCGGCCCTGGCGGTCGTGGTCGAAGGGCTCCCCGCCGGGCTGCCCATCACGATCGACGAGATCGCGGCCGAGCTGGCTCGGCGGCGTCTCGGCTTCGGGCGCGGCCCCCGCATGCGGTTCGAACGCGACGACGTCGAGTTCACCGGCGGGGTCCGGCACGGCCTCACGCTCGGCTCCCCGGTGTCGCTCGTCATCCACAACACAGAATGGCCGAAGTGGCAGGAGGAGATGTCGCCCGCGCCTGGCGTCACCGAGAAGCCGCTGCGCCAACCCCGTCCCGGCCACGCCGACCTGGTCGGGATGCAGAAGTACGGGTTCGACGACGCCCGCAACGTCCTCGAGCGGGCTAGCGCACGGGAGACCGCGGCGCGCGTTGCCGCCGGATCGCTGGCCAAGGCGCTGCTGTCGCATCTCGGCACCGAGATCGTCAGCCACGTGATCCAGCTGGGACCGGTGCGAGCCGCGGATGACCGGCGGCCCGCCCCGGCCGACCTGCCCCGCGTCGACGAATCGCCCGTCCGCTGCTTCGATCCCGACGCCGAGGCGGCGATGATCACCGAGATCGAAGCGGTGGCGAAGGCCGGCGACTCCCTGGGCGGCGTGGTCGAGGTGCTCGGGTACGGCGTGCCGCCCGGCCTCGGATCGCACGTGCACTGGGACCGCCGCGTCGACGGCCTGATCGCCCAGGCGCTCATGAGCATCCAGGCGATGAAAGGCGTCGAGATCGGCGACGGCTTCGCCGGCGTCGCCCGCCGGGGGAGTGAGGCGCACGACGAGATCCTGTGGAGCGAGGACGACGAGCGGTACGAGCGCGGATCGAGCCGAGCCGGCGGCATCGAGGGCGGGATGACGACGGGGAGCCTGCTCGTCGCGCGCGTCGGGATGAAGCCGCTGTCCACCCTGAACCGGCCCGTCCTTCGGACCGTCGACGTCGAGACGAAAGAGGAGACGGTCTCGTTCAAGGAGCGCACCGACGTGACAGCCCTCCCGGCGTCCGGCGTCGTCGCCGAGACGATGGTCGCGTTGGTGCTCGCGTCCGAAGCGCTGCGGAAGTTCGGCGGCGATTCGCTCGAGGAATTTCTGCGCAACCACGCAGGCTACGTCGCGTCGCTGCGATCGACATGACCGCCGACGATGCCCGTCGCCACCTCGTGCTGGTCGGGCTCATGGGAGCGGGCAAGACCACGGTCGGTGCCGCGTGCCGCGACCCGACTCGCCCGGCCGTTCGTCGACACCGACGATGTCGTCGAGGCGAACACCGGGATGACCGTCGCGGAGCTTTTCGCCCACGAGGGCGAGGGTCGTTTCCGCGAGCTCGAGCGCCAAGCGGTGATCGACGCCTGCGCGACGCCGGCGCCGGCCGTGATCGCGTGCGGCGGCGGCGCGGTGATCGACGGCGACAACCGTCGCCGCCTCCATCAGGCGGGCTTCGTGGTGTGGCTGCAAGCGGCGCCGGCGACACTGATGGAGCGCGTCAAGACCGGCGCCGAGCGTCCGCTCCTCGACGGACGCGGCACCGCCACGCTCGAACGCCTCGCGGTCGTGCGCGCGGCCGCGTACGAGGCCACCGCCGACACGCTGGTCGACACCGACGGCCGCACCGTCCACGAGGTCGTTGAAGCCGTGCTCGAGGCGTACCGCCCGTGAAGCGAGTCACCGTCGGCGTCGATCCGCCGTACGACGTGGTCGTCGGCCGGGGCGCACTGCGCGAGCTCCGCGCGCTGCTCGCCGGCCGCCGCCGGGTGGCCGTCGTCAGCCAAGCGGCCGTTGCCGACCACTACGCGGAAGACGCCTGTGCCGGCGCGCCGATCGCCGCGGTGTTCCTGATCGGCGACGGCGAGGCGGCCAAGACGCTGAGCACGGTCGAACGCCTCGGTCGCGACCTCTCGGCGTGGGGCCTGCTTCGGGACGACGTCATCGTCGCGCTCGGTGGCGGGGTGGTTGGGGACGTGGCCGGCTTCGCCGCGGCCGTCTATCACCGCGGTGTGACCGTCGTGCAGGTGCCGACGACGCTGCTCGCCCAGATCGACGCCGCCGTCGGCGGGAAGACGGGCGTGAACCTTCCCGAGGGCAAGAACCTCATCGGCGCCTTCCACCAGCCGACGGCGGTCGTCGCCGACGTCGACACGCTGGCCACCCTGCCGGAACGCGAATATCGCGCCGGGCTCGGCGAAGTGGCGAAGTACGCGCTGATCGCTCCGCCGAGCCGAGACCATGGCGCGCTGGCCGATCTGGTCGAAGCGGACGCAGACGCGATTCGCGGGCGAGACCCGGACGTGCTCGCCGAGCTCGTGTACCGGTGCGTCGAGCTGAAGGCCGAGTTCGTGGCACATGATCCGGAGGAACGCTCGGGGCTCCGCGCGGTACTGAACTACGGGCACACGCTCGCCCACGCCCTCGAGGCTTCCGGCGATTACGACGACCTGCTGCACGGCGAGGCGGTTGCGGTCGGGCTGGTGTTCGCGGGCGAGCTGGCGGCCGCGCTGGGACGCGTCGACGCCTCGACCGCCGAACGGCACCGTGAGCTCGTGGCGGCGCTCGGTCTCCCAATTCGTGCACCGGCTGATCTCGATGCGTCGGCCCTGCTCGAGCTGATGCGTCGCGACAAGAAGGCGAGAGGCGGCCTGACGTTCGTCCTCCCCGGTTCGAACGGGATCGAACGAGTCGACGACCCGCCCGCGGCGGCGCTCGAGCGCGCGCTCGAATCCGTCGGCGTGGAAGGCTGAGCCCCCGATGGCGTCCATCCTTCTCGTTTCGGGCCCGAACCTGAACCTGCTCGGCGAGCGCGAGCCAGAGATCTACGGAACCGACACGCTCGACGAAGTCGTCGGCGGCGCGCGCAGCGTCGCCGAGGCGAGCGGGCACGACGTCGAGCACGTTCAGTCGAACCACGAAGGCGACATCGTCGACGCGATCCAGGGCAGCGCGTGGCCGCTGCGCGGCGATCGTCATCAACCCGGGCGCCTTCACGCACTACTCGTACGCGATCGCCGACGCTCTCGCCGCCTTCGACGGTCCGAAGATCGAGCTGCACCTCTCGAACCCCTCCGCACGCGAGGCGTGGCGGCGCACCTCGGTCGTCGCTCCCGTCGTCACCGGGACCGTGGCCGGGTTCGGCCGCGACGGGTACCGCCTCGCGCTCGAAGCAGCGGTCGCGCTGCTGAAGGAGGCCGGGTGACCGCCGCGCTCGCGCAGCTGCCGCCGATGGACGTCGCGGGGCGCGCCGAGCGGCTGCGAGATCGCTTCGAGCCGGCGGGCGTCGACGCGTTGCTCGTCACGCGGCTCCCGAACGTCACCTATCTCACGGGGTTCACCGGCAGCGCGGGCATGGTCCTCGTGGGGCCCGACGCACTCGTCTTCGTCACCGACGGGCGCTACGCCGAACAGGCGGCCGAGCAGCTGGCGGCAGCGGGAGTGGAAGCCCGCATCGAGGTGCGGGTGTCGCAGGCCGCGCAGCGCGACGTGATGAGCGACGCCGCCGCCGAGTACCGACGCCTCGGTCTCGAGGCGCACGGCGTCACGTGGGCGCAGCAACGGGCCTTCGCCGGCGAGTGGTTCCCCGGGGCCGAGCTGGTCGCGACCGAGCATCTCGTGGAGGACCTGCGGCGCGTGAAGGAGCACGCTGAGGTCGCGCGGATCCAAGCCGCCTGCGCGATCGCCGACGACGCCCTCGCGGTGGTCGCGCCCCGACTCGCCGACCGGCCGAGCGAACGGGACGTGGCGCTCTGGCTCGAGCTCGAGATGAGGGACCGGGGCGCCGCCGGCACGAGCTTCGACCCGATCGTCGCGTCGGGGCCCAACGGCGCCAAGCCTCACGCGCGGCCTTCGGATCGCTCGATCGAGGCCGGCGAGCCGGTCGTGATCGATTTCGGCTGCATCGTCGACGGCTACTGCTCCGACATGACGCGCACGCTCAGTGTCGGCGACCCGGGAACAGAGGCCCGGCACGTGTACGAGGTCGTGCGCGACGCGCAGCTGCTCGGACGGGACGCGGTGCGCGCCGGCGCCGACTGCGCGCGCGTCGACAAGGCGTGTCGCGACGTGATCGACGCCGCCGGCTGGGGTGATGCATTCGTCCACGGGACCGGGCACGGGGTCGGCCTCGAGATTCACGAGGCACCGCGGGTCGCCGCGACCGCCCGTGATACGTTGGCTTCCGGTTACGTCGTGACCGTAGAGCCCGGCGTGTACCTCCCCGGCGTGGGCGGGGTGCGCATCGAGGACACCGTCGTCGTCACCGACGACGGCGCGGACGTGCTCACCCGATTCTCCAAGGACTTTCTGTTGTGAGCGTCTCCACCAACGACCTGAAGAACGGCATGGCCCTCGATCTCCCCGAGGGCCTCGTGTCCGTTGTCGAGTTCCAGCACGTGAAGCCGGGCAAGGGCGGGGCATTCGTCCGCACCAAGCTCAAGAACCTCCGGACCGGCGCCGTCGTCGACAAGACGTTCCGGGCCGACGAGAAGGTGCCGCTCGCGGTCATCGACAAGCGCGAGATGCAGTACCTGTACCGCGAGGGCAGCTCGTACGTGTTCATGGACAGCGACAGCTACGAGCAGCTGCCCGTGGACGCCGGCGACCTCGGCCAGGCCGTGCGCTACCTCAAGGAAGGCGACACGGCCGTCCTGCCGACGTACCAGGACCACATCATCGGGATCGAGCTGCCGGCCGCGGTCGAGCTCACCGTCACCGAGACCGAGCCCGGCGTGCAGGGCGACCGCGTCTCCGGGGCGCGCAAGCCGGCGACGGTGGAGACCGGCCTCGTGGTGCAGGTTCCGCTGTTCGTCGAGCCCGGCGGGCGGATCAAGGTCGACACCCGGACGGGGGAGTACCTCGCCCACGCGTGACGGGCGAGCGGCGGCGATGCCCACCCGACGCGAGGCGCGGGAGCGAGCCCTGAGCCTCTGCTACGAGGCTGAGGTGCGCGGTCTCGACGCCGACACGCTGCTCGGCGAGCTCCCGGCTCCGGCCGACGAGTACGCGGAGGCGGTCGTGCGCGGTGTGGAGTCCCATCGCGACGAGGTCGACGCCATCTTGCGCAAGGTCTCCGAGCACTGGGCACTCGAGCGCATGCCGCTCGTCGACCGCGCCGTGCTCCGCATCGGCTGCTACGAGCTCGGCTGGCAGCCCGAGCTGCCGACCGGCGTCGTCATCAGCGAAGCCGTCGAGCTGGCGAAGGAGTACTCGACCAAGGACTCGGGTCGGTTCGTGAACGGCATGCTCGGCCGCATCGCCGAGGACCTGCGGGGCCAGGAGGCCGAGCCGCCCGAGCAGCCGGGGCCATGAGCACCGCGCCCCTCGAGGTCGAGGAGCCGCTCACCGACGAGGCGATCGGGACCGATCGCCCGTGGCTGGTCATCGTCTGGAACGACCCGGTGAACCTCATGAGCTACGTCGTCTACGTGTTCCAGAAGCTGTTCGGCTACTCACGCGAGAAGGCGACCCGGCTCATGCTGCAGGTGCACCACGACGGCAAGGCCGCGGTGTCGGAGGGGACACGCGAGAAGGCCGAGGCCGACGTCGCCCGGCTGCACGCCCACGGGCTGTGGGCGACCATGGAGCACCCGTCGTGAGCCCGCGCTTCGACCGGCGCGGCGACGCGGTCGTGCTCACGCTCGACGCGAACGAGGTGGAGCTGCTGCGCACGATCCCCGACGAGGTCCGGGACGCGCTCGCGGAGCCGGCCTCGAACGACGACCCCGTTCACAACCGGCTCTTCCCGTCCGCGTACCTCGATCCGACGGAGGAGAACGCCGAGCAGGAGTGGCAGGAGCTCGTGCACCCCGAGCTGCTGCAGGGGCGGCTCGCTGCCCTCGAGCTCGTCTCGACGACGCTCGACCGCGCCACGACCAAGCGCGGGCGCGCCGAGGTCGAGCTCGCGCCCGAAGAGGTGGAGGCGTGGCTGAGCGTCGTCAACGACGCCCGCCTCACCCTCGGCACCCGGCTCGGCGTCACCGAGGATGCCGAGTCCGAGGCGATCGACGCGTCCGACCCCGAAGCCGCCGCGCACGCCGTGTACGGCTGGCTCACCTGGTTCGAGAACGACCTCGTCGAAACCCTGCTGGGGTGAGCCGTGGAGCCTGATGCGCGCACGGAGCTGGCCCTCATCAGCCATGTCGACTACTTCCGCGACCAAGCCTTCCGCCGCGCCGGACGGCGCCGTCCACGAAGAGGACGGGCTGTTCCTGTACGCGGGGCCGCACCCTCTCCCGATGCTCGTGAATGGCGCCATCAGGGTGCAACCGGGCCTGGCCGCCCGCGACGTGCTCGATCGTGCCAAGGAGTTCTTCCGGGCGCGCGGACGCGGGTTCAGCGTCTACGGCGTCGTCGGACGTGACGACGACCTCATCGAGGCCGCCGACGAGGCGGGAATGACCTCGTTCGGTGATCCCGCGCCGCTGATGGTGCTGGGCGGGCAGCCGCCGCCGCTCGAACCGCCGTCGGACGTGCGACTCCGGCGGGCGTCGACGCCGGAGGACGTCGCGGACGCCGCTACGGTCTGTGCCGACGCCTACGCGGTGTACGGGATGCCCGCCGACGTGGCACGGGCGTGCCTGACGCCACAGGCGACGCTCGTTCCCGACATGGCGGCCATCGTCGCCTACGACGGGGACGGGCCCGTCGCCACGGCCTCGGCCTTCGTCACGCAGCGCGTCTCGTACGTCGCGTGGGTCGGCACCATGCAGCGGGCGATGCGGCGGGGGCTCGGCGGTGCGGTCACCCGGGCTGCGACCGCCGCGGCCCTCGACTTCGGAGCGGACACCACGGTCCTCCTGGCGTCGCCGATGGGTGCCCCGGTGTACCGGCGAATGGGATTCGTCGAGGTCGGGCACCTGTCCAGCCGCATCGCGATGGACGCGGACGCGTAGCGCGCAATCACGCGGCGCGCCGGCTGCTAGTCTTGTGCAGACCGTGAAGGGAATCCTGCGAGGTTCCCACGGAGGAAGACGACGGCATGACCGCGCCCATCGCCGGCGAGGGAGACCTCCCGGGCGACGACGACAACCGAGGCAGCACAACGGCCCCCTCCGGGGGCCATTTGTTTGCCCTGCGGGCGAAGGTCTTCGACGCCGACGACCTCCGCCGCGCCAACACCCGCATCGCGCACGAGATCGTCGAGCGGAACCACGGCGCGGCCGACGTCGTCCTCATCGGCCTGTACACGCGGGGCGTCGCCGTCGCCCACCGGCTCGCCGAGGCGATCGAGCGCTTCGAAGGCGTCGCCGTCCCCGTCGGGGCGATCGACGTCGCGTTCTACCGCGACGACATCGGCCTCCGGCGCATCCAGCCGCTCGGCCCGACCGAGGTGCCGGTCGACATCACCGGCCGGGTCGTCGTCCTCGTCGACGACGTGCTGTTCACCGGACGGACCGCGCGCGCCGCCCTCGAGGCCATCACCGAGCTCGGCCGCCCCCGGGCGATGCAGCTCGCCGTCCTCGTCGACCGGGGCCACCGCGAGCTCCCCATCCGGGCCGACTTCGTGGGCAAGAACCTCCCGACCAAGGTCGCCGAGGACGTGCGGGTGCGCCTGCACGAGGTCGATGACGGCGACGACGGCATCGAGATCTGGGGACCCGAGCAATGAACGATCTGTTGTCGATCGACGACCTCGGCGCGCCCGGTATCAACGAGCTGCTCGACCTGTCGGAGTCGTTCGTCGAGGTCACTCGGCGCGACATCCCGAAGATCCCGGCGCTGCGTGGCAAGACGGTCGTGACCCTGTTCTACGAGGACTCGACGCGCACCCGCTTGTCGTTCGAGACGGCGGCGAAGCGCCTGACGGCCGACACGATGTCGTTCACGGCTGCGAGCTCGTCGGTCGGGAAGGGCGAGAGCCTCCTCGACACCGTCCGCACGATCGAGGCGATGGGCGTCGACGCGATGGTGGTGCGCCACCAGTGCGCCGGCGCACCCCACCGGATCGCGTCGTGGATCGACGCCGCCGTCGTCAACGCCGGCGACGGTCGCCACGAGCACCCGACTCAGGCCCTGCTCGACCTGCTCACGCTGCGACGCCACCTCGCGACGGACGCGTTCCGGGGGCTCCGGATCGGCATCGTCGGCGACGTGCGCCACTCGCGTGTCGCCCGCAGCGGCGTGAAGGCCTTCGCCGCAGTCGGCGCCGACGTCACCGTCGTCGGGCCTCCCACGCTCCTCCCCGAGTCCCTCGAGGAGTGGCCCGCCCGCGCCGCCACCGACCTCGACGACGTGCTCCCGGAGCTCGACGTCGTGTACCTGCTGCGCATCCAACGCGAGCGCCTCGGCGCCGCGCTGCTGCCGTCGCTGCGCGAGTACACGAGCCGCTACGGGCTGACCGCCGCCCGCGCCTCGCGCCTCAAGCCCGACACGGTCGTCATGCACCCGGGCCCGATGAACCGCGGTGTCGAGATCGCGGCCGAGGTCGCCGACAGCCCGGCCTCGATCATCACCGAGCAGGTCGCCAACGGGGTGGCGGTGCGGATGGCCGTGCTGTGGTCGCTGCTCGGCTCGGGAGGTCTCGTTGCCTGACCGTCCCGAGGAGTTCGTGATCAGGGGAGGGCGCGTGGTCGACGCGACCGGCGACCGCGTGGCCGACGTGCTCGTCCAGGGCGGTGTTGTCGCGGCGGTGGGAAGGCGCGTCGAAGGCGCTCCGGTGCTCGACGCCGCCGGCTGCATGGTCGTGCCGGGCCTCGTCGACCTGCACGCGCACCTTCGCGAGCCGGGTGACGAAGAGGCGGAGACGATCGAAACCGGCGCCCGCGCCGCCGCGCTCGGAGGATTCACCGCCATCGTCGCCATGCCGAACACCGAACCCCCGCTCGACGACGCCGCCGTCGTCGCGTCCGTGCTCGCGGCGGGCCGCGAAGCCATGTGCGACGTCGCGTCGTCGGGCTGCATCACCAAGAGCCGCCGCGGCGAGGAGCTCGCGCCGATGGGCGAGCTGTACGCGCTCGGCGTCCGGATCTTCACCGACGACGGGGCGTGCGTGGGCGAGGCCGGCGTCATGCGGCGCGCGCTCGAATACGCCGGAGCGCTCCGCGGCGCGGTCGTCGCCCAGCACGCCGAAGATCCCTCGCTCGCCGGCGGAGGCCACATGCACGAGGGCGCGTGGTCGAGCCGCCTCGGCATCCCGGGCCGCCCGGAAGCGGCCGAGGCGACCGTCGTCGCCCGCGACGTCATGCTCGCCGAGCTCACCGGCACGCCCGTCCACTTCCTCCACCTGTCGACCGCCGCCGCCGTCGAGTTGGTGCGCGACGCGAAGAACCGGGGCGTCCCCGTCACGGCCGAGGTGGCGCCGCACCACTTCACCCTCACCGACGCCGAGTGCCGGACGTTCGACCCCGCGTTCAAGGTCCACCCGCCGCTGCGCACCGACGCCGACGTGGCGGCGATCAAGGCGGGGCTCGCCGACGGCACGATCGACGCCATCGCCACCGACCACGCCCCGCACGTGCCCGAGGCCAAAGAGCGACCCTTCGAGGAGGCGCCGCCGGGCATGCTCGGCCTCGAAACTGCGTTCGCGCTCACGGTCACCGAGCTCGTCGAGCCGGGCGTCCTCGAGCTCCGCGACGCGCTTGCGTGCCTGTCGTGGCGACCGGCGGCCATCGCGGGGCTCGACGGGCACGGCGGGCCGATCGAGCCCGGCCGGCCGGCCAACCTGTGCGTCGTCGACCCCGCCGTGCGGTGGGAGGTCGACCCGAGCCGGCTGGCCAGCCGGTCTCGCAACACGCCCTACGCCGGCCGCAAGCTCACGGGTCGGGTGCGTCACACGGTGCTCCGGGGCGAGCCGGTGGTCGTCGACGGCATCGCGCAGCGATGAGCCGGGACGCGCTTCTCGTGCTGGCGGATGGTACGGCGTTCGAAGGCGAGGCCGTCGGCCACATTCCCGAGTCCGGCGTCGCGACGGGCGAGGTCGTGTTCAACACGGCGCTGTCGGGCTATCAGGAGATTCTCACCGACCCGTCGTACGCCGGGCAGATGATCACCTTCACGTACCCGCACATCGGGAACTACGGCGTGAACCCCGACGACGTCGAGAGCCGCCGGCCGTTCTGCGAGGGCGTCCTGGTGCGGGAGCTGGCGCGCCGTCCCAGCAACTGGCGCGCCACCGAGAGCCTGGACGACTTCCTGCGCCGCCACCGCGTCCCCGGCATCGCCGGCATCGACACGCGCCGTCTCACGCGTCACCTCCGGGAGTCGGGTGCCCTGCCGGGCGCGTTCGGCACCGACGAGTCCGCCGTGCGTGCGGCCGCGTCGGCGGCGGTCACGACCGACGGCGTCGACCTCGTCGCCGGCGTCACGGCCGAGCAGCCGTACACGACGGGCGATCCGGACGCCGCGTTCCACGTCGTCGCGTACGACTTCGGCATCAAGGCCACGATCCTGCGCCACCTCGCCGCGGTGGGCTGCTTCGTCGAGGTCGTGCCGGCGTCGACGCCGGCCGCCGACGTCCTCGCCCGGCGGCCCGATGGTGTGTTCCTGTCCAACGGGCCCGGCGACCCGGCGGCGGTTGTGGGCGCGGCCGACACCGTCGCCGGCCTCCTCGGCGAGGTGCCCGTGTTCGGTATCTGCCTCGGCCACCAGATCCTGGGGCTGGCGCTCGGCGCGCAGACATTCAAGCTGCGCTTCGGTCACCACGGTGCGAACCATCCGGTGCGCCACGAGTCGACGGGCCGGGTCGAGATCACCAGCCAGAACCACAACTACGCGGTCGACCTCGACACGCTGCGCGGCGCCGCCCTCACCCACGTGAACCTGAACGACGGTGTCGTCGAGGGGTTCCGCGTGCTCGACGCGCCCGCGTTCGGAGTCCAGTACCACCCGGAGGCCGGGCCCGGCCCGCACGACGCGTCCTACTTGTTCGACACGTTCACGAACCTGATGACGGAAGCGGGATAGACGCATGCCGCGCCGGGACGATCTCGAGACGATCCTCATCGTCGGCAGCGGGCCCATCGTGATCGGCCAGGCGTGCGAGTTCGACTACTCGGGAACGCAGGCGTGCAAGGTGCTCCAGTCCGAGGGCTACCGGGTCGTCCTCGTGAACTCGAACCCGGCGACGATCATGACCGACCCCGAGTTCGCGGCGGCGACGTACGTCGAGCCCCTCGACGCGCCCAGCCTCACGCGGGTGATCGAGCGCGAGCGCCCGGATGCCCTGCTGCCGACGCTGGGCGGCCAAACCGCGCTGAACCTCGCCGTCGAGCTCCACGACGCCGGCGTGCTCGACCGGTTCGGCGTCGAGCTCATCGGCGCCAGCGTCGATGCGATCCGCGTCGCCGAGAACCGCCACGAGTTCAAGGCGGCGATGGAGGAGATCGGCCTGGCGGTGCCGCGGTCAGGCTTCGCGACCACGCTCGACGACGCCATGGACATCGCCGAGCAGGTCGGGTACCCGCTGATCGTGCGCCCGTCGTTCATCCTCGGCGGTGGCGGCACGGGCGTCGCCCACTCGGCGGACGAGATGCGCGACATCGCCGAACGCGGCCTGGCCGCGAGCCCGGTCAGTGAGATCCTGATCGAGCAGTCGGTCGTGGGCTGGAAGGAGTTCGAGCTCGAGGTAATGCGCGACCACGCCGACAACGTCGTCGTCGTGTGCTCGATCGAGAACTTCGACCCGATGGGGGTGCACACGGGCGACTCGATCACGGTCGCGCCGGCGCAGACCCTCACCGACGTCGAGTACCAGCGGATGCGCGACGCCGCCTTTGCGTGCATACGCCGCATCGGCGTCGACACCGGCGGATCGAACATCCAGTTCGCGGTGAACCCGGCCGACGGGCGGCAGCAGATCATCGAGATGAACCCGCGGGTGTCGCGATCGAGCGCGCTCGCGAGCAAGGCGACGGGATTCCCGATCGCCAAGATCGCCGCCCGCCTCGCCGTCGGATACCGGCTCGACGAGGTCGTGAACGACATCACCGGCGAGACGCCCGCCTCGTTCGAGCCCACGATCGACTACGTCGTGACGAAGATCCCGCGGTGGGCATTCGAGAAGCTGCCGGGGTCGACGGCGACGCTCGGGACCATGATGCAGTCGGTCGGCGAGGCGATGGCCATCGGCCGCACCTTCCCCGAGTCGTTCCAGAAGGCGATCCGGTCACTCGAGACCGGGCGCCTCGGCCTGAACTGCGACCCGGGCGAGGAGCCGCTCGGCGAGACGAGCGCCGACGATCTCGTGCGCTCCGCCGCCGTGCCGACGCCCGACCGCCCGTTCGCGCTCGAAACGGCACTCCGGCGGGGCGTGCCCGTCGAGCGGCTCGCCGCCGCCACGGGCATCGACCCCTGGTTCCTCGACGGGATCCTGCAGGTCGTCGAGGAGCGGTCCCGCCTCGCCGCCGTCTCGCTCGCCGGCGCGACCCGCCGCGACTGGCGTCGGGCCAAGCGGCTCGGGTTCTCCGATGCCCAGCTGGCGTATCTCTGGGGTTCCGACGAGCACACGGTGCGTGCGGCGCGACACGAGGCGAGTGTCCGCGTCACGTACAAGACCGTCGACACGTGCGCGGCCGAGTTCGCCGCCCGAACGCCGTACCACTACGGCACGTTCGAGGACGAGGACGAGGTCGCCGCGCTCGAGAAGCCGGCGGTCGTGATCCTCGGCAGCGGACCGAACCGTATCGGCCAGGGCGTCGAGTTCGACTACTGCTGTGTGCACGCGGCGTTCGCCCTCTCGGCCGCGGGATACGAGACCGTCATGGTCAACTGCAACCCCGAGACGGTCTCGACCGACTACGACACGAGCGACCGGCTCTTCTTCGAGCCGCTCACGGGGGAGGACGTCCTCGCGATCTGCTCGACGCTCGCCGGGCGCGGCGTGCTCGCCGGCGTGATCGTCAGCCTCGGCGGACAGACCCCCCTGAAGCTGGCGCGCACCCTCGCCGACGCCGGCATCCCGATCCTGGGGACGAGCCCGGCGTCGATCGACCTCGCCGAGGACCGCGAGCGCTTCAACGAGCTCTGCGCGCGGCTCGGCATCCCCCAACCGGACGGCGGCACGGCGGCGTCGCCGCCGGACGCGCGCGCAGTGGCAGACCACGTCGGATACCCCGTGCTGGTCCGCCCGTCATATGTGTTGGGCGGACGCGCCATGCAGATCGTGTACGACTCCGACGGCCTCGACGCGGCGATGGGGGAGCTCGCGAGCAGCGGCAGCCTCGGGCGGGAAGGCGGTTTGAGCGCGACCCGCCCCGCGCTGATCGACAGGTTCCTCGAGGACGCGATCGAAGTCGACGTCGACGCCCTCCGCGACGCATCCGGTGAGGTCGTGATCGGCGGGGTCATGGAGCACATCGAGGAGGCCGGCGTGCACTCGGGCGACTCGGCGTGCGCGATCCCGCCCCCGACGCTCGCGGCGCCCGTGATCGCGACGATCGAAGCGCACACCCGCGCGCTCGCAGACGCGCTCGAAGTGCGCGGTCTCCTCAACGTCCAGTACGCGGTCAAGGGCGGCGAGGTCTCGGTGATCGAGGCCAATCCGCGGGCCAGCCGTACGGTGCCGTTCGTCAGCAAGGCGACGGGCGCGCCGCTCGCGAAGCTGGCGGCGCGGGTGATGCTCGGCACGACGCTCGACGAGCTCCGGGACGAAGGCCATCCTCTGCCGGCGCCCGGTCGCAGCAACGGCACCCATGTCGCAGTGAAGGAGGCGGTGCTGCCCTTTGCACGCTTTCCCGAGGTCGACACCCTGCTCGGCCCCGAGATGCGCTCCACCGGCGAGGTCATGGGCATCGACCGCTCGTTCGGGCTCGCGTTCACCAAGAGCCAGGCCGCGGCCGGCAACCGGTTGCCCGAGCGAGGCACCGTCTTCTTCTCGCTGGCCGACCGCGACAAGCCCGCCGGGTTGGTCGCCGCCCGTCGCCTCGCCGAGCTCGGGTTCTCGCTGGTGGCGACGGCCGGTACCGCCGACGCGCTGCAGGCGAACGGCATTCGCGTCGACGCGATCGTCGGGAAGCTCGGCGAGAGCGACGCATCGGGCGTGGACGCGGTCGAGCTCATCTCGTCCGGCAAGGTGGATCTCGTGATCAACACCCCCCGGGGGCGGCCGGCTCGCCCCGGCGACGGCGATCACATCCGCCGCGCCGCCACCGCGCACAGGGTCTCCTGTGTGACCACGGTCGCCGCCGCCCTCGCGGTCGCATCGGGCCTGGCCGAGTGGAGCTCCTCCGAGCCCCAGGTGCGGTCGTTGCAGGAGTACCACCGGGACCACCAGCTCCGGCTCGAGGTCTGATGGCGCGCCGTCGCCGACGTCCCGACGCCCTCCCGGTAGACACGCGCGTTCAGCTCGGGCCCCTCGAGTTGCCGAACCCGATCGTCGCCGCATCGGGGACCTTCGGCCACAGCGACGAAGTGGCGCGCCACTGCGACCCGTCGCGGCTCGGCGCGGTGACGACGAAATCGCTGGCGCCCTACGAGTGGCCCGGCAACCCCGCGCCCCGGCTGCACATGACGACGGCGGGCATGCTCAATGCCGTAGGTCTCCAAGGCCCGGGCGTCGAGCACTGGGTGGACCACGACCTGCCCGCGCTGCGCGCCGGTGGCGCGCACGTCATCGCGTCGGTCTGGGGACGTTCGATCGAGGAGTTCGGGCGGGCGGCGAAGCTGCTCGGTCCCGCACGCGACGAGCTCGTCGGCGTCGAGGTCAACGTCAGCTGCCCGAACCTCGAGGACCGGTCGACGATGTTCGCCCACTCCGCTACGGCCACGGCCGGCGCGACGACAGCGGTCCTCGACGCCGACTTGGAGCTGCCGGTCTTCGTGAAGCTGTCCCCGAACGTCACCGATCTGCGCGAGATCGCCGCCGCCGCCCTGGCCGCCGGCGCCACGGGCCTCACGCTCGTCAACACGCTCCTCGGGCTCGTCGTCGACGCCGAGCAGCGCCGCCCCGCCCTCGGCGCGGGCGGGGGCGGCTTGTCGGGCCCGGCGATCAAGCCCGTCGCGCTGCGGGCCGTGCACGACGTCGCGCGTGCCCACCCCGGGGTGCCGATCATCGGGACCGGTGGCGTCACGACCGGCGTCGACGCGGTCGAGATGCTCCTCGCCGGGGCGAGCGCAGTCGGCGTGGGCACGGCGACGTTCCACGACCCACGCGCGTCACTGCGTGTGCTCGACGAGCTCGTCGCCTGGTGCGCGACGCACGGCGTCACCAGCGTCGCCGACCTCACGGGCGCGATGGACGATCCCGCGTGACCGAGGTTCGCGATCGACTCGCTCTCGCCCTCGACGTCGGCGGGCCGGCGGACGCCGAGGCCGTCGCCCGCCGGCTGACACCCTGGTTCGGGATCGCCAAGGTGGGCCTGGAGTTGTACGCCGAGGGCGGCCCCGAGGTCTTCGAGCGATTGCGCGCCCTCGGGATGGCGGTCTTCGCCGATCTGAAGCTCTACGACATCCCGACGACCGTCGAGCGCGCGGCCCGGACGCTCGGTCGGCGCGGCGTCGACTTTCTCAACTTCCCGGCGGCAGGCGGCGCGGCGATGCTCCAAGCCGGCGTCAGCGGCCTCGCCAAGGGGGCTCGTGACGGTGGGCATCCGCCACCGGTTGCGCTGGCTGTGACGGTGCTCACGAGCGAGTCGGACGTCTCCGCCTTCGACGGTCGGCTCGAGGCAGCGGCGACCGCAGGGTGCGACGGCGTCGTCTGCTCGGCGCGCGAGATCGCGGTGGTGAAGACGCGCGCCGCGCACCTCACGACCATGGTTCCGGGCATCCGGCTTCCCGGCGATTCTCCGCACGATCAGGCGCGGGTGGCGACGCCCGGCGAAGCGATCGAGCGGGGCGCGGACTGGCTCGTCATCGGGCGGGCGGTCACCGCCGCCGGCGAGCCGGAGGCCGCCGCGGAAGCGATCACGCGCGACGCCGCCGACGCCCTTGCGCGCCGGGCACACACGCGCTAACGCGCGGCCGGCTCGGCCGGTTGATCGCGCGAGGTCGCTGCCTATACTGACGCCGTCGTCGGGCTGTGCGGCACTGCAGGGAGCGGACGTCCGTGACGGCCTGAACCAACCGAGCACGACTGCTCGCTGAGTTGGAGGTCCGTTCCCGATGCCCCTCCCGCCCACGCTCACCCCGGAGCAGCGCCAGGCTGCGCTCGAGAAGGCCGCCGTCGCCCGGCGGCAGCGGGCCGAGGTGAAGGAGAAGCTCAAGGCGGGCTCGCTGACCCTCGCCGAGCTGTTCGAGCAGGGCGACCGCGACGAGATCCTCGCCAAGCTCAAGGTCGTGAGCGTGCTGGAGTCGCTGCCGGGCGTCGGCAAGGTCCGGGCGCGCCGGCTCATGCAGGAGCTCGACATCAGCGAGAGCCGGCGCCTGCGCGGTCTCGGTCGCAACCAGCGCGAAGCGCTGCTCAAGCGCTTCGGCTGATCGGCGGCACGCCCTGGGCGTCCTGCTGGTGCTCGCGGGCCCGTCCGGGGTCGGCAAGGGCACGATCGTACGCAAGCTCCTCGAGCGCGACCCGCGCCTGTGGCTCTCGGTCTCGGCCACGACCCGCCCCCGTCGGGACGGCGAAGTCGACGGCCAGGACTACGTGTTCCTCGACCGCCGCCAGTTCGAGGGCATCCGCGACGAGGGTGGTTTCCTGGAGTGGTTCGACGTCTACGGCGATCTCTACGGGACGCCGCGCGCTCCCGTCGAGGAGCACCTCGCCGCCGGCGACGACGTGCTCCTCGAGGTGGACGTGCAGGGCGCGCTCGCCGTCCGGGAGAGATACCCGGACTCGGTGCTCGTGTTCGTGAAGGCCCCGTCGCGGGAGGAGCAGCGGCGCCGGCTGCTCGAGCGGGGACGCGACGATCCGGAGGCCATCGACGGCCGCCTCTCCCAGGCCGAGACCGAGGAGGCGGCGGCCGGCCGTTTCGACGCCGTGGTCGTCAACGACGACGTAGATCGGGCTGCCCAGGAGGTCGCTGCTATCCTGGGGGCTCACCGGGAGGCTCGTCCGCCCCCGTAACCCCTTGCTGGAGGGCCGCAAACCATGGCCGAACGACGCGCCACGCTGATGGAGCCTCGAACCGAGAGCCTCCTGGCCCGCGTCGACTCGAAGTTCACGCTGGTCACCCTGGCCGCGATGCGGGCCCGGGAGATCAACGACTACTACAACCAGCTCGGCGAGGGTCTCGGCAAGATCGTGCCCCCGCAAGTCACGTCGGTATCGCGGAAGCCGTTGTCGATCTCGCTCGAGGAGATCGAGGCGGGCAAGATCCGCGCCATCCCCAAGCCTCCCGAGGAAGACGCCGAGGCGGAGGCCGAGGCCGCGCTCCGCACCGACGCCGAGGAACCCGACCAGGCCTAGCAGGCGCAGGCGACGTCCCATGGCTGCGCCGAACCCTCCCGATCCGCTCGTAGCCCTGCGCGCGCGTCGCGTCGTGCTCGGCGTCACCGGCGGGATCGCCGCGTACAAGGCGATCGATGTCTGCCGTCAACTGGTCGACGCCGGCGCCCACGTGGTTCCCGTGCTCACCGACGACGCCCAGCGTTTCGTCGGCGCCCTGACGTTCTCGGCGCTGGCCTCGGAGCCGGCGCGCACCTCGCTGTTCGAAGGGCCCGACCCGATCCCGCACACGCGGCTCGGCCGTGGCGCCGACCTCGTCGTCGTGGCGCCCGCCACCGCCAAGCTCATCGGCAAGTACAGGTACGGCATCTCCGACGATCTCCTCACCGCCACGTTGCTGGCGACGAGGGCGCCCGTCCTGCTCGCGCCGGCGATGCACACCGAGATGTGGGAGCACGCCGCGGTGCAGGAGAACCTCGCGGTGCTGCGCGAGCGCGGCGTCCACGTGATCGATCCCGAGGAGGGACGCCTCGCCGGCGGGGACACCGGCCCCGGCCGCCTCGCCGATCCCGAGCGAATCGTGGCCACCGCCGCCGACGTGCTCCTCGGGGACGGCGACCTGGCCGGACTGCGCTTCCTGGTCACGGCGGGAGGCACGCGGGAGCCGATCGATCCGGTCCGCTTCGTCGGGAACCGGTCGTCCGGGAAGATGGGATACGCGGTCGCCGAGCGCGCCGCCCGGCGCGGCGCCGCCGTCACCCTCGTCACGACCATCGGACGGCCCATCGACGACTCCGGCCTCACCGTCGAGCGGGTGGAGACGGCCGACGACATGGCGCGGGCCGTCCTGTCCCGCTTCGCCGACGCCGACGTGGTGGTCATGGCGGCCGCCGTCGCCGACTTCCGGCCCAAGGCCGTGGCTGAGGAGAAGCTCAAGAAGCGCGACGGGTTGCCCGAGGTCGTGCTGGAGCCCACGCCCGACGTGCTCGCCGCACTGGGTGAACGCAAGCTCCCGGGGCAGGTGCTCGTCGGTTTCGCGGCCGAGACCGAGCACGTCGAGAAGCACGCCGCCGAGAAGATGGCGGGCAAGCGCGTCGACCTGATGGTGGCCAACGACGTCTCGGCTGCCGACTCGGGGTTCGAAGTCGACACGAACCGGGCAATCCTGCTGTACTCGACCGGTTCTCGGGAGGAGACGCCCCTGCTCGACAAGCGCGAGCTGGCGGATCTCCTCCTCGATCGAGTCGCGGCGGTCCTCGCCGACGACCCGACAGGAGCGAAACGAGCGCGGTGAGGGCGGCATTGCCGACCGCACCGCAGGAGCCGGCGCTTGCGACGGCGACCAAGGAGGCGAAGTGAGCCGGTTCATGTTCACCTCGGAGTCGGTCACCGAGGGTCATCCCGACAAGATGTGCGACCAGATCAGCGACGCGGTCCTGGACGGCATGTTCGAGCAGGACCCGTACAGCCGTGTCGCCTGCGAGAGCATGTGCACGACCGGCATGGCCGTCGTCGCCGGCGAGATCAGCTCGAACGCGCACCTCGACATCCCTCGCCTGGTCCGGGACACGATTCGAGGGATCGGCTACACGGACGCGTCGTACGGATTCGACGGCAACTCGTGCGCGGTGATCACGTCGATCGACGAGCAGTCGTCCGACATCGCCCAGGGTGTCGACAAGGCGTTCGAGCTCCGCAGCGGCGAAGGTGACCACTACGACGAGGTCGGCGCGGGCGACCAGGGCATGATGTTCGGCTACGCCTGCGACGAGACCACGGACCTGATGCCGATGCCGATCTGGCTCGCGCACCGTCTCGCGCAACGCCTGGCCGAGGTCCGGCGCGACGGCACCCTGCCGTTCGTCCGTCCGGACGGCAAGACGCAGGTCACGATCGAGTACGAGGACGGCGTTCCGAAGCGGCTCTGCAACGTGCTGATCTCGACCCAGCACGAGCCCGGCCTGAGCATCGACGGGACGCTCAAGCCCGCGCTCGTCGAACACGTCGTGACGCCGCTGCTGCCCGAGCAGTTCGCCGGCGACGACTTCGACATGCTCGTCAACCCGACGGGGAGCTTCGAGAAGGGCGGACCGCACGCCGACTGCGGGCTCACCGGCCGCAAGATCATCGTCGACACCTACGGCGGTATGGCCCGCCACGGCGGCGGCGCGTTCAGCGGCAAGGACCCCACGAAGGTCGACCGGTCCGCGGCCTACGCGGTGCGGAACGTCGCCAAGAACGTTGTCGCGGCGGGCATCGCCAAGCGGTGCGAGGTCCAGGTCGCGTACGCCATCGGCGTGGCCCGTCCGATCTCGGTCATGGTCGAGTCGTTCGGGACCTCCCAGATCGACCCGCTCAAGCTCGGCGAGCTGATCCAGGAGCACTTCGACCTGCGGCCGGCGGCGATCATCGAGCGGCTCGACCTGCGGCGCCCGATCTACCAGAAGACCGCCGCGTACGGGCACTTCGGCCGGCGCGAGTCCACGTTCACGTGGGAGCGCACCGACGAGGCCGAGGTGCTGCGCAAGGCGGCGGAAGCGCTCGCATAGCCGAACTGCGCGTCTGCCGGGTCCAACCTGATCTTCCCGCCGTCGCGCGCGCTTTCGACTACGTCGTTCCTGAGGACGCCGCCGCCATCGTGCGGGTCGGGACCATCGTGCGCGTCCCGCTGCACGGGCGTCGCGTGCGCGGTTGGGTCGTCGCCGACGGCGTCGAGCCCGAAGCCCGGCGGTCGGAGCTGCGACCGCTGGCGAAGGTCGTGTCGGCGGGACCGCCCCCGGAGGTGGTCGAGCTGTGCCGGTGGGCGGCCTGGCGCTACGCCGGCCCCCTCCCGTTGCTGCTCCGGTCGGCGTCGCCGCCCAATGTGGTGCCGCCTTCAGGGGACCCCGAGCTGCACACGGCGGTCTTTCCTCCGCGCGACGCACCGGCCGGGATCGATGCCGGCGCTGTCGACGCGCTTGTCGCCGGGGAACGCGGCCTGCTCGCGTGGCCGCCGAGCGCCGACTGGCACGTCGTGGTCGGGGCGCTGGTCGCGCACGAGGGGTCCACGATCGTCGTCGCGCCCGATTCGCGCCGCTTGCGAACGCTCGTCGACGATCTCCGGCGATGCGGCCGGGAAGTGATCGTCGTGCGGGGGAACGAGCCGGACGCCCGGCGCACCGAGAGCTGGGACCGCGCCCGCGCCGGCGCGACCGTTGTCGTGGGCGGGAGGGTCGCCGTGCTCGCGCCCGTTCCCGACCTTGCCGCCGTCCTCGTCCTGGACGAGGGTGACGAAGCGCTCAAGGAGGAGCGCGCGCCCACGTGGAATGCCCGCGAGCTCGCACTCGAGCGTGCCCGTCGTGCCGCCGGCCGGTGCACGCTCGTCAGCCCGGCGCCGACACTCGACGCCGAGGCCGCGGCAGGCATACCGGTGCGACCGGTGCGACCGGTGCGACGACCGTTCGAACGCGACGGCTGGCCGCGCTTCGACGTCGTCGACCTGCGTGACGAGCCGCCCGGGCGCGGCTTGTTCCCGGACGCGCTGACCGCTGCGCTCCACGCGACGGTGGACCGGGGTGCCCGCGCCGTGTGTGTCGTCAATCGCAAGGGCCGCGCCCACCTGCTGGTCTGCCGGCAATGCGGGCACATCGCGCAGTGCGAGGTCTGCGACGCGGCGGTGACGGAGACGGAGACCGGGTTCGTCTGCGGGCGGTGCGGGACCGAGCGGCCGCGCGTCTGCCTGCATTGCCACAGCACGCGCTTCGCCCGTCGCCGGCCCGGGGTCACGCGGGTGCGCGAGGAGATGGCGGCGCTGTTGGCACGGGTGACAGTGGGGGAGGTCGATGCCGCAACCGTCGCGCTCCCGTCGGCTGCGGTTCTCGTGGGAACGGAGGCCGTGCTCCACCGTGCCGACGCGGCACCATCCGGGATCGAGTTGGTGGCGTTCCTGGAGTTCGATCAGGAGCTGCTCGCGACGCGCTACCGAGCGGCCGAGCAGGCGCTCTGGCTGCTCGTTCGCGCCGCCCGGGTCGTCGGAGGAAAACGCGGCGACGGGCGCGTCCTGGTGCAGACCCGGGTGCCCGATCACGACGTGATCGAGGCCGCGCTCGCCGCCGACCCGACGATCGTGGCCGACGCCGAACGCGCCCGGCGGCGCATCCTGGGATTTCCGCCGTTCGGGGGGCTGGCGGAGGTGAGTGGCGCGCCGGACGCCGTGGACGTCGCGTGTGCGGCGTTGCGCGTAGTTCGCGCACTGCGGGTCCTGGGACCCGTCGCAGTCGGGGCGTCGTCCCGGGCGCTCGTCCAATCGGATTCCGCCGACGTGCTCTGCGACACGCTCGCCGAGGTCGATCTCACCCCGGCCCGCGAGCGCGGTCGCCTACGCGTCGACGTGGACCCCCTCCGGGTGTGAGTGGCTGTCTGGGCTGCAGAAGGCGGCCGGTACACTCGACGCGGCGACGGCGGCTTTGCCGAGCGGCGCCGCAAAGCCGGAGCTTGCGACGGCGACAAAGGAGATCATGGCAACGCACCCTGTCCGTCTCTTCGGGGACCCGGTACTGAAGCAGCGTTCCCGCGAGGTCGAGGACCTCAACGGGAGCCTGGTCGGGCTGGCGGAGAGCATGTACGAGACGATGTACGAGGCGCTCGGCCTGGGTCTCGCCGCGCCGCAAATCGGCGTGCAGCGGCGCATCTTCACGTACGACGTCGGCGAGGGACCGCACGTGATCATCAACCCCGAGCTCGTCGAGTCGTCGGGGGAGTGGGTCTACAACGAAGGCTGCCTGTCGGTGCCCGGCATGCACTTCGAGATCGTCCGCCCCAAGGTCGTCACGCTCCGGGGCATCGGGCTCGACGGCGACGACGTCGTGATCGAAGCCGACGAGGTGCTCGCGCGGCTGTTCCAGCACGAGATCGACCACCTGGACGGCGTGCTGCTCCTCGACCGCCTCGAGCCGGACGAGCGCAAGCGCGCGCTGCGGGCGATCCGCGAGCAGGACCTCGCGACCATCCCGCGGGGCGCTGGCCCGGCCCTCTGATCGCGGCGCGCCCACGGTGCGCCTCGTCTTCCTCGGTACTCCTGCCGACGCGGTCGCGCCGCTCCAGGCCCTCGCGGAAGGCGGCCACGAGGTCAGCCTCGTGCTCACCCAACCGGACCGGCGCCGCAGCCGTGGAGGTGGCGCCGACCCGAGCCCGGTGAAGCGGGCCGCGATCGAGCTCGGGACTCCGGTTCTGACTCCCACGCGTGCCCGTGAGGTGATCGAGGACGTCGCCGCAACGGGAGCGCAGCTCGGCGTGGTGGTCGGGTTCGGTCAGCTCCTGCCGCCCGCGTTCCTCGAAGCGCTGCCGAACGGATTCGTGAACCTGCACTACTCGCTCCTCCCGCGATGGAGGGGCGCCGCCCCCGTCGAGCGCGCCATCCTCGCCGGTGACACCGAGACCGGCGTGTGTCTCATGCGAATCGAGGAGGGCCTGGACACGGGCGGGATCTACGCGTCCGTGTCGACACCCATCGAGCCCGAGGAGACCGCGGGTGAGCTGCGCGCGCGACTCACCGTGCTCGGGACGCGTCTGCTCCTGGAGCATCTGCCGCTCGTGCCCGAGACCGAACCAGTCCCGCAGGAGGGTGAACCGACCTACGCCGAGAAGCTCACGGTGGACGAGTTCCGGATCGACGGGTCGCGACGGGCGTCTGAGGTCGCGCGGGTCGTCCGCGCCGGGAACCCGCGACCGGGCGCATGGATGGTCGTCGACGGGAAGCGCGTCAAGGTTTGGCGCGCCCGACCCGAATCGGGAGAAGGCGAGCCTGGAGTCGTGCGCCGGCCGGGGGAGCTGGTGACCACCGCCGGCGTTCTCCGGCTCGACGAGGTACAACCCGAGGGCAAGCCGCACATGACGGGCCAAGCGTGGATGGCGGGTCTGCGTGAGCGTGAGCTCGCAGTGGAGGCGGTCGAAGCGTCGTGACGAGCCGCGAGACGGCGTTGGCGGCGTTGCTCCGGGTGGAGGAGGGTGCGTACTCGAACGTCTTGCTCCCCACGATGTTGCGAGATTCCGCCCTCGACGCCCGCGACCGCGCGTTCGTCACGGACCTCGTGTACGGCACGCTCCGGCAACAGCGCGCGCTCGACTACATCATCGGGCTGGCGGCCGATCGACCGGTCGAGGACCTCGACCGCCCGACCCGGGTGGCGCTGCGACTCGGTACGTACCAGCTGACCCGAAACGTGCCCGCCCACGCGGCGGTGGGCGAGACCGTCGCCGTCGCTCCCCGCCGGGCCCGCGGCTACGTGAACGCGGTGTTGCGCGCGCTCGCGGGCACCGGCCCGCAATGGCCGTGGCCGAAGGGCGAGGACGCCGGCGCGCTCGCTGTGCGGCTTTCGTATCCCGACTGGATCGTCGAGGAGCTCGTGGCGCAGTACGGGCCCGCCGACGCGCGCGCCAGTCTCGAGGCCGGCAACGAGCCCCCGCCGGTTGCGCTGCGCGTCAACACCCGACGCTCCACCGTGGAAGCGGTTGCGAACGAGCTGCACGCCGCCGGCGTCGAGGTGAGCCGGGGGTCCCTGACGGACGGCGCCCTCCGCGCGCGGGATCGGCGACCCGGCGCGACTTCCCGCCGTCGCCGAAGGGCGGGCCACACCGCAGGACGAGGCCAGCCAGGCCGTCGTCGGCATCCTCGATCCGCAGCGCGGCGAGACGGTCGTCGACGCCGCCGCCGCGCCTGGCGGCAAGGCGACCGCCATCGCCGAGAGAGTGGGGGAAGACGGGCGGGCCGTCGCCTGCGACCTGCATCCCGGGCGCATCCGCCTCGTCGCTTCGGCACGGGACCGGCTCGGGCTCGGCTGCGTCTTGCCGGTCGTCGCCGACGGCCGGGCGCTGCCCCTGCGGCCTGCGTGCGCCGACCGGGCGCTCGTCGACGCACCCTGCAGCGGCCTGGGCGTCCTGCGCCGCCGCGCCGAGCTGCGCTGGCGCATCCGGCAGGACGATCTCCTGCGGCTCGTCGAGCTCCAGCGCGACCTGCTGCGCAGCGCAGCGGAAGCGGTCAGGCCGGGCGGTGTCGTCGTGTACTCGGTGTGCACGCTCACCGGCGACGAGACCACCGGCGTGGACGCCTGGGCCGAGCGCGAGCTCCCGCAGCTCGTCGCCGACCCGCCGCCGGGCGCGCCCTGGCGACCGCGCGGGAGAGGTGCAGTCCTGCTTCCGCACGATGCCGACTCCGACGGGATGTATGTCCTTCGTCTTCGCAGACTCCCTGGCGCCGTTCTCGCCTTCTACGGTCGCCCTCGCAAGCTCGGGCTCTGCGGCGGCGGTCAGCAAAGCCGCCACCGCCGCGGGCGACGGTCGGCAAAGCCGCCGCCGCCGCACATAGGGTGATGCCATGACCGGGGCCAAGCTCGCGCCGTCGATCCTGTCGGCCGACTTCGCCCAGCTCGCCGACGACGTCGAACGCGTCGCCGCCGAGGCCGACCTCCTGCACGTCGACGTGATGGACGGGCATTTCGTGCCCAACCTCACGATCGGGCCCCCGGTCGTGAAGTCACTGCGCAAGCGCACCGATCTCCATCTCGATTGCCACCTCATGGTCGACAACCCCGGCGATCTCCTCGAGGACTTCGCCGACGCCGGTGCCGACGGGTGCACGGTGCACATCGAGCTCGGCGATCCGCGACCACTCTTCGCGACGATGCGAGATCTCGGCCTGCGCGTCGGGCTCACGCACAATCCCGAGACGCCCGTCGAATCCGTGCTGCCGTACCTCGAGGAGATCGACGTCCTGCTGTTCATGAGCGTGCACCCCGGGTTCGGCGGACAGGCGTTCATCCCGTCGGTGCTCGACAAGCTCACCCGGGCGCGCGACGTCGTCGACGAGCGCGAACTGTCCGTCGAGCTCGAGATCGACGGCGGAATCAACCGCCAGACCGCGCCGCGGGCCGCCGCCGCCGGCGCCGACATCCTCGTGGCCGGGAGCGCCATCTTCCACGCCGACGACCCGGCCGCGGCGGCCCGGCAGATCCGGGCGGCGGCGTGGCCGGCGACCTCGTGATCGGGTGACCCTCCGGGCCAAGGTGCTGACCGTGTCCGACGGTGTCGCCGCCGGATTGCGCGATGACAAGTCGGGGACCGCGCTCGTTGCCCGCCTACAGGACGCCGGCTATGAGGTCGCCACCCACGAGGTCACCGCGGACGGTCGTGACCCGGTTGCCGACGCGCTACGAGCGTTGACCGCGGGATTCGCCGGCCTCGTCGTGACGACGGGTGGGACCGGCTTCGGGCCTCGCGACCTCACGCCCGAGGGGACGCGCGCAGTGATCGAGCGGGAGGCGCCGGGCCTCGCCGAGGCGATGCGGCGGGTGAGCGATCGTGGCGACCGGGCGTTCGGGATGCTCTCGCGGCGGTGTGCGGCGCGGTGGGGCAGGCGCTGATCTGCAACCTCCCGGGATCGTCGACCGGGGCCGTCGAGTGCCTCGAGGCCGCCCTGCCCGCCCTGCCGCACGCCCTCGAGCTGCTGGCCGGGGAGCACCCCCATTGACCGGGAATTGAAACACGTTATACTTTCATCCGGCTACAGTTGACTTCCTGGTCAAGTAATCGAAACAAATAATCGAAAACAGAGCAGAGCCCTCGGGGTTTGGGTGCAAGTCCCGACCGGCGGTAGCCACAGGCACGGCCTGCGGGAGCCCGCGAGCCCACGGCCGCCAGCCGTGTGGTTGATCCGGTGAGAAGCCGGGGCCGACGGTGAGAGTCCGGATGGGAGAGGGTGTTCGGCGGCGCGCCCGCGCGGCGTGCCCGCCGCGCCGTCCCCGCGCCCGAGGTCTCGACAGTAACCCCCGAGATCGAGGTGCGCCGGTGAAGGCCACGGACAGCGATCTGATCGCCCGGGCAGTAGCGCTGGGCGAGCACGGACGCCGGTCCGCGTCGCCAAATCCCTGGGTCGGCAGCGTCATCGTCGACGACCAGGGTGCGATCGCCGGCGAGGGATGGCATCAACGGCCGGGCACCCCCCACGCCGAGGTCCACGCCCTCGAGATGGCGGGGGAGCGGGCCCGCGGCGGCACCGCCTACGTCACGCTCGAGCCCTGTGCCCACGAGGGCCGTACGCCTCCGTGCACGGACACGCTGATCGCGGCCGGTGTGCGACATGTCGTCGTGGCCCTCGAGGACCCGGATCCGAGAGTCGCCGGGCGTGGTCTGGCACGGCTCCGCGCCGCCGGGCTCGACGTCGAGGTCGGCCAGGGCTCGGCCGGCGCGCGCCGGTCGCTGGCGCCCTACCTGCACCACCGCCGCACCGGCCGGTCGTGGTGCCTGCTGAAGACGGCGATGAGCCTCGACGCCAAGACGGCGGCGTACGACGGGTCGTCGCGTTGGATCACCGGCGCCGCTGCGCGCGCCGACGCCCATCGCCTGCGGGCCGAGTCCCAGGCGGTCGTGATCGGCGCCGGCACCGCGCTCGCCGACTACCCGTCGCTGACCGCGCGCGACGTGGACCCTCCCGCCGAACGTCAGCCCTTGCGCGTGCTCCTCGACGCCCGCGGCCGCGTCCCCGCAGCCGGGCCGCTGTTCGACGCCGCGCTGGCGTCCACGCTGGTCGTCACCACGGAAGCCGCTTCATCCGAGGCGGCGGACGCCTGGCGGGCGGCAGGCGCGAAGGTCGAGACCGTCCCGGCCGCGCCGGGAGGCGTCGACCTCGAAGCGACGCTCAACCTCCTCGGTCGCCGCGACGTCCTGCAGGCCATGGTCGAGGGCGGCGCGACGTTGCACGGCGCGCTGCTCGCGGCCAGGTTGGTCGACCGCCTCGTCGCCTACGTCGCACCCACGATGCTCGGCCCGGGTGGATTCCCCGCGTTCCCCCAACCCGACGCCGGCACGATCGCCGACGCCGAAGCATGGCGGCTGCTGTCTGCGACGACCCTGGGCGACGACGTCCGCGTCGACTACGAGCGCGAGGAGGGCTGACGTTGTTCACCGGCATCATCGAGGAGCTCGGGCGGGTCCGCGCCGTCGACCGCCGCGAGGGCGGGGCGCGCCTCGAGATCGCGGCCACGAAAGTCCTTGCCGACGCGCGCGTGGGCGGCTCGATCGCCGTGAACGGTTGCTGCCTGACCGTCGTCGACTCGGGTGACGGCTGGTGGGCAGGCGACGTCGTGATGGAGACCCTGGAGCGCACCGCGCTCGGCTCACTCGAAGCGGGCGAGCCGGTGAATCTCGAACGGCCGTTGCGCCTGTCCGACCACCTCGGTGGCCACCTGGTGCAGGGCCATGTCGACGCCGTCGGGCACGTCACCGCCAGGTCGCCGCTCGCCGACGGGTCGAGCCGCTTCACGTTCTCGGCACCGGCCGACGTGCTCCGCTACGTGGTCCCGAAGGGTTCGGTCGCGATCGACGGGATCAGCCTCACGGTCGCCTCGCTCGGCGACGAGGCTTTCGACGTCGCCGTCATCCCGCACACGCTCGCGGTCACCTCCCTGGGGCACCGGGAGCAGGGCGCAGCCGTGAACCTCGAAGCCGACCTGATCGCCAAGTATGTCGAGCGTCTGCTCGTCCCGACCTCCCGCGAAGGGAACTGACGATGCCGTTCACCACGATCGAGAACGCGATCGATGCGATTTCCCGAGGCGAGGCGGTCGTCGTCGTCGACGACGCCAATCGCGAGAACGAGGGGGACCTGATCATCGCGGCGGAGAAGACGACGCCCGACACGATGGCGTTCATGGTGCGCCACACCAGCGGCGTGATCTGCATGCCCATCGAGGGCACCCGGCTCGACGAGCTCCAGCTGCCGATGATGGTGGCCGAGAACACGACCGCCTACCGCACCGCGTTCACGGTCTCCGTGGATGCCAAGCGGGGCACGACCACCGGCATCTCCGCCGCCGACCGCACGACCACGGTGCACACGCTCGTCGACCCGCAGACCCGGCCCGACGACCTCGCGCGCCCCGGACACATCTTCCCGTTGCGGTACCGGGAGGGCGGCGTGCTCAAGCGCGCCGGGCACACCGAGGCGGCCGTCGACCTCGCCCGCCTCGCCGGGCTCTCACCGGCGGGCGTGCTGGCGGAGATCGTGAACGACGACGGGACGATGTCGCGGCTGCCCGAGCTCGAGCGCTTCGCCGCCGAGCACGGGCTGGCCATGATCTCGATCGCCGACCTCATCCGGTACCGCCGCCATCGCGAGAAGCTGGTGAAGCGCATTTCCGAGGCGCGCATCCCCACCAAGTACGGCGAGTTCACCGCCTACGTGTTCGAGTCGCTACTCGACGGCACCGAGCACATGGCGTTCGTGCGCGGCGAAGTCGCCGGCAAGTCGAACGTGCTCGTGCGCGTCCACTCCGAGTGTCTCACCGGCGATGTGTTCGGCTCGATTCGTTGCGATTGCGGGCTGCAACTCGACCTCGCGCTCGAACGCGTCGCCGAGGAGGACGAAGGCGTGATCGTGTATCTCCGCGGGCACGAGGGACGTGGGATCGGCCTCGGCCACAAGCTGCGTGCGTACACGCTCCAGGACCAAGGCCGCGACACCGTCGAGGCCAACGTCGAGCTCGGCTTCCCGATCGATTCGCGCGAGTACGGGATCGGGTCGCAGATCCTCGTCGACCTCGGCATCACCACCATGCGCGTGATGACCAACAACCCGGCAAAGTACGGAGGGCTCGAGGGGTACGGCCTCGAGATCGTCGAACGGGTCCCGCTGCGGTCCCGACCGACGGACGAGAACATCGCGTACCTGCGTGCCAAGCAGGAGAAGATGGGGCACTTGCTGGAAATCGAGGACGAAGGCCTCGGTCGTAGTTAGCCTCGTACGCACATGGGCAAGTACACGGAGTACGAAGGCAAGCCCGACGCCACCGGCATGCGTCTCGCTATCGTCGCCGGGCGGTTCAACGACGACATCACCAAGCTGCTGCTCGACGGCGCGCAGCACGAGCTCGCCGACCACGGGCTCGAGCCCGACTCGGTCCCGGTGGTCTGGGTCCCCGGCGCGTTCGAGATCCCGCTCGTCGCGAAGCAGCTCGTCGAGTCGGGTGAACTCGACGCCGTGATCTGTCTCGGCGCCGTGATCCGCGGTGACACGCCGCACTTCGACTTCGTCGCCGGCGAGTGCGCGTCGGGCATCAGCCGTGTCGCGCTCGACGCCGGCGTGCCGATCGCCTTCGGCGTGCTGACGACCGACGACGTCGACCAGGCCCTCGCCCGGGCCGGAGGGACCGAGGGCAACAAGGGCGCCGAGGCCGCCGCGACCGCGGTCGAGATGGTCGATCTCCGCCGCCAGCTCGGCAAGCAGGGCTGACCGTGTTACGCCTCGTGCTCCCCAAGGGTTCGCTCGAGCATGCGACGTTGCAGCTGTTCGAGGACGCCGACCTGGCCGTGAGCCGGAGCTCGGGCGTCGACTACCGCGCATCGATCGACGACCCGCGCGTCGCCGACGTCCGGATCCTCCGGCCGCAGGAGATCCCGCGCTACGTCGCCGACGGCCTCTTCGAACTGGGTGTCACCGGGCGCGACTGGGTGGAGGAGACCGGCGCCGACGTCGTCACGCTGACGGAGCTGCACTACTCGAAGGCGACCGCGCGGCCCATCAACGTCGTGCTCGCAGTAGCCGCCGACGCGCCCTATCGGGGTGTCACCGACCTTCCTTCCGGTGTGCGCATCCACACCGAGTACCCCGAGCTGACCCGCCGCTACTTCGAGAAGCACGGCGTCGACGCCGAGATCTCGCTCTCGTACGGCGCGACCGAGGCCAAGGTGCCGGAGATCGCCGACGCCGTCGTCGAGATCACCGAGACCGGGCGGGCGTTGCGCGCCGCCGGCCTGAAGGTGCTCGATACGATCCTCGTCTCACACACCGAGCTGATCGCCAATCCCGTGGCGCACGCCGACCCCGACCGGCGCAAGGCGATGGAGCAGATCCAGACGCTGCTCAGCGGCGCGCTCGAGGCGCGCGGGCGCGTGCTCGTGAAGCTCAACGTCGAGGAAGCCCGTCTCGAGGACGTGATCTCGTTGCTCCCGGCCCTGCGGTCACCGACCGTGTCGAAGCTGGCCGGCAGCGGCGCCTATGCCGTCGAGACCGTCGTCGCCAAGGCCGAGATCAACACGCTCATCCCCGCGCTGAAAGAGCAGGGCGCCACCGGCATCATCGAGCTGCCGATCGCCAAGATCGTGCATTGACCACCCATCGGCACGGCACCGTCCGTTCCTTCGACGAACGCCGTGGGGTCGGGGAGGTCGAGGCGGACGACGGCGCAACATTCCCGTTCCACGCAACGTCCATCGCCGACAGCACGCGCCGGATCGCGACCGGGACGCCCGTCGAGTTCGACGTCGTCGCCGGTTTCCCGGGACGGTGGGAGGCGGTGGTGATCGAGGAACGGTCGGGTTAGCGCCAACGCCAACGCCAACGGGTTGCGCTGTCCTGGTCGGAGTCGGCGCGGGCGATGCTCGAGAGGTTGCCCGCGCCGTTCACGAGCGCGACGTGCGTGAAGGCCTGCGGAAAGTTGCCGAGTTGCCGCTTGGCGACGGGGTCGTACTCTTCGGCGAGGAGGCCGACGTCGTTCGCCAGGCCGACCAGCCGCCCGAAGAGGGCACGCGCTTCGTCGACGCGGCCCATGAGCGCGAGGTTGTCGGCGAGCCAGAACGTGCATGGGAGGAACACGCCTTCACCAGGTGGGAGGCCGTCGACGTTCTGGTCGGTGCTGTACCGGGCAACGAAGCCGTCCGTGGTCAGCCCCTTCTGGATCGCGTCCACGGTGCCCTGCATCCGTTCGTCGGAGGCCGGGAGGAACCCGACAAGCGGCATCATCAACAGCGCGGCGTCGAGGTTGGTCGACCCGTAGGACTGCACGAACGTCTTGCGGTCGGTGTCGTAGGCCTTCGTGCAGATCTCGTCGCGGATCTCGTCGCGGATGCTCTTCCAGTGCGGGACCTTCGCCGCGTCGCCGTCCTCCGGGCTCTTCTCGAGGATACGTACGACGCGGTCGAACGCCACCCACGCCATGACCTTCGAGTGCGTGAAGTGCTGACGGGGTCCACGCACCTCCCAGATCCCCTCGTCCGGTTGCTTCCAAGCGTCCTCGAGGAAGTCGAGCAGCGAGATGATCAAGTTGTAGGTGTTGACCTCGCGTTCGGCGATGGCGCCGACTCGGCTCTGGTACAGCGCGTCGATCACCTCGCCGTACACGTCGAGTTGGAACTGCTCGGACGCCGCATTGCCGATCCGGACGGGCTTGGAGCTCTCGTAGCCGGGGAGCCAGGGAACCTCCCACTCGGTCAGCCGCCGCTCGCCCGCGGGGCCGTACATGATCTGGAGGTCCGACGGCTCGCCGGCGACGGCACGAAGCAGCCATGCCCGCCATGCCCTTGCTTCCTCTTTGTATCCGGCATGGATCAATGCGAGGAGCGTGAAGGTCGCGTCGCGGAGCCAGCAGAAGCGGTAGTCCCAGTTCCGAACACCCCCGATCCATTCCGGGAGCGATGACGTGGGCGCGGCGACGATCCCGCCGGTCGGCGCATAGGTGAGGGCCTTGAGCGTGATGGCCGAGCGCTGCACCGCCTCCGGCCAGTCGCCGTCGTACGTCCACTTCTCCGACCAGTCCTCCCACCACGAGGTCGTCCGCGTCAGCGCCCACGTGGCGTTGACCGGGTGGGGAACGGCTTCGTGGGACGGGAACCATGCGAGCGTGAACGGCACCCGCTCACCGCGCCGGACCGTGAACTCGGCGACGGTCGAGTGCCCGACGCCCTTGGTGTCGACCGGCGTGTGAAGGACCAGGGCGTCGGGGCCGGCGACGGCGACGAGCGCACCGTGGACGTTACGGACCCACGGGATGATCGAGCCATAGTCGAATCTGATCGTGAGGTGCATCTGCATCGGCACGTGACCGTGCAGCCCCTCCACGATCCTGACCACGTCGACGGTCTTCTCCCGGATGGGCATGAAGTCGATGATCCGGACCGCGCCTTCCGCCGTTTCGAACTCGGTCTCGAGTACCAGCGTGCCGTCGCGGTACCGCCGGCGCGTGGCGCGTCCGCCGGCTGCGGGCGCGATCAGCCACCTGCCTTGATTCTCGTCTCCCAGGAGCGCCGCGAAGCAGGCGCCGCTGTCGAAGCGCGGCGCGCACATCCAGTCGACCGAGCCGTCGTCGCCGATGAGCGCGGCCGTCTGGGTGTCCCCGATCATCGCGTACTGCTCGATGCGCGACGACACTCACTCTCCCTCCGGTCGCACTCGCAGGCTCGTGGTCCTGCGTCGGCGGCAAAGCCGCCCTCGACGCGGACGCTATCCGCTCTCGTCGCCTGCTTCGTCGTCACCTGACTCGGCGCGCCGGCTGATCTCGACGAACGCGAGACGCAGTTGCGCCAACGCTTCGCGGAGCGGCTCCTGGTGGCGGCCGAGTCGACTCTCCAACCCTTCGACGAGCGCGGCGACGCCGTCGATGGCAAGCCGAGCTTCCTCGAGGTCGGGCGCGGCTCCCTCCTCGGCCGAGAGATGCAAGAGCGCGAGCTCCCACAGCCCGATGGCGTGGTTGGCGACGATGTCGGCCACCGGTGTTTGCGCGAGCTGCTCGCGCAGGGCGCGCAGCTGTTCGCGGGCTGCCTCGTCGTCGGGCCCGCCCGCGCCGGCGTCGGCGGAGGGGGCAGTGGATTCGGGCTCGTCCGGGTCGTTCTCGCCGCCCGGCGTCCAAAGTGTGCTCACGCTGATATCCTGGCCTCTTCACATCAGAGCTGGGAAGTGGGACCGGCATTTGCCGCTTTCCCCACCCGGCCGACCTTCCCGCAGCAGCGGGCGGGGCCGAGCCCGGGTTCGTTGTCACGGCCGCCCCCGCGGTCGACCGATGGCGGACTTCCCGAGTCCGCCATCTTCGCGTCCCGTCCCCGGGTACCAGGCCGGATGGGGTGCGGGGGACGGACCCAGTTCAGCAGCGCTATCAGCGAGGTGATCACATAGCCACAGACGACGCCAGGATCAACGACAGGATTCGAGCACGCGAGGTCCTGCTCATCGGGGCCGGCGGCGAGCAGCTTGGGGTCAAGCCTCTCCCGGAGGCGCTCACGATCGCCCGTGAGGAAGAGCTCGATCTCGTCGAGGTTGCGCCGAACGCCAATCCACCGGTGTGCCGGATCATGAACTACGGCCGGTACAAGTACGAGCAGGAGCAACGGCGCAAGGAATCGCGAAAGAAGGCCACGAACGTCGTCGTCAAGGAGATGAAGTTCCGGCCCAAGATCGACGAGCACGACTACGTGACCAAGATGAAGCACGTCGAGCGCTTCCTCGCCGAGGGATCGAAGGTCAAGCTCACGATCATGTTTCGTGGTCGAGAGGTGTTCCACCCGGAGCTCGGGTTGCGGATCCTGGAGCGCGTCGCCGAACAGGTGAGCGACATCGCCATGGTCGAGTCCGCACCTCGTCAGGACGGGCGCAACATGACAATGGTGCTGCATCCCAACAAGCGAGCAGCCAAGGCCCGAGCCGGCGCCTCACCGCCGCCGGCGGGCGGGAACGGCACCGAAGGAGCGCAGTGATGCCGAAGATGAAGACGCACCGGGGGGCAGCCAAGCGCTACCGCGTCACGGGCTCCGGCAAGATCCGTCGTCGGAAGGCATTTCGCTCCCACCTGCTCGAGAAGAAGTCCAGCCGCCGGACACGTCGCCTCGGTCGGGGCGCCGAGGTCACCGGCGCCGACAAGAAGCACGTCGAGCGCCTGCTGGGGCGGTCCTAGGTACCGCGGCGCCACACTGCCGCGACGCAGGAGGCAAGTCACGATGGCGAGGGTCAAGCGTTCCGTTCAGGGCAAGAAGCACCGACACGCGGTGCTCGAGAAGGCGTCGGGCTACTCCGGCGCGAAGAGCCGCGGGTTCCGCAAGGCGAACGAGCAGGTCATGCGCTCGCTGCGGTACGCGTACCGCGACCGGCGCGCCCGGAAGGGCGAGTTCCGGCGCCTGTGGATCGTTCGGATCAACGCCGCCTGCCGGCAGCATGACATCTCGTACTCTCGCTTCGTCGCAGGACTCAAGGCAGCCGACATCGACGTCGACCGCAAGATCCTCGCCGACCTCGCGGTGCACGACTCGGCCGCCTTCGGCGCGCTGGTCGCGGTCGCTCGCGAGGCACTGCAAGCGGCCTGAGGAGCCCGTGCCGGCGCTCGGCCCCCGGCATCGTCGAGTCCGGCGCCTCCGCGACCTCATTCGGGACCCACGGGCCCGCCGCGCCGAGCGCGCGTTCGTCGTCGAGGGTCCGCGCGTGTTGGCGGCGGCACTCGACCGCGGCGCCGAGCTCGAGAGCGCGTACGTGGGGCCCGGGGCCGACCGCGCCTTCGCACCACTCGTGTCGCGACTCCGCGACCTCGATATCCCGATCGAGGAGCTCAAGGAAGGCGTGCTCGAGCGAATCGGCGACACGGTGACGCCCCAGCCGGTGCTCGCCGTGGCGGAGATGACGCGCCCCGACGTCGACGACATGCGCGCCGACGGGCTCGTGCTCGTGGCGGTGACGGTGCGCGACCCGGGCAACGCCGGCACGCTGCTGCGCAGCGGGGAGGCGGCGGGAGCGGCGGGAGTACTGTTCTGCGGCAATTCGGTGGATCCGCACGCCCCGAAAGTGGTGCGATCGTCGGGCGGAGCGGTGTTCGGAATCCCCGTAGTGGAGGCGGACGACCCGGTGAAGGTGCTCGACGCGCTCGGCCGGCACGGACGACGCCGTCTCGCGGCCGCCGCCACCGGCGGCGAGGACCTCGAACGCGTCGATCTCACCGGATCGGTCGCGATCGTGCTCGGCAACGAGGCGTCCGGCATTCCCCGCGAGCTTGCGCCGAACTTCGACGGGCAGGTCAGCATCCCGGTCGAACCGCCGGCCGAGTCGCTCAACGTCGGCATGGCGGGCACCGTGCTCGCGTTCGAGGCGGCCCGCCAGCGGCGAGCGGCGCGGTGAACCTGGCCGAGGCGCAGCAGCTGCTCGACGGAGCGGTGTCGGAGGCGGCGACCGCCGCCGAAGCCGTCGCCGAGATCGGCGAGCTCGACGAGCTGGAGCGCCGGTACGTCGGGCGAAGGTCGCCGGCGGCGCAGGTGACCGAGGCGATCAAGACGTTCGACCCCGAAGACCGGCGTGCCGCCGGCCAGGCGGTGTCCGGCTACAAGTCGGCGGTCGCCGACGTGATCGAGCGCCGGCGCGCTGCAATCGCGTCGAGCGGGGCGGCTGGTGGCGCGCGACGGGAGCGTCTCGATCTGACCGCGGGCGGGCACGGCCGCGTCCGCGGGCACCTGCATCTCGTCACGCAGGTCCAGCGCGAGCTCGAGGACATCTTCGCCGGGCTCGGGTATCGCGTCGCCGAAGGCCCCGAGGTCGAGGACGACTGGCACAACTTCGAGGCGCTCAACATCCCGCCCGCGCATCCGGCGCGCTCCATGCAGGACACGTTGTACGTGCGGCTCGGACGTGACGAGCAGGTGATGCTGCGAACCCACACCTCGCCCGTGCAGATCCGCACGATGGAAGCGAACGAGCCGCCGATCTACGTCGTCGCGCCTGGGCGCACGTACCGCAACGAGACGCCGGGGCCGCGCAACTCGCCGGTGTTCCATCAGATGGAGTGCCTGGCCGTCGATCGCGGCATCACGCTCGCCGACCTGTTCGGCACGATCGAAGTATTCGTGAAGCGCCTGTTCGACGACGAATCCGTCCGCACGCGCTTCCGTTCCGACTACTTCCCCTACACCGAGCCGTCGGCGGAGCTGGCGGTGAGCTGCATCTTCTGCCACGGCGAAGGATGTCGTGTCTGCTCTTTCACGGGCTGGATCGAGCTCGGCGGCTGCGGGATGGTCGACCCGAACGTGTTCGAGGCGGTCGGGTACGACCCGGAGGAATGGCAAGGCTTCGCGTTCGGCTTCGGGCTCGAGCGGATCGCCATGATCCGTTACGGCATCGACGAGATCCGTACGTTCTTCGACAGCGACGTGCGCTTCTTGGCGCAGTACTGAGGCACTGATGCCGCGCGCCACTGTCGTGGATCCGGGAGTTCACGCCTGTCGAAGCAGCGACCGACGAGCTCGTCGCGGCGCTCAACCAGGTGGGGTTGGAGGTCGAGGGCGTCGAGGAGCCCGGCCGTGATGTCCGCGGGGTGATCGCGGCTCGGGTGCTCGACGTCGTGAAGCATCCGAAGGCCGACAAGCTGACCCTCGTCGACATCGACTTCGGAAGCGACTCCACCCGAGTGGTGTGCGGCGCCCGGAACGTCGCCGCCGGCGACGTCGTGCCGTACGCTCCTGCCGGCGCGCATCTCCCGGAGCCGTTCGGGGTCCTCGAACGCAGGACCATCCGGGGCGTCACCTCCGACGGCATGCTCCTCGCTCCCGACGAGCTCGGCCTCGGCGACGACCACGAGGGGATCGTCCACCTCGACGGCTCCACGAAACCCGGTGCGGACGTGCCGGAGCTGCTCGGGCTGGACGACGTGATCTTCGACCTGTCGATCACCCCCAACCGACCGGACGCGATGTGCATCGTGGGCGTGGCACGCGAGGTCGCCGCTCACTTCGGTCTCCCGCTCCACGTCCCCGACGCCCATGCGTCCACGGACCCGAAGGTCGGCTCCGACATCACGGTCCGCGTCGACGCACCCGACCGCTGCCCCCGGTATCTGGGCCGGGTCGCACGCGTGACGATGGGCCCGTCGCCGTCGTGGATGGCGCAACGGCTCGTAAAGGCCGGCATGCGTCCGATCAGCAACGTCGTGGACGTCACCAACTACGTGTTGCTCGAGCGGAACCAGCCGCTCCATGCCTTCGACCTCGGACGCCTGGCAGGCCGGGGGATCCTCGTGCGGCTGGCCGAACGAGGTGAGCACATCACGACGCTCGACGGCGTGGATCGCGCGCTCAGCGAGGAGGATCTCCTCATCTGCGATGCCGCCGGCGCGCCGCAGGCCATCGCGGGCGTCATGGGTGGCGGCACGTCGGAGGTCTCCGACACCACGTCGGAGATCCTGCTCGAATCGGCGTTCTTCGAACGGATGGGCATCGCCCGCACGTCGAAGCGTCTCAAGTTGCGCTCGGAGTCGAGCGCCCGTTTCGAACGCGGCATCGACCCCAACGGCGTCGCCGAGCACGCCGAACGGGCCATGGAGCTCTTCGCCGATGTGGCCGAGGCGAAGGTCGCGGGCGAGGTGGTCGACGTCTACCCCCAACCGGTCGCAGCGCGTTCGCATCCATGTCCGCACGAGCAAGGTGAACGGCGTCCTCGGCACCGACCTCCGCGACACGGAGATCCTCGACGCGCTCCGGCCGTTGGGCATCGAGGTGGAGGGCGGTGGCGACGACATCACCGCGGTCGCACCGACGTTCCGGCCCGACCTCGAGCGCGAGATCGACATCGTGGAGGAGGTCGCCCGCCGGGTCGGGTTCGCGTCGATCGGTCGCACCGTGGCGCGGCCCCGTGAGCAGGTCGGCGGTCTCACCCAACGCCAGCGTGAGCGGCGCGTGGCCGCGGACGCGCTCGTCGGCGCGGGACTGTCCGAGGCCGTGACGATCCCGCTCGTGGCGCCGGCCGACCTCGAACACGCCGGCGCGCCGCTCGACCGGCTCGTCGAAGCGGCCAACCCGCTCCGCGCCGAGGAGTCCGTCCTCCGCACCCGGATCCTTCCCGGGCTCCTCCGCGCCGTCACGCACAATCACGCCCACGGCCTCACCGACGTCGGGCTCTTCGAGGTCGGCCGCGTCTTCCTCGCGCCCCGCGGGGAGGGAGCGCTGCTGCCCGAGGAGCCGACTCATCTCGCGGTTGCGCTGGCGGGCACGGTCCGCCGGCGGCCGGTCGAGGCCGATCGCCCGGTCGACCCGTTCGACGTGCTCGACGTGCTGCACGCGGTCTTCGATGCGCTCGAGATCGCCGCCGGGGGGACCGAAGCCGCAGCCCGGCCCGGCTTCGATCCCGCCCGCGCCGCCGCCGTCCTCGTCGACGGCCAGGAGATCGGCGTCGTGGGGGAGCTGGACCCGGGCTTGCTCGCGGCGCTGGAGCTCACGCCGCCGGTCGTCGGGTTCGAGCTGGATCTCGATCGACTGCTCGACGGCCGTCGCCGGGATCGCACGTTCCGGCCGCCTTCCCCCTACCCTCCGTCGACGATCGATCTCGCGTTCGTCGTGGACGAGGACGTCGCGGCCGGAGACGTGGCCGCGACGCTACGCCGCGCCGCCGGCGACGCGCTGGAGGAGGTACGGCTGTTCGACGTGTTCCGGTCGGACGCGCTCGGTGCGGGGCGGAAGAGCCTCGCGTTCGCGCTGCGGTTCCGGGCGCCGGACCGGACGCTCACCGACGACGAGGTGGGGGAGATCCGGCGGCGGTGCGTCGAGGCCGCCGCCCGCGAGCACCGCGGCGAGCTGCGGGGCTGACGTCGTGGCCTTCGTGCACCGCGTCCGACCCCGATACGCCGAAGTCGACGCTCAGGGCGTGGTGTTCAACGCGCACTGGCTCACCTACTTCGACGAAGCCTGCACACGATGGTTCGAGACCATGGGGTTCGACCCCAAGGAGGCATTCTTCCGGGACTTCGACGTGATGCTCGTGAGGGCCGTCCTCGAGTGGCAGGGCCCGGCCGGCTTCGACGACGTCGTCGACGTCGCCGTGGGCACCGCGCGGCTCGGCAACTCGTCCTTCGACGTGCGATACACGGCGACGATCGAGCAGCGGGCCGTCTGCGTGGGGACCGTCACGTACGTGAGCGTGAAGCCCGGCACGCACGATTCGGTGCCGATCCCCGAGGCGCTCCGCGACCGCCTTCAGGAGGCTCAGGTCGAGTCGTAGCCTGGCAGTGTGTTCGAGAAGTTCACCGACCGGGCTCGCCGCGTGGTCGTCCTCGCCCAGGAGGAGGCGCGCCTCCTGAACCACACCGCGATCGGCACCGAGCATCTGCTGCTCGGGATCGTGCACGAGGGCCAGGGCGTCGCGGCTCAGACGCTCCAGGCGCTCGACATCCGGCTGGCGGCGGTGCGCAACGCGATCGAGCGCGAGGTGCCGCGTGGCGCCTCACCGAGCGTCGGAACCCTCTCGTTCAGCCCGCGAGCCAAGAAGTCACTCGAGAACGCCCTGCGGGAGTCGCTCCAGCTCGGTCACAACTACATCGGCACCGAGCACATGCTCCTCGGGCTGATCCGCACCACCGACAGCCGGGCTGCGCGCGTGCTCTCGGATCTGGGCGCGACCTTCGACCGTGTCCGCGCCCAGGTGCTCGCGTTGCTGGCCGACCGCCCGGTCCCGCCCGAAGAGAGCGGTATCCACCGCCTCCCCGACGAGCTCTAGCTCCCCTCGCGGACGCGCGCACCGTCTCGGAGCACGAAGAACTGGCGATCGGGGTCGTCCTGTGGTTCGGGTCGGCCGGGGCCGGCGTCGGGATCACCCCGCCGCGCGACGGCGCCATCCGGCGCGAACTGCACGATGTAGGCCTTGCGCACCGCACCGGTGACGTTGTGGCCGGTCGCATGGGGCGTCAGCGACGAGAACACGACGATGCTCCCCGCCCGCACGGGGACCGGGACCGCGCCGTCCGGGTCCTCCGCGCACTGGAACCCGATCGGCGTGGCGCGGTGGGCGAGGGTGCCCGCGCGGTGCACACCGGGGAGCACCCACACACAGCCGTTGTCGAGCGTGGCGTCGGTGATCGCGACCCAGCACGTCAGGTACGCCTGTGGCTCGACGTACGCGTAGCCGTTGTCCTGGTGCCAGAGCACCGGCTCGGCGCCGTGCGGCTGCTTGTAGACGGCCTGGTCCCAGTACAGCCGGACATTCGGCCCGACGAGGTCGTGGCAAAGGTCGGCGAACAGCGGCGACGCGCAGAATGCGCGCGAAGGCAGGGGAGCGCCGAACGAGGTGCAGAGCGATGGAGACGGTGTCGACGCCGGCGAGGCTGAGGCGGCCCTCGGGCTGCGCCGCGCAGGAACTCGAGCGCCTGCTCGTCGAACGGCGCGATCTCCGAGTCCAACTTCTCGACGGTCGCCGGATCGAAGGCGTCCTCCAGGACGAAGAAGCCCCGTTCGTCGTAGGCGCGGGCCTGTTCCTCCGAGACGACTTGGAACGGTCCCGGGTGTTGCGGCCACTCGAACCCCGTGTTCCACGGGTGGCGCCCGAGGCTCATGCCTTCGCCGCTCGTCGTGACGCCCACCCGACGGCCGCGGTGCGCTCGCGGCCATGGGTGACGACCTCCACCTCGGCACGGTCGCCGTCGATCGTGACGGTCGCGTCGACGGTCTCGCCGTCCATGACCATGCCGACGAACTTGAGATCGACCTCGCCGTGCTCGAGGAACTCCTCGCCCCATTCGTCGAGCAGCACGCCATAGGCAGGCCCGGCGACCTGCATGCCCTGCGCGACGAGGCCGGGAAGCCCGAGCTTGCCGGCCTCGTCCTGGTCGGAGTGGAAGTTGCCGCGGCGCGAGTACGCCCGCAGCAGCTCGGGGGTGAGGAGGAGCTCGCGCCGGCGGGTGGTCATTGCTCGCAGAACGTCGCGGTCGACGTCCACAGCCGCTCGCCATCCGGCAGCGCCACCGCCGCGTCGATGACGGCATACTCCCGGCCCCGCTTCTCGTAACGGTCCACCACGGTGCCCGTGACGGTGAGCTCGGAGCCCGCCTCTCCCCGGCGGTGTGAGACCAACCGCTGGGCGGTGTGGAGCAGGGGCCGGGTCGCCACCGTCTGGAGCAGCAGGATCGCCAGGTTGGCGGCCACAGGCGGGTACAGGGCGCCCTCCCGGAGCGCCGGGTGGTCGACCCCCGCCGACGCCCAGTAGCGCTCGTTGGCGGCCGCGGAGACCGTGATGCGCAGCGGCCCGAGCGTGGTCCCGACGGCGGCGCCGCCGAACGGGGGAGCAGTCCTATGCACAGGTATGTATAGTATGCAGCATGGCGTATCGCACCGCCGTGGTCGGCGGCTCAGGGTACACAGGCGCCGAGCTGCTCCGGCTGCTTGCCGCCCACCCCGAGGTCGAGGTCGTCCACGTCACCGCCGACTCGAACGCGGGCGCGGCCGTGGGCGCGTTGTATCCGTCGCTCGCGGCCGCGTACCCGGCACTCGAGTACGCGTCGTACGCGCCCGCCGATCTCGGCGGGGTCGACATCGCCTTCGTCGCACTTCCGCACGGTGAGTCGCAGCTGATCGCGCCGGCACTCGTCGAGAGGGTCGGCCACGTCGTGGACCTGGGCGCCGATTTCCGGCTGCCGGCGGGCGTGTACGAGCGCTGGTACGGACAGCCGCACACCGCCCCGGACCTGCTCGACGGGTTCGCGTTCGGCTTGCCCGAGCTCTTCGCCGATGCCGTCGCGCGTGGGCCGCACGTCGCCGCGCCCGGGTGCTACCCGACGGCGGCCGCGCTGGCGCTGGCCCCGTTGGTTGCCGATGGGCTCGTCGAGCCGACGGGCCTCGTCGTCGATGCCATGTCGGGCGTGTCGGGGCGTGGCCGCGGCCTCTCCGCCGCGAGCCTCTACTCCGAGGCGAACGAGAACGTCGCCGCCTACACGCTCCTCACGCATCGCCACACGGGGGAGATGGAGTGGTCGCTGAGCGCGGCGTCCGACATGGAGGTGCAGCTCTTGTTCACGCCCCATCTCGTCCCGATGACGCGAGGACTGCTGGCGACTTGCCACGCCCGCCCGTCGCGTGACGGGCTGACGACCACGTCGCTCCTCCAGCGCTTCCGCGCCTTCTACGCCGGCGCGCCGTTCGTCCGCGTGCTCGACGAGCCGCCGGTCACGAAGGCGACGCTCGGTTCGAACGCCGCGCACCTCACGGTGCGTTTCGACGAACGCACGGGGTCGGTCCTCGCTCTCTGCGCGCTCGACAACCTCGGCAAGGGCGCCGCCGGCCAGGCCATCCAGTGCGCCAACCTCGTCCTCGGCTTGCCCGAGACGGCGGGCTTGCCGGCGGTCGGGATCATGCCGTGAGCGTGACCGCGGCGAACGGCTTCGAGGCGGGCGGCATCGCTTGCGGCATCAAGCCGTCGGGTGCGCTCGATCTCGCCCTCGTCGCGACGGCCGACCGTCGCGCGGCATCCGCCGCCGGCGTGTTCACGACGAACCTGGTGCAGGCCGCACCCGTGCAGGTCAGTCGGGATCATCTGCAGAGCGGACGCGCCGCGGCGGTGGTGCTCAACTCCGGGAACGCCAACGCGGCGACGGGCGAGAACGGCCGCCGTGACGCCCGCCGGATGTGCGAGCTGACGGCCGAGAGCCTCGGGTGCCCGCCGGAGGACGTGCTCGTGTGCTCGACGGGCCTTATCGGCGTCCCGATGCCAATGGCGCCCATCGAGACGGGCATCCCCGATCTCGCAGAGACGCTCGGCCCGCACGGCGACCTCGCCGCCGAAGCAATCTTGACGACGGACACGGTCCGCAAGGAAGCCCGGGAGCGGGTCGATCTCGCCGACGGCACCGCCGTGACCGTCGGAGGCATGGCGAAAGGTGCGGCGATGCTCGCGCCCTCGATGGCGACCATGCTCGCCGCGCTCACGACCGACGCCGCCGCCGATCCACTTGCGCTGCACGAGATGCTCGCGGCCGCAGTGGCCGCGTCGTTCCACGAGCTGTCGATCGACGGCTGCACGAGCACGAACGACACGGTGCTGGCGCTGGCGAACGGGCAGAGCGGCAACGAGCCCATCGAGCCGGGTAGCCCGGATGCGTCGCGACTCGAGGACGCATTTCGCCGAGTCTGCTGGTCGTTGTCGATGCAGATGGCGAGTGACGCCGAGGGGGCGACGAAACTCGTCGACATCACGGTGAGCGGCGCCCGTAGTCGCGACGAGGCCCGCCGCGCCGCCCGCACGGTCGCGGAGAGCCAGCTCGTCCAGTGCTCGCTCAACGGCGGCGATCCGTACTGGGGTCGGGTGCTGTCCGAGCTCGGCGTGAGCGGAGCCGTCTTCGACCCGGAGGAGGTCGCGATCGCCTACGGGGACGTGACCGTGTGCCGTGACGGTGTGCGCGCCGAGCACGACGAGGCGCAGCTGGACAAGGTCATGAACGAGCGCTCGATCACGGTGACGTGTGACCTGAACGCGGGCTCCGAGCGGGCGACCATGCGCACCACTGACCTCAGCCACGCGTACATCGACGAGAACCGACGGACGTCATGAGTGCGAATGCCGATCCCCGCGTTCGTGATGCCGGTGCCAAGGCGACGATCCTCGCCGAGGCGCTCCCGTACATCCGCGAGTTCTCGGGCAAGACTGTCGTGATCAAGTACGGCGGGAACGCCATGGAGGACCCCGCTCTCGCCGATCTCTTCGCCCAGGATGTCGTGCTCATGCGCCTCGTCGGCATGAACCCGGTGGTGGTGCACGGCGGGGGGCCCCAGATCAGCGACCTGATGCGCCGTCTGGGCAAGGAGCCCGAGTTCGTCGACGGCCTGCGCGTGACCGACGCCGAGACGGTCGACATCGTCCGGATGGCGTTGGTCGGCAAGGTGAACCGCGAGATCGTCGCGTCGGTCAATCGGCACGGCTCCTACGCCGTCGGTCTCTCGGGCGAGGATGCCGGGCTCATCAACGTGGCGGCGCGCGACGAGAAGCTCGGCTTCGTCGGTGACATTCGCCGCATCGACCCGTCGATCGTCGAGCGTCTCATCCGCGAGGAGCTCATCCCGATCGTGGCGACGGTCGGCGTCGACGACGCCGGGCAGGCGTACAACGTGAACGCCGACACGGTCGCGGGTGCGATCGCCGAGTCGCTCCGCGCCGAGAAGCTCGTGTACCTCACCAACGTGGCGGGGATGTACGGCGACCTCGCCGACGAGGGATCCCTCATCTCGCGGATCGACGTGGACCGGCTGGCGGCGCTCGTCGAGGACGGCGTGCTGGCGGAGGGGATGATCCCCAAGGCGCGGTCGTGCGTCGAGGCCGTGAAGTCGGGTGTGAGCCGCGCCCACATCCTCGACGGCCGCATCCCGCACGCGCTCCTGCTCGAGTTCTTCACCCGCGAGGGGATCGGCACGATGGTGGTCGCATGACGACGACGCCGGCGACCCGCTTCGACGAGATCGTCGCCCTCGACGCCGAGCACGTCATGGGCACGTATGCCCGTGCGCCGGTGGCGTTCGTGCGCGGCGAGGGGACACGGCTGTGGGACTCGGAAGGGCGCGAGTACCTCGACTTCCTGTCGGGGCTCGCCGTCACGTCGCTCGGGCACGCGCATCCCGCCGTCGCCGATGCAGTGGCTGACCAGGCGCGGACGCTCTCGCACGTCTCCAACCTCTATTACAACGATCTCCAGCCCCGGCTGGCCGCCCGTCTCGACGCCCTCATCGGCGGAGGCGGCCGCGTGTTCTTCTCGAACTCGGGCGCCGAAGCGAACGAGTGCGCGATCAAGCTCGCCCGTCGCCACGGCCAGACGCTCGGCGGCAGAGAGCGTTACCACGTCGTCTCCACGTACGGCTCGTTCCACGGCCGCACGCTCACGACGCTGGCGGCGACCGGGCAGCCCCAGAAGCAGGAGACGTTCCAGCCGCTGCCTTCGGGCTTCCGTCTCGTGCCGTACGCCGACGCCGACGCGCTGGCCGCCGCGCTCGACGAACGCGTGTGCGCGGTCCTGCTCGAGGCCGTGCAGGGTGAGGGCGGCGTGAACCCGGCGCCTCCCGGCTACCTCGAAGCGGTCCGCTCGTGGTGCGACGAGCGCGAAGCGCTGCTGATGATCGACGAGGTGCAGAGCGGCCTCGGCCGGGCCGGCCGCTGGTTCGGTTACCAGCACGCCGACGTGCAGCCCGACGTCGTCACGATGGCGAAGGCGCTCGGGAACGGCGTCCCGATCGGTGCGTGTTGGGCCCGGGCCGACGTGGCCGCCGCGTTCCGCCCCGGCGACCACGCGACGACCTTCGGCGGGCAGCCGCTGGCCGCGCGGGCGGCCCTCGCCGTCCTCGACGTGATGGAAGCGGAGGACATCCCGCAGCGATCCGCCCGGGCGGGAGAGCAGCTGACGAAGGCGCTGCTGGCGTTGCCCGCGGTGGTCGACGTGCGGGGGGCGGGCCTGCTTCTCGCGGCCGAGCTGGCGCCCGGGGTCGAATCGGCGACGGTCGCACGAACGTGCCTCGAGCGGGGCCTGCTCGTGAACGCGGTCACTCCGACCGCGTTGCGTTTCGCGCCCTCTCTGCTCGTCACCGACGACGAGATCAGCGAAGCCGTGGGCATCCTCGAGACAGTCCTGGGCGAGACGGGGGAGCGGGCCTGATGACGACCGACTTCCTCGAGGTCGACGCCCTCACCCCGGATCGGCTCGCCGCGCTGCTCGACCGGGCGCAGGCGTGGAAGCAGGACCCCGCCGCGGTGCCGGCCGCGCTCGCCGGTCGGGGCGTCGCGCTCCTGTTCGAGAAGCCCTCGGCCCGGACGCGCAGCTCGACGGAGATGGCCGTGGTCGGGCTCGGTGGGCACCCCATCTACATCCGCCCCGACGAGGTCGGGATCGGGGTGCGGGAGAGCGTCGAGGACATCGCCCGCACGCTGGCGGGGTACTGCACGATCCTCGCCGCCCGGGTGTTCGACCACGCCACGCTCGAAGCCATGGCGGCGGCGGTGGACGTCCCGGTGGTGAACCTCCTGTCCGACCGCGCGCACCCGTGCCAGGCGCTGGCGGACGTGCTGACGCTGCGCGAGCACCTGGGATCGCTCGACGGGCGCCGCGTCGTGTTCGTGGGCGACGGGAACAACGTCGCCGCGTCGCTCGCATTCGCGTCCGCGCTGTGCGGCCTCGAGCTCACGGTCGCGTCGCCGCCCGGATACGAGCTGGACGACGACGTCGTGGAGCGCGCCGGCAACCTCGGCGGGCTGATCGAGGTCGCGGTCGACCCGTACGAGGCGGTGAAGGGCGCGGACGCCGTGTACACCGACGTGTGGACGTCGATGGGACAGGAAGACGAGTCGGTGGCGCGCCGAGCGGCGTTCCGTGGGTACCGGGTGGATGCCGACCTGATGACGGCGGCAGGTGAGCAAGCCGTGTTCCTGCACTGCCTGCCCGCGCACCGCGGCGAAGAGGTGACCGCCGAGGTGATCGACGGCCCCGCCTCGCTCGTGTGGCAGCAGGCGGCGAACCGGATGGACGCGGTCCGGGCGCTGCTCGCCGACCTTGCAACCGGAGGAGCCGTCTGAATGGCGACGCTCGGCAAGCCCCAACGCCAGCACCGCATCTCGCGCCTGCTCGAGGAGCAGGCCGTGTCGAGCCAGGCCCAGCTCGTCGAGCTCCTGGCGGCGGGCGGCATCGTCGCCACGCAGGCGACGGTGAGCCGGGACCTCGAGGATCTCGGCGCGGTGAAGGTGCGCATCCCCGGCGGGACGATGGCGTACGCGATCCCCGAGCACGCCAAGGAGGCGAGCGCACCCGACGACCACCTCCGCCGCGTGATGGGGGAGTTCGTCGTCGACGTCGCGCACAGCGGCAGCCTCGTCGTCCTGCGCACGCCGCCGGGGTCGGCGCACGTGATCGGGTCGGCGCTCGACCGCTCCGGGCTCCCGGACGTGCTCGGCACGGTCGCCGGCGACGACACCGTGCTCGTGATCTGCGCCGAGGGCGCCGAGGGCACGAAGGTCGCGTCCGAGCTCGCGACCCTGGCCGGACTGTGAGCGAGGAGCGCCCGATGGCGAAGCGAGTCGTGCTCGCGTACTCCGGCGGCCTCGACACCTCCGTCGCCGTGAAGTGGATCGGCGAGGAGTGGGGCGCCGAGGTCATCGCGCTGGCCGTCGACGTCGGCCAGGGCGTCGACGACGACTGGGACACGATCCGGTCGCGGGCACTCGCCGCCGGCGCCGTCGAGGCGATCGTCGTGGACGCGCGCGCCGAGTTCGCCGAGGACTTCGTCACGCCCGCGCTGCGTGCCAACGCCCTCTACGAGGGCAAGTACCCGCTCGTGTCTGCGCTCTCGCGGCCCGTCATCGTGCGCCATCTCGTGCGCGCCGCCCGTCAGCACCGGGCCGATGCCGTCGCGCACGGTTGCACCGGGAAGGGCAACGACCAGGTGCGCTTCGAGGTGTCGACCCGAGCGCTCGCGCCCGACCTGGAGGTGCTGGCGCCCGTCCGGGTGTGGGGCCTGACGCGCGAGGACTCGATCGAGTACGCGGCGAAGCACGGCATCCCGATCCGCGTCCGCAAGGACAGCCCGTACTCCGTCGACGAGAACCTGTGGGGGCGCACGATCGAGTGCGGCATCCTCGAGGATCCCTGGGTCGAGCCGCCCGAGGAGGTGTACGCCCTCACGGGCAAGACCACCGATGCCCCCCGCGACCCCCGGGAGCTCGTGATCGGCTTCGAGGGCGGCGTCCCCGTGAGCCTCGACGGGACCGCGACCGCCACTCCACGAGCTCGTCCCGGCGGTCAGCGCTGCGGTGGGTGCGTACGGCTGGGGCCGCATCGACATGGTCGAGAACCGTCGCGTGGGCATCAAGAGCCGCGAGATCTACGAGTGCCCGGGCTCGCTGGCGTTGCTGCTCGCCCACGCCGACCTCGAGTCGATCACCCTCGAGCGCGACCTGATGCGCGAGAAGGCCCGCCTCGAGCCGCGCTACGCCGAGCTCGTCTACGACGGGCTGTGGTACTCGCCGCTGCGCCGGTCGCTCGACGCCTTCGTCGACGCATCGCAGCCGCCGGTGACGGGGGAGGTGCGGCTCCGCCTCGAGCCTGGACGCTGCTTCGTCGCCGGCCGTCGTGCCGAGCACGGGCTGTACGACTACGAGCTGGCGACGTACGCGGCGGAGGACGCCTTCCGCCACGAGGACGCGGCCGGGTTCGTGCGGCTCTGGGGCCTCGGCGTCGAGACGGTGGCCCGCAAGCAGGGAACCCAAGAGGAATGACAGAGGAATGACCGAACGCGATGCCCGCCCGCTCTGGCACGGGCGCTTCGCCGACGAGCCGGCCGACGAGCTGCTCGCGTTCACGAGCAGCCTCGCCTTCGACCGCCGCCTCGCCGGCGACGACATCGCGGGTTCCCGTGCACACGTCGCCATGCTTGCTCGCGTGGGCCTGGTGACGGACGACGAGGCCGCCGCCGTCGCGACCGCCCTGGACACGGTCGAGAAGGAGCTCGCCGAGGGGACCTTCGCGTTCGCTCCCACCGACGAGGACATCCACACCGCCATCGAGCGCCGAGTCACGGACCTCGCCGGGTCGGCCGGCGCCAAGCTCCACACCGGCCGGAGCCGCAACGACCAGGTCGCGCTGGACCTGCGTCTCTTCGTGCGTCGTGAGGGTCGGGCCGTCGCCGCCGCCGTGCACGAGCTCCAAGAGGCGCTCGTCCGCCGGGCGACGGAAGCCGGCGACACCTACCTCCCCGGCTACACGCATCTCCAGCGCGCGCAACCAGTCCTCCTCGCGCACCACCTCCTGGCCCACTTCTGGGCTTTTGCGCGTGACGTCGACCGGTGGCGAGACGCGCTCGACCGGGCCGATGTGTCACCACTCGGCGCGGGCGCGCTCGCCGGTTCGAGCCTGCCGCTCGATCCCGACGACGTTGCCCGCGAGCTCGGCTTCGCCCGCCGGTTCGAGAACTCGCTGGACGCGGTGTCGGATCGCGACTTCGTGGCCGAGACGCTCTTCGTCGCCGCGCTCACCCAGTCGCATCTGTCGCGTCTCGGTGAGGAGATCGTGTTGTGGGCGACCGAGGAGTTCGGCTTTGTGCGCCTCGCCGACGCGTACAGCACCGGGTCGTCGATGCTGCCCCAGAAGAAGAACCCCGACATCGCCGAGCTCGCTCGGGGCGGCGCCGGTCGCGTGATCGGCGACCTGACCGGCGTCCTCGCGACGTTGAAGGGCCTCCCGCTGGCGTACAACCGTGACCTTCAGGGTGACAAGCAGCCGCTCTTCGACGCCCTCGACACCTGCACGGGGTCCCTGCGAGCGGTCGCCGGGCTCTTGGACAGCGCCACGTTCGTCACCGAGCGGATGCAGGCGGCGGCCGACGACCCGGCGTCGGCGGCGACCGACCTCGCCGAGTTGCTCGTGCGGCAGGGTGTCCCGTTCCGCGAGGCGCACCAGGCCGTCGGCGAGCTGGTCCGTCAGTCCGTCGAGCGGGGGATCGCGCTGGAGGAGCTGGTGATGACGGACGCTCGCCTCGGGCCGGACGCGCTGGCGCTGCTCGAACCGGGCGAGGCCGTGCGGCGGCGGACGACGCCCGGAGGCGCCGGCCCCGAACCCGTGCGTCACCAGCTTGCCGCCGCACGCACCCGGCTCGACGAGCAGCGCGCCTGGCTCGACGAAACGTGACCGCCGCGAGGCGGTGGGGGCGGACACTTCCGCGGTCGTTCTTCGAGCGCGACTCGCGCGAGCTCGCGCCGAACCTGCTCAACAAGCTGCTCGTGTACGACGACCCGGAATTCGGGCGGCTTGCCGTCCGGCTCGTCGAGGTCGAGGCCTACGCCGGCGACGAGGATCCCGGCAGCCACGCCTTCCGGGGGGAGACACCTCGCAATCGCGTCATGTTCGGGCCGCCCGGCCACCTCTACGTGTACTTCACGTACGGCATGCACTGGTGCTCGAACGTCGTCTGCGGCGAGACCGGATGGGCCAGCGCCGTGCTTCTCCGGGGCGGTGCGCCGGTCGAGGGCGTCGACGTCATGCGAAGCCGGCGCCACGCCGCCCGCCGCGATCGCGACCTGTGCTCCGGTCCCGCTCGGCTCACCCAGGCGCTTGCGATCACCGGCGCGCGCAACGGGGCCGACCTCGTGCGCGGGCCGGTGCGGCTCCTCGACGACGGTGTGCCGCCGCCGCGTCGACCCGGCAGGTCCACGCGCGTGGGTTTGAAGCCGGGGGAGGGCGACCGGTCGCGATGGCGCTGGTTCGTGCGAGACGACCCGAATGTCAGCCCCGGTCGTCCGTCGGGCGGGCAGTAGCGTTCGCGCCCATGGCCAGGCCCGACGTCGCGGAATCCATCCGCATCCTGCGCGGCGGGACGGTCGACTGCATCACCGAGGACGAGCTGCGAGACAAGCTCCAGTCCGGCCGGCCGCTGCGCGTGAAGCTCGGGCTCGATCCCACCGCGTCGGATATCCACCTCGGGTCGGCGGTCGTGCTGCGCAAGCTCCGCCAGTTCCAGGACCTCGGCCATGTCGCCGTGCTCATCATCGGCGACTTCACGGCCCGCGTCGGTGACCCGAGCGGGAGAACCGCGACTCGACCGGCCGTGAGCGGCGACGAGATCGACGCGCACGCGACCACGTACGTGGAGCAAGCGCAGCGCATCCTGCTCCCGGACAAGGAGCATCTCGAGGTTCGGTACAACTCCGAATGGCTCGCGGCCATGGACATGGCCGATGTCCTCCGGCTCACCTCACGCGTCACCGTGGCGCGTCTGCTCGAGCGCAACGACTTCTCCGCCCGGTACGAAGCCGGCGAGCCGATCTCGCTCATGGAGCTGCTGTACCCGCTGCTCCAGGGCTGGGACTCGGTCATGATCGACGCCGACGTCGAGCTCGGCGGCACCGACCAGCTGTTCAACATCCTGATGGGCCGCCATCTCCAGGAGCAGACCGGCCGGGACCCGCAGGTCGTGCTGACGATGCCGCTGCTGGTCGGCACCGGCGGCGGCGAGAAGATGTCGAAGTCACTCGGCAACCACGTCGGGATCGCGGAGCCGCCCGCGGAGCAGTTCGGGAAGCTCATGCGGATCCCCGACGAGGTCATGGCGCAGTACTTCGAGCTGACAACCGGCTGGGACCCCGACCATGTCGCGGAGGTCGCCGCCGAGATCGAGCGTGCGAAGCCGGCGGACCGCGCCGGGCTCAAGCGGCAGCTGGCCGGGACCGTCGTCGACCTCTACCACGGCGAGGGCGCCGGAGCCGCGGCGGAGGCCGAGTTCGACCGGGTGTTCAAGGAGCACGCCGCTCCGAGCGAGGTGCAGGACTACGTGATCCCGCCCGATGAGCTGCGCGACGGCCGCATCGAGGTCGCCCGGCTGCTCACGCTGGCGGGCCTGGCGGCTTCGAACCGCGAGGGCAGGCGCAAGATCCAGGAGGGCGGCGTCTACCTGGACGACGAGCGGGTGACCGACCCGTCGCTCGAGGTCGCCCCGGGCGACGTGGACGGCAGGCTCCTGCGCCTCGGCCGCCGGTCCTGGGCCCGGATTCGCGCCGGCTGAGCGAAAATCCGGCGCCACGGGAACGCCGACGGCCTCCATCCCGTTTGACTCATTGCGGATCCGCCCATAGGGTGATGGGTCCGCTCGCCGGACCTTGGGGTTCGGCTCGAGCGCTTGACACGGACGCTCTGTGCCGCACCTGACCACGCGGCAGTGGAGTGGGTGTCCGCCCGACCACCGGGCCGGTCTCGCCGGCCTCCCAGTCGGGCCGCGGCTCCTTGAAAACGGAACAGTGATAGTCAAAAGCCAGTGCGGCGTTCACGGCCGAGCCTTTCGAGGCGCGGACGGGGACGTCACCTGCAATTCCAGCAATTCCAGTCGCCGGACAGCCAGTGGCCGTCCGGCGACGTACCCAGGATCTGTGGCCACCGCTCTCGGGCGGGGCCGAGATCTCGATGGAGAGTTTGATCCTGGCTCAGGACGAACGCTGGCGGCGCGCTTCACACATGCAAGTCGAACGAGAAGCCCGGGCTTGCCCGGGTGGAAAGTGGCGAACGGGTGAGTAACACGTGAGCAACCTGCCCCGAAGACGGGAATAAGCCGGGGAAACCTGG
>CAWIJM010000001.1:365000-394298 GCA_963836445.1 uncultured Actinomycetes bacterium
TATCCATGGGCAGGCTGAAGCGAGGGTAAGACCTCGTGGAGGGCCGAACCCACCAAGGTTGAAAACTTGGGGGATGACCTGTGGATAGGGGTGAAAGGCCAAGCAAACTCGGTGATAGCTGGTTCTCCCCGAAATGCATTTAGGTGCAGCGTCGTGCGTTCAGTATCGGAGGTAGAGCACTGGATGGTCTAGGGGGCCTACAAGCTTACCGAAATCAGCCAAACTCCGAATGCCGATACTCCAGAGCACGGCAGTGAGACCATGGGGGATAAGCTTCATGGTCGAGAGGGAAACAGCCCAGAACGCCAGCTAAGGCCCCTAATTCTGTGCTCAGTGGCAAAGGATGTGGGATTGCCCAGACAGCCAGGAGGTTGGCTTAGAAGCAGCCATCCTTGAAAGAGTGCGTAACAGCTCACTGGTCGAGTGATCCTGCGCCGACAATGTAACGGGGCTCAAGCACAGAGCCGAAGCTGCGTCATCGCGTGACCTGCGGGTCGCGTGATGGGTAGGGGAGCGTCGATCTCAGCTGTGAAGCGGCTGCGGAAGCAGACGTGGAGCGTGGTCGAGTGCGAATGCCGGTATGAGTAGCGAACGAGGGGGAAGGAACCCCTCCGCCGAATGCCCAAGGGTTCCTGGGGAAGGCTCATCCGCCCAGGGTTAGTCGGGAGCTAAGGCGAGGCCGAGAGGCGTAGTCGATGCACAACAGGTTGATATTCCTGTACCACCGTGTCCGCGCCCAACCCGAAGAGGAGCGATCGGGGGCTGGTCCTTCGGGACCGAACTCGTCCCAATCCTCGGATGGGTAGCGATGGGGGGACGCAGAAGGATAGGTCTACCGGGCGCTGGTTGTACCCGGAGCAAGCAGGTAGGGGGCTGGATAGGTAAATCCGTCCGGCACATACCCCGAGATGTGATGCCGACCCGATTTAGGGGAAGTGACCAGTTCCACGCTGCCGAGAAAATCCTCTAGTCAGCTGACACGGTGCCCGTACCCCAAACCGACGCAGGTGGGCACGTAGAGAATACGAAGGCGATCGGGAGAACTCTGGTTAAGGAACTCGGCAAATTGCCCCCGTAACTTCGGAAGAAGGGGGGCCTCCGTAGGGTGAAGGGCCTCGCGCCTGGAGCCCGAAGAGGCCGCAGAGACCAGGGCCAAGCGACTGTTTACTAAAAACACAGGTGCGTGCGAAGTCGTAAGACGATGTATACGCACTGACGCCTGCCCGGTGCCGGAAGGTTACGCGGATGGGTTAGCTCCTTCGGGAGCAAAGCCCTGAAGCTAAGCCCCGGTAAACGGCGGCCGTAAATACCGTTGCGGCTCTGCGTGGGGGTAACCCGCGAGACACATAACTCTGCTAAATGCTGGAAACCCCGAGTATCCGGCGGTACTCGTTCACTGTCACACCCTGTCCGTAGGGTGCCGACGTGAGCAGTGAAAATCCGTCCGGTGCGGACAATCAGCAGGAAAGGCCCAGTTCCCCAGCCTGGCTGGATGCAATCCCGCCCGACCTCGGTCATTACGTGGCGGGATTCGTCGACGGAGAAGGAAGCTTCAATGTTCCGATCCGTCGAGAGCGCGATCGAGGAATGCCGTTTCGCGTCTCGTTGTCGTTCAACGTCTCGCAGATCGGTCCGGAAGCTCCCGAGCTTCTGCGATCGGTCTTCGAGGTGGGAACGGTTCGAGCCCGCGGCGACGGTGACCTCTACTTCGAAGTCACGAAGCCGGCCGATCTCGAAGCACGGGTCTTCCCGTTCTTCGATCGGTTCCCGCTTCGTTGCCCGAAGTTGAACGACCTGGCGGTCTTCCGTCAGGTCACCGCGTTCGTCCGGTCAGGACGCCACCTGACTCCTCGCGGAATCGGCGACATCCTCGCATTGCGGGGACCGATGAACCGAGGTGGCAAGAGGCGGCGCAGCGATGACGAGATCATCGAGGCGTTGAGGAGCTGGGAATCCTCAGAGGCCATACGCAGAGCTCCCGCTTCGAAGCAGCGGGATGAAGATATGGTCCACGCCCCATAGCGATATGGGGAGACCCGTGAACTATAACGGTCCTAAGGTGGAATGCCCTGACGTGCCAGGGCGCTGCCCCTCAATGCGGTGACGCATGTGAGTGCAGTTGGCTATGTGCTGGAACACCCGAGTATCCGGCGGTACTCGCCTCTTTCGAGGCAGTGACAATCCGTACGGTGCGGGCAATCAGCAGGAAAGGCCAGGTCCTCGAGCAGTGGTTGTCGGCTCGCTGGCGAGCAATCACCGGTGAGAAAGCTGCTGACAACGACTCGGTTCCTGGAATCCTCAGAGGCCATACGCCAGCCGGCTCAGCCCCGACGCTGAGTCGAAGATATGGTCCTAGCCCCATGGCGACATGGGGGCTCACTAGAGCGAAATTCCTTGTCGGGTAAGTTCCGACCTGCACGAATGGCGTAACGACTTGGCTACTGTCTCAACCAGAGACCCGGCGAAATTGCACGACGAGTAAAGATGCTCGTTCCCCGCAACAGGACGGAAAGACCCCGTGGACCTTTACTACAATCTGATGTTGGGTCTCGGTGTCAGTTGTGTAGGATAGGTGGGAGACTGGGAAGCCGGGGCGTCAGCCTCGGTGGAGTCAACGTTGAAATACCACCCTGCTGATATTGGGGCTCTAACCCAGGCCCGTTATCCGGGTCGGGAACAGCGTCAGGTGGGTAGTTTGACTGGGGCGGTCGCCTCCAAAAGCGTAACGGAGGCGCCCAAAGGTTCCCTCAGCCTGGTTGGCCATCAGGCGTCGAGTGCAAAGACACAAGGGAGCTTGACTGCGAGACCTACAAGTCGAGCAGGTGCGAAAGCAGGGCTTAGTGACCCGGCCGTGGCATGTGGAAGCGCGGTCGATCAACGGATAAAAGGTACCCCGGGGATAACAGGCTTATCTTGCCCAAGAGTCCACATCGACGGCAAGGTTTGGCACCTCGATGTCGGCTCGTCGCATCCTGGGGCTGAAGAAGGTCCCAAGGGTTGGGCTGTTCGCCCATTAAAGCGGTACGCGAGCTGGGTTTAGAACGTCGCGAGACAGTTCGGTCCCTATCCGTTGCGGGCGTAGGAGACTTGAGAGGAGCTGTCCCCAGTACGAGAGGACCGGGACGGACGCAGCTCTCGTGTGCCAGTTGTTCCGCCAGGAGCATGGCTGGTTAGCGACCTGCGGAATGGATAAGCGCTGAAAGCATCTAAGCGCGAAGCCGTCCTCGAGATGAGGTCTCCCACCGGGACAACCGGGTAAGGCCCCTGGAAGACGACCAGGTAGATAGGCCGGAGGTGTACGCACGGCGACGTGTTCAGCCGACCGGTACTAATCGGCCGAGGGCTTGGGATTCTTCTCCTTGGTGTTCGTGTTCGCTCTGCAGCGCTCGACCAGCGGTTGACATCCGAACGCGCACGTGCGCACCAGATTTCCGGTGGTAAGAGCGGCGGGGAAACACCCGTTCCCATTCCGAACACGGAAGTGAAGACCGCCAGCGCCGATGGTACTTGGGGGGAGACTCCCCGGGAGAGTAGGTCGCCGCCGGATTTGTGTAACGAGCGCCCCCGCCGCACCGACATCGCGTGCGCGGGGGCGTTCGTCGCGCTCGGGGACCGCGAAGTGCGCGCCGGTACGCTCGCCGCCATGCCCCGACCTCAGGACCGCGAGCCGCGCCGCCGGCGCGCGCCGCGATCGTGGCGGTCGTCGAGGCGCTCCCCAGTCAACGGACGGGGCCCAGCGGCGGCGCCGACGACGAGGCCGTGGCGGCGACGTCCGCGACGAGATCGTCAGGCTCGGCGGCTCGAAAGGGCCCGCGTTACTACGAGCAGCTGATGAAGGCGGCCGACGCCTACTCCCGGGATCACGAGCGCGACGCATTGCGACTGCTCCGACCGTTCCGCGACGCGCTCCCGGACTCGCCGAGCGTGCGCGAGCTCCTCGGTCTCGCGCAGTACCGCGTCGGGCACTACCAGGCCGCGGCCAAGGAGCTGGAGGCGTTCGTCGAGCTCAGCCGCTCCGTCGAGCAGCACCCCGTGCTGATGGACTGCTACCGGGCGCAGCGACGGTGGCGGAAGGTCGACGAATGCTGGCGTGAGCTCACGGCCGCGTCCCCGGGGGCCGAGGTCGTCACCGAGGGCAGGATCGTGGCCGCCGGCGCGCTGGCCGACCGCGGCCGCATCGACGAGGCCATCTCGCTCCTGACCCGCGCCGACAAGAAGGTCAGCAAGCCGAAGCCGTACCACCTGCGCCTCTGGTACGCCCTCGGCCGACCTCGAGGAGCGCGCCGGCAACGTGCCCCGGGCCCGGGCGCTGTTCGACCGGGTCCGCCGCGAGGACGCCGGGTTCGCCGACGTCGCCGAGCGTCTGGCCGGCCTGCGCTGACCGGCCCGTGCGCCGGGCCGGCCGTGGGCTAGCGTGCCGAGTCCTTTCCGTTGCTTGGGGTGAAGGGGAGACTCATGGGTGCAGCGCGTACTGCGCGCGGGATCGTCGCGAGCTTGTTCTTGGTGAGCATCGCGTCCGTTGGAGTGGTCGCCACGGTGGCTCCGGCAGGCGCCGGCATGAACGGTGACCAACCCAACTGTCGGGAGGAGCACGAGAACAACAACACGGACGGCGTCGTGGGTGACGCGACGACTTCGTTCAAGAACGAAGGGGCGCCATTGCGCGACCTTGGAGGTCACCAAGGTCGTGACGGGCACGCCCCAGGCGTCGCCTCCGCCCGGCACCCAGTTCACAGTGCACGTCAGCTGCGTCAAGGTCGAAGACGAGACCGACGCCCTGCAGTTCGACGGCTTCGACAATCTGCCGATCGGCGAGAAGCCGCCGATCGAGAAGGACCTGACGTTCCCATCGAACGGGGGAACGCAAGAGGTCCTGGTCATCACTTCGCAGCGCCACCCGATCGAGTGCACGACCAGCGAGACACCTCCGCCGGGCTGCACCCTCACGTCGATCGACAACGGTGACAGACCGAGCTCGGCGGAAGGTCGGTGAACACGGCGATCGAGGAGCCAGCCGGAGCCGGACGTCCACCCGGTGACGGTCACCAACAACTGCGATCCGCCGCTCGAGCCGGCGGGAGCACAGGCGTCGGTGGCGGTGGCGGTCGTGACAGCGCCGCGCTTCACCGGATAGCGGGAGGAGCACCGCGGGGGTAGTTGTCCTACCCCCGCGGTAGGTTCCCTTCAGTCGACTTCCCGCGCTTCCCCCACCCGGTTCAGACCCGAAGGGGGAGCGATGGAAGCCGTCAACCTCAGTGTGCTGCGCGGCGCGATCTCGGGACCGCCCGAGATCCGAGCGCTCGAGTCCGGTAGCCGGATCGCCACGCTCGCCGTGCGCACCAGCGCCGGCGACGGGCGCAACACGTCCGTGCCCGTCACCGTGTGGGATCCGCCGGCGTGGGTCGAGACGCTCGCCGCTGACGACGACGTGCTGGTTGTCGGACGCGTGCGGCGCCGCTTCTTCCGCACCGCGACCGGCGGGAGCGGGGCACGGACCGACGTCGAAGCCGAGTCCCTGGCTCCGGCGCGGGATCGCCGTCGCCTCGCCGCGTTGCTGCGACGGGTCGATCGCGAGCTCGCTCGCCTCGACGAGACCGAGTGACGGGATGACGCCCGGGGTGATCGACGTGGTGAAGACGCGGCCCGTTCCAGAGCATCCGCGCACCGAAAGTATGATCGTGGGAGGGGAAGATCCCAACCCCGCCCCGACGAAGTGGCGGAAGCGGAAAATGCCAGTGAAGGCCCAGTGACGGCAGAGACAACCTCGGCCCGTGGCCCGGAGACGCTGGACCGGGTGGTGATCCGGTTCGCCGGCGACTCCGGCGACGGCATGCAGCTCGCGGGCGATCGGTTCACCGACGTCAGCGCCGCCTTCGGCAACGACCTCGCCACGCTCCCGAACTTCCCGGCCGAGATCCGGGCGCCCGCCGGCACCATCGCCGGCGTGTCGTCGTTCCAGGTCCACATCTCCGACCACGACATCGTCACCCCCGGCGACTCGCCGAACGTGTTGGTGGCCATGAACCCGGCCGCGCTCAAGGCGAACCTCCAGGACATGCCGCCCGGCTCGATGCTGCTCCTGAACGAGGACGCCTTCGAGCAACGGAACCTCGACAAGGCCGGCTACCAGGCCAACCCGATCGAGGACGGCTCGCTGTCGGCGTACCGGATCGTCCAGGTCCCGATGACGTCGATCACGCTGGAGTCGACCAAGGACCTCGGCGTGAAGCCCCGGGACGCGGAACGCTCGAAGAACTTCTTCGCCCTCGGCCTCCTGTCGTGGATGTACACGCGGCCGATCGATCCGGTCGTCGAGTGGATCAACGACCGCTTCGGGTCCAAGGAGATGGTGCGCGACGCCAACCTCGCCGCGTTCAAGGCCGGGTACCACTTCGGCGAGACCGCCGAGCTCTTCGACCACCCGTGGGAGGTCCTGCCCGCGGAGCTACCGGCGGGCCGGTACCGCAACGTGACCGGCAACGTCGCCCTGGCCTACGGGCTGATCGCGGCGTCGCAGAGCAGCAAGCTGCCGATCGTCTACGCGTCGTACCCGATCACACCGGCGTCGGACATCCTCCACGAGCTGTCGCGGCACAAGAACTTCGGGGTTCGCACTCTCCAGGCGGAGGACGAGATCGGCGCCATCGGTGTCGCGGTCGGCGCCGCCTTCGCCGGGCACCTCGGCATCACGGCGACGAGCGGCCCGGGCATGGATCTCAAGGCCGAGACGATGGGCCTCGCGGTCAACCTCGAGCTGCCGCTGCTGATCGTCGACGTGCAGCGCGGCGGACCGTCCACCGGGCTTCCGACCAAGACGGAGCAGTCGGACCTCCTGCTCGCGATGTACGGCCGCCACGGCGAGGCGCCGTTGCCCGTCGTGGCGCCTCACTCGCCGAGCAACTGCTTCGAGACCGCGTTCGAAGCGGCGCGGATCGCGCTGAAGTACCGCACGCCGGTCATCATCCTCACCGACGGGTACCTCGCCAACGGCGCCGAGCCGTGGTTGCTGCCGGACGTCGAGGCGCTGGCCGACATCGGCGTGCCGTTCGCGGACGCGCCCAACCACGACGGGGACTTCTGGCCCTACCTGCGCGACCCCGAGACCCTGGCCCGGCCGTGGGCGATCCCCGGCACGCCGGGCCTCATGCACCGCATCGGTGGCCTCGAGAAGGAGGACGGCACCGGCAACGTCAACTACGACCCCGAGAACCACGAGCACATGGTTCGCATCCGCGCCGAGAAGGTGGCGCGGATCGCGTCGGATATTCCCGACGTCGAAGTGGACGACGAGGGGGCGCCGAGCTGCTCGTGCTCGGGTGGGGGAGCACCTGGGGGTCGATCCAGGCCGCGGTGCGACGGGTGCGCGCCGCCGGCAAGCAAGTCGCCCACGCGCACCTCGCGCACCTCAACCCGTTCCCCTCGAATCTCGGCGAAGTGCTGCGGCAGCTATCCGAAGATCCTGGTGCCCGAGATGAACCTCGGGCAGCTGTCCCGCCTCGTGCGCGCCGAGTACCTCGTCGACGCCAAGTCGCTGAACAAGATCCAAGGCGTCCCGTTCCGGGCGGCGACCATCGAGGAGAAGATCTTGGAGCTGCTCGATGCCTGACGAAGCCGTGAAGCTGAGCCGCAAGGACTTCCAGTCGGACCAGGAGGTCCGTTGGTGCCCGGGATGCGGTGACTACTCGATCCTCACCGCCGTCCAGCTGCTGCTGCCCGAGCTCGACGTGAAGCCCGAGAACCTCGTCTTCGTGTCGGGCATCGGGTGCGCGGCCCGCTTTCCGTACTACATGAACGTCTACGGGCTCCATGGCATCCACGGCCGCGCGCCGGCGATCGCGACCGGCATCGCGCTCGCCCGGCCCGATCTCGACGTCTGGGTGATCACCGGCGACGGCGACGCGCTGTCGATCGGCGGAAATCACCTGATCCATTCGATGCGCCGCAACGTGAACTTCACCATGTTGCTGTTCAACAACCAGATCTACGGGCTTACGAAGGGCCAGTACTCGCCGACGAGCGAAGTGGGCAAGGTCACGAAGTCGACGCCGTTCGGGTCGATCGACCATCCGTTCAACCCGGTGTCGCTGGCGCTGGGCGCGGAGGCGACCTTCGTGGCCCGGACCCACGACATGGACCGCAAGCACATGACGGAGACGTTCCGACGGGCGCACGCGCACCGCGGTTCGTCGTTCGTCGAGGTGTACCAGAACTGCAACGTCTTCAACGACGGCGCCTTCGCCGCGGTGACCGCCAAGGAAGCGCGGCCCAACATGCTGATCGACCTGAAGCACGGCGAGCCGATCCGGTTCGGCGCCGACGGGCAGCACGGGGTCGTGCTCAACGCCCGCGGCGAGACCGAGATCGTCGATGTCGCCGACGTCGGCGAGGACCGTCTCCTCGTGCACGACGAGCACCGTGACGACCCGTCGCTCGCGTTCGCGCTCTCTCGTCTGGCCGACACGCCGACGGTGCCGACGCCGGTCGGGGTGTTCCGTGACGTCGAGCGCCCGATCTACGAGGGCGAGGTGCAGCGGCAGCTGGTCGGCGCCCAGGAGCAGCGCGGGCCCGGCGACCTCGCCGCACTCATCGGCTCCGGCGCCACCTGGGAGGTCGGCGGCTAGGTCGGAGCGACGCCCGCCTCGTCCAGGCTGCGAAAGACCATCCCCGTGCGCGGCTTCGGGGAGAAGAACGTCGTCTTCTCCGGCATGCGAACCCCGGCGAACGCCGCCGCCCGGATCTGCGCCACGGTCACCGGCCGGAGCAGCACGGCGGCGTCGGCCGCGCCCTTCTCGACCAGCGCAGCCACGGCGTCGGCATCGCTGCGGAACGTGACGGTCGCGCTCGGGCAGCGCGGCGCGGACATGCTCGTCGAACCGGACCGAATCGACGTCGCGAAGCACCTCGTCGAGGTCGGTGACGTCGCGCGTCGGGCGCAACAGGGCGAGTCCGGATCGATCGACGAGTCCGAGCGCGCCGTCGTCGCGCATGCGGGCGCGCAGCTGGACGATCCCCTCCGGCGTGTTCGGGCCGGCGTCGACGACGGTGAACGCATCGTCGAGCGCACGGCGCGGCGTCGATGCCCTGCAGGCCGTGCACGAGCCGGTGGATCGGGCGCACGGACAGCTCGTCGTCGGCGAGCTCGGCGGCGAAGGCCATGATCCGTCCTGCACCCGGGTCGTCGATCCCGGCGGCAACACGCTCGTCTCGGTACGCGCACGCAGTCTCGAACCGATGGTGGCCGTCCGCGAGGACGACCGGCGTGGCGGCGACGGCTTCGGTCACCTCGCCGATTCGACGTGGATCCGTCAGCGGGAAAAGCCGGTGGGTGACGCCCTCTTGGTCCTCGCAGTAGGCGATCAGCGGAACCCGGTGCGGAACGAGCCGCGCCGACAGCCCCTCGGCGAGCGAGAGCACCCAGATCGGGTCGAGGTTCGTTCGCGTCGCCTGCAGGAGCGACAGCCGGTCGCTCTTCGCCGTCGTCATGGTCCGCTCGTGGGGCAGGACGCCCACCGCCGCCGGATCGCTCCCGGCGGGCGGAAGGCCGAGCGCCCCGATGACGCCGTGCGTCCGGCGGTACCGGCCGTCCTCGTCCTGGAACAGCATCTCGTAGAGGTAGAAGCGCGCGGCGTCGTCGACGACGAGCGCGCCCTCGCGGTGCCATTCGTCGAGGCACTCGGCTGCGACCTGGTAGCGGTTCCGGCCGTCCTCGCCGTCGCGGGGGAGGATCAGCCGGACGGAGTTGCGCGGGTCGGACGACTCGAGGGCCGCCCGGCTGTCGTCATCGATGACGTCGTAAGGTGGCGCCGCGACCGGACCGACGTCCGCGGGCGTGCGCTCCTCACCGAGCGCGTAGCGGATCCCGCGGAAGGGAAGGAACTCGGGCACGGGGCGGTTCGCTTTCGTGACGAGGGCAGGCCGCTCGTCGAGATTGTCGCATACGGATCGGCGGCGACGGCCGAGCGAAACAGCCGAGAGACGAAAGACCGGGACATGGAACCGACCGCCTACGACGCATTCCAGGAGGGGTGCCGCCTGCTCGCCAACGCGAGCCCGCACGCCGCGGTCGTGGCCCTCGAGCGGGCGCGCGACCTCGAGCCCGACAAGGGCTCGATTCGCGAGACCCTGGGCCGGGCGTACTTCCGGACCGGGCGGTTCGCGGCGGCGCGGACCGAGTTCTCGCGGGCGGTGGAGATCGACCCTGTCAACGACTACGCCCTGTTCGCCCTCGGGCTCTCGCTGCTCCGCGTCGGCGACCGCAGCGGCGCCCGTCGTCCGCTCAAGCTCGCGGTCGCGATGCGCCCCGAGATGGACGCCTACCGAGACGCGCTGTCCGCCGCCGAGTGACGCCTGACGGCCCGGTCGTCTGCTGCGACCTCGACGGCGCGGTGTGGCGTGGCGACGAGCCCATCCCCGGCGCGAGCGGGGCCATCTCGGGGCTGCGCGACGCAGGGTTCCGCGTCGCATTCGTGTCCAACAACTCCAGTCAGCCCGTCGGCGAAGTTGCCGCCAAGCTCGCCGCCGCCGGCGTGCCCGCATCGTCCGACGACGTGATCACGAGCGCGGTCTCGGCCGCGACCGTGCTGGCCGCGGACCTGGATCCGGGTTCGCCCGTGCTCGCCTGCGCCGGACCGGGCGTGGTCGAGGCGCTCGAGGCGGCGGGGCTGCGGCCCGTCACGCGCGAGCCGGCGGCCGCGGTCGTCGTAGGCCTTCATCGCGGATTCGACTTCGGCGAGCTCGATCGCGCGTCGGCGGCCGTACGCGGCGGCGCCCGGTTCGTGGCCACCAATCTCGACGCGACCTATCCCGTTCCCGGGGGCATGATCCCGGGCTCAGGAGCGATCGCGGCCGCCGTCGCCACCGCCGCCGGACGAGCTCCGGAAGTCGCCGGGAAACCCGAACGCCCCATGGTCGACCTGATCCGCACGCGCTTCGGTTCGTCGGGCCTCGTCGTCGGCGATCGGCCTTCGACCGACGGTGCGCTCGCGACGGCGCTCGGCTGGCCGTTCGCGCTCGTGCTGTCGGGCGTGACCCGGCGCGAGGCGCCGGTCGGCGGCGAGTCGATCCCCGAACCGCCGCCCCCGTTCGTCGCCGACGACCTCGCCGCGCTCGTGCCGCAGCTCGTCGACGCGATGACCAGCGGCTGAGGGACGCGGCGAACGTGTCACGGTCGCGGCGTCAGCGGCCCCATCCCCATTGCGGCGGCTCAGCCGGTCGCACGCGTTGGCGCGGCGGCCCGAAGAGGCCTCGGAGCGCGAGGGCGATTCCAGCCCCGGCGACGAACCCGCCGACGTGTGCAAGCCACGCCACCCCCGAGTTGGGGTTGAAGCTGGTCACGAACTGTGATCCGAACCAGATCGCGAGCAGGACCGCGGCGGGCAGATAGACGGGCAGGAAGAACAGCAGGGCGATGACCGTCAACACCCGCGCCCGTGGCCACAGCACCAGGTACGCGCCCATGACGCCCGCGATCGCTCCGGATGCGCCGATGACCGGTTGCGTCGAGCCGGGGTCGGCGAGATAGTGCGCGGCCATCGCGGCCACACCGACGACGAAGTAGAAGACCGTGAATCCGATGTGACCGAGGTGGTCCTCGACGTTATTGCCGAAGATCCACAGGAACAGCATGTTGCCGGCGAGGTGCAGGATGGAGCCGTGCAGGAACATGGACGCGAAGACCGCGAACCAGACGTTCTTGTCCGGGAAGACCTCGCGGGAGTCGGTCCTCGCTACCGCCGAGCAGTTGCCGGTGTTGAGCTCGCGGACCGTGGCCGGCTCGCCTTGCTGCAACTCGCACGGAATGGCGGCGTGCTCGAGCGTGAAGGCGGTGTCCCGCGACGTACCGAGGCGCGTGTCGACGCCGCTGTGGGGTTGGATCAACAGGTAGACGAAGACGTTCAGGGCGATGATCGCGACCGTGACGAACGGGAATCGCTCGGTCGGGTTGTCATCGTGCAGCGGGATGACCATGGCGGTCGCACGATACCGGTCCACCGCGAAAGCCCCACGGCGGGTAATCTGCGCGTCTCTGTGCGCCGCCGACTCGATGCCGAACTGGTGCGACGCGGGCTGAGCACGAGTCGGCAGCGAGCGCTCGAGGAGATCGGGGCGGGGCGCGTGCTCGTCGGCGGGCTGCCGGCGCGGTCTGCGGCGCGGCGGGTCGCCCCCGACGAGTCGATCAGCGTGAGCGGCGAGGGCCCGAGATTCGTCTCTCGCGGTGGTGAGAAGCTCGCGGCTGCGCTGGATAAGCTCGACGTGGCCGTGACCGGCCGGCGCGCCCTCGACGCCGGCGCCTCGACCGGTGGCTTCACCGATTGCCTGCTGCAGGAGGGGGCGGCGCACGTCCACGCAGTGGACGTCGGGCGCGGTCAGCTGGCGTGGTCGCTTCGGACGGACCGACGCGTGACCGTCCTCGAGCGGACGAACGTCCGCTATCTCACGCCCGAGGACATCGGCGGACGCGTCGACCTGTGCACGGCCGACCTCTCGTTCATCTCGCTGTCCGTGTGCGCGCCGGCACTGGCTCGGTGCACGACCGACGACGCCGACCTGGTGCTACTGGTGAAGCCACAGTTCGAGGCCGGGCGCGCCCAGGTCGGCAAGGGGGGAGTCGTCCGCGACGCGTCGGTGCACCGATCGGTGCTCCGCCGGGTGCGCGACGATCTCGCTGCCGCGGGCATCGACGCGATCGCGACTATGCCGTCACCGCTGCGGGGCGCCGACGGCAACGTCGAATTCTTCTTCCGTGCCCGCAGGGACGGCGCCCGGACCGTCGGTGACGATGCGCTGGACGCCGCTGTCGACCGCGCGCACACCGGAGCGCTGTCGTGACGAGCGCCGTCACGACAGTTGGGCTGGTCCCGCACCGCGATCGCACACGAGCGCACGAACTGGCGGCGCAAGCGGCGAAGTGGCTCGGCGGCCACGGCGTGGCCGTGCGCGTACCGGAGGACGACGCCGGTCCGTGCGGTCTCGAACACCTGGCGTGCCCCCAGTCCGAGTTCGTCAAGGGACTCGATGTCGTCGTGTCGCTGGGCGGCGACGGCACCATGCTGCGCACGGTCGACATGGTCTACGAAGCCGGAGTCCCGGTACTCGGAGTGAACGTCGGCGACCTCGGCTATCTCACCGAGGTCGATCCCGACCCCGAAGCAATCGAGCGTGCGCTCGAGAAGCTGCTGGCAGGTGACTACGACGTCGCCGAGCGCACTGTGCTCCAGGTCGACGTCCAGACCGGCGGTCCGGCGGGGGGACGCTGGTGGGCGTTGAACGAAGCCGTCCTCGAGAAGGTACAGAGCGGACGCCTGGTCCGCCTCGACGTGTTCATCAACGGCACGTTCTTCACCACGTACGCCGCCGACGGCGTGATCGTGTCGACGCCGACGGGGTCGACCGCTTATTCGTTCTCGGCGCGGGGGCCGATCGTGTCGCCCAACCACCGTTGCCTGCTCTTGACTCCCGTGTCCCCGCACATGCTGTTCGACCGGGCGCTCGTGTTGGGCGCCCACGAAGAGCTCCGCTTCGTCGTGATCGACGAGCGGAGAGCTGTCCTCACTCTCGACGGGCGCGTGCTCGGGACGCTGGAACCAGACGACACCGTCACGTGCACGGGCGGCCCGCATCCCGCTCGCATCGTGACGTTCAGCCCGCGCGACTTCCATCAGATCCTGAAGGCCAAGTTCGGCCTCTCCGACCGGTAACGAGCGCTGGCGCGGTGTTGACCGAGCTCCACGTCACCGACCTCGGGATCGTCGCCGATCTCACGTTGGTGCTCGGACGCGGTCTCGCCGCGATCACCGGCGAGACCGGCGCGGGCAAGACGCTGCTGGTCGAGGCGGTCGAGCTCCTCGTCGGAGGCCGCGCCGACACGACGCTCGTGCGCGACGGCGCCGCCGAAGCGCGGCGTCGAAGGTCGATTCGTCGACGCCGAGACCGGCGACGAGGTCGTCCTCGCGCGCGTGGTGCCGTTGGACGGGCGCAGCCGGGCCTACGTCGACGGGCGGCTCGCGACCGTCGGCGAGCTCGCCGACGTGGGCGCCCGTCTGGTCGATCTGCATGGCCAGCACGCGCACCAATCCCTCCTCGCGCCCGCGGTGCAACGAGCCGCGCTCGATCGCTTCATCGGCCCGCCGGCAACGGATCCCCTCGCCGCGCACCGTGCCGCCCGAGCCGAGATGCGACGCATCGACGCCGAGCTCGCTGGACTCGGCGGGGACGACCGGGCCCGTGCGCGCGAGCTCGACCTCCTGCGCTTTCAGATCGACGAGATCGAGGCCGCCGGCCTCGACGATGCGAGCGAAGACGTCGCGCTCGAAGCCGAGGAGGCGCTGCTCGCCGACGCGCTGGCGCATCGCGAAGCCCTGGCAGCCGCGTACGGCGCCGTCGAGGGCCCGGCGCTCGACGCGGTCGGCGCGGCGGCGGCAGCACTGGCGGGCCGCGGTCCGTTCGCAGAGCTCGCCGAACGGCTCCGCGCCACGCAAGCGGAGCTCGCCGAGCTCGGCCGGGACCTGCGCGTCGCACGCGACACGGTGGAGGACGACCCGCAGCGACTCGAGGAGATCCGGGCGCGGCGGAAGCTCCTGCGCGAGCTCACGCGGAAGTACGGCGAGACGCTCGCGGACGTGCGGGGGTACGCCGGCGAGAGCCGCCGGCGGCTCGCGGAGCTCGAGGGCTACGAGGAGCGGGCCAACGAGCTCGAACAGGCCCGCGAGGCGATCCGCGCGCGAGGCAGCCGAGGCCGCGATTGCGTTGTCCCGGGCTCGACAGCGCGGCGCCGGTGCCCTCGCCGAGGCCGTCACGCCGCACCTCCAGGAGCTCGCGATGCCGGCAGCCGCCTTCGAGGTCGTGGTGGAACCGGGGGAGCCGACCGACGACGGCGCCGACCGGGTCACGTTCCTCATCTCCGCCAACCCGGGGGAGCCGCCCCGGCCGCTCGGCAAGGTCGCGTCGGGTGGTGAGCTCTCACGCGCGATGCTGGCAGCGCGCGTGGTGCTCTCCGAGGCGCCGCCCACGCTGGTGTTCGACGAGGTCGACGCCGGCATCGGGGGTGAGGCGGGAGCCGCGGTGGGCCGTTTGCTCGCCGACCTCGCCGGCGCCCATCAGGTGCTGGTCGTGACGCACCTCGCGCAGGTGGCGGCCTACGCGGATGCGCAGGTCGTGGTCGAGAAGCGCGAGCAGGGGAAGCGCACGGTGGCGAGCGCCGAGACGGTGGCCGGCGAGGAGCGGGTGCGCGAGCTGTCGCGCATGCTTGCCGGAGTCGGAGAGTCCACGCACGCCCGCAGCCACGCCGCCGAACTGCTCGATGCCGGTGAGAGTTTCAAGCGGTCGAGGGCGCATGGCCCGGCGTAGCACGCGTGCGGCGACGACCGTGACCGGAACGGTGCGCATCGACCGGCGGACGAAGGACCTCGTGAAGCGCCTGCAGCCGGGCGACATCGCCGTGATCAACCACCGTGATCTGGACCGGGTCGCCGCCGAAGGCCTCGTCGGAGCGGGCGTGGGCGCGGTCGTGAACGCGCGCGAATCCATCTCGGGCCGGTACCCGAACGGCGGGCCGATCCGAGTGGTCCAGGCCGGCATCCCGCTCGTCGACCGCGCCGGTGAGGACGTGCTCGACCGCTTGCACGAGGGCGAGCAGGTTCGCATCGACGGGGCCGAGATCTGGCGCGGCGACGAGCTGATCGCCACCGGCGACGCGGTCTCCGCCGACGAGATCCAGGCCGCCATGGACGCGGCGCGTGCCGCGATCGGCGGCGAGCTCGAGCGGTTCGCGGTGAACACCCTCGAGTACATCCAGCGCGAGGCGAAGCTGACGTTCGAGCCGATCGAGCTGCCTCCGATCAAGACGAAGTTCCGCGGCCGGCACGCTCTCGTCGTCGTCCGCGGCCACGACTACCGGACAGACCTCGCGGCCCTCCGTCCGTACATTCGCGAGTACCAGCCGGTGCTGATCGGCGTCGACGGCGGCGCCGACGCGCTCCTCGAGATGCGGCTCAAGCCCGACATCATCATCGGCGACTTCGACTCGGTGTCGGAGGTTGCGCTCGGCACCGGGGCCGAGCTCATCCACCACGTCCACATCGACGGGCGGGCGCCGGGTCGGGAAGCGCTGCAGGACTGGGGCGTCCCGTACCACGAGTTCGTCGTCGACGGCACGAGCGAGGACGTCGCCATGCTCCTGGCGTACGAAGCCGGCGCCCAGCTCATCGTCGCCGTCGGTACGCACGCGTCGATGGTGGAGTTCCTCGACAAGGGCCGCAGCGGCATGTCGTCGACGTTCCTCACCCGGCTCCGGCTCGGCCCTGCACTCGTCGACGCAAAGGGCGTGAACCGCCTCTACGAGGGGCGGGTCAGGCGGCGTGACATCGCATTGCTGGTGGGATCGGCCATCCTGGCGATCATCGTCGTGAGCATCGTGTCGGAGCCCATTCACGTCTTCCTGCGGGGGATCGAGCTGACCCTCGCGCGACCTCTGGTTCTCGATCTCCGACACGTTCTGATCGCATGATCAACTTCCGATTCCACATCGTCTCGCTCATCGCGGTCTTTCTCGCGCTCGCAGTGGGCGTCGTGTTCGGAGCGACGGTCGTGAACAGCGCGATCGTCGACCGACTCAACAATCGGATCGACACCGTCGAAGACAACGCGAACGAGCGGAAGGCGGAGAGCGACCAGCTGAAAAGCGAAGTCGGCCAGCTCCAGGGCTATATCGACGGCACGAAGGACTTCGCGGTGTCCGGGCGCCTCGCCGGCGTCACGCTCGCCACCATCGCGACCCGAGGCGTCGATGCCGACTCCGTCAAGCAGACCGTCGAGCTCGCGCAGCAGGCAGGGGCGCGGGCGCCGGGAATCATCTGGCTCGAGGAGAAGCTGACGCTCTCGGACGCCGACGCGCTGAAGCAGCTCGGTGAATCGCTCGGGAGAACGGGTCAGAGCGCCAAGGCGACGCGGGACGAAGCCTGGAACGCGCTCGCCAGCCGCGTCGCGACCGGCGGGGGAGCAGCCGCGAACGGCCGTGATCTGCTCACCGCGCTCGCCGACGACGGGTACATCAGCTTCGAGCCGGTTGGCGACCAGGGCGACAATTTCTCCGCCGCGTCGTTCACGGGCGGGGACGTTCGGGTGCTCCTCGTCGACGGGACCAACGGGCAGATCACCGGCAACGAAGTTCTCGCACCCCTCAGCAACGCCTTCGTCGCGAACCGCGTGCGTCTCGTGGTCGGGGAGGTCTTCCAGGAGAAGGACGGGGGCCCGAAGCGCGGCGCGATGCTGAAGCCCATCCGCGAGAGCGACGGTCTCAAGCAGGCCGTCTCCACTGTCGACGACCTCGACCTGGTGGAGGGGCAGGTCAGCTCCGTGCTTGCGCTCGCCGACCTGAACCGCAACGTGGTGGGGCAGTACGGGTACGGGACGGGTGCGACGAAGAGCGCGCCGGAATGGTCGAACCAGTAGCGGGCGCGCGGTCGGTCTCGCGATCGGCCGCGGGCATGGGGGCGGCCGCCGGGGCCTCGCGGCGTGATCGGTTTCGCCCGCGTGCTGGCGATCGCGGCGATTCTCGGCACGACGTACCTGGGCAACACGTTCACGTCTTCGAACTACGTGTCGAACGTGCTGTTCGAGCTGCTGGCGGCGGGCGCGCTCTCGGCGGTGCTCGTGCCCACGCTCGTGGACCTGCTCGCTCGTCCCGACGAGCCGGAAGCGGAACGGCTCGCCGGCAGCGTGCTGGGAATTGCGCTGGTGGTGCTCGGCGCGGTGACGGTCGTGGGCGTCATTGCCGCGCCGTTGCTGGCCCGCCTCCTCTCGAGCGGCGTAGACGACCCGTCGATCGCCGCGCAGCAGGAGAGCCTGGCGACGTTCTTGCTGCGGTTCTTCGTGCCGCAGGTGTTGCTCTACGCGGTCGGCACCGTTGCGATCGCCGTCCTGTACGCCAAGCGCAGGTTCGTCGTCACGGCGATCGCGCCGATCGGGAACACGATCCTGATCGTGGCCGGTCTCGTGATGTTCCGCGTCCTGACCGGCGGCGACACGGGGCTCGACTTGTCGCTGGCCGAGAAGCTCACCCTCGCCCTGAGCGCCACCCTGGGCGTCGCAGCGTTCGTCGCGGTGCCGAGCATCGCCTTGCATCGTACGGGCTTCCGGCTGCGGCCACGCCTGGCGCGCGGCGACCCGGAGGTGAACCGGCTCCTGCGACTGTCGGGATGGGCGGTCCTGCAGCACGCCGAGATCGGCCTGCTGCTCGGCGCCGCGATCGTGCTCGGCAATTCGGTCGAGGGCGGCACGGTGGCGTACCAGGTTGCGTGGGTGTTCTTCCTCGCGCCCTACGGCGTCATCGCCCAGCCGATCCACACCGCGATCCACAACGAGCTGTCGCTCGACGCGGCGCGAGCGGACATGGCCGCGTTCGCGCGCTCGTTGCGGTGGGCGCTCGACGCGATGGCGGTGCTCATCGTGCCCGTGTCGGCGGCGATGATCGCCCTCGCCCGACCCGGCATGATCGTGTTCGCGTTCGGCGAGGCCGCCGACAACGGAGTCGACCTGCTGGCGGCGGGGCTCGCGTCCCTGGCGATCGGGCTGTACGCGTACGGGGCGTTCCTCATGCTCGCTCGGGCGTATTACGCGCTCGGCGACAGCCGGACGCCGGCCGTCGTCGCCCTGGCCACGGGCATCGGCGGAGTCATCGCCATGGGCGTCGGCGTATGGCTGACCGAGGGCGCAGCTCGAGTGGCGGCGCTCGGCATCGGACACACGATCGCCTACACGGTGGGCGCCGTGGTGCTGGCCGTCGGCCTGTCTCGACGCACCATTCATGCGATCGTGCCGCGTGCGCTTCCGCGCGCCGTGGCCCTGTCGGTGGTGATCGGCGGAGCGGGATGGTGGATCGCTTCCGTGCTCGACCCCTCGGGCCGCATCGCCAACGCCGTGCTGTGCACGGTGATCGTGCTCGTCGGCGGAGCGCTCTACCTCCTGGGCGTCCGGCTGACCGGCGGACGCGTCGAGCGCCGCCGGATCGTCGAGCCGGACGTGCCCGACCTGGAACCGGACAGCGCAGAGGTCGAGGCGTGAGGCGCATCGCCGCTGCCGCCGTCGTCGCCATGCTGGGAGTGCCGCTGCTCGTCGCCGCGACGTCGGGTACCGCGTCGGCGGGCACCGGCAAGCCCGAGGCGCGGCGCGTCCTGGTCATCTCGCTCCCCGCCGTGACGTGGGAAGACATCGAGGCCCGCGTCGACGCGCTCCCGAACCTGACGCGGCTGCTCGACAGCTCCGCGATCGGCGGTCTCACCACCCGGACGATCGACCGGCAGACGAGGCTGGCCGACGGGTACGTGACGTTGGGCGCCGGCACGCGCTCGGTCGGAACGGACATGGAAAGCGACGGGGAGGGGTTCGAGGTCGGCGAGCCGTTCGCCGACACCACCGCCGGCCAGGTGTTCGAGCGCCGGACCGGCAGGACCGCCCGCGGCCGCATCGTGAACCTGGGGATCGCCGGCATCGTGGACAAGAACAACCAGGAGCTCTTCGACGCCGAGGTCGGGGCGCTGGGTGACAAGCTCGGAAGCTCGGATTGGTCGCGGGCGGTCATCGCGAACGGCGACGGCGAGGACACGGAGCAGCTCCCGAGCGGGTACTACCGGCGGCAGGCCGTCGCCGGGCTCATGGGGTCCGACGGAGAGGTACCCGCCGGCGCGGTCGGCCCCGAGCTGCTCGTCCCCGACACGCAGGCACCCTTCGGTCTGCGCTACGACAACGAGGCGGTTCTCCGCGCCTTCCGCGACGTGTGGCAGCCGCGCTCGGTCGTGCTGGTCGAGGCGTCCGACCTCGTCCGCGAGGATGCGTACCGCCAGTTCGCCACCCCGAACCAGCGGGCGGAGCTCCTCGGGCAGGCCCTCCGGCGCACGGACGAGCTGATCGGCGGGCTGCTCCGCGACGTGGATCCCGAACGTGACGCCGTGATCGTCGTCGGCCCGGTCCATCCCGCGCGCGAGGTACAGCTGACGGTCGCCTCGCTGAAGGCGCCGGGCGTGAAACCCGGCCTGCTGCGCAGTGGCACGACGCGCCGGCCGGGGTTCGTGCAGCTGGTCGACATCGCGCCCACGATCCTCGACCGGATCGGCCTGAGCACACCCGACTCGATGGAGGGTCGCCCGTTCGAGGTCCGCGACGAGGGTGGGTCGGCATCCCAACGGCGCGACGGGATCGCCGACGCCGACAAGGCCGCCACCTTCCGGGACGAGATCGTCAGCGTCGTCGCAGTCCTGTTCGTAGTGCTCCAGGTCGCGCTCCTGATCGGCGCCCTGGTGTGGCTCGCGCGCCCCGCCTGCGTCGCCTCGGGACCGCGCTCCATCTCGCCGCCCTGGGCGCGCTCGGGTTCGTCGCGGCGGTCCTGCTCGCGCGGCTCCTGCCGTTCCATGACTACGGACACGTCGCGTACTGGGCCGCGCTCGCGGCGGCGTCGCTCGGGTTCGCGCTGCTGTATAGGTTCGCGGGCCGGCGCGACCCGCTCGTGTCGCTGATCGTCGCCTTGGGCGTGATCGTCGCGGTGCTCGTCATCGACGTGCTCTTCGGCGCGCCGCTCCAGCTCAGCAATCCCCTCGGGTACTCGCCGCTCCTCGCGGCGCGCTTCAGCGGGTACGGGAACCTCGGATACGCGGCGCTCGCGTCGGCGGCGGTGCTTCTGGCCGGGCTCGTGGCCCATCGGATCGGCGGCCGGCGCGGCGTTCTGACCGCGATCGCCCTGCTCGTGGTGGTGTTCGTCGCCGACGGCGCCCCGATGTGGGGCTCGGACGTCGGTGGCGTCCTGTCGATCCTCCCGGCGTTCGCGGCCACCGGCTATCTGCTGCTCGGCAAGCGGATCCGCCTCCGCACCGCCCTGCTCGGTCTTCTCGCCGCCGTGATAGCGCTCTTGGCCTTCGGGCTGTTCGACCTGACCCGTCCGTCGGACAAGCAGACGCACCTCGGCCGATTGATCGAGACCACACAATCACGTGGCTGGTCAGGGTTTTCGACGGTGATCGAGCGGAAGATCTACGAGAACCTGTCGGTGCTCCTCGGCTCGACGTGGCTGCTCGTGGTGTTGGGGGTACTCGGTTTCCTCGCCTACGTGTACGCGAAGCGGCGCGACCGGCTCCAGGCGATCGTCGAATGGGTGCCGGAGATGCGCGCCTCGTTCGTCGGTTTCGCGATCGTGGCCGCCTTGGGCTTCGCCGTGAACGACTCGGGAATCGCCGTCCCGGGCATGATGCTCAGCGTCCTGAACCCCACCATCGTCGCCCTCATGGTCCTCGCCCAGCGTCGCGTCCCGCCGAGTGAGGAAGCGCCCGCCGAAGCCGAACCAGCGCCGGCGGCGGTCACGCGCGCGTGAGCGTCCTCGTCGGCATCGTCGTCGGCGTCGTCACGGCGTGGTTCCTGCGCATCGCCGGCCGCGACATGCTCGCCTTCCCGGCGCTCGAGCGCACCAATTACCGCGGTCTTCCGCTCCCGACCGCCGGCGGGATCGTCATCGTGCTCACCGTGCTCGTCATCGAAGCCGGGCGAGCGATCGCGGGCGCGGCCGGGCTGGGAGACGAGCCCGGCCTCACGCTCTCCCGCAGCCTCGTGCTGTTCGCCGCGTTCGGTTTCGGGTTCCTCGGATTCATGGACGACCTCCTCGGTGCGGGCGGGGATCGCGGATTCCGCGGCCACGTGCGCGCCCTCTCGCAGGGCCGGCTCACGACCGGGTTCATCAAGTTGTTCGGTGGCGCGGGCGTCGCGGTCGTGCTCGTGGCGACGCCGGGCTTCGCGAGCGGCCGGCGCCTCATCACCGACGCCGTCCTCATCGCGCTGGCCGCGAACTTCGCCAACCTGCTGGATCTCGCCCCCGGGCGCCTCATCAAGGTGTCGTGGGTCCTGTACATCCCGCTCGCGGTCGCGCTCGGTACCGACGCGATCGGGGTCGCCATCGCGCCCGTCATGGGCGCCGCCCTCGCGCTCCTCCCCGACGATCTCGGCGAGCGGCTCATGCTCGGCGACACCGGCGCCAACGTCATCGGCGCCGTGCTCGGTCTCGGCGTCGTGCTCGGCCTCGGGCAGACCGCGCGCACGAGCGTCCTCGTCGTACTGATCATCCTGAACGTGCTGGCCGAGGTCGTGTCGTTCAGCCGCGTGATCGAACGCGTGCCTCCGCTGCGCGCCTTCGATCGCCTCGGGCAACGCCCCGAGCGTCGCCACGCGTGACGCGCGGCGCCGTCAAGGACGACAGTCGCGTTTCTCGTAAAGGACGCGGGGACCGCCGTAGCGCGCCGTGACCTCGTAGCCGGCGTCCATGAGACGCGGGCCGAGATCGAAGTTCGCGTAGCGGGACGTCCACACGAGCACCCCGCACACGTCGGGTTTCGCCGCCGCCTCCGCGAGGTTCGCCGCCGTGACCTGGCCCTGCTCGATCCGCTTGATGGACGAGTCGTCGAAGTTCGGGACCGTCAGCCGGCCGGCACGCCACAGGAACCCGGGCTCGTCGCTGATGGCGAGGCTGCCGGCGGGAAGGTTGCGCAGCCCGTCCACCGCGGCGCTCTCTGCCTTGCCGTACGGGTCGGGCCAGAGCATCGAATGGACGTTGCTCCAGTACCACGGCATGACCACGGCCACGCCGATGAGGAGAGCGACGAGCGGCGGCGGTCGGAGCGCGACGAGCAGCGCCAGCGGCGCGATGAGGAACGCCACGTGCGGGCGCCAGAACGCGGGCTCGTAGACCAGCAGCGCGAATTGCGCCACCAGCCAGAGCACGAGCACCGTCGCAGGACGGAACAGCAACGGTCCGTTGGCGGGGGAGTCGGTCTGGGCCGTGCGCACCCAACCGATGCGCGCCAGGACGAGCATCGTCACGGCGAGGCCGGAGGCGACGAGCACGATGGGGTCGCGGTCGATCAGCGTGTGCAGCGCCTTCGTCACCGCGCCCGGGTACGACGTCAGCCGCGACGCCTCGCGGTTGTACACGACGGACTGGTCCCAGACGCGCTGGAGACCCCAGGGGAGCGCGGCGCCGAGCATGACCACGACGGCCGCGCCGGCGGCGTACACGAGATCGCGCGGACGCCGCCGGGAGAGCAGCAGCAGCGCGACCGCCAGCCCCGCCGGCGCCGCCAACGCCTTGGCGACGAGCGCGGCTCCGAGCAGCGCGCCGGCGGCCACGGCGCGTGGGCTTGTCGGTGTCTGCGTGTACCCGAACGAGACCGCCACCGTGCCGATCGCGAACGCGAGGGCAGGTCCGTCCGACGCGATCCCGGCCGTGGTCCAGAGGATCGACCCGCTCGTCGTCACGAGCACCGCGGCGACGACCGCCCCGAAACGGGACGTGATGCGGCGGCCGGCGGCGTACGTGACCACCGTGACGGCGGCGCCGGCGACGAGCGGCAGCACGCGGGGAGCGTTCGTCGTCCGGAGCCCGACGAGGTCGGCGATGTACAGCAGCGGGAGGTGGAGGGGGCCCTGGGGCGAGAACAGGTCACGGAACGGGACGACGCCGTCGCGCATCTCGATCGCGGAGAGCCCGAAGAAGCCGTCGTCGTAGGTGAGGTGGCGGCTCGCGACGAAGGCCGGAATGCGTAACAGGACGGCGATGGCGGCGAGCGCGGCAGCGTCGATCCACCACGTCCGCCGGTCGACGGCGGGGCGCGCACGCTCCGCCGCCACCGGTCTCGCCATCCGCGGAAGTTACCGCGCCATCCGCGTTTCACCGCGGCGCGCCGTGGTAAGTTCGACGGTGTCCCCTGGTGCCCTCCCGCAGATCTGCGTTTTGGGTGACGCGCGCCGGGAACTGGGTCTCATGAGGTGGGGGTGGTCGTGGCCAAGCACATCTTCGTGACCGGCGGCGTGGCGTCGAGCCTCGGCAAGGGACTGACCGCCTCGTCGCTCGGGCGGCTGCTGAAGAGCCGCGGGCTGCGGGTCACGATGCAGAAGCTCGACCCGTACATCAACGTCGACCCGGGGACGATGAACCCTTTCCAGCACGGCGAGGTCTTCGTCACCGACGACGGCGGCGAGACCGACCTCGATCTCGGCCACTACGAGCGCTTCGTCGACGTCCCCCTTACGAAGAAGTCGAACGCCACCACCGGCTCGATCTACCAGGAGGTCCTGGCCAAGGAGCGACGGGGCGCGTACCTCGGCCAGACCGTCCAGGTCATCCCGCACATCACCGACGAGATCAAGGAACGGATCGTCCGCCTCGCCGACGACGAGGTCGACGTCGTCATCACCGAGATCGGCGGGACCGTCGGCGACATCGAGATCCTCCCGTTCCTCGAGGCCGTCCGCCAGTTCCGCAAGGACGTCGGCCGCGAGAACGTCTTCTACGTGCACGTGACACTGGTGCCGTTCATCGGCCCGTCCGGCGAGCAGAAGACGAAGCCGACACAGCACTCGGTCACCGAGCTTCGGAGCCGCGGCATCCAACCCGACGCCATCGTGTGCCGCTCGGACCGGCCCATCCCGACGCGGCTCAAGGAGAAGATCTCGCAGCTCTGCGACGTGCCCGAGGCCGGCATCGTCTCCGCCGTCGACGCGGAGAGCCTCTACGAGATCCCGCTGGTGCTCCACGACGAGGGCCTGGACGACTACGTCTGCCAGGTGCTCCATCTCGAGCGCGAGGCCCCCGAGCTCCGCGAATGGCGCGACCTTGTGCACCGCGTAGGCGCCGCCGACCAGGAGGTGCGCATCGGCCTGGTCGGCAAGTACGTGAACCTTCCCGACGCCTACCTGTCGGTCGCCGAGGCGCTCCGCCACGGTGGCTACGCGTGCTCGGGACGGGTGCTGATCGACTGGATCGCGTCCGACGACGCCGAGGGGCTCCTCGCCGAAGGCCGGCTGAAGGACCTCGACGGCATCGTGATCCCGGGCGGGTTCGGCTTCCGGGGCATCGAAGGCAAGATCGCCGCCGCCCGCTTCGCGCGGGAGCACCGCCTGCCGTTCCTCGGCCTGTGTCTCGGCCTCCACTGCGCGGTCATCGAGTTCGCGCGCGACGTCTGCGGCTTGTCCGGCGCCAACTCGAGCGAGTTCGACCCGCACTCTCCTCATCCCGTCATCGACCTGATGGACGAGCAACGCGAGGTGGTCGATCTCGGCGGCACGATGCGGCTCGGCGCGTACCCGGCCAAGCTCCACGACGGCACGCTCGTCCAGCGCGCCGTACGGCCAGGAGGTGGTGTACGAGCGGCACCGCCACCGCTACGAGCTCAACAACAAGTACCGCCGCCCCCTCGAGGACGCCGGGATGGTGTTCTCGGGCACGTCGCCCGACAACCGCCTCGTCGAGTTCATCGAGCTGCAGACCGCGCTGCACCCGTTCTTCGTCGCCACCCAGGCGCACCCCGAGTTCAAGAGTCGCCCCGACCGTCCGCACCCGTTGTTCGCGGCGTTCGTCGCGGCGGCGCGTGACCGGGCGGAGGGGCGCGCGCCCGGCTGCCCATGGAGGCCGAGCCGGCCCGCCCCGCAGCCGCCTCTTGAGCCCGTTCCGGATCCTCGGCTCCAAGACGGTCGTCGACACCGGCTTCGTCCGCCTCGCCAACCTCGAGGTCGAAGGCGAGGGGGAGCGGTTCACTCGCCTCGTCGTGCGCCATCCGGGCGCGGTCGTGGTCGTGCCCGTGGAGCCCGATCGCGAGCATGTCCTGCTGGTGCGCCAGTACCGCGCTGCCGCCGATCGCGAGCTGCTCGAGGTGGTGGCCGGGAAGCGTGACGTCGAAGGCGAACCACCGGAGACGACGGCTTCACGAGAGATGCACGAGGAGATCGGCCGCCGGCCCGGCCGGCTGGTGAAGCTGTGCGAGTTCTTCAACTCGCCCGGGTTCTGCGACGAGTACACCCATCTCTACGTCGCCCTCGACGTCGAGGAGCTGGACGCTCCCGCCGCCGTCAACGCCGAGGAACGGGCGTTGACGGTCGAGCGGATTCACTTCGACGAGGTCGACGACCTCATCGCCGACGGCCGCGTCGTCGACGCCAAGAGCATCGTCGGGCTCCTGCTCGCACGGCGGTACCTGGGCGGCGAGTTCGACGGGTTCCGCGGCTGACGCCGGCAGTCGCCATCATCGGGACATGACCGGGATCGTCAGTGACGCCAGTGCGCGGTCGGACGAGTTGCTCGATCGGCTGCTCGTCGAGCACGACTCCTGGCTGACCGTCGAGCGCGGGCTGGCCGCCAACTCGCTGGCGGCGTACCGCCGCGACCTGCGCCGCTACGCCGCCTTCCTCCGCGAGCGCGGGGAGCACGATCCCACCGCGGTCCGGGAGGACACGGTCCTCGCCTACGTGGAGGACTTGAAGTCGGCAGTCGACGACGACGGGCGCCCGCGGTACGCGCCCTCCTCGATCGCCCGGGCGTTGGTCGCGGTCCGGTCGTTTCATCGCTTCTGCCTCGAGGAGGGGCTCCTCGCCGTCGACCCGAGTGAGGAGGTCGGCGTGCCGCGGGTGCCGCTGGGCATCCCGAAGGCGCTCACCGAGGACGAAGTCGAGGCGCTGCTCGGCGCGGTGGTCGGTGACACGGCCCGGGCCCAGCGTGATCGCGCCATCGTCGAGACCCTGTACGCCACCGGCGTGCGCATCAGCGAGCTCGTCGGCCTCGACCGGCGCGACCTCGACCTCGGCGACGGGCTCGTGCGCGTCCTGGGGAAGGGAAGCAAGGAACGCATCGTGCCGGTCGGACGCTCGGCCCGCGATGCACTGACCGCCTACCTCGCCGACGGGCGCCCGCAGCTCGCTCGCCCCGACCGCCCACCCCGCGGCGGCGGCGATGCCGTGATCCTGAACGTTCGGGGTGGCCGGTTGAGCCGGCAGAGCTGCTGGAAGATCGTGCGCACGGCGGGGGAGCGGGCGGGCTTGAGCCCTCGCCTCTCGCCGCACGTGCTGCGCCACTCGTGCGCGACGCACATGCTGGAGCGGGGCGCCGACATCCGGGTAGTGCAAGAGCTCCTCGGCCACGCCAGCCTCTCCACCACCCAGGTGTACACAAAGGTGTCGCCTGAGCGGCTGCGAGCGGTCTACGAGGCGGCCCATCCCCGGGCCCGATTCCCCGGGAGCCCCGCCCCGGGCGAGCAGTAGGCTTTTGTCTCATGCCCGGGACGCTCGATCCGACGTTGCGCGACCGCCTGCAGGAAGAGCGGGACCGTTTGCACGACCAGCTGCGCCAGATGGGCGTCGGCCCGGGCGGCAAGCTCGACTTCGACGACGGCTTCGCCGATTCGGGCCAGGTCACCGCCGAGCGCGGCGAGGTCGAGGCCCTCGGTGGAACCCTGCTCGAGACCCTGGGGGAGATCGAGGACGCGCTGCGCAAGTTCGACGCCGGGACGTACGGGCGCTGCGAGTCGTGCGGCAATCAGATCGCCGAGGCGCGGCTCGAAGCGATGCCGGCCGCCGGGCTGTGCATCAACTGCGCGTCCAGCCGCCGCTGAGCTCGATCCTCACGACTTGAGCGCCGAGGTCGAAGAGCGCCTCGTCTTCTTCGCCTGCCTGTTCCTGGCGATCATCCTGCACGAGATCAGTCACGGCGTCGTCGCGCTGTTCTTCGGTGACGACACGGCCAAACGCGCCGGCCGTCTCACACTGAATCCGATCCCGCACATCGACCCGTTCGGCTCGATCATCCTGCCCGCGCTGCTCACGATCAGCGGGTTCGGCGCGTCTCGGTTGGGCCAAGCCGGTCCCCGTGGACCCGACGAAACTGCGGAAACCGCGCCGCGAGACGCTCTACGTCGGGCTCGCCGGCCCCCTGTCGAATTTCGCGTTGATGGTGGCGGCGGCGGTCGTGGCACGCGCCGCCTTCGGCGTGTACACAGGCGACGCGGTCCGGATCGCGGACCTGCCGCTCGTGATCCAGGTGCTGCTGTTCTTCGCGCTCGCGAATCTCATCCTGGGCCTGTTCAACCTGTTGCCGATCCCGCCGCTCGACGGCTCGTCGCTCATCGAGCGGGTGCTGCCACGCGAGTGGCTGCCGGGCTGGTACCGGTTCCGCCCGTACGGGATCCTCGTGCTGTTGCTCGTCGGCTTGTCGACGAACCTGTTCGGCCGGCTCTTCTCGCCGTTCATCGACGGGCTGTTCGACTTCATCGTCCAATGACCCGGCTGAGGCCCCTGCACCTTGGACGTCGCTTCGTGCGAGCGCTGTGGCCGGGCCCGCCGCGGGAGCGCGACGTCGCGTGGGTGGCGAGCATCCTCAGCCCGGCGAGCTCCGGTTGTGGCGGTCGCTCCCGAACCACGACCAGCGGTACACGATCCGGGTCGCGAAGCTGGTCGAGGAACGCCTCGCCGGCACCGAGTTCGCCGGGCAGCAGCAGTGGCTGGCGGCGGCGCTGCTCCACGACGTCGGCAAGCTCGACGCCGGCCTCGGCGTGTTCGGGCGCAGCGTCGCGACCGTCATGGGCGCAGCCGCGGGGCCGGCCCGCGTCGACTGGTGGGCGCAGACCTCCGGCTTTCGGCGTCGGGCGGCGGGGTACCTCGACCACGACGAGCGGGGAGCCGACCGGATCCGCGCCGCCGGCGGGCGTGACGAGGCGGCGCGTCGGGCGCGGGCGCATCATCAGCGCGATCGCTGGCCCGCGAGCGGCGTACCGATCCCCGTCGCCGAAGCGCTCGAAGCCGCCGACAACGCCTGACCACCGCGGCCGCGTCGGCGACGAACGGCGGGGCTACGCGAGCGGCGGCGGCGGCAGCCCGGCCGCGTCGCGAGCGGGGCGAGCACCGGGTCGGCGATGGCGCGGGCTTTGTCGGCCCCCCGGGCCAGCTGCCGGTCGACCTCGGCGGGATCGGCTTCGAGCTTCGTGTACGCCTCCTGAAGCGGACGCAACGCTTCGACGACGGCATCGGCGACGGCGGCCTTGAACGCGCCGTACCCCGACTCGGCGACGCTGCGCGCCTTCGACCTCGGGAACGGCCCGGCCGGTCACGGCGGCGTGGACTTCGAGCAGGTTCGAGACCCCGGGCTTGTTCGCGGGGTCGTAGCGGACGTCGGTGCCCGAGTCGGTGACGGCCGACTTGATCTTCTTGACCACGGCTTCGGGCGGGTCGAGGAGGGGCACGGTGCCCTGGGGCGAGTCGGCCGACTTCGACATCTTGGCCGTCGGGTTCTGGAGGTCCATGATGCGCGTGCCACGGGCGGGAACGTGGCCTTGGGAACGACGAACGTGTCGCCGAAGCGGGTGTTGAACCGGATCGCCACGTCACGGTGAAGCTCCAGGTGTTGGCGCTGGTCGTCGCCGATCGGCACCTCGTCGGTGTCGTACAGGAGGATGTCGGCGACCATCAGGACCGGGTAGTCGAACAGGCCGGCCGAAACGGACTCCT
>CAWIJM010000002.1:0-46297 GCA_963836445.1 uncultured Actinomycetes bacterium
AGAGCGCCGACGACGCCCGCTGCCTACTCCAACGCCGCCGAGACGGTGGAGATGGCCACGGCGGCGCGTGATGTGCTCGCGGGCCCGCCCGACCTCGACCTGTTCGAGTCGATCAGCGTGCAAAGACCTGGAGTGATGTTCTAGCCCGATAGGGGCGAAGGCTTTCTTTTCGGATCGCCGACTTCTGCTTGGGCTCGGGCCGAGTGTCGGCGGCCTTGCACTCGGCGCACAGCGCCTGCAGCTCGTCCCACGTGAAGTTGTCGCCGGCCCACAGGCGCTCGAACGCGTCATCGGCGACGTCGGTGAAGCCGTTGTACAACCGGAACACGTACTGCCGTCGCACCTTGCGTCGCGCCCTCGCCGAGCCGAGCCGCCCGCCCTTCGCCCGAGGACTCCCAGGCCGCACGCTGTGCGTCGGTGAGCTCTTCGTCGACGGGCGCGTCGGCAAAGCCCTCGAGTCGGTCGCGTGCCCGGAACAACTCCATGGCCAGATCCGTGCGCGCCAGCTGCTCGTTGAACGTGGCGCGGTGACGACCGTCCTCGAAGTTCGCGCCCGAGAACCACAACTCGGCGCGGCCGTCGATGACGTCGGCCGTGCTCCCCGTGAGCGGCAGCGGCAGCTCTTCGTCGATCTCGATGTGGATCGGCACGTCGTCGGGCAGGCCGACTTTGGTCGCGAGCTCCTCGGCGATCCCCGCGATCACCCCTGCGTCGTACTTGACGAGCGTGAACTGCTCGGGCGTGATCTCGACGCGCGCCACCGCTAGGAAGCGGGCTGCTCGGCAGTGGCCGCGGCTTCTGCCTCCGCCATGGCCTCGACCGTCACCTCGGAGAGCTCGTCGATCTCGTCGTTGCTGAAGCCGGCCATCTCGCGGAACTTGCGCGCAAGCTGGATCGGGTTCTCGTCGGTCTCGCCGCGGAACCCGCCCAGGCTGAACAGCTTGTCGACCGTACGCTGGAACTCGAGCGCCTTCTCGCGCCGCTCGGGGTCGTTCTCGGTGAGTCGGCGCAGCCAGTCCGAGCCCATCTTCACGTGTGTGACCTCGTCGGCGAGCATCCAGTCCTCGCACGCCGCCAGCACCGGGTCGCCGGAGTGGTCACCGAAGAGCTTCATCGTGTTGAACACGTCGATGGCGAGGCCTTCGAGCGCGCGGTTGACGCCGGTGAGCCGCAGAAGTGCGTCCTCGGCGCAGGCCGCCTCGTAGAGGAACGTCGCCTCGCTGAACTCGCCGATCTCGGTGCCCATGTGCTCGGCCAGCTTCACGGAGATCTCACAGTGGCGCGACTCGTCCCACGACTGCCGGGCCATGTCGAGCTTGAGCTGGAACGGCACGTCCTCGTCGTCGAAGTCGAACGTGGTGCGGCCGGCTCCTTCGAGGGCCTGCAGCTCGCCCATGAAGATGCCGTGCATCAGCTGGCGCGCCCGGTCGGGCGCCGCCGGGCGCTCGGGCTCGAGCTTCGCCGAGCCGGTGTTGCGCTCGGCGACCTTCATCTGGCGCGGATCCATCATGGCTTCCTGGATCTGCACCCGTACGAAGCGAGAGTCGCGAGCGAGCTCCTCGACGGGGAGGATCTTCTTCATCCGACTGCTACCCCCTCCGACGCATCGGCGCCGGCTTCTTCGCTTGTTCCAATGCTACCGGGGCCCGCGATGCCCCCGGCCGCGAGCATGAGCTGCTCGAGATCACGTTGCCGGTTCGAGGCGCGTTCGACCTCTTCGGGTGTCGAGATCAGTGACTGCAGCAGCATCTCGCCCTCGCGCCAGTCCTCGAACTCGTCCTGGAGGATGAACTTCAAGGAGCGCATCGTCGGCGCGTCCGTGACGCGGCTCGTCGCGTTGAGATGGAACGTGTACGCGGCGATCTTGCGCGGGATCAGCACGCGGTACACACCGACGAGCTTCTCGATGGTCAGCTCCGGCGCTTCGGGGTCGCGGATCGCGTCGCTGAACGCGACCATGGCGTCGTTCGGTGGCTCGGTGAGGCGCTCGGTGTTCATCTCCCGCAGCTCGGGGAGACGCTTGTTCCACAGCTCGGCATGCCAGGCGTGGTGGTAGCAATGCCTGCCGAGGACGAGCTTCACGTCGAGCTCGGGCACCGTGGCGACCCAGCCGCCCAGCACCTCGAACAGGCGCATCTCGATCCACTTGTAGTTGCCGACCCGGCGGGCGGTTTCGACGACGCCGAAGAGTCCCGGCAGCTCGCGTCGATCCCACGGCGCAAAGGCGGGACGGGGCTGGCCCGGCTCGGTCACGCGTTGATCCCCCGGTCGATCGCGGACTGACGCAGTCATTCTCACTGCGCCTTGACCGAACGGTCAAGTGACGCTCGGCACACCCGGCCGGGCTTCCCGGCGGCGCGCGCCGACCTCCGCCACGACGATGCCGGCCAGAATGATCACGGCCCCGAGATACCCGCCCCACCCCAGTCGCTCACCGACGGCGTACCCGATGAAGCCGGCGACGACGGGCTCGAGCAGGTTGATCATGCTGGCGCGCGCGGGCTCGATCCTCCGCTGCGCCCACACCTGGATGGTGAACGCGAACGCCGAACAGCCGAGTCCCGTGAACACGACCGCGAACACCGCCTCTCCCGTGAGGTGTCCCAACCCGTCGAACGCGACGAACGGCACCGCCAGCGCGGCCAGCGTGAGCAGCTCGACGCACGTGAGCGTCACGACGTCGAAACGGTTCGCCCACGCCCCCGTCTGCACGAACCAGATCCCGAAGAAGAATGCGGTGACGAGCGTGATCGCGTCCCCGAAACCGAGCGTGGGCTGCGCGCCGGTGAGCAGGAACAAGCCGATGACAGCCAGCACGACCGAGGCGAACACCGACCGATCGGGAAGCCGGCGGTAAAGCACCGCTGCGATGAGCGGCGTGAACACGGCGAACAACCCGGTGATGAACGCCGAGTTCGAGGTGGTCGTGTGCTGGAGGCCGACGTTCTGGCACACGTACGCCACGAACGCGGTAAAGCCGAGCGCGACGCCACAACCGGCCAGGACGCGCGCCGAGTCGCTGGACCGGGCCGCCGGTCCCCGCCATCCGCGGCGGAGCGCGAGAGGCAGGAGCGCGGCGCCGCCGATGGCGAAGCGCACCAGCACGAAGCCGGTGGCCGTGAGGTCGTCGAGCGCGTCCTGGACGATCGTGAAGGTGGCGCCATACAGGAAGCTGGCGACGACGAGCGCCAGCTCCGGATAGAACGCGCGGACCCGCGCGTTCAACCAGGCCAGCGGTTCGTGATCGGCAGGCGCCGGTCCTTGCCGAAGGCCTTGGGTGAGACGCGCACCCCCGGCGGCGACTGGCGGCGCTTGTACTCGTTGCGGTCGACGAGCCGGGCGATCCTGCGCACCGTGTCGGGATCGAACCCGGCCGCCTCCAGCTCGGCCACCGAGAGGTCACCTTCTACGTAGCCCTCGAGGATCGGGTCGAGCAGCGAGTAGTCGGGCAGCGAGTCGCTGTCGCGCTGATCGGGCCGGAGCTCGGCGCTGGGGGGCTTGTCGAGCACCGACTCGGGGACGAGGGCGCGTCCGGCGCGCTCGTTGCGATCCCGTGCGAGCGCGTACACGAGCATCTTCGGCACGTCCTTGATCACCGAGAACCCGCCTGCCATGTCGCCGTACAACGTCGAGTAGCCGGTGGCGAGCTCGCTCTTGTTGCCGGTGGTAAGCACGAGCCCACCGAACTTGTTCGACAGGCTCATGAGGACGGTGCCGCGGATCCGTGCTTGGAGGTTCTCCTCTGCCAGACCCGGCTCGGTGCCGCGGAACGGCTCGGCCAGCATGTCGAGAAACGCGCCGTGCGCGGCTTCGATCGGCACCGTGATCGTCCTGATGTCGAGGTTCCGGGCGACGGTCTCGGCGTCGCTCACGCTGCCTTCGCTCGAGAAGCGCGACGGCATCAGCACGCCGAGCACCCGGCCCGGGCCGAGGGCGTCGGCGGCGATGGCAGCGACGAGCGAGGAGTCGATGCCGCCGGACAGGCCGATGAGGACGTCGGTGAACCCGTTCTTGACCACGTAGTCACGGGTGCCGAGCGCGAGCGCTTCGTAGACCTCACGAACGGGGGGAAGTTCGGGCTCGATCCGCGGCCGCTCGCCCCGCTCGCCGAGGTGCGCGTCGCTGACCTTGACCTCCGGCAACGCAGGCGCCGACCACCGTCCACGGGGATCGAGCAGCCGCTTGCGGAAGGTCGGGCGCACGTCGATGTCGACGACGAGCAGGTCTTCGGTGAACTGGCGCGCCCGCGCCACCAGCCGGCCCTGCTCGTCGAACACGATGGACCCGCCGTCGAAGACGAGCTCGTCCTGACCGCCGACGAGGTTGACGTACGCGATCGGGACGGACGCGTCGGCGGCCCGGGTGGAGAGCATCGTCTCGCGCTCGCGCTGGCGGCCCGCGTAGTACGGCGAGCCGTTGATGTTCACGACGAGCTCGGCCCCGCCTGCGGCTTGCGTGATGATCGGGCCGCTCGGGCTCCAGGCGTCCTCGCAGATCGTGACGGCCACCCGGGTGCCGGCGACGTTGAACAGCGGACCGTCGGTACTCGAGGCGGTGAAGTAGCGCTGCTCGTCGAACACCGTGTAGTTCGGGAGGTTGTGCTTGCGGTACACGCCGTGGACCTTGCCGCTCGCACACACCGCGGCCGCGTTGTAGAGGTCGCGTTCGAGGAGCGGGAACCCGAGGACCGCCACCGCCCGGCCCGTGCGGGCAGCGACCTTCTCCATGCTCTCCTGCGCCTGGGTCACGAATGCGGGCCGCAACAGGAGGTCTTCGGGCGGATAGCCGGTGATCGCCAGCTCGGGGAACGCGACGAGGTCGCAGGCGTCGGCCTCGGCCCGCTCGTAGGTCTCGATGATGCGCGCCGCGTTGCCCTCGAGGTCACCGACGACGAGGTTCAGCTGCGCGAGCGCGACACGAAGCCGGGGCACGCCTCAAGGATACGCCGGGCTGCAGCCGAGAAATGGAGACCTAGTCAGAGGCCACGAATCGGGCCGTCGAGACAGGCTCCGTGGGCGAGACTGGACGGGTGGCCCAGGCGATCCTCGACTCGCCGGCAGTCAACGAGGCGGTCGAGCGCGCCGCCGACCCGGCCGCGGCCCGGGCCTTCCTGACGCGGCTGCTCGAGGATCACCCGGCGCTCGGTGACGAGCTCGCCACGAGCCCGCTCGTGCTCGACGCGCTCGTGGCGTTGAGCGCGGCGTCGCGCTCACTGTCGGGCGCGGTCTTGCGCGATCCGTCGCTGCTCGACCCGTTGCGCGACGGCGAGGGCTTCGGCCGGGAGCGCACGCTCTCCGAGTACCGCGACTCGGCCGCCTCGTTCTTCGCGACCGACGAGGACGGCCCGGGCGCGCTGCGCCGGTGGAAGCGGCGCGAGCTGCTGCGCATCGCGGCGCGCGATCTACTCGGCGTGGCCGACCTTCCCGCCGTCGGCCGGGAGCTGGCGGCCCTGGCCGAGGTGTGCCTCGGCCGCACGCTCGACCTCGTTGCCCCGGACGTCCGGCTCGAGATCATCGCGATGGGGAAGCTCGGCGGCCGCGAGCTCAACTACGCGAGCGACGTCGACGTGCTGTTCGTCCACGAGGGTGACGGCGCCGTCGCCGAACGCGCCGCGCGGGCGGTGCTCACGACCATGAGCGAGCCCACCGCCGACGGCATCGTCTTCCGCACCGACGCCGACCTCCGTCCCGAAGGCCGATCGGGACCGTTGTCGCGCACGCTGGAGGCGTACGGCGCGTACTACGAGCGCTGGGCGCAGCCGTGGGAGTTCCAGGCGCTCTTGAAGGCCCGGCCCGTCGCAGGCGACGGCGACGTCGGTCGTCGATTCCTCGAGCTGGTGGAGCCCGTCGTCTGGCCGGAGGTCCTCGACCCGGACACGGTTCGCTCGGTGCGGGCCATGAAGGCCCGGGCGGAGGGAGAGATGCAGCGCCGCGGCCTCACGGACCGCGAGGTGAAGCGGGGGCGCGGCGGCATCCGCGACATCGAGTTCGCGGTGCAGCTCCTCCAGCTCGTGCACGGCCGGCACGACCCGTCCGTCCGCTCCCCCACCACGCTCGACGCGCTCGCGCAGCTCGCCGCCGGCGGGTACATCGAGCCCGACGAGGCGACGCAGCTCGACGACGCCTACCGCTTCCTGCGGACGGTCGAGCACCGTCTGCAGCTGCAAGACGAGCAGCAGACCCATACGTTGCCCGCCGACCTCGCCGCGCGCACCCGGCTCGCCCGGGTGCTCGGCTACCGCGACCGCGGCGACGAGACCGCGCTCGATCTCTTCGAGACGGACTACCGCGGCTACCAGAACCGGGTGCGGCTCGATCCACGAGCGGCTGTTCTTCGCGCCGCTGCTCGACACGCTGGCGGGGGCGGGACCGCTGACCGAGGAGGCCGTCGAGGTGCGCCTGACCGCGTTCGGTTTCCTCGACGTCGCGCAGACCCGCGCCGCGCTGCAAGAGCTGACGCAAGGCTTCACGCGCCGCTCGCGCATCATGCAGCAGCTCCTGCCGGTGATCCTGAGCTGGCTCTCGGCGACACCCGACCCGGACCTCGGCCTGCTGCAGCTCCGGCGACTCGCGGAGGGCGAAGTGCGATCGGCCTCGCTCGCCCGGAGCTTCCGGGAATCCCCGCGCGCGGCCGAGCGCACGTGCCGGCTGCTTGGGTCGAGCCGGCTGCTCGGCGACGCGTTGCGCCGCCAACCCGACTTCGTCGAGGCATTGGGAGACGACGACGCGCTCTCCCACGAGAAGTCGCGGGACGAGCTCGTCGAGGAAGCGCTCGGCAACCTGACCTGGCGGCCCAGTGCCGACGAGCGTCGCGTCGGCCTCCGCCGGTTCAAGCGACGCGAGATGCTGCGCATCGCCGCCCGCGACGTGCTCGGGTTCGCCTCGATCGAGGACACCGAAGCCGAGCTCGCCGGGCTCGCGGACGCGTGCGTCGAGGCGGCGCTGCGGTCCCTCGGACCGTCGTTGCCCTTCGCGGTGATCGGTTTGGGGCGCCTCGGCAGCGGCGAGCTCAGCTACGCGTCCGACCTCGACGTGCTGTTCGTCTACGACGGCGAGGACGCCGCCGACTTTCGCGCCGCCGAGAAGATCGCCGAGCAGCTCATCAGCGAGCTCGGCGGCATCACGCCCGAGGGCCAGACCTTCCGGGTGGACGCGAATCTCCGGCCCGAGGGCAAGAAGGGCGCGCTCGCCCGGAGCCTTTCGGGCTACGAGGCGTACTACGAGCGATGGGCCCAGACGTGGGAGTTCCAGGCCCTCCTCAAGGCGCGGCGCCGTCGCGGGGGACGCAGCGGTGTCAGACGGGTTCGCGGCGCTCATCGAGCCGTTCGTGTACCGGGACCCGTTCCCCGACGACGACGTGCGCGAGGTGCGCCGCATGAAGGCCCGCATCGAGCGTGAGCGCATCCCGCCGAGCGAGGATCCGCGCTTCCATCTCAAGCTGGGACGCGGGTCGTTGTCGGACGTCGAGTTCACGGTCCAGCTGCTGCAGCTCCAGCACGGCGCGCGCCATCCCGAGGTGCGCGTCACGTCGACCATCGGCGCGCTGCATCAGCTGCGCGCAGGCGGCCTGCTCGACACCGGCGACGCCGACGCCCTCGAGGAGGCGTACCGGTTCTGCGAGCGGGCACGCAACGCGCTGTACCTGCTCGCGGGGAGACCGGGCGATGCGCTCCCGACCGACGGGCGGGAGGCGACGCGGCTGGGCCGGCTGCTCGGGTACGGGCCCCAACCCCAGGCCGGGCTGCGGGACGACTACCGCCGCGTGACCCGCCGGGCGCGCAAGGTCGTCGAGCGCGTGTTCTACGGACGGGCGTGAGCCGCGCTCAGCAGGTTGCGCCGGCGACCAGGGGATTGACGATCCCGGCACCGAACTTGCTGTCAGGCCCCGGCGTCCCGAGGTCCTCCGCCGTCGTCTTCAGCCGGCTCTTCACCTGCGCGGCGGTGCACGCGCCATTCGCAGCCCGGAGCAGCGCGGCGGCGGCAGACACGTGCGGCGTCGCCATCGACGTCCCCGCGATCGTGCAGTAGCTGCCGTCGTTCCACGTCGACAGGATCTCGACGGCCGGGTTGCTCGCGCACCCGGCCACCGGGACGCCGCCGGGTGCGGCAAGGTCGAGGTAGCTGCCCACCGTTCCGTAGGCCGGATGGCCGTTGGCGTTGTCCGTGGCCGCCACCGCGATGACGTTCGGGAACTGGGGACCCGAGTACGCCGCCGGGTACGAGGGATGGTTGTCGGTCTGACCGTCGTTGCCCCCCGCTGCGGCGACCACGACGTTGTGGTCGCGCGCGTACTCGATCGCCGCCTGCTCGCCTGCGTCCGTGGCGCCGCCGAGGCTCACGTTGATCGACGTCGGCCCCGGCGTCGACGGCCCACGTGATCCCTTCGGCGACGTCGCTGGTGAAACCGCCGCCGTCGGCGCAGAGGACCTTCACGGGCAGGATCTGCGTGCCCGGCGCGGCACCGGCGATCCCGGTGGCGTTGTTGCTCTTGGCGGCGATGGTCCCGGCGACGTGGGTGCCGTGTCCGTTGGAGTCCTCGGTGCCGCCGATCCCCGGATCGACGGGCTCGCCGTCGTCGCTGTGCAGGAAGTGCGCGCCCGGGAGCACGTGGCCCGAGAGGTCGGGGTGATCCGCCATCACGCCGGTGTCGACGACCGCGACCGTGACGCCTCCACCTTGCGTGTTGTCAGCTGTCCATGCGGCCTCGAACGGAACCTTGGTGAACGACCACTGCTCGCCGAAGCGCGGGTCGTTCGTCGCGGACGCGTGCACCGGCTTATCGACGTCCACGCCGATCAGGTCACCGTCGGCTGCCTTCGCTTCCGCCACCGACGCTGCGTGGTCCGGCGAGACCACCGGGGTAGACGTGATCTCAGGCCTCCCGTTCCGCTCCTCCACGGTCAGGAGCGGGATCTCGCCACGCTTGGTGCGCACTTCTGTCGTCGAGGCCACCTCGCGCGCCTGCGCGCCGGCTTCCTCGCTCGAGATCGGCCGGTCCGACGGCGGACGCGCGGGCTCGTTCGCACCATCGGGTGTGTTCGCAGGCCCGGAGCTCTGGCACGCGACCGGTGCAGGGGGTGGAGGCGGCGGAGGCGGGCCTCCGAAGCACGCGCTCGCGATGAACGCCGACGATCGCCGACCCGAGGACGAGCGCCGCACGCGGCCGACCTGCCCACTTCATGGGCGCAGAGGCTAGCCGTAGGCGTCAGATGTCGTAATACATGTAGAACTCCCACGGGTGCGGGCGGAGACGAAGCTCGTCGATCTCGTTCTCCCGCTTGTAGGAGAGCCACGTGTCGATCACGTCCTGGGTGAACACGCCGCCGGCGAGCAGGAACTCGTGGTCGGCTTCGAGTGCGGCAAGTGACTCGTCGAGCGAGCCCGGCACTTGCGGGACCTTCGCCATGTCCTCGGGGGGCAGGTCGTAGAGGTCCTTGTCGAGTGGATCGGGCGGCTCGATGCGGTTCTGCACCCCGTCGAGCCCGGCCATGAGCATCGCCGAGAACGCCAGGTACGGGTTGCAGGACGGGTCGGGGGGCCGGAACTCCAGTCGCTTCGCCTTGGGGCTCTTCGAGTACACGGGGATGCGCACGCACGCGGAGCGGTTGCGCTGCGAGTACACGAGGTTGACCGGCGCTTCGTAGCCCGGCACGAGACGCTTGTACGAGTTCGTGGTCGGCGCCGCGAAGGCGAGGATCGCCGCCGCGTGCTTGAGCAGGCCGCCGATGTACCAGCGCGCGAGGTCCGAGATCTGGCCGTAGCCCTTCTCGTCGAACATCAGCGGCTCGCCGCCCTTCCACAACGACTGGTGCGTGTGCATGCCGGAGCCGTTGTCCTGGAAGATCGGCTTCGGCATGAACGTCACCGTGTAGCCGGCGGAGCGCGCCACGTTCTTCACGACGTACTTGTAGAGCATCAGCTTGTCGGCCATCGTCAGCAGCGTGTCGAAGCGCATGTCGATCTCGGCCTGGCCCGCGGTACCCACCTCGTGGTGTTGCACCTCGACTTCGATGCCCAGCTTCTCGAGCGTGAGGATCATCTCCGAGCGGAGGTCCTGGAAGCTGTCCATGGGCGGGACGGGGAAGTACCCCTCCTTGTAGCGGGGCTTGTACCCGAGGTTCGGGCCACCGTCGAGCTCGAACTCGCGGCCCGAGTTCCACACGCCCTCGACCGAATCGACGTAGTAGTAGCCCGAGTACTGGTTCTGATCGAAGCGGGCAGAGTCGAAGATGTAGAACTCGGCTTCGGGCCCGATGTAGATGGTGTCGGCGATGCCCGTGCCCTTGACGTAATCCTCCGCTTTCTTCGCGACGTAGCGCGGGTCGCGGGTGTACGGCTCGCCCGTCACCGGGTCCTCGACGTAACAGTTGATCGAGAGCGTCGTGTGCTCACGGAACGGGTCGATCACGGCGGTGTTGGGGTCGGGTACCAGGAGCATGTCCGACTCCTGGATCTCCTGGAAGCCACGGATCGACGAGCCGTCGAACCCGTAGCCCTCGTCGAAGCCGTCCGCAGTCAGCTCGTGGATCGGCATCGAGAAGTGCTGCATGAGCCCGGGGAGGTCACAGAACCGGAGGTCCACGATCTCGGCACCCGAGTCCTGGGCCAGCTTCAGCACGTCACCGGGGGTGCGCTGCTCCGCCACTTCGTCTCCTTCGTCGTTTGCCGGACGCATCCAGTCGTCCGGCGTACCGGCGCCTGCAAACCGGCGGGAGCCTATGCCCCCGTTCGCGCGCCCGGCGAAGACGCGGGTCGGCCACCGCCGGGCGCACGCTCCCAGCCTGCGATTTCGCATCCATTGCCCCCCAATGAACGCTCTGTTAACCGACCCTGATCTGCGGTTTCGGGCTGCCGTAGCCGCCCGCGGGCCTGCAACACTTGTGCGATGGAACGGCCACTCGACTACGTGCTCCGGACCGTCGAGGAACGCGGCGTGCGCTTCGTGCGCCTCTGGTTCACCGACGTGCTCGGCAAGCTCAAGAGCTTCGCGATCACCCCGGCCGAGCTCGAAGGGGCGCTCGAAGAGGGCATGACCTTCGACGGATCCGCGATCGAGGGCTACACGCGCGTCCAGGAAGCCGACATGCTCGCCAAGCCCGATCCGGGCACGTTCGAGATCGTGCCCTGGCGCGGCGAGGACGCGCCCGTCGCGCGGATGTTCTGCGACGTCCATCGCCTCGACGGCGAGCCCTTCGAAGGCGACCCCCGCCATGTGCTCAAGCGCAACCTCGAGCGCGCCCGGGAGAAGGGGTTCACGTTCTACGCCGGGCCGGAGATGGAGTTCTTCTACTTCAAATCGCCGCGGTCCCCCGAGCCCCTCGACGAAGCGTCGTACTTCGACCTCACCCAGATGGACATGGTGAGCGAACTGCGCAAGCAGACGATCCTCACGCTCGAGGCCATGGGCATCCCCGTCGAGTACAGCTTCCACGAGCTCGGCCCGAGCCAGCACGAGATCGACCTGCGTTACACCGACGCACTCACGATGGCCGACAACGTGATGACGTTCCGGCTCGTCGTGAAGGAGGTCGCGCAGGATCTCGGCGTCTACGCGACGTTCATGCCCAAGCCGCTGGCGCATGCCTTCGGCTCCGGGATGCACACGCACCTCTCGCTGTTCGAGGGCGACGTCAACGCGTTCCACGACCCCGGCGACAGTGCAGGGCTCTCGAAGGTCGGCAAGAACTTCATCGCCGGCCTCCTGCGTCATGCTCCCGAGATCACCGCGGTGACGAACCAGTGGGTGAACTCCTACAAGCGCCTTGCGATCAACAGTGAGGCCCCGATCGTCGGCTACGAGGCGCCGACGTATGTGTGCTGGGCGCGGAACAACCGCTCGGCGCTCGTGCGCGTGCCGCTGGCGAAGAAGGGGAAGGAGGACTCGACGCGGATCGAGTTCCGCTCCCCCGACCCGGCGTGCAACCCCTACCTGGCGTTCAGCCTGATGTTGGCGGCGGGGCTGAAGGGCGTCGACGAGGGCTACGAGCTCGCGGCCGAGGCCACGAACAACATCTTCGAGATGACGCCCGAGGAGCGGGCCGCGGAGGGGATCGACTCGCTGCCGCGGTCGCTCGCCGAGGCCGTCGACGTGATGGAGGACTCGGAGCTGGTGGCGGCGGCGCTGGGCGAGCACGTCTTCGAGCACTTCATCCGCAACAAGCGCAGCGAGTGGGCGGACTACCGGGGGCAGGTCACGCCATGGGAGCTCGACCGCTACCTCGGCGCGCTGTGATGATGTCGCCCATCACCGAGCCGTTCCTGGTCTTCCCGGACCCGCCACCGGCGCTCCTCGCGCAGACGCTCGACCTCGCCGGCTATCCGTGGAAGGCGGTCTCGAACGCTTCGATCGCCGTGCAGCACGAGCCTGCCGACGGGTGGGCGGGAGCCGTCGTCTGCGCCGATGAGGATCCCGAGGGCGCGTTCGGGATCTGCCGTTCGCTGCGCAAGCGGGACGCGCCGCTGGAGCCGATCCTCCTGCTCGTGTCGGGCGCGCAGCTCGCCGAGCTCGAGATGCGCGAGGACGTGTTCGACGACTTCTGCCTCGCGCCGTTCCACCCCCGGGAGCTCGAGGCGCGCGTGCGGCACCTGCACTGGCGAACCGGCCGCACGGCGCGGCCCGAGGTCGTCGAGTACGGCGACCTGGTGCTCAACCTCGAGACGTACCAGGCCGCGATGGGTGGCCGCCCGCTCGACCTCACCTACATGGAGTACGAGCTGCTGCGCTTCTTCGCCACCCACCCCGGCAAGGTGTTCACCCGCGAGCAGCTGCTGTCGCGCGTGTGGGGGTACGAGTACTACGGCGGGGCCCGGACGGTCGACGTCCACGTGCGCCGCCTGCGGGCGAAGCTCGGCGAGGAGCGCGGCGGGCTGATCCAGACGGTGCGCTCGGTCGGCTACCGGTTCGGCCAGCCCCGCTCGCTCCCGGGTGGGGACCCCGCCCCGGTCCGGTAGGGCGACGCTTGCGGACCCGTACGAACGGGTAAAACTGCGTCCTCAGGCGGCAGGTCCACACGGCAGGTCCCGGGGCGTTCGATGATCGCCACCCACACCATTCTCCAGTCCCGATACCGCATCGACGAGCTGATCGATCGCGGCGGCATGGCCGACGTGTACCGGGGGCGGGACGTGCGCCTCGAACGCGACGTCGCCGTGAAGGTGCTGCGGGAGGTCGAGCACGAGCGTCGGTTCGCCGCCGAGGCGCGGACCCTGGCGCGGCTCCAGCATCCGAACCTTGTCCGTCTCCTCGACGCCGGCACCGACAACGGCGACGCCTTCCTCGTCCTCGAGCTGCTCGGTGGGGCGACGGTGCGCCAGCTGTTGGACGGCGGCGCGCTTCCTTCCGACCGGGTGGCGCGCATCGGCGCCGAGACCACGGCCGCGCTCGACTACATCCACCGCCAAGGGATCGTGCATCGCGACGTGAAGCCGTCGAACCTCATGCTGGACGACTACGGCTCCATCCGGCTGGCGGACTTCGGGATCGCGCGACTCCTCGGCGCCACGAGGATTACCGGCAGCCACCAGGCCATCGGCACGATGGCGTACATCGCTCCCGAACAGCTCCAGGGCGGCGAGGTCGGACCGCCGACCGACGTCTACTCCCTCGGGCTCGTGCTCGTCGAGTGCCTGACGGGCCGGCGCGTGTTCGACGGCCCGCCCGGGGAGGCGGCGGCCGCGCGCATGTCGCGCGACCCGGAGGTCCCGCGCGGGCTCCGGGGTGGCTGGCCGGGAATCTTGGCGGCGATGACCCGCCGCGATCCGCAGGCCCGTCCGAGCGCGGCCGCCGTCCGGGATCACCTCGCCGGCCCGGGCGCCACCACGGCATCGGGGCTGGCGACGGTGCCGATCGCGGCCGCTCCGATCGCGGCGGCGGCCGCGCTGCCCGACGCCGACGGCACCGCGACCGTGCCGGACACGCCGGCGCGCACCGAAGCGCAGCCCGCGGCCGTTGCTCCGGTGCGCCGGAGGCGGCGTCGCCGGCCGTGGGCTGTTGCCCTGCTCGTCGGAGGCCTGATCGCCGGGGCGACGGTCGCCGGCCTTCTCGCCTACAACGCCGGCTCCGAGGGCGGTTCGCCCCCGGCGCCCACGACCACCGCCGTCCGGGTGACGACGACCCCGCCGACGCTCCCGCCGACGACGGTCCCGCCCACGACCCTCCCGCCGGTGGAGCCCGATAACCGCGGGCAAAAGGGCAACGGCGGCGATGATGTGCAAAAGCAGTTCCAGAAGTGGCTCGAAGAGCTGCGAAAGCGGTTCGAGGACGTGCAGCGCGGCGGCGACTGACGCGCTCTCGTCACCTCGACCGCGAGGTGCGCGGCCAAGAATGAGGCGGTGCGGTCCCACGCCCGGGCCGCGACTCCGGGCGCGTGCCATTCGGCGTACGGGTTGTCGAACGCATGCCCGGCGTCGTACACCTCGATCTCGACGTTCGGCTTCGTTCCGGCCGCGACTTGGAGGCCTTCGAGTGAGTCCAGCGGGATGAAGACGTCTGTGCTGCCGAATTGCAGGAGCGTCGGGCATGTCACCTCGTCGATGCGTTCGGCCAGGAGCTCGACGCCCACGCCGTAGTACGCGACCGCGCAGGCGGGATCGAGATCGCACGCCACGCCATACGTCAGGCCGCCGCCGAAGCAGAACCCGACCACTCCGACGGGGCCGTCGACCTCGGGGCGGGCACGCATCCACGAGAGCGCGGCATCGACGTCCCGCACCCCGGCGTGGAGATCGAACTGCCCGATGAGATCGAGCGCCCGCGTCATGTCCTTGTCGTTCTGCAGGTCGACATTGCGCTCGATGCGCCAGAACAGGTCCGGCACCAGCGTCACGTAGCCGAGCCGGGCGAGGCGATCCGCCACGCCGCGCACGTAACTGGTGACGCCGCCGGCCTCGTGGAGTAGCACGATGCCGGGGCCCGCCCGGCGAGCGGGAACCACGAGGTGGGCGTCGAGCTCGTCGCCGTCGTGCGACGCGACCCGGACCGAGTCAGTCGCCACGAGACGCTTACTAGGCGGCGTCGCCCTGATGGCGCCGATCGGCGTCGTCGGAGGAGAGCCAGCCGAACAGCGCGCTCCAGATCGCGCCGCCGAACATGATCGCGACCGGCACGACCAGGACCATCACCACGACCATGAGCACGGCGCCGAGCATCTGTCTCCTGTCGCAGTCGCGAGCTCCTGCTTTGCAGCGCCGGTCGGCAAAGCCGCCGACGCCGCGAGAACGTTACCGGACCGACGCTTGACGTCAGCGAGCAGTCAGCCGAGCATGGCCCGGGCGGCGCGGGTGGCGTGCCCCCCCGAAGGAGGCACGACATGGACGATGCGAAGTGGGAACGGTACGGCGCGGCCGCGGGCGTGATCTTCGTGGTTCTGATCGTGGTCGGCGCTCTCATCTCGGGCTCACCGCCGAGCCCGGATGATTCCGTCCGCAAGATCGCGAACTACTACGAGGACCACACGGCCGCGATCAAGACCGGGGCGTTCCTCACCGGGCTGGGCTCGCTGGCCTTCCTCTGGTTCCTCGGGAGCCTCTGGAGCACCCTCCGCCGCGCGGAGGACACGCGGCGACTGGCCACGATCGCGGTGGGAGGCGGGCTCGTCGGTCTGATCACGGCGGTTACGGCGTTCGCCCTGAACGCCACGGTCGCAATCGCCATCGACTCCACCGGGGCCACCGCGTCGGTGAACCCGAAGTTCATCTACCTGCTCTCGGGAGTGATCGGCGGGATGGGCAACTTCGGGATCGCCGCATTCGTGACTGCGGTCGGCGTCGCGTCGCTGCGTACAAAGGTGTTCCCGGAGGCGCTCGGTTGGGCGAGCTTGGTGATCGCTCTGGGGTGGATCGTGGGCGGTCTCGTCGTCGTGACGGACAGCGGATTCCCCTTCGTCGTGGGCTTCATCACGTTCCTCGTCTGGCTGATCTGGGTGCTCGCGATCAGCTTCTTCCTGTTCCGGCCACCGGGGGAGCCGGCTACACCGGCAGCTCGATCGACCGCGTCAACGCCGTAGACGACGGGCGGCGCGCGTCCCGCGGGCGGGAAACGCCTCGGGGCGCGCGCCTTCCACGCGCGTGACCGCGTTCCACGCCGCCGCCGCGACCGCCGCGAACACGGCATCCGACGAGCGGGGTCGCGGCGCCCCGTCGTCGGCGACGACCGTGACGTCGATGGGCGGCGTGTCCTTGGCGCGGATCACGCCGAACGACCGGATCGTGAGGTCGTGCACCTCGCCGCTGTCGGGATCGACCGCGATGCTCTCGCTGAGCACCCACCCGAGGGCCATGTGGGCCGCGCCGACCGCGTAGGAGCGGAGGACGATCTCGTCCAGCGGGTCACCGGCGGCGACGCGGACCTCGACGCGCTCGAGCGCGCCCGACTCGTCGAGATGGGCGCGGGCGCCGGCTCGGGCACCGCCCAACGCGGCGGCGCACGAGTCGAGGAGCACGCCGCCAGCGCGATCGTCGGCGACGAGAGCGCCGCGATCGGCTCCCGCTTCGTCGAGCGCACCTTCGACGAGCACCGCAACCTCGGCGAGTCCCGCCGCCCGCAGGTGGGTCGACACGGGCGGGCCGGCGACGGGCACCGCCTCCCATCGCTGGCTGACGTCGAGCCGGTAGGGCGTGATCGAGCCCTCGGCGAAGGCGGCGCCGGCGCCGTCGACCACGCGCCCGCGGACGTCGACGGCGTCGCCCTCGTAGACGGCGGCAGCCCCGATCGGCGGGCGCTTGGGGCCGAGGCGCACGACGTCCTCGCGGGAGAGGACGACGCGGACAGCGCGGCCGATGCGATCGGCCAGGGCGCGGGCGGCCGCCGGGACGGGCGACGACTCCTTTCCCCCGAACGCCCCGCCGTTGGCGAGCGGGGTCGACGGCTCGCTGCCCGGCTCGCACCACGACGCGTCCGGCTCGAGGTACGCGGGTTCGACCCAGCCGGTGGCGAGGCGAACGCCTCCGGGCGGCAGGTCGGGCGGAGGTAGCGGTGGACGCTCGTCGATCGTGGTGCGCCGGCCCTGGACCTTCCCAGCCTCGGCACGCGCGTCGGCCAGCGACCCGGCCACCACCCAGCGCATGCCGGCGGCATCCAGGGCGTCAACGGTCGATCCAACCGGGCAGGGCACGGCGACGAGAGCGTCGCGGGGTGCGACATCGTCGGCGAAGCCGCCGCCTCCCAGGGGCACGTCGATGCCGACCCGCTGCCGGCCGCCCCCTTCGAGCTCGGCTCGCCGGGCGGCGGCGTCGAGATCTCGGCGGGGCGCCGGCCGGGAGCCTGATGCCGCGGTGTCGACCACCTCGGACGCCGCCGCGTCGATCACCTCGGACGCCGCCGCGTCGATCGCCTCGTACACGGTCTGCCAGCCGGTGCACCGGCACAGGTGGGCGGCCAGACCACGGTCGACGTCGGCGCGGCGGGTTCGACCCTTTGCGAGCAGCGACGCGGCGCGCATCACGATGCCCGGCGTGCAGAAGCCACACTGGGATCCGCCCGTCGCCACGAAGGCATCGGCGAGCGAGTCGCGGGAGGCGGCGTCGAGCCCCTCGACGGTGGTCACGGCGCGCCCCTCCACGCGGACCACCGGCGTCACGCACGCGACCCGCGCGTCGCCATCGACGAGCACCGTGCAGCACCCGCACTGGCCCTGCGGCGCGCAGCCGTCCTTGGCCGACACGAGCCCGAGCCGCTCGCGCAGCACGGACAGCAGCGACTCGCCGGGAGCGACGCCGAGCTCCACCGGCGCGCCGTTGCACACGAAGCCGACCCGATCGGACATCACGTTCTCCGAACGGCAGGATAGGGGCATGCCGCCGCCCGACCTCTCCCGACGCGCCTTCCTCGCCGCCACCGGTGGTGTGCTGGCGGCGGCGGCGTACGGCGGCGTGCCGGCCGGGGCCTCCAGCGCCGAGAGCAAGAAGCTCTCAGCGCTCCTGCTCGCCAGCGACCTGTACGCGTCACCCGACCCGCAGCGCATCGTGTTCGCGCTCGCCGATGGCCCGAAGTATGCGTCGGGCCCGCGGGCCAAGCTCGCCTACGGTCAGAGCCGGAAACTCGGTGCACCCGTCGACACGGTGCTGCACTCCCGCGGCCTCCCCAAGGGCCGCGGCATCTACACCGCCGACGTCACGCTGCCGGAGGCCGGGCCCTGGCTCGGCGTGGTGCAGGTGAAGAAGAACGGGAAGCGGCAGAACGCGTCGCTTGCGTTCCAGGTGCAGGACCAGCCGAAGGCCCCGGTTCCCGGTACGCCTGCGCCGCGAGCGGCCTCGCCGACGGCCGCGAACCCACTCGGCGTCGATCCGATGTGCACCCGAAACCCGCCGTGCCCGCTGCACGACGTCTCGCTCGACACCATGATCGGCGCCGGAAAGCCCGTGGCCGTGATGCTCGCGACACCGGCGCTCTGCCAGTCGCGGTACTGCGGCCCGGTGCTGGACGATCTCCTCACGCTCACCGATCAGTACAAGGACCGCATCACGTTCGTGCACGCCGAGATCTACACGAACCTGAACGGCAACGAGACGACGCCGACGGTGCAGGCATGGGGGATCGAGACCGAGCCGTGGCTCTTCGGCGTCGACGGGACCGGCAATGTCGTCTCGCGCCTCGACGGCGCGTTCGGTCACGACGAGCAGCAGCAGCTGCTCCAGAGGCTCGTCAGCTAGCGGACGCGACTGCGGCGGATCTCGCCGCTCGCGCTAGCGGCGCTTCTTCGTGGTCCGCCGCTTCGCGGGCTTGCGCGTGGACCGCTTCTTGGCGGCCCTGCGCTTCGCCGGCTTGCGAGCGGTGCGCTTCTTCGTCGTACGGCCCTTGGCGGCCTTCCTCGTAGTCCGCTTCTTCGTGGTCCGCTTCTTCGTGGCGCGCTTCTTGGTCGTGCGCTTCGGCGGCCTTGCGCTTGGCTGGCTTGCGCGTCGCGCGCTTCTTGCGTGCGTGCCTTGGCGCGCCTTCTTCCTGGCCGGCTTGCGAGCGGTCTTCTTCTTGGCCGTCGTCTTCTTCTTCTTGACTGCCTTCTTCTTCGCCGGCTTGGCCGGCTCCTCGGCGCTCGGCGCGGCGGGGCCGGGGTCGGCTCCCACGGCCGGGGCTCCGGAGCGGGGGCGGCGGAGGCCACGTGCTACCAGAGCCGCCGCCCTGGTCGCCGCTGTCTCCACCGCCGCTCGGTGGCCACGTAGGTGTCATGGTTGCGAGCCCTCCCTCAGCCAACGCAGATCGTGCAGTCGCGAAAGTGTTCTCGCGAACACTACGAGGATCACGTCGCAAGTTCCAGTGTCCGCGCGACGGAGGGGAAACGCGAAGGCGGCGGCTTCGCCGACCGCCGAAGCAAAGCCGAAGCTTGCGACGGTGGCGGCGGCTTCGCCGACGTCACCGCTGAGCCGGAGCTTGCGACGGCGCCAGACAGGCGACAGTTGGACGCGAAACGACCCCGCCGGAGCGGGGTCGTCGAGCACCGAGCGCGGCTCGGTCGAACAGTCGATCAGGAGAAGGACTGGCCGCACCCGCAGGTGCGGGTGGTGTTCGGGTTGTTGATCGTGAACCCGGCGCCTTGCAGCCCGTCCTTGTAGTCGAGCGACGCGCCCGTGAGGTACTGCGAGCTCGCGGGGTCGACCACGACCTTCACTCCACCGAACTCACTCGAAACGTCGTCGGCGGCGACGTCGGAGTCGAAGAACATCTCGTAGCTGAGGCCCGAGCAGCCGCCGGGGCGCACGGCGACGCGCAGCACCAGCTCGGGGTTCTCCTCGGCCTCGAGGAGCTCCTTGACCTTGGTCGACGCGGTGTCGGTCAGGGTGAGCATGGGTCCTCCAGGTGCTGGTTCAGTGCGGTCTTCAGGGTACCCGACCGAAACGATGACATGGCACGGCTCCGGGTCGTACAACGTGGCGAAGTCCTCGACTCTTCCCCCGCCGACCTGGTCGACGACGCCCTCGCACAGCCCGCGGTGCAGGTTGCAGACCAGCTCGGGGTAGGCCTCGGCGAGCTCCCGGAACGGGCAGTGGAGGAACTCGATGCGGGTCGCGCCCTCGTACTCGCCGTCGGCGGCGTCGGGGGCGGGCTCGAACCCGAGCTGGGCGAGCTCGTCGTCGAGCGCCTTCACGCAGCTGCGTGTGCGGGTGCGCTTGCCGGCCTCGGCGCCCCAGGCGTGCCCGGTGTCGGCGGCGTCGTCGGCATCGGCGCCGACCCGTTCGGCGAGGCTCGCGAGCAGACCGGCGAGCAGCGCGTGCGCGGGCGGGTCGAAGCCGAGGCCGGGAGCGCCGTCGGCGAGGAAGTAGAGGTGCTGGGGACGGCCGACGGTGCCGCGGTGGACGGCCTCGGCGTCGATCAAGCCGGCGTCGCGCAGGCGGTCGAGGTGGAGACGAACGGTGTTGGCATGGAGCCCGAGCCGGTCGGCGAGCTCCGGCGCCGACAAGGGCGCGGTCGACGTGGCCAGCTCCCGGTACATCGCGTAGCGGGTCTCGTCCCCCAACGCCTTGAGGACGGTGAGCTCGTCGGGCCGATTCGCCAAATCGGAGCTTGACCGTACCCCCGGCCGGGCATATTTTCAAGATGAACACTGGTTTTATTGAACCCATGGCCATTCACTCGCCCGACCCCAACGACCCCGGTGCGCCCGTCCACCCGGCCGCCGAGGGTCCTCCGCCGAGCCCGGACGACGTGCGCCGCATGCTCGAAGGTGTCATCGACCCCGAGCTGCGCGCCAGCATCGTCGAGCTCGGCATGGTCCGCGACGTCCGCGTGGCGGCCGACGGCGAGGTGACCGTGAAGGTGGCCCTCACGACTGCCGGCTGTCCGTTGCGGGCACAGATCCAGAACGACGTCGAGTCGAAGGTCCGCGGGCTGCGCGGGGTCACCGGCGTGCGCGTCGAGTACGGCGAGATGACCCAGGACGAGAAGTCGGCGGTGATGCAGCGCGCCCGCTGGCAGGCTGCGCGAGAACGCGCCGGGGACCGAGGTGCTGCCGACGACGCGCGTCCTCGCGGTCGCCAGTGGCAAGGGAGGCGTCGGCAAGTCGTCGGTGACCGTGAACCTCGCCGCCGCCCTCGCGGCGCAGGGTCGCACCGTCGGCGTCCTCGACGCCGACATCTGGGGCTTCAGCGTGCCGCGCATGCTCGGCGTCGAGGGCCGGCTCGGGCGGATCCGACGGCAAGATCGATCCGAACGAGGTGGAGGTCCCGAACCTCGACGACCCGTCGGGCGAGCCGGGACGCATCAAGGTCGTGTCGATGGGGTTCCTCGTCGACGACGCGGAGACCGCGCTGATGTGGCGGGGTCTCATCCTGGCCCGCGCCCTCGAGCAGTTCCTCACCGACGTGCGGTGGGGCGAGATCGACTACCTGCTCATCGACATGCCCCCCGGCACCGGCGACATCCAGATGGCGCTGGCGCGCCTGCTGCCGAGCACCGAGATGCTCGTCGTGACGACGCCCGCACTCGCCGCCCAACAGGTCGCGACCCGAGTCGCCGACATGGCGCGCCGCAGCTACCTGAAGGTGGTCGGCGTGGTCGAGAACATGAGCGCCTTCGCCGCGCCGGACGGATCGCGCCACGCGATCTTCGGCGAGGGTGGCGGCACCGCGCTGGCCGCCGAGATCGGCGTGCCGCTCATCGGCGCCGTGCCCATCGAGCCGGCCGTGTCGGCCGGGGGTGACGCCGGGAAGCCGGTCGTGATCACCGAGCCTGACAGTGCCGCCGGCGCCGAGTTCCGCCGAATCGCGGGACGGATCGTCGACGAGCTGCTCCCGCCCCTCGACCTCAGCTCGTGCACGGCACGGATCTTCGATCTCGCCGAGGCGAACCTCGCGACGAAGGACGCCGCCGCGCGGTAGAACCCAACCGTGACCGACACGGCCGACGTCATCGTGCTCGGCATGGGCGTCGGCGGCGAGCTGCTCGCGGAGCGGGTCGCGGAGGCCGGACTCGACGTCGTCGGCATCGAAGCGAACCTCGTCGGCGGCGAGTGCCGCGTACTGGGCCTGCATCCCCACCAAGATGATGACCCGCGCCGCGAACGCGCTGGCCGAGGCACGGCGCGTCCCCCAGCTCGCCGGCACCACGACGGTCGAACCCGACTGGTCGCCCGTAGCCGCCCGCATCCGCGCCGAGGCGACCGACACGTGGGACGACCGCGTTGGCGTCGAGCGCTTCGAGGCAAAGGGAGGCCGGCTCGTGCGCGGCACGGGCCGCCTCGACGGCCCCGGACGCGTACGGGTCGGCGACCGCACGTTCGAGGCCCGCCGCGGAGTGGTCCTCGCGACGGGGACGCGACCCGCGAACCCGTCGCTTCCCGGGCTCGACACGGTCGAGTTCTGGACCAACCACGAGGCGGTGGAGACCGACGAGCTGCCGGCGTCGCTCGCCGTCCTCGGGGGCGGTGCCGTCGGCCTCGAGCTCGCCCAGGTCTTCGCCCGGTTCGGATCGAAGGTGACGGTCGTCGAGCGGTCAGACGGGCTGCTCCCGGCCGAGGAGCCCGAGGCCGGCGCGCTGATTGCGGGGGTGTTCGGGCGCGAAGGCATCGACGTGCGCACCGGGGTGGGGGCGCGGTCGGTCGCCCGGGTGGCCGACGGCGTGGAGATCGAGCTCGAGGACGGCCCGCCGCTGCGGGCCGAGCGATTGCTCGTGGCTACGGGCCGGCGCACGGATCTGGCGCCGTTGGGGGTGGCCAGCGTCGGCATCGACGAACGCGCCCACTCGATCCCCGTCGACGATCGCCTCCGGGCCGCGGACCGGCTGTGGGCGATCGGCGACGTCACGGGCGCCGGCCCCTTCACGCATATCGCCGTGTACCAGGCTCGGATCGCGGCCGCCGACATCCTCGGCGAGGACGCGCCACCGGCCGACTACCACGCCCTCCCCCGGGTCACGTTCACCGACCCGGAGGTCGGCGCGGTCGGCCTCACCGAGCGGCGCGCCCGCGAGGAGGGGATCGCCGTGCACGTCGGGATGGCGGACTTGCGGAAGTCCGCGCGAGGGTGGATCCACAAGGTCGGCAACGAGGGCTTCTACAAGCTCATCGAGGACACGGCGGCGCGGCGTGCTCGTCGGCGCGACATCGGTCGGTCCCCACGGCGGCGAGACGCTGGGGTTGCTCACCCTGGCGGTGCACTCCGAGGTGCCGATCGAAGAGCTGCGGTCGATGATCTACGCCTACCCGACGTTCCACCGCGGCATCGAGGACGCGCTCCGCGACCTGCGGGAGAGAGAACGCTCCTAGGCGAGCTTCCAGGCCGACTTCACACTGCCGCCCTCGACCTTGCCCTCGGCCTTGAGCTTCAGCAGGTGGGCGTGCACCTGCTTGCCGGCCCACTCCTGCAGCTCGGGCGGCGTGTCGGCATAGATGCGGGCGACGATGTCGGTGACCCGCAGCGGCCCGTCCTTCAGCGCCTTGAGGACCTGCCGCTCCCGCGCCCGCCGGTGCTTCAGGTACTCGTCGATCTTCGGCTTGGGCTCGTCGATGACGTCGCCGTGGCCCGGCGCGATGCGCGCCACCCGCCGCTTCTTCAGCTTCTCGAGCGATGCGATGTACTGCGCCATGTCGCCGCCGCGGGCCGGGTTCACGACCGAGAACGTGCCGTTGAGGATGACGTCGCCGGTGAACAGGACGCGCTCCTCCTCGAGCAGGAAGCAGATGTGGTTCGGCGCGTGGCCGGGAGTGTGGATCACCTCGAGCCCGAACTCCGTGCCTTCGATGCTGTCGCCGTCCCCGACGGTGCGGTCGGGCGTGACGACGGGATCTCGCTTCGAGAACGCGACGACTTCGGCGCCGGTCGCCTTCACGAGACGCTCGGTGCCGGGCGCGTGGTCGGGATGCGTGTGCGTCAGCAGCACCCAGCGGACGCGCTCGCGCATCGAGGCGCCGACGATGGCGTCGATGTGCTTCTTCGTGTCGGGACCGGGATCGATGACGGCGACCTCGTCGATGCCGACGAGGTACGTGTTCGTGCCGGGCCCCGTCATCGGGCCCGGGTTCGGGGCGACGATGCGCCGCACGAGGGGTGACAGCGCGCTGGGGACGCCCGGCGTCATGTCGGGCATCAGGCCACCCCCTCGTAGCCGGGATCGCCGGGCAGCAGGATGCGGGCCCCGCCCGCGTCGGCCACGACGCGCGGCTCGGATGCGCCGACGGCGTCGAGCAGCTCGCCGGCAGTCCGGAAGCGCCCCAGCTGCTCGAGGTTGCGCATGGTCGGGAAGATGATCTCGAGCTCTCCGCGCCGGGCGGCGGCGAGCGCGTCCATCGGTCGGATCCACACGGACGCCACGGTCTCGCTGTCGTCGTGCAGGTATGCGTGCCCCTCGGGCGCGGCGGCCACGAAGAACCAGGTGTCGTAGCGGCGAGGCGACTCAGCCGGCGTGATCCAGTGCGAGAAGAGATGGAGCGCGCCGGCATCGAGCCATAGGTCCTCGTCCTCGACCACCTCGAGGAACGGCCGCTCCCCCGCCCCGACGGCACGCCGGGCGCCCTCGAGCCGCTCGGCGACGGACGGATCGTCGAGGTCGACGGGCCGGCCCGTGACGGCCGAGCGGGCAAGGAGCACTCCCGCCTCCTCGAACGCCTCGCGGATGGCGGCGACCCAGAACCCCATCCCGCCCGTGTGCAAGCCGAGCTGGGTGCTGGCGGAGGAGTCGTCGCGGCCGTGGCAGCGGTTCAGCAGCTCGGGCGCCCGGTCGTCGGCGTCGACCGCACCGCCCGGGAACACGTAGGCGCCGCCCATGAACTCGACGGCGAGGTTCCGCCGCAGCATGAAGACCTCCAGCTGCGGGGCGTCACGAACGAGCATCACGGTGGCGGCCTCGCGAGGGGTCACCACCGCAACGCCTCGGAATCAGGCCCGGCTGAAGGGTCACAAGCGTCGCGCACTACGACGCCAGTCTACGTGGCGAGGCGCGAGTTCCTCGCGGAGCCGTCGACGGGCACCGAATTAGCCTGACGGCGTGGACCCACGGCGCGCGTTGCCCGGCGTCGACCAGGCGCTCGCGGCGCTCTCGGGCCTCCCGCACGACCTGCTCGTCGCGTGCGCCCGCGATTCGATCGCGGCAGCGCGGGAGCGGTTGACGCGCGGGGAGCAGCCGGAAAACGCGGCCTCGGTCGACGAGGTGATCGCCGACGCGCGCCGTCGCGTCGATCGGCTCCGGGGCCGGCTCTTGCGTCCCGTCGTCAACGCCACCGGCGTCATCCTGCATACGAACCTCGGCCGCGCGCCGATCGGAGACGACGCGCTTGCAGCGGCCCGGGTAATCGGCCGCGGTTACTCCAACCTCGAGTACCGCATGGACGACGGTGAGCGGGGCTCGCGTCAGGAACACGCCGGCTCGTTGCTCGCCCGGGCCTGCGGCGCCGAAGCCGGCCTCGTCGTGAACAACAACGCGGCGGCGGTGCTGCTCTCGCTGGCGGCGCTGGCCCGCGGCCGTGAGGTCGTCGTGTCCCGGGGCGAGCTGGTCGAGATCGGCGGCGGCTTCCGGGTGCCCGAGATCATGGCCGAGTCGGGCTGCCGGCTGGTCGAGGTGGGCACAACCAACCGCACCCGCCCCTCCGACTACGCAGCCGCCGTCGGGTCCGGCACCGCGCTCGTCCTCAAGGTGCACGCGTCGAACTACCGGATGGTGGGCTTCGTCGAGTCGGCTCCCGTCGCCGAGCTCACGGCGCTGGGCCCGCCGGTGATGGTCGACGCGGGCTCAGGGCTACTCGACGAGACGACGCCCTGGCTCCCGCGCCGGCCGGCGTGGCTGCGGGACGAGCCCGGCATCCGCCAGGCGGTCGAGGCAGGCGCGGCGCTGGTCACGTTCTCGGGCGACAAGCTGCTCGGCGGACCCCAGGCCGGCGTGGTCGTCGGCCGTTCCGACCTCGTCGCCGCGCTCGCGGCGCACCCGCTGGCCCGGGCCATGCGGGCCGACAAGCTCACCCTCGCCGGCCTGCAGGCGGTCGCCTTCTCCTATCTCTCTGGCGACGCGACCACGATCCCGCTCTGGCGGATGGCTACCGCGCCCCTCGACGCGCTCCGGGCCCGGGCCGAATCGATCGCGGCGGCCGTCCCGGTGGCCAAAGTGGTCGACACGGAGGCCGTGGCCGGCGGCGGCTCGTTGCCGGGCCTGACGATCCCGTCGGTCGGCGTCGCGGTCGAGGTTCCGGCGGCGGCCCGAGCGCTGGGGCGCCTGCGCGAGCACGACGTCGTCGCCCGGATCGAGGACGACCTCGTCGTCTGCGACCTGCGCACGGTCGACGCGGCGGACGACGAGCGCGTCGCTCGCGCCCTCGCCGCTGCATCCGGCTGACCGGCGGCAGCGTGCGCACCGTCGCCACCGCCGGCCACGTCGACCACGGCAAGTCGACGCTCGTCCTCGCCCTCACGGGCACCGATCCCGACCGGTTCCCGGAGGAGAAGGAGCGCGGGCTGACCATCGACCTGGGTTTCGCGTTCACGAAGCTGCCGTCCGGTGAGGAAGTCGGTTTCGTCGACGTGCCCGGCCACGTGCGCTTCATCAAGAACATGCTCGCCGGAGTGGGCGCGGTGGACGTCGTGATGCTCGTCGTCGCCGCCAACGAGGGGTGGATGCCCCAGAGCGAGGAGCACCTGCGCATCATCGAGCTGCTCGGCGTGCAGCACGGGCTCGTGTGCCTCACGAAGGCCGACCTCGTCGACGAGGACACCCTCGAGCTGGCCCGGCTCGAGCTCGACGAGCACCTGGCGCGGTCGGTGCTCGCCGGTGCACCGGTCGTCGTGTGCGACGCGCTGTCGGGCCGCGGGCTCGACGACGTGCGCGCCGGTCTCGACGCGGTGCTCGCGGCCGCGCCGGAGCCCGTCGACCGTGACCGGCCGCGACTCTGGGTCGACCGCGTGTTCGCGGCCAAGGGGGCGGGGACGGTCGTGACCGGAACCCTGGCCGGCGGGTCGCTGCGGGTCGACGACGAGGTCGAGGTCGGGCCGCGAGCGCGGCGCGCACGGATCCGCGCCATCGAGACCTCGCACCACCAGCTGGACGCAGCCGCGCCGGGTACGCGGGTCGCGCTCAACCTCGCCGGGTCCGGGATCGAGCGCAGTGCAGTGCGCCGGGGCGACGGGGTCGTCCGAGCCGGCCAGTGGCAGCTGACCGACGTGGTCGACGTCGGCCTGGAGCCGCTCCGGGACCACACGTTCCGGGCCCGCGCGTCCCTGCAGTGCTACGTGGGATCGGGTGAGCACGGGGCCGTCCTGCGCGTGCTCGACGCCGAGGGCCGGTACGGCCGCGTCCGGCTCGACGAGCGCGTGCCGCTCGCCCCGGGTGACCGGGTGGTGCTGCGGGATCCGGGCCAACGAGACACGGTCGGAGGCGCCGAGGTGCTGGACGCCGCCCCCGGCGGACGTGCCCGCGACGCGCTCGCGTACCTCCCGCTCCCGTTGGAGCAGCGGCTCCTTGCCGGGCACCGGTGGCTGGCCGTGGACGCGCTCGGGCCCCGCGCCGGGCTCGGCGCGACCGAGGCCGCTGCGCTCTCCGACGACCTCGTCCGGTCGGGCGCCGCCGTGCGCGTCGGCCGCTGGCTCGTCGACGGGAACACGGTGGCGGCGCTCCGGACCGCCGCCGCCGACGAGGTGCGCGCGCACCACGAGCGCGCCCCGCTCGAGTCGGGGATCGAGCTGGCGGCCCTGGCGTCCGATTTGCGGGTCGACGCCGACCGGCTCCGCGCCGCCCTCGTGGACGACGGCGCGCTCGTCGTCGAGCGCGGCTACGTGCGCGACGCCACTCGACGGTCCCGCCCCGTCGATTCGGCCGAGGCCCGCGCGCTCCTCGACGCGCTGGAGGCGGCGCCGTTCTCGCCGCCCGAGCCGGCGTCGGTCGGCGCCGCGCCGTCGTTGGTGCGCTCGCTCACGCGCGAAGGTGCTGTCGCCGACCTCGACGGAATCGTGTTCGCGTCCGGCGCGGTCGACGAGGCCCGCCGGCGGGTACGAGCCGCCCTCCGGGACCGGGGGACGGTGACGGTGGCCGACGTGCGCGACCTCCTCGGATCGACCCGGAAGTACGTCCTCCCGATCCTCAACCGGCTCGACGCCGAGGGGGTCACCCGCCGTCGCGGCGACGACCGGATCCCAGGCCCGGCCACGCTCCGGGACCCCGGATAGGGTCGGACAGGCCATGGCTGACGTGCAGGAGACCCAGCTTCCCGGGGTCGGTATCCGCTACGACTTCGTCACGAGCGAGGGCGAGCACGTCGGAGTGTTGGTGCATCGTGGCGGTCGGCGGGAGCTGCTCCTGTACGACCGCGACGATCCCGATTCCTGCCGCGCCGTCATCAGGCTCGAGCGCGACGACACTCGCACGCTCGCCGACCTGCTCGGCGCGTCGCACGTGAGCGAGAAGCTCGCCGCCATGCAACACATCGAGGGGCTCACCATCGATTGGCTGACGCTGTCGCCGACCACGGCCGCCGTGGGTCGGACCCTCCGCGATGCCGCGCTCCGCAGCGAGACGGGCGTGTCGATTGTCGCGATCGTGCGCGGCGACGAGACAATTCCTGCACCTGCGCCGGACTTCACCCTCGAGCCCGGTGACACCGCCGTGGTCGTGGGCACACCCGAGGGAATCGAGCGGCTGGCGGCGCTCCTCCACGAGGACTGAGCGATGGAAACCGCCGGGTCGGAGGACGTGGCGCGCGTCCTCATCGAGCTCGGACTCGTCGTCTCCGCGGCTCGCGCTGCTGGCGCGGGCTGCGAGTCGCGTGTCGCTCAGTCCGATCCCCTTGTACCTGCTGGGCGGCCTGGCGCTCGGTGAGGGCGGCTTCGTCCAGCTGGACCTCAGCGAGGACTTCATCCGGGTGGGCGGGGACATCGGCGTGGTCCTCCTGTTGCTCGCGCTGGGCCTCGAATACAGCCCCGAAGACCTGCAGACGGGATTGCGCGCCGGCTGGAGGTCCGGTGTCGTCGACGCGCTCGCCAATTTCACGCCCGGGCTTCTATGCGGGTTCCTGCTGGGCTGGGACGCGCGCGCCGCGGTCGCGCTCGGCGGCGTGACGTATATCTCGTCATCGGGCGTGATCGCCAAGGTGCTCTCCGACCTCGGCCGGCTCGGCAACCGAGAAACGCCCGCGGTCCTCTCGATCCTCGTGATGGAAGACCTGGCGATGGCCGCCTACCTCCCCGTGCTCGGAGTGCTCGTGGCCGGCACCGGGTTCGCCGCCGGTTCGGCTGCGGTTGCGGTCGCCATCGCAACCGTCGCCCTCGCGCTGTTCATCACGCTGCGCCACGGCGCCGCCCTCAGCCGACTGGTCTCCAGCCGCTCGGACGAGGTACTCCTCCTCAGCGTGCTCGGCGCGACCCTCGTGGTTGCCGGCGTGGCCGAGCAGGTTCAGGTGTCGGCGGCGATCGGTGCGTTTCTGGTAGGGGTCGCGCTCTCGGGGCCGGTCTCCGACCGTGCCTCGGCGCTCATCGGACCGCTCCGCGACCTGTTTGCTGCGACGTTCTTCCTCTTCTTCGGGCTTCAAACCGATCCGGCGACGCTTCCGTCGGCGGCAGTGGTCGCGCTCGGACTGGGGATCGTCACCGCGGCCACGAAAGTGGTCACCGGATCGTGGGCTGCCGCGCGACTCGGAGCCGGTCCCCGCGGCCGGATGCGCGCCGGCACCGCGCTCGTTGCTCGAGGGGAGTTCTCGATCGTGATTGCGGGGATCGCGGTCGCCGCCGGCGTCGAACCGGACCTCGGGATCCTCGCCGCCGCGTACGTGCTGCTCCTGGCGGTGGCCGGACCGGTCCTGACGCGGTACGCCGATGCGGTTGCGCCGAGGCTGCCGAATCGGCGCTGAGGGCGGCTACCCGACCTCGTCCGCGGTGGCGGCGGCTCTGCCGACCGCCGCCGCAGAGCCGGAGCCCGCGACGGCGCCAAGCGGGGCGACCAGTTAGGTCTCGATCAGCAGGCGGCGTTCGGCCTCGGTGAGGCCGCCCCAGATGCCGTGCGGCTCCCGGATGCCGAGCGCGTAGTCCAGGCACTCGGGCTGGACCGGGCACTCGCGGCAGATCGCCTTGGCCTTCGCCTCGCGCAGGTCGCGCTCGTCCTTGCGTTCCGGACTCGTCGGCGGGAAGAAGAGCGCCGACTCCGGGCCCCGGCACGCCGCGCGCAGCTGCCAGGTCCGCTCTGTCATCTGGACCGTCACCCGCCCCCTCCCCGGTCGTGCAGTGCGGGCGACGGTATCCCCCTCCCCCCGCACTCGACAAGGCCCGAAACGCGGAGAATTTCCGTTCCGCTACGCCCCGTCTCGACCCTCGGGGCGGGCGCGGTCACGAGCACGGCCCCGCCGGCCGCTCCGGTCGCGGTAGTCGCGAGCGCCGCCCTCGGGCGGCTCGACCTCGAGCACGAGCCCCTCGACGGCCACCACGCGCACGGGATCCCCGGCGTCGATCGGGGTGGCCCGGTTCGTCCGGGCCCGCCACCGGGCTCCCTGGATGAGCACGACGCCGTCGGGAGCGACATCGACCTCGGCTCGACCCTCCTCGCCGATGATTCCCTCGCGCCCGATCGTCGGGGTGGAGAAGCGTGACCGGATCACGGCCGTCATCGCTCCGAGCATGAAGAGCACGGTGCCGGCCATGACGATGGCGAGCACCCACCACGGCGGATTCAGGCGCGCGTCACCGCCGTACAGCGTGAGCGACCCGGCCACGAGTGCACCGCCCCCGATGAACGTCCACACCCCGAGACCGCCTGCCTGTACGTCGACCGCGAAGCCGAAGACGGCCACCATCAGCAACCCGGCGGCCCACCACGCGACCGGGAGGTGCGAGAAGCCGACCAACGCCCCGACGAGCGCGGCGGCGCCGGCGAGGCCGGCCAGCCCGATCCCGCACGTGTAGAACTCGAACACGATCAACGCCAAGCCGGCGACGAACAGCAGGTAGGCGATCGACGGGCTGATCAGGGTGTGCAGCAGCTGGTTGGCGACGTCGAGGCGGTCGAAGCGGACCTCCTGGTTCGGCTGCCGGCGGCGACCGAGACCCTCGCCGACGACCGTTGCCGTCGACAGGAGCTTCGGCCCGGACGCGGTCGGAACGGCCCGGCCGTCGAGCGAGACGATGAGCTCCCCGACGGTGGGCTCGACCGTGTTGATCGCGCCGGCGCGATGGGCGGTGTCGGCAGACAGGTTCTCGGCCGCGAGCCGCCGCGCGCCGGCGCCGTCGCGGTCCCACCGCAGTGCAAGCGCCTCGAGGCGGTCGGCCACCGCGCCCGGGTTCGTGGCGCCGGGCTGGTCGAGCCGCAACGGGTCGGCGGGACCGATGCTCGAGCCCGACGACACCGACACCACCGGCGCCGACTCGGCGAGCAGCGTCGCGGCGCCCTTCGCCTTCGCGCCCGACGGCCCGACCCACACCACGACCGGCACCCGCGAGCGCCGGACGTCGCGCAGCATCGGCTCGACGTCGACGTCGAGCGATCCGCCCGAGTCGAGCTGGAGCACGATCATCGTCGAGCGGCGCTGATTGGCCCGCCGGATCGCGTCGCGCACGAGCGACGCCGTCGGCGGGTCGAGCAACCCGTCGACCTTCACCACGTCGATGCCGTTGCGCCGGGGCGTCGGCTGCCCCGGCCGGGCGGACGCGACGTCGGTGAGCAGGATCGCCGCCGCGGTGACGAGGCACGCGACGGCTGCGAAGCGGCGGGCGAATGTCCGGATGTGAGCGGTTCTAGGCTGGATGAGCATGGACCTGGCGCGTTTCTGCTCCTCCGCTCGCGTCATGATCGTTGCGGGCAAGGGTGGCGTCGGAAAGACGACGGTGACCGCGACCCTCGCCGCTGCCGCCGCCGACGCCGGACTGAGCGTGCTGATCGTCGAGGTCGAGGGCAAATCGGGGCTCGCGGCCTGCTTCGGCCGCCCACCCCTCGGGTACGAGGAAACCGAGCTGGCGCCGAGTGTCCGCGGCCGGACGCTGACACCTGACGAGGCGCTCCTCGACTACCTCGAGAACCACGGGTTGCGCCGGATCTCGAAGCGGCTGGTCCGTTCGGGCGCGCTCGAGGTCGTGTCCACGGCGGTCCCGGGCATGAAGGACATCCTCGTGCTCGGCAAGGTCAAGGCGCTCGAGCTCGAACGGGTCGCGGACCTGATCCTCATCGACGCCCCCGCGGCCGGGCACGCGGTCTCGTTCCTCATGTCGCCGCGCGGGCTCGGAGACGCGGTGCGCGTCGGGCCCGTCAGCAAGCAGTCGACCGAGGTGATCGAGATGCTCTCGGACCCGTCGCGCTGCCAGGTGATGCTGGTGACGGTCCCGGAGGAGACCCCGGTGAACGAGCTCGTCGACACCGCGTTCCAGCTCGAGGACCGCATCGGCGTGCAGCTCGGTCCGGTCGTCGTCAACGCGTGTTACCCCGACCCCGGCCTGCCCGCGTCGGCGGACGAGGTCCAGCGGCTCGCCGACGAGCTCGGGGTCTTCGTATCGCCGCGCGAGACGACCGACCTCGTAGCCGCGGCCGAGTTCCGTCGCGAGCGCTACGTGCTCCAGCAGGAGCAAGCCGATCGTCTCGCGGCGCGGCTCCCGTTGCCCCAGGTGCGCCTGCCGTTCCTCTTCACGGCCGAGCTCGGACCACCCGAGATCGGCGCCTTGGCCGTCACGTTCGCTGCCCAGGTCGAGGAGTTGCCAGCCTCTTCGTGGGGTCGCGTGACGGTTTCATGAGCGAAAGCGTCTCGTTCGACGACATCGTCGAGAACCGGCACATCGTCGTCTGCTGCGGCACCGGTGGCGTCGGCAAGACGACCGTTGCGGCGGTCTTCGCGGTCGAAGGGGCGCGCCGGGGCCGGAACGCGGTCGTCGTCACGATCGATCCCGCGAAACGGCTCGCCAACACGCTCGGGCTCGACTCGTTGTCGAACACCGCGCACGAGATCGATCGCGTCGCGTTGGGACCCGGCGGGCGATGCCCCGCCGAGCGGACGGTTGTCCACGCTCATGCTCGACACGAAGTCGACGTTCGACGACCTGGTGGCCACGTACGCGGCAGACGACGACCAGACTGAACGCATCCTCGCCAACCGCTTCTACCGCAACGTGTCGACGGCGCTGTCGGGGACCCAGGAGTACATGGCGATGGAGAAGCTCTACGAGCTGCACGAGAAGGGTGGCTACGACCTCGTCGTCGTGGACACGCCGCCGACGCGCCACGCGCTGGACTTCCTCGACGCACCGCAGCGACTCACGCGGCTGCTCGACAACCGGATCTTCCGGATGCTCATGATGCCGACCCGCGCGTACCTGCGGGTGGCGAGCGCCGCCGTGCAGCGCTTCCTGCGCACCGTCTCGAGGGTTGTCGGCACCGAGGTGATCGACGACGTCGTCGCGTTCTTCCGCGCCTTCGAGGGGATGGAAGAGGGGTTCCGGGACCGCGCCGCGAGCGTGCTGGCGCTGCTCGCCGAGCCGTCGAGCAGCTTCGTGGTCGTCAGCTCGCCGAGACGCGATGCCGTCGAGGAAGCGGCGTTCTTCGCCGAGCGCCTCGCCGAGAGCGACATCCCCGTCGAGGGTTTGATCGTGAACCGGGTGCACCCGGCGTTCGGGGAGGAGGGCGTCCAGGGTCTCCGGGCCCGGGCCGAGACACTGGCAGCCAAGAAAGCGGAAGCGGCGCACGCGGCCGGCGACGGCGCCGCCTCGGCGGACCGGCTGGGCGCGCTGTACGCCAACCTGGCCGACTTCCGGCAGGTGGCCGAGCGCGAGCGTCATCATCTCGCCGGCGTGAAGGCCCGCGCCGGGCGGGCCGCGGTGGCGTACGTCCCGTTCCTCTCACGCGACGTGTACGACTTCGACGCGCTGGCCGAGGTCGGGCGCCACCTGTTCGCCACAGCTCCTGCTCGGCTGGGCTGAGGCGGATAGGTTGCGGGCGATGAAGGCCCTCGTCGCCGCGGACGCGCTCTGGGTCCGAGAGCAGGTGCGTGCCTCGCTCGTCGGCCCCGGCCAGGAGGTCATCGAGGTGACCCGGGGCCAGGACGTGCGGGAGGCGGTCGCCGAGCAGGAACCCGACCTCGTGGTGCTCGACCTTCAGATCGGCAACATGGGCGGGATCGCGGTGGCGATCGACCTGCACCTGGAGGAGTCGGGTGGGCGGCTCCCACACGTCCCGATCCTGTTGCTCCTCGACCGCGAGGCCGACCGTTTCCTCGCCCGGCGCGCGGCGGCAGAGGCCGTGCTCGTGAAGCCCTTCGACCCGGGCACCTTGCGCCGGACGGTGAAGCGTCTCGTGAGCGGAGGGGACGACGACGCGCAGCCCGAACGCCTGATGAGCTCGGAAGGCGCCGACCTACAATGACGCCCTTCGGGATGTGGCGCAGCTTGGTTAGCGCGCAGCGTTCGGGACGCTGAGGCCGCGGGTTCAAATCCCGCCATCCCGACCATCCGTCGTTTTCGTCGGGGGTCCGTACAACACCGATGCCATCGTTGAATCCGTTCATCGGCTTCGGCAACGGGTTCCTGCTCTTCGTGACGTTCGCCGCCGTCGGCGTCACGTTCAACCTCGTGCTCGACGCGATCATGCGGCACGTCGTGAGCCCCGAGGTCCGTCACCGGGCCGGGCCGACCGCGGCCGTCACGGTCCAGGTGCTGGCGACGATCTACGCCGTGCTCGTCGCGTTCGTCATCGTGAACGAGTACAGCCAGCTGCGGACGGCGAACGAGCAGGTGGCGGCGAAGGCCGCCGACCTGAGCGCGATGTACGAGAACAGCCGCATCTTCCCGACGGCGGAGGGCGACGAGCTGCGGCGAGCGATCACGTCGTACACGCAGACCGTCGTCGACCGCAGCTTCCCCGAGCTCGCCGAAACCGCACGGCCGGACCGGATCGAGCGACGAGCGGGTCGAGCAGATGTTCTCCACGCTCCACAACATCCATCCCGCCACGCCCGACGAGAGCGCCGCCTACTCGAAGACGCTCGACCTCCTCGACGGCGTGGTCGAGACGCGTGCCCGCCTCGTCAACGCGTCGGGCGAGACCGTCCCTTGGCCGCTCGTGTTCATGCTCGCGATCATGGGGTTCTCGGTGATCGTGGTCAGCACGGTGCTCGATACCCAGCACCGCGCGGCGCACCTGTTGATCCTGACGGCACTGGCGTTGCTCGTGTCGCTGACGCTCGCCCTCGTCGTGAGCTTGAACTACCCGTTCGACGGGATCCTGCCGATCAGCGACGAGCCGCTCCGGAACTTCCTGCACTTCCGGGCGGCGCGTTGACGCGCCGATCGTCCGCTAGTTCCGGCGGAGCGCCCGGATGAGCTGGGCCTTGTTCATCCGCGATCGCCCGGGGATGCCGCGGTATCGCGCTTCGGCGTAGAGGTCGTCAACCGTTCGACCCTCGTACGGCTGGGTCTCCCCGACGGGACCCTCTGCCGCGCCGTTGGCGCCCCGGTCGCCGGACTGCAAGTTCGGCCGGGCCGGCACGCCGGGCCCTAGATCGCGCTTGGACGTCAGGTGGTACGAGAGGAGGTTCGCAATTCCGGCGATGGCGGTGACGGCGACAACGAGGATCGCGACCGAGAGCGCACCGACGACGAAGACGAGGATCCAGTCACCGATGCTGTCGACGGTGAACCTCGCGAAGCCGACCTGGCGCATCAGGCTCTCGACCGCCGCCGTCAGCGCACCGGACAGGAGCCAGGGGAGGAAGGCCAGCAGGAACAGGATCACGAAGACGCCGGTCAGCACGGCGGCGACGAGGAACGCGAGCGCCTGGAGATCGAACGCGCTCCGCTCGTCGACGATCGACGGACGGACCAGCTCCCTCGGAGAGACCCTGTCCATCGGAGGCCTGGCGCGTGGTTGCTGCCTCAACACCACGGTGCACCTGCTTGTTGGTTTGCGACGAGCGTAGGCGACCCCGGTTCGCGAACCGCGCTTCAGCGGCGGGCGATCAGCTCCGCGATCTGCACCGCGTTGAGGGCAGCGCCCTTGCGGAGATTGTCGCCCGCGACCCAGAGGTTGAGGCTTCCGGGCTCCGACGGGTCTTCGCGCACGCGGCCGACGAGCACCGGGTCGACGCCCGCGGACTCGAGCGGTGTGGGATGCCCGTCACCGCCGTCGACGAGCTCGACACCGGGCGCGTCCGACAGCAGGTCGATCGCTTCGGCCTTCGTCATCGGACGCGAGAAGCGGAGGTTGGCGGACACCGCGTGACCCACGTAGACGGGAACGCGCACGCACGTCACGGTCACGAGCAGCTCGTCGGCATGGAGGATCTTCCGACTCTCGTGGAGCATCTTCCACTCCTCCGACGTGTACCCCTGCTCGCGCAGCGACCCGGCAAGCGGGATCACGTTGCCGGCGATGGGCCGGTCCCAGACCTCGCCGGATGTGATCGCGCCGTCGATGGCGCCGGCGCGCCGCAGGACGTCGGAGCGGCCGTCACCTTTCGTCCACTGCTCGTCCAGCTCCCGCAACCCCGACTGCCCCGCGCCCGAGACGGACTGGTACGTCGAGACCACCATGCGCTCGAGCCCGGCGGCGCGGTGCAGTGGCGCGATCGCGGTGACCGGCACCGCCGTGGTGCAGTTCGGGCACGACGCGATGCCCTTCGGCATGCGGCGCAGGTCGTCAGGGTTGATCTCGGTCACGACCAACGGCACGTCCGGGTCCATGCGGAACGCGGCGGAGTTGTCGACGACCTTGGCGCCCGCGGCGGCCGCGACGGGCGCCCATTCGGCGGCGATGGGGTCGTCGACGTCGACGATCACGAGATCCAGCCCGTCGAAGCCGTCGACGCGCAGCGTCTCGCACGCGACCTCGCGACCCGCATACGGGAGCTTGCGGCCTTCTGATCGCGGCGACGCGTACACACGGAGCTCATCGACGGGGAAGGCGCGCTCCTCGAGCACGCGGAGCATCTCGCGGCCGACGACCCCGGTGGCTCCGACGACGCCGACTCTCACGCCGTCTCCTCGCCGAGCTCGAACGCGGAGTGCAACGCGCGCACCGCCCGTTCGACATCACGCTCCTGCACCGCGCACGAGACCCGGATCGACGACGTCGAGATCATCTCGATGTTCACGTCCTCCCGGGCCAGGGTCTCGAACATCTTCGCCGCCACGCCCGGGTTCGACCGCATCCCCGCGCCGACGAGCGAGACCCGCCCGATGCCGGGATCGTGGCTCACGCCGCTGGCGTCCGTCTCCGTCACGACCTTCTCCATCACCGAGAGCGCACGCGTCAGCTCGTCGTTCGGGACGGTGAACGAGATGTCGGTGTGGCCGGCGGTCGACACGTTCTGCACGATCATGTCGACGTTGACGTCCTCGTCGGCGAGCGCACGGAACACGGACGCCGCGATCCCGGGACGGTCGGGCACCTGCTCGATCGTCACCTTTGCCTCCGACGTGTCGTGCGTGACACCGGAGATGATCGCCTGTTCCATCGTCGGATCTTCCTCTCGCACCCACGTTCCCGGCTCCCAGCTGAAACTGGAGCGCACGTGGACGGGCACCCCATAGTTGCGCGCGAACTCGACCGAGCGCAGCGCGAGCACTCCGCTGCCGGTGGCGGCCATCTCGAGCGCCTCCTCGAACGACAGCCGCGGGAGGCGGCGGGCGTCGGGCACGACGCGAGGGTCGGCGGAGTACACGCCGGCGACGTCGGTGTAGATCTCGCACGCCTCGGCACCGAGCACCGCCGCCAGCGCCACCGCCGAGGTGTCGGAGCCACCCCGGCCGAGGGTCGTCACGTCGCGGGCGGTCGAGACGCCCTGGAAGCCAGCCACGATCGCGACCACACCGCCTGCGATCGCCTCGCGGATGCGGTCGGCGCGGACCTCGACGATCTTCGCCTTCCGGTGCGTGGTGTCGGTGACGATGCCGGCCTGCGAGCCCGTGAACGAGACCGCGGGCTGACCGTGGTCGAGGATCGCCATGCACAGCAGCGACATGGAGATCCGCTCCCCCGCGGTCAGGAGCATGTCCATCTCGCGGGCGGCGGGGACGTGGGAGACTCCGTGCGCGAGCCGCTCGAGATCGTCGGTCGTCTTGCCCATCGCCGAGACGACGACGACGACGTCCTCGCCCTGTCGCCGGGTACGGACGATGTGCTCGGCGACCGCCTTGATGCGGTCGGCGTCGGCCACCGACGTGCCGCCGTACTTTTGTACGAGCAGTTTCCCCACGCCGCGCACGGTACAGGGGAGATGGCGACCCCCGGGTGCCAATTGGCGCGGTTGCGCTCCTAGACTCCCCGGCCGTGGCGAAGCAGGCCAAGCGCGAGCGGCAAAAGCTGAACCGCGAGGCGCGTCGTCAGGCCGAGCTCGCCGCCGCCCGCCGCCGCAAGCAGTGGCGCACCGGCCGTACGATCGCCATCTTCGCCGTGCCGCTCGTGATCGTGCTGGTCGTGTTCCAGCTGCGGAGCAGCGGCGGCAGCGAACCGGCGCGCAAGTTCTCCAAGGCCCCCGCGCAGACGCTCAAGCCCGACACGAACTACACGGCGACGATCGACACGAGCCAGGGGAAGATGGTCCTCGCCCTCGACGCGACCGCCGCGCCGAAGAGCGTGAACAACTTCGTGTTCCTGGCGCGCAAGCACTTCTACGACGGGCTGACCTTCCACCGCGTTGCCAAGGACTTCGTGATCCAGGGCGGCGACCCGAAGAGCGACGGGAGCGGTGGGCCCGGGTACAAGATCCAGGCCGAGACGCCCGCAAACGGCTACCAGGTCGGGTCGGTCGCGTGGGCGAAGGGTCAGCAGGAGCCGGCGGGGACGGCGGGGTCACAGTTCTTCATCGTGTTCAGTCCCGCGCCCGCGCCGGGCCAGGGGCTCGACGCACTCAACCAGCAGCCGTACCAGTACGGCATCATCGGCAACATCACACCGGACTCGCTGGCGGTCGCCCAGAAGATCGGCGCCCTCGCGCCGAACACGCAAGGCGGTGACGGGAAGCCGACGAAGAAGGTGACGATCAAGAAGGTCACGATCGACGAGGAGCCCGCCTCGACGGCGGGCAGCGTGCCGCCCAGCTCGTAGGGGTCAGACGTTCAGGCCGCTGGACCTTCGATCCGTGATCGACCACCGTCGTCTGCCGCCCGTCGTACAGGGTCACGACGCCGGCGCCGGCGACGCGCCACGTGCCGTCGGGCTCGCGGATCAGGGCCGTCTGCTCGTCGAGGCCGACGAGCGTCGCCGTGCGGGGCAGGAGGTCGATCGAACGCTCGCGCAGGTGGTTGGCGGCGGTGCCGTGGTACGGGAACACCGCGAGCGTCGCGGACGACACCCAGTCCGACGGTGTACGCGCCGCCACGCGGGTCGACCATCGGGTCGCACAGCACGGTGGCGCCGGCACCCGACGCCGCCAACACGGCCCCCTTTCGGTAGGCCGCGATGATCGCCTCGAACAGGGCGGAGTCCTTGAGCGCGGAGCGCAGGTGCAGCGGTGACCCGTCGGCGATGTACACGAAACCGGCGTCACTCACGCCGCTGACGTTGGCGCGGTCCTCGGCGTCGGCCCGGCGCAGCACTGACAGCCCGCGCACCGACGCGCCGAGACCCGCGAAGTAGTCGGTCGCCCGGGCGACGACGCGCTCGGGGTGCTCGAACGCGGCCGCCGTCGGCAACACGACGACCTCGTCGCCGGCGCGCGCCAGCAGCTCGGCGTCGAACTCCCGGCAACCGTCGTGCCACTCGCCCCCGCCGATCAGCGCGAGCGTTCCCGACGGTTGCTTGGGGCTCATGGCTTCGGGAGCCTACCGGGGGGTAACGTGCCCTTTCTGCACCAAGGGTGCGGGTCTCTACTCGCCGAGGGGGTCACATCGTGACGGTCAAGCGCGTCGGAATCGTCGGCTCCGGGATCATGGGCTCCGGCATCGCCGAGGTCGCGGCCAAGGCCGGGTTCGAGGTCAGCCTGCGCAGTCGCCAGCAGAGCTCCGCCGACAAGATGATGGCGGGACTCGAGAAGTCGCTCGGTAAGCAGGTCGACAAGGGCAAGCTCGATGCCGCCGAGCGCGACGCCGTCGTCGGACGGGTGCGCGCGGTCACCGACCTCGGCGAGCTCGCCGAGTGCGACCTCGTGATCGAGTCGATCGTCGAGGACCTCGCGGTCAAGAAGCACCTGTTCAACGAGCTCGACCGGGTGTGCCACGACGCCGCCGTCCTCGCCACGAACACGTCGACGCTGCCGGTCGTCGAGATGGCGATGGAGAGCCGGCCCGACCGGGTGTGCGGGATCCACTTCTTCAACCCGGCGCCGATGATGCCGCTCGTCGAGGTCGTGCATTGCATCACGACGTCCGACGAGACCGTCGAGACGGCACGGACCTTCGCCGAGTCGTGCGGCAAGAACCCGGTCCTCGTCCGGGACCAGGCCGGGTTCATCGTGAACGCACTCCTCTTCCCCTATCTGAACAACGCGGTGAAGCTGCTCGACGCCGGTGTGGCGTCCCGGGACGACATCGACGCCGCTATGAAGGGCGGCTGCAACTTCCCGATGGGCCCGCTCGAGCTGCTCGACCTCGTCGGGCTCGACACGAGCCTCGCGATCATCGAGGCGCTCTACGCCGAGTTCCGCGACCCCAACTACGCGCCGGCCCCGCTGCTGCGGCGCATGGTGAGCGCCGAGCGCCTGGGTCGCAAGACTCGCCACGGCTTCTACGACTACGGCTGAGCGTCGAGGAGGGGCGGCGGGCGTGGGCTACGTCGACGCCAACGGCGTCGATTCCTATTACGAGGAGCACGGGTCGGGCGACCCGCTCCTGCTCCTCCACGGCGGTCTCGTCGACGCCAGCGGCTTCGCGCTCCAGGCGCCCGCCTTCGCCGAGCAGTACCGGGTGATCGTCCCGGATCGGCGGGGTCACGGCCGGACTCCCGACGTCGAGGGGCCGATCAGCTACGACCTGATGGCCGACGACACGATTTCGTTCATGGACGCGCTGGGCACGGGCCCCGGGCATCTCGTCGGGTGGAGCGACGGCGGGGATGTCGGCCTGCTCGTTGCAATCAAGCGCCCCGACCTGGTGCGCCAGCTCGTCCTCATGGGCTCGAACTTCAGCGCCGACGGGCTGACGACCGGAGGCGGTGGCCTCGTTCGAACCGGATACGCCCACGTCGGCGATCCCGGTCATGCGAGACATGTGGAAGGTGGACGCCGTCGACCCCGACCGGTTCGAGGCCGTGCTGGACAAGATGATGCATTGCTGGTTCGACTACGCGATCCCGACCGCTGACCTGGCGCGGATTGCCGCGCCGACGCTCGTGATGGTGGGCGACGACGACATCACCCGGTTCGAGCACACGATCGAGCTGTTCGAGACGATCCCGGATGCGCAGCTCGCCGTGATCCCGGGTGCGTCGCACGTGGTACCGATCGAGAAGGCGGAGCTCGTCAACCAGCTCGTCCTCGACTTCCTGGCGGCGGAAGGACCGGCGACGACGATGATGCCGCTGCGGCGTCGTTAGGCGTGCGGTGGGACAATAGGGACATGGCGCCGCGCGACAAGCCCTGGCTGATGCGCACGTACTCGGGTCACTCGTCGGCCCGGGCATCGAACGAGCTGTACCGCACCAACCTGTCGCGTGGGCAGACCGGGCTGTCGGTGGCCTTCGACCTGCCCACCCAGACCGGCTACGACCCGGACCATCCGCTCGCACGCGGCGAGGTCGGCAAGGTCGGCGTGCCGGTGCCGCACCTCGGCGAGATGCGGACATTGTTCGACGGCATCCCGTTGGACGAGATGAACACGTCGATGACGATCAACGCCACGGCCATGTGGCTACTCGGCATGTACATCGCGCTGGCCGAGCAGCAGGGCGCCGACCCGTCCCGTCTCGCCGGGACGGTGCAGAACGACATCGTCAAGGAGTATCTGAGCCGCGGCACCTACATCTTCCCCCCCGAGGCGTCGAAGCGGCTCACGGTCGACCTCGTCGTGCACGCGACGCGGCACATCCCGCGCTGGAACCCGATCAACGTGTGCCCGTACCACCTGCAAGAGGCGGGCGCGACACCGGTGCAGGAGATCGCGTATGGCCTGGCCACCGCCGTCGCCGTGCTCGACGCGGTGCGCGAGTCGGGTCAGGTCGACGAGGAGGACCTGCCGGGCGTGGTGGGGCGGATCTCGTTCTTCATCGACGTGGGCATCCGCTTCGTCGAGGAGACGTGCAAGATGCGGGCGTTCACGCAGATGTGGGATCGCATCACGCGCGAGCGGTACGGCGTGCAGGACGAGAAGCTGCGCCGGTTCCGCTACGGCGTGCAGGTGAACTCGCTCGGCCTCACGGAGGCGCAGCCCGAGAACAACGTGCAGCGCATCGTGCTCGAGATGCTGGGCGTCACGCTCTCGAAGGACGCCCGTGCCCGGTCCATCCAGCTGCCGTGCTGGAACGAGGCGCTCGGCCTGCCTCGGCCGTGGGACCAGCAGTGGTCGCTGCGCATGCAGCAGGTTCTCGCCTACGAGACCGACCTGCTCGAGTACGACGACCTGTTCGCGGGGTCGAAGGTCGTCGAGGCGAAGACCGGTGAGCTCGTCGACGCCGCCGAGGCCGAGCTCCAGTGGGTGCTCGACGGCGGCGGTTCGTTCGAGATGATCGACGCGATGAAGGGCCGGTTGGTACAGAGCCACGCCGAGCGGGTGCGCAAGATCGAGTCGGGCGAGCTCCCCGTCGTCGGCGTGAACATGTTCACGGAGACGGCGCCGTCACCGCTCGTGTCGGGGTACGAGGGCGGCGGGGCGTACATCCTCGAGCTCGACCCGGCCGCCGAGGCAGAGCAGATCGACCACCTCGAGCAGTGGCGCACCGCAGCGCGACGAACCGGCGTGGGCGCGCGCGCTCGAGCGCGTGCGTCAGGTCGCGGCCACCGACGAGAACTTGACGCCGGCCACCATCGAGCTCGCTCAGGCCGGCGGGACGGTCGGCGAGTGGGCGGGCGTGCTGCGCGAGGTGTTCGGCGAGTACCGCGCCCCGACGGGCGTGGGCGCGGTAGCGGCGGCGCCTGTCGAGGAGATGGTGAAGGTGCGCGACCGCGTGCGGTCGGCCGCCGGCGAGCTCGGCGGTCCGATCCGGATCCTCGTCGGCAAGCCCGGGCTCGACGGCCACTCGAACGGGGCCGAGCAGATCGCAGTGGCGGCGCGCGACGCCGGCATGGAGGTCGTGTACCAGGGGATCCGGTTGACGCCGGAGCAGATCGCAGCGGCGGCGGGCGACGAGGACGTCGACGTCGTCGGCCTGTCGATCCTGTCGGGATCGCATCTACTGCTCGTGCCGGAGACGGTGCGCCTGCTGCGCGAGCGCGGACGTCGACGTGCCCGTCGTCGTCGGCGGGATCATCCCGGACGCCGATCAACGCAAGCTGGTCGACGAGGGCGTCGCCCACGTCTTCACCCCGAAGGACTACAAGCTCGCCGAGATCATGTCCGACATCGCCGACCTCGCGATCGAGCACCGCCGTAAGTCCCCGATGCGCACATAGGTCAGCGCTGGTAGAGCGCCTCGATCACGTCGGCGTACTTGGTGTGGATGCCGCGGCGCTTGAGCTTCATCGTCGGCGTCAGCTCCTCGGAGTCGGGGAGCCACTCCTCGCCGAGCAGCACGAACTTCTTCACCTGCTCGACGCTGTTGAACCGCTGGTTCGCCTCGGCGACCGATCGCTCGATCTCGGCACGCATGTCGGGGTTCTCGGCCAGCTCGGCCAGCGACGCGCCGCCGACGCCGTGCTGCTTCGCCCACGCCGGCGCCATGTCGGTGTCGAGCACGACCAGGGCGGAGACGAAGGGACGGCCGTCGCCGATCACGGCCGCCTGGCCGATCAGCGGGAACGCCTTGAGGGCCGCCTCGAGGTTGGCCGGTGAGATGTTCTTGCCGCCGGCCGTGATGATCAGCTCCTTCTTGCGGTCGACGATCTTCAGGTAGCCGTCGTCGTCGAACTCGCCGATGTCGCCGGAGTGGAGCCAGCCGTCGGCGTCGAGCGCCTCGGCCGTCTTGGCGGGGTCGTTCAGGTAGCCGCGGAACACGTTGCCGCCCCGGCAGATCACCTCGCCGTCCTCGGCCAGCTTCACCTCGCAGCCCGGGATCGCTCGGCCCACCGTTCCGAGGCGCACCTCGACGGCGTCGAACGTCATCGGTCCCGACGACTCCGACATGCCGTAGATCTCGGCCAGCGGCACGCCGAGGGCGCGGAAGAACTGCAGGATCTCGATCGGGATCGGCGCCGCGCCGGTGATCGCGGAGATCACCTGGTCGAGACCGAGGAGCTCGCGGACCGGGCCCAGCACGCTGTCGTCGCCCGTCTCCAACGCGTGCTCGAACGACTCCTTCTGCTGCGGGTCGGCGGCGATGATCGCCTGGATGCCGGCGTACACCTTCTCCCAGATGCGCGGCACCGCGAAGATGATCTCGGGCCGCACCTGGGGCAGGTACGAAGCCACATCGCGCGCCTCGGGACACGAGGTCACCTCGTAGCCGAACATCGCCTGCTGGTAGTAGGACGTCATCCGCTCGGCGATGTGCGCCATCGGCAGGTACGACACCAGCCGCCGGCCTTCGGGCGAGACGTGCGCGAGCGTGAGGCGCAGGCTCTCGGCGGTCCAGCAGATGTTGGCGTGATCGAGCATCACGCCCTTCGGCGGCCCGGTGGTCCCCGACGTGTAGATGACGGTCGCGAGGTCGGAGGGCTGCACCACCTTGCTCGCGGCCTCGATGTCGACGGGATCCAACCCCAACATCGGCTCCCAGGCGTGCACGTCGTCGGGCGCGACGCCGTCGGGGTCTTCCATGAGGACGATGTGCTCGAGGGCGGGGAGCTCGGAACGCACCTTGAGGAACCGTTCGAGGTAGCCGACGTCCTCGAGGATGGCGACCTTGGCGTCGGAGTGGCCCGCGAGGTACTGCACCTGCTCGGGGGCGGACGAGTTGTAGATCGAGATCGGCGTCGCGCCGACCAGCAACGCGGCCATGTCGGCGACGAAGAACTCGGGCCGGTTGCGCATCATGAGCACGACCCGATCGCCACGTCCGACGCCGAGCTCCTGGAGCCCGGCCGCGACCCGGCACGCGTCTTCGGCGTACTCGGCGAACGTGCTCTCCTGCCAGCCGTCACCGTCCTTCGCCCGCAGCGCCACCGCGTCGGGCCGGGCCCGGACGGTTTGGAGGAATCGGCTGGGGATCGTCTGCCCCCGCGTCTGCTCGGCGAGCATCTCGTTCGTCACCTGCTCCACCGGGGGCCCCCTTTTGGTCCTGTGTGCCGCTGGTCACCATATGTAGCGCACGGGTACGGAGCGTGCGCCACAGAGTTCTCCACAGGGCAGGGTGGAAAACCTGTGGAGAATGGTGGATACTGACTGCCGTTCGTCCCGAGGAGACCGTTGGGGCGCCCGGCGCGCGGGTTCTCTACTCAACCTCCTCGGGGCGAGCTGTTTCCGAGAGCACTTCGTCGGTGTCGGCGCCGAGCGGTCGACCCGGGCCGGCGATGCGGCCGGGAGTGCGGCTGAGGCGGGCGACCGGGCCCGGCATCACCACCCCGTCGACCTCCGCCAGCACCCCCCGCGCTTGCACGTGGGGATCGCGGGCGAGGTCGGCCATCGTGTACACGGGCGCCGCCGCCGCGTGCGCGGCCTCGAACGCCGCCAGCACGTCGGCCGAGGGGCGGGCTGCGATCCAGCCGGCCAGCGCGGCCTCGAGCTCGTCCCGGTGCTCCATGCGGCCGACGAAGGTTCCAAACCGTTCGTCGCCGTCGACGCCGATGAGGGCGAGGACGCGCCGGGCGACGGAGTCGGTGGACGTCGACACCGCGACCCACACCCCGTCGGCGCAGCGGTACGTCCCGCGGGGGACGGTGTACGGGATGCCGGATCCGAGCCGGGGTTGGAGCTCACCGCGGTGTGCCCAGACGCTCGGGAGCGCGCCCATGCACTGGAGCATCGACTCGAGCAGGTTCACGTCGATCACCTGACCTTCGCCCGTGCGGTCGCGGTGGCGCAGCGCGACCATCACGGCGAACGCCCCGACGACGGCGGCGATCTCGTCGGTGAGCGCGATCGGCGGCAGGAGCGGGCGCCCGTCGGGCTCGCCGTTGATGGCGGCGAACCCGCTCATCGCCTCCGCCAAGGTCGCGAACCCGGGACGGCCGGCGTAGGGGCCGTCCTGCCCGAAGCCGGTCACGCGGAGGACCACGAGCCCGGGGTTGCGGGCGAAGAGATCGTCCGGCGCCAGTCCGAGGCGCTCGAGCGTCCCCGGGCGGAAGTTCTCCACGAGCACGTCGGCGTCGTCGACGAGCCGGCGCATGTGCGCCAGGCCGTCGTCGGTCTTGAGATCGAGCACGACGCTGCGCTTGCCCCGGCCGACGAACTTCCACCACAGCCCTTCCCCGTCGCTCGGGTCGCGCCAGCCGAGGTCGCGCAGGCCGTCACCGTCCGGTGACTCGACCTTGATG
>CAWIJM010000003.1:0-14651 GCA_963836445.1 uncultured Actinomycetes bacterium
CGGGCGGCCTCGTCGACCTGGACTGGTCGGACGAAGAGTGGACGCGTGGCTGCTACGGCGCGTTCTTCCCGCCCGGCGTGTGGACCCGGTACGGCCGCGCGTTGCGGGCACCGATCGGGCGTATTCACTGGGCCGGGGCCGAGACGGCGACGATCTGGGCCGGCTATATGGACGGCGCGGTGCAGTCCGGCGAGCGCGCCGCGGCCGAGGTGCTATCGGGGTCCGAGACCTCGTAGACGCGGATCACGGGGCCGTCCCGGTACGAGTCGGGTCGGAAGACGTGCAGGAGGCAGCCGTCCCGCCGAAGCTCCCGGTAGAAGCGCGCCTGCACCGGGTAGCGGCGCGGCTGGGTGGAGAACGTGCCGCTGATACCCGGGTTGGTGACGAAGTAGTGGAAGCCGTCGTCGACGTACTGATCGAGCGTCCACCCGTCACGGGTCAAGGTGTTCCGTTCCATCCAGCGAAGATCGGTGTCGTCCAGGGGCGCCGTCTTGAGCTCCTTCACCAGCGCGCTGCCCGGCGGGACGTTCGCCTCGATCCACCGTCGAGCGACGACCCGCGTGCTCGGTCGCGATTCGCGCAGGTTCAGCCTGATCACGTCCTTGGCGGGCCAGAGCGCGACCAGCACGACGCCGGCGATGGCAAACGCGGGGGAGAGCGCAGGCTTCCCGAGGTGCACGCTCGCCTCCGAGGTGAGCCACGCGATCCCGTCCACCGCGAACAGGACGACGACGGGCAGGATCGGGAGCGGCCAGCGCTCCCAGTGCAACTCGGACATGCTGATCGCCACGACGAACGTCGTGACTCCCGCGAGCAGCACGAGCCGGCGGGAGTCGCTCCGATGCCGGAGTGCGACCACGATGCCGATCACGGCCAGCAACGCCACGGGCCACGTGAGTGACTTGGGGATCGCGCTGCCCAGGTACCAGCGGAGGTTCCCGACCGGCGACAAGCCGTCATGGCCGAGGTTGGAGGTGTTCTCGTTGGCGAGGCTGGCGCGCGCGGTCGACCAGTCGAGGAGGAAGTACGGCGTCGTGATGACGAACGTGGCGATGGAGGCACCCACACCGACCGCAATGCGGCGGATCGACGCGCCCGGGACGCGGCGCCAAATCGCGATGACACCGGCGACGACGAGCGCGGCGAGGATGGTCACGAGGAAGTACCGCGACGAGATGCCGAGGCCGAGCACGATCCCGGCGAGGACGTAGTCGCGTACCGAGGCGCGATCGAGCAGCCGCACGATCAGCAGCAGCGCAAGGAGAGCGAAGAACACGCCGGCGCTGTCGGTCCGCACGACACGTCCGTAGGAGACGGCCAACGGAAGTACCACCCACAACGCCGCGCCTGCGAGCCCGACGGCGGTGGAGAAGCACCGACGGCCGAGGAGGAACACGAGCGGGATCGCCGCGACCGCGTAGGCGATCGACCACAAGCGCCCGATCAGATAGAAGGTGCCGGGGTCGGTCGCGAACCGCTCGGCGATCCGGGCGTCGGACGAGAACACCGGCGCGCCGTGGGCGACCGCGTCCCACCCGTGGTAGATGCCGGCGAGCGGGTAAATGGTTGTCGAGCCGGGGTGCCCGAACCAGTACGGGTCGAAGTCACCCGTGGCCGCCATGTGGACCGCGGGCCGGACGAACGTCGGCTCGTCCACGCCCGAGTACGGCAGGTCATGAGTCACGGCCCAGCACTCGAGGCCGAGGGACACGACCATGATCCCGAGGACCGCCCACCACACCGGCGCGAAGGTCCGACGCGGGCGAGATGGGGTGGGCACCTCGCCGCGCGCCGGGGTCGTCGAGACACGCAAAGCCGTGCTCTCCGACACGCGTGCACGATGGCAACACGATCATGAAGCGACGATGAATGCCGGGAGGACAGCGGGCGTAGCCTCGTCGCGATCGTGCTCCCATGAGAGGAGACTCATGCCCGGCGGTCCGCGCATTCGACATCTCGACGACTTCTCGTGGCAGGAGGTGCGCCGCCAGCAGCACGGCGATCACGCGGCGTCGGTGCGCGAGAAGTGGCTCGACTTCTCGCCCCGCTTCCTGTCGCTCTATGCCCAGTGGGACCCGGGGATGATCGTGCAGCCGCACGGTCATAACAGCGACCACGTCGTGTTCGTGCTCGAGGGCGAGATGACGTGCGGCGACGTACGTTGCCCGGCCGGCACCCACATCGCGCTCGATCAGGGCGACACGTTCGGGCCGTTCGTCGCCGGGCCCGAGGGCGTCACGCTGTTCGAGGTGATGATGGGCGACCCGCGGTCCTTCCCCGCCGACCTCGAGGGCTACGAGCGGATGCTCGCCGAGCGGGGCGTCCGCCAGCTGCCGAACCCGCCGATCGACATGCCCGAGTGGCTCGAGGACACGCGGACCTGAGCCGACTCTCGCCCGTCGGCGCCGTCAGCCCGAACGGGCGTCCTGCGAGGCGGGATGCTCGACGACGGCGACCACCCGGCTGGCCATGAAGCGCGCCGAGCGCACCACCTGACCGCCGCGGGTGACCTCGGCGACCTCGACCGTTCCCCGGGCGATGACCACGTCCACCCGGCGACCTTCGCGGGTGGCGATCACCTCGAAGCCGCGGACCTCGTTCCCGGTGTCGACCAGGATCTCGACGCGATCGCCTTTCACAACCTCACAAGCGTAGAGGACTGTCAGCGGGCGGCGACGAGGCCGCCGTCGGCGATCAGCACCTGCCCGGTGACGAAGCTGGCCGCGTCGGAGGCCAAGAACAACGCCGGCCCCACGATCTCGTCGGGATGCGCCATGCGGCGCTGGAAGCTCGACTGCGCCATCTGCTCCTGAGCCTCGGGAGAGTTCTTGCGCATCATCTCCGTGTCGACCGCACCGGGAGCGAGCGCGTTCACACGGATCCCGAGGGGGGCGAACTCTTCGGCCATCGACCGGGTGAACGACAAGAGCGCCGCCTTCGTCGCCCCGTACGTCGCGATGAACGGCGAGGGCAGAAACGCGCCCGCGGAGATCACGTTGATCACCGCGGCGGACGGGCTGCCGCGGAGGTGGGGGAGTGCCTCCTGCACGAGGAAGACGGGGCCTCGCAGGTTCACCTCCATCGCCTTCTCGTACGCCTCGGGCGTGAACCGGCCAAGGTCTTCGCGCAACGGCGTGGCGGCGTTGTTGACGACGATGTCGAGGCGGCCGAACTCGTCGACCGTGCGGTCGACGAGCGCGGCGAGGCCCTCGAGGTCGCCGACATGCGTGGGCACGCCGATCGCGTCGCCGCCCAAGGCACGCAGCGCCGCCTCGGTCTCCTCGCACGCGTCGGCCTTGCGGCTGGCGACGGCCACACGGGCGCCGGAGGCGGCGAAGCCCTCGGCGATCGATCGCCCGATGCCGCGGGTCCCTCCGGTGACGATCGCGACCCGTCCCGTCAGGTCGAAGAGTGATCGCAGCTGGTCCCGGTTCATGCCGCGATCAGGACCGAGGCCGCGAGGCCGCACCGGTCATCCGCTTCCACGTCGCCACGTCGCGCTCGTCGGCTAGCCGGCCGACACGTGTGACCGTGTCGACGTCGGTGGCCTCGGCTCGCAACGCGCCGACCGTGCACCGCTCCGGATCACGGGTACGGAACGGTTCGAACTGGTAGTGCTTCATGGCGTTGTCGTGGGTGAGCTTGGCGACGATCTCGGGGTCGAGGTCTGCGAACAGCACCTCGAGTCGCTCGGGGGCGGTGGGCCACGAGCTGTCGGAGTGCGGGTAGTCCGACTCCCAGCACACGTTGTCGACGTTGAACTCGTCGAGCAGCTTCACCCCGACCCGGTCCTCGATGAAGCAGCACAGGATCCGCTCCCGGAACAGCTCGCTCGGCCGGAGCCCCTGCGGCTGCTCGTGCCCCATCCAGGCGTTGTGGCGATCGAGGGTGTGCTCGCCCCGCTGGAGGAAGTACGGGATCCACCCGATGTCGCCTTCGGTCAGCGCGAAGCGCAGCTTCGGGAAGCGGTGCCAGAAGTCTGCCCACAGCAGGTCGCCGAGCGTGAAGATGCTCATCGCCGACGACAGGTTCATCGGCACCGGCGGCGGGGCGTCAGGTGCCGTCGACGCGCTCTTCGACGACGACCCGACGTGGCAGCACAGGACCGTTCCGGTGTCGGAGCACGCCGCGAACAGTGGGTCCCACGCGTCGGTGTGGATGCTCGGCATCCCGAGGCCGGCCGGGTTCTCCGAGAACGTGACCGCGTGGCAGCCCTTGCCGTCGAGACGCCGTACCTCCTCGGCCGCCTCCTCGACGTCGAACAGCGGCAGGATCCCGCACGGGATGAAGCGTTCCGGATACGCGCCGCACCACTCGTCGACGTGCCAGTCGTTGTACGCCTGGATCATGACGAGGTTCACGTCACGGTCCGGGCCGGCGTTGAGCACCTGACCCGAGAAGCCGGTCCAGTTGGGGAAGTTGAGGCCCGCGAGCTGACCGCCGGCGGACATGTCGCGCACGCGCTCGTGCACGTCGTAGCAGCCGGGCCGCATCTCCTCGTAGCGGTTGGGGTTGACGTTGAACATCTCCGGCGGCTTCCCCGCGACCGCGTTGAGCCCGAGGTTGCGGCCCCGGAGGTCGCCGTAGAACCACTGCTGGGAGCCGTCGGCCTCGTCGACGACCCGTGGCATCCGGTCGCGGTACTTCGCCGGGACGTGGGCGTCGAACATGTCGGCCGGTTCGCAGATGTGGTCGTCGACGGAGACGAGGATGAGGTCGTCGGCGTTCACACTCACGTCGTCAACTTCCCGAACAGCCCGCGGTCCGTGAACAGCTGCACGACGAGCTCACCCTGGCGACCCATCATGCGCTCATATCCGTCGCTCGCCTTGTCCGCGTCGCCGTCGGCGACGGCAGTGGCGATATCGTCCAGGCCCTTCCGTTCGATCTCGATCGCGCCGGGCACGAGGGCGAAGAAGTTACCCGGGAGGAGCCCGGACATCGCCCGCAGCACGACCTTGATGCGCGGCGAGGCGGCGGCGTCGACGATCGCGGCGTGGAAGGCGATCGTCAGCCGCTGGATCTCCTCGGGATCGTCGGTCCTCGTGATCCGGCGCGCGATCTCTTCGACGCGCTCGCCCAGGTCGGGCCTCGCCCGGCCGATCGCGCTGCGGACCGCGAATCCGTACACGAGCCCGAACAGCTCGTAGGTGTCGCGCGCCGCCTGCTCGTCGAGGGCGTTGACGAACGCGCCGCGATGCATCTCGATCGTGACCCAGCCCTCCCGCTCGAGCGCGATGAGCGCCTCGCGTACCGGGATGCGGCTCACGCCCAGCGCCTGCGCGATCTGCTCCTGGGGGATCCTCTCCCCCGGTCGGAGCCGGCCCTCGAAGATCAACCGGCGGATGTACACGGCGGCGTGCTCCCCGCTGCTCCGGCGCACGAGCTGCCCGGGGGAGGGGAGCGGGTCGCTTGCGGTCTGGTCGCGCTGGCCCACCGTCGCCACGATTGCATACGTTATGCGACGTGCCCGGACTCGGTGACCTGACCCGTGACCAGCTGGTCGCGGTGGTGCTCGAGTACATGATGGTCGGGCACCTCATCGACCGGGCCCTGATGCCGCAGGTGGCCGTGCGCGCCGGCATCGACACCGTCGACGACGTCGCCATCGACGAGTGGCTTGGTGCCAGCCCGACGTACACGGGCCGGATGCGGCGGCTGATGGGCATCGAGGGCGACGGCGTCGGGGCGATCATGAAAGGGCTCCAGCTCGACGTCGGCTTCGTGCACCAGTACATGGGTGTCAGCTACGAGCTCACCGACGAGCAGCACGGCGCCTTCTGGTTGGACCATTGCGGCGCGCTCATGGACGTCGAGCCGCACGGCGAGGCGCGCGTCGTCGGCATGTGCCACCACATCGAGGACCCGACGTTCGACGGTACCGCCTTGGCCACGAACCCACGCGCCCGGATCCGGCCGATCCACCGTCCACCGCGTGTCCCTTCGGATCGCGAGCCGCATTGTCACTGGACGATCACGATCGACCAGCAGAACGAGCCGATCGGGCCCGCTCCCCACACCCTCCGCGTCGCCGACCTGCCGCTCGCGTCGGTACCGAACGAGCGCCCGGCGGACGCGGAACCGGGCGGGAACCCGGACTACCGCGGGCCGTTCGACCCGGCGTTCCGGCTCGCCGACCTCTCTCACGGCACGCTTGTGGCGGTGGCACGCGAGTTCCAGGAGCAGGTGCACCTCCTTACGAGCTCGGCCGAGCTGTCGTTGGCGGACCGCCTCGATCCGGAGACGGCGCGCGAGATCATGGCCAGCCAGTGGATCGGGGCGGGTTGGGTTGCGAGCGAGCGGTTGGTCGAAGCGCTCGGCTTGGATGGCGGCGGGGTCGACGCGCTGGCGACGGTGTTCACGTTGCACCCGGCGCTGCCGCCGGGTTTCGAGCGTACGGTCGAGGTCGACGCAGACGGCGCGCGCGTCAGGCTCGAGATGACACCGGTCGCCGGCGGGCTGCTCGACCCGGCCAATCCGGGCTGGCTCGGGCTGCTCGCGGGGGGAACGCGGCGGCATCGAGGCCATGGCCCACGCCGTCGACCGGCGCGCGCAGCTGGCCGGTGTGGCGGTCAGCGACGCGAGCGTCGTGATCGAGCTCGCCGTCGACGAGTCCGCCGAGCCTGCGCCCGAGCCGCCTGAGCTCGCGTTCATGCGTCTGAGCGGCACGTCGTCGTGGGTGTTCGACGCAACGGCGGGTACGTCCGCGAAAGCCTGACCCGGCCACGGCGCGGGGACAACCGCCACGCCGGTCCGAACCGAATCGGTATGGACTCCGTGTGTTGCTGTCCAAGGGGCGACCCGTCCAGACTTCGATGGCTGATCGTCTCGAGGACGGATGCATGACGGAACAGCAGGAAGGCCCGGCAGAGATCCGGACGCCCGATCAGCGTCTCCGCGTTTTCGTGAGCTCCACGCTGGCCGAGCTCGCCGACGAGCGTGCCGCGGTGGCCCGTGCGATCTCATCGCTCCGACTCACGCCGGTGCTGTTCGAGCTCGGCGCTCGACCGCACCCACCTCGCGAGCTGTACCGGGCCTACCTGGCACAGTCCGACATCTTCATCGGTCTGTACTGGCAGCGGTACGGCTGGATCGGGCCCGGCATGGACATCTCGGGTCTGGAGGACGAGTTCCGACTGTCCCATTCGATTCCCCGGCTCCTGTACGTCAAGACACCGGCACCCGAGCAGGAACCTCGGCTGACGGCCATGATCGGCGAGCTCCAGAAGGAGGGAACCGACTCATACCGTTCGTTCCGTAGCCCACGGGAGCTCGGGCGACTGGTCCGAGACGACCTCGCCTTGCTGCTGAGCGAGCGGTTCACGACTTCCGTTGGTCTCGCCGAGCCTTCGGCGTCGTCCGCTCCCGCCACCGAACGGCGGAGCGAGCGCTCCCTCCCGCTGACGTCGACGTCGTTGATCGGACGCGAGCACGACATCGCCGAGGTCTCGGAACTGCTCCAGAAACCCGAAGTCCGGTTGGTCACCCTCACGGGCCCCGGCGGCATCGGCAAGACGCGGCTGGCGATCGCGGTGGGTGAACAACTCGACGATCGCTATCCGCAAGGGACGGTGTTCCTGCCGCTCGCGGCGATCGCTGAGCCCGAGCTGGTGCTGCCTCGCATCGCTACCGCGGTAGGTGCGACCGTCGAGGGCGCTCGCGGACCGCTGGATGTCCTGGTCGAGCACTTCGGGGAGACGCCCACGTTGCTCGTGCTGGACAACCTCGAACAGGTCGTGGGCGTCGCGCCCGAGCTCGACCAGCTCTTGGCCCGGTGCCCCGGACTCGAGATCCTGGCGACGAGCCGTACCGTGCTTCGGATCCGGGCCGAGCGGGAGTATCCGGTCCGTCCGCTGACGGTGCCTGCGTTCTCGGAGCGGCCGCCGATGGAAGCGTTGGCCTCGCTGCCTGCCGTGCGACTGTTCGTCGATCGAGCGCAGGCCGTCCGCTACGACTTCGCCCTGACCGAGGACAACACGTCGGCCGTTGTCCAGATTTGCCGGCGCCTGGATGGTCTGCCGCTCGCCATCGAGCTCGCAGCGGCGCGTACTCGATTGCTCGAGCCAAGTGCATTGCTCGCTCGGCTCGAAAATCGCCTCGACGCCCTGGGTGCCGGCCCGGTCGACCTTCCCGAACGTCAACGCACCCTGCGCGCGACCGTTGAATGGAGCGTCGGGCTGCTCGAGGACGCCGAGCGGCACATGCTGGCCGTCCTGTCGGTCTTCGCAGGCGGGTGGACGGTCGACGCGGCCGCGCGGGTGTCCGATCTGACGGAAGACGCGGCGCTCGATCTGCTCGATGCACTCGCCGGGCACAGCCTCGTGCAGGTCGACGCGACCGATGCCGGGCCAAGGTTCCAAATGCTCGAAGCTGTGCGAGAGTTGGCCGCCGAGCAGCTTGGTGCCAGCGCCGACCGGGCCGACGTCGAGGAGCGGCACGCGCATTACTTCGGTTCGCTCGTAGAGAACGCCGACTGGCCCGCGGAGCAACAGGCGGAGTGGGCCGAGCAGTTGCGAACCGAGGAGGAGAACTTACGAATCGCCATCCGTTGGTTCCTGACCAACGACATCACGCCGCTCCCACACATGTTCCGCATCCTCTGGCTGTACTGGCAGATGCGCGGGCGCATGCCCGAGGGTCGAGCCTGGATCGACGAGGTGCAGCGGAGAGCCGACGCACTGGACGACCGCGCCCAAGCGGAGTTGCTGTTCACGTCGGCAGTGACTGCCGTCGAAGTGGGCGACGACGAGAGCGCGCTGGCCGCAGTCGAGGGACTCGAGCGACTCCAGGGCCGCATCGACGATCCCTATCTCGAGAGCGCAGCCCACCTGGCGCTCTCGTGGATCCTGCCGATCGAGGATGACTTCGACGGAGCGCTTCAGGCCGCGTCGACGGCCCTCGACGGCTTCCGCCGGCAGAACGAGCCGTTCATGGCGTTTGCCGCTTTGACAGTGGGAATGACGGAGATGGCGCTCGGCCGAGACGACGCCGCGCGCACACACCTCGCCGAGGTGAACCAGCTGGGCGGACAGTTCGACAACAGCTGGCTCGAGTCCACGGCGCGAACGCAACTCGCCTCGCTCGCGGTGACGGCGGGCGATCTCGATGATGCTCTGGCTCTGCTGACGGAGTCGGTGGAGGCGAGCGAGGAAACCGAGCTGAGCGCTCTCGTCGTCACCTTCGCTCTTGTCGCCTCTGCCCAATGGGCCCTGGCCGAAGGCGACGCACGGCGGGCTGCGATGGCGCTCGGTGCCACCGATGGGTTGCGGCTGCGTGCCGGCCTCCGGGCGTGGCCCTCGACACGGCGGCGCGAGGCCGAGCTGGTGACGCGCGTCGAGCAGGAGATCGATGCCAAGGACTACACGGAGGCCTTTGCCGCCGGCTCGGAGCTCAGCCACCGCGAAGCAGTCGCGCTCGTACGCAATGACAACACGGAAGGGGTAACCGAATGAGTGAGCAACCGAACATTGTCCTGGTGCATGGTGCGTGGGCGGACGGTTCCAGTTGGAGCGGTGTCATCAGGCTCCTGCAAAAAGCGGGTTACAACGTGACGGCGCCGCAGTTTCCACTGACGACACTCGAGGCCAATGTCGCACGGCTTCGGCAGGTGCTGGCGGCGCTCACGGGCCCGACCCTTGTTGCCGGACACTCCTACGGCTGTCAGATCATGACTGCGCTTGGCCCGGATGCTCCGAACATTGTCGGGCTGGTGTACATCTCGGGCTTCGGCCTCGATGCAGGCGAATCGATTGGCGCGTTGCTCGCGCAAGGTGAGCCGACCCCGGCGTTAGCGCATTTGCGCATCGATGAAAAGGGCTTCGCCTGGCTTCCCCAAGATGACTTCGTGCAGCACTTTGCGGCGGATGTTGATCCGATCGAAGCGAACGTCATGTATGCCGTGCAGCAGCCTCTCCCCGCGAGCGCTCTCGAGGAAGTGATGGGGACCCCTGCGTGGAAGAACGACGTTCCCACCTGGTTCGCGGTCGCACAGAACGATGAGGTGATCCCGCCCGACGTCGAGCGTCTCTTCGCCAAGCGCATGGGCGCCACTACCTCAGAGCTCGTGTCAGGTCATGTAGGGATGGTTTCGCATCCCGACGAGGTTGCCGGCCTGATCCAGTCCGCGGCTCAGTCGGTGGCATAGCCGAGATCGTTCGTGATGCCCGATATGGCTGCGCTCGTCAGCGGCCCTCGAACTTCGGATCGCGCTTCTCGCGCCGCGCCCGGGAGTACTCGTGGAAGTCCTCGGAGCGGCTCGAGAGCTCGATCGCGAGTGCCTCGTCGGCGAGGTGTCGCTCGAGGTCGACCCCCAGTCCGCGGTGGATGAGCAGCTTCGAGAGCCCGACCGCGACCGTGGCGGCGGACGCGAGCTCGTCGACCAGCTCTCGTCCAACTGAATCGACATCAGCCGCAGGAGCAGTGCGATGCAACATTCCCCACGACGCCGCCTGCGCGCCCGTGACGTCGTGGCCCAGCATGAGCATCTCCTTGGCGCGCGCGACGCCGGCCAGCCGGGGGAGGAGCCACGAGCCTCCCGAGTCGGGCGTGAACCCCATGGTCGCGAACGGCGCCCGGAGCCGCGCGTCGTCGGCGACGACGGCGAAGTCGGACGCGAGCACCAGGTGCAGGCCGAGACCGATGATCCAACCCTTCGCGGCGGTGACGATGGGCGTCTGCGTCTCGAGCATGGTCGGGATGAGGCGGTTCACCTGCCAGCGCATCCGCCGCTGCGTCTCGCCGGCGCGGGCCGCGCCGGCGGCAGACTTGCCGTCTCGCTGGCCGCGCTGCCCGAGGTCGAAGCCCGAGCAGAAGTCGTCGCCCGTTCCCGACAATGCGATCACACGGACGGACTCGTCGCTGCCCGCGGCCTCGATCGTCTCGATCAGCGTCAGGACCATCTCGTCGGTGAGCGCGTTGCGGCGGTCCGGTCGGTCGAGGCGGAGACCCAACACGGCCCCTTCGTGCTCGACGGCCAGACCCTCGGGCGGTTCGGGGTAGTCCTTCATGCGTGCTCCTCGGCGAAGCGGTCGACGAGCGCGTCGAGAGCCTCCTGGCACGCCTTCGCGCGGCCGGGAGGCTCGGGCAGCCTCACCGGCCCGTGCTCGCGGCTCGGCAGCAGGATGGTCGCGTGCCCCGGGGTCGTGGTCTCTCCCCGCTGGTTCTCGCCCGTCAGCTCGAGCTCGACCGCCGGCCGGTCGCCTTCGACGAGCTCCTTGCGCACGACGCGTCCGCGCATCCAGTGCGTGTCGCCGACGTAGTTGAACCGGCGGAACTGGCAGCCGAGCTTCCAGAGCCACGCGTCGTCGCCCATCCAGTCGGTGCACAGGTGGATCAGCCACGTCCCGCGCATGCGTCCGTAGTCGTACACCGTCGGGTTGCCGGCCCGGCGAGCCCACTCGGCATCCCAGTGCACGCGTTGCTGCACGTCGGGGACGTTCAGGTCGTCGGGACGGAAGAAGCGGGGGACCCGCCGACGCTGCTCGTACCCGAGACGCAGCGCCTTCACGCCGTAGAGGCCCATGCCCATCCCGACGTGCCAGCACACCATGTCGGTCACGCGCAGCGGCCCCTTGACGAGCGGGCCGATCTCGTCGCCCTCGTCGACGTCCTCCCACCAGCGCGGCTCGGCTCCACGCCGGCGCGCCGGTTCCGACGCGTAGCTCTCGTCGATCGCACGCAGTTGCTCGTCCGTGTACGGATCGATCGACGTCTCGTCGTACTTGCCGCGCTCCTCGGCCTTCGTCCGCTCGGTGCGGATCATCAGGCGGTATTGCGCCGACAGCACTTCGTCCGGCGCGGCGAACACCTCTGCAGTCCATTCGTGCACGGCGCGCTCGGCGAACTCGCTGCCCTTGTCGTGCACGCCGACGAGCGCGTTGCGGCGTGCTACCGGAGTGCCCGGTCGCAGCGGCGCCCACCATTCGCGGAAGCTGCCCGAGTAGAACGCGTGGGCGCCCCGGATCGGATCGCCCTTGAGCAGCGCTTGATCCTCGTCGGTGAGCTTCGCTACCTCGTTGTCGCCGATCAGCGTGTCGCCGCCGACGAGGGGAGGCGGCGCGACCGGTCCGCCCCAGCGGCTGGTCGCCGCGTAAGCGGGGTCGCACCAGAGCGGGTTGTCGTCGCCGTACGCCTCGGCGACCTGGCGGAACGCGTCCTCGTTCGGGCACCGGTAGTGCGGCGGCTGGGGATGCGGTTGCGGGACGCCGATCCGCGCCCGCAGGCGGGCGACCCCTTCGTCGGTGATCGACGGACCGTCGGACACACGTCTCCTTGTCGAGCCGCTCGGCCGATGTTGTATACAACGTACGCGTGAGCCTGGCCGACCTGCTCGTCTCGCATCCGTTCGACGACGACGCGCCGCTGCTGCACACGATCGCGAGCTCTGTGACCGCGGGGGAGGCGCGCCGGGCTGCCGCGATGTCGGCGAAGCAGCTCCGCGACGCCGGCGTGGAGTCGGGCCAGCCCGTCGCGGTACAGCTCCCGAACGGGCCCGACATGGTCACCACGATGTTCGGTGTGTGGCTCGCGGGCGCCGTGTTCGTTCCCGTCAACTGGCGCGCGCCGGAGCCCGAAGTCGAGCGGTCGCTGGGCACGGTCGGCGCCGCCGCGCTGGTCCGGCCCGACGGCATCCACGCGCTCGACGGAGGCACCCGATGCGAGCCCGACGCCGCCTTCGTGCAGTGGACGTCGGGGACGACCGGCGAGGCGAAAGCCATCCTCCATACGCATGCCGAGTACGTCGAGCTGCTCGATCGGGTGCTCGGCGAGCTGCGACCGCCGGGTCGCGGGCGGGAGCGGCCGCCGACCCCGAACCTGATCCCGGTCTCCCTCGCGCTCAACGCCGGGATCTACAACGTCCTGTTCGGGCTGCGAGCAGGCGCGGCGATCGTGATCATGGAGCGGTTCGAGACCGGCGTCTTCAGCGAGCTGGTGCGTCGGTTCGGCATCAGCTCGACCGTCCTGCCGCCCGCGGCGATCACGATGCTCACCGACGACGAGAAGATCGGGGATCTCGCGCCGCTGCGCTACGTGCGCAGTATTACCGCGCCGCTCCTGCCGGTTGAGGCGCGCCGCTTCGCCGACCGGTTCGGCGTCATGGTGCTGAACGGGTACGGGCAGGCGGAGATCGGCGAGGTCATCGGCTGGACCGCGGCCGACGCCCGTGAGCATCCGGAGAAGGTCGGCGCCGTCGGACGACCGCATGCCGGCGTGCAGATCAAGGTGGTCGGCGACGACGACGGCCCGCTTCCCGAGGAGCAGGTAGGTGAATTGACCGTGCGCCTGCCCCGGATGGCGTCGGGCTACCTCGGCGGGGGCGGGCTGGCAGACCGGCTCGACGCCGAGGGCTACCTGCGCACCGGTGACCTCGCCCGCGTCGACTCGGACGGATTCGTGTGGATCGAGAGTCGCGTCTCGGACGTCATCAATCGCGGTGGCAACAAGGTGCTCCCGGCGCAGATCGAGGAGGCGCTGCGCAATGCGTCCGGTGTGCGTGACGTGGCCGTGGTGGGCGTGTCGGACGCGCGTCTGGGCGAGGTGCCGGTGGCCTTCTTCGTCGGCGATGCCGATCCCGGCGAGCTGGACGCGGTGTCCCGCGCGCAGCTCGTCGCGTACAAGGTGCCGGTGGCCTTCCATCGTGTCGACGAGCTCCCGCGCAACGAGGTCGGGAAGGTGTTGCGCCGCGAGCTGCTCGCGACGCTCGAGACCGACGGCCCTCTCGGGGTCGGCCCGGAGACGCCGGCCACGGAGGTCGTCGCTGCCGTGCACGCGTGGATCGACGACAACGTGCCCGACGCATGGCGTGAAGCGGCGCAGCAGCGGCGGCGCCGCGGCGATCCGCGAGGTCCGGGCGCGAGTCGAGTACGAGACGTGGTACCGGAAGTTCGCGCGTTCTGGTCTCGTCGTGCCGACGTGGCCGGTCGCGTACGGCGGACTCGAGCTGACGCCCGACCTCGCCCGCCTCGTTGAAGCGGAGCTGCGCCCCTACAACCTCGGCCGGCTCAACCCTCTCGGCCTCAATCTCGCCGCGCCGGCGCTCTTCGCGCACGGGACCGAGGCGCAGCGGCTGAGATTCCTGCCTCCGATCGTGCGGAACGAGGAGATGTGGTGCCAGCTGTTCAGTGAGCCGGGCGCCGGCTCCGACTTGGCGTCGCTGGCGACCACGGCGGTGAGCGACGGCGACGAGTGGGTTGTCACCGGCCAGAAGGTGTGGACCACGTGGGCGCACCGCTCCGACTTCGCCGTGCTGCTCGCACGCACCGATCCCGACGCCCCGAAGCGCAAGGGCATCACGTACTTCCTGCTCGACCTGCACCAATCAGGCGTCGATGTCCGCCCGCTCCGCCACCTCGGCGGCGAGGTCGACTTCAACGAGGTGTTCCTCGACCGGGCCCGGGTGCCCGACACGCAGCGGGTCGGCGAGGTGGGAGACGGCTGGCGCGTCGCGGGCGCGACGCTCTCCGGTGAGCGCCAGATGGTCGCCGGCGAGGGCTCGGGCGGGGTCGACCGGATCGGCGGCCTGGGGACGTCGCACCTCCTCGAGCTGGCGCGACACCGCCCCGCCGGCCGCGATCCACTCGCCCGGGAGGACGTCGTGCGGGCCTACAGCGAGGAGCGCATCCGCACGTGGACGAACGAGCGAGTGCGCGCGC
>CAWIJM010000004.1:0-109536 GCA_963836445.1 uncultured Actinomycetes bacterium
TGACGCTGTATCAGGTCCTGCCGTTCGGGATCATCGTCGTCCTGTTGTTCGCGTTCGCGCTCGATCCCAGCCGCGGCGTGCTCTCCGCGTCGCGCCCGGCTTGTTCTGGGTGGCCGTGCTGCTGGCGGCGTTGCTGGCCGTGTCGCGCTCCTTCCAGGTCGAGACCGAGAACGCCGCCCACGACGGGCTCCGCCTGTCCGGACTCGACCCGGCCGCGATGTTCCTCGGGAAGGCGGCCGCCATCGCCGTCCAGCTGGCGGTGCTCGAGGTCGCGCTCGGCGCCGGGGTGGCCCTCCTGTACGACGTCGAGCTGCGCTCGCTCGGATTGCTCGTGGCGGCGGCCGTGGCCGCGACGGCCGGCGTGGCCGCCACCGGTACCCTCTACGGCGTTCTGGCTGCAGGTCTGCGGGTGCGCGAGACGCTCGTCCCGTTGCTGCTGCTACCGGTGGTGGCGCCGGTGATGCTCGGCGCGACCCGGGCCTGGGAGGCGGGGCTGGGCAGCGCCAGCGGCGACGGGTGGCCGTGGGTCGCGCTGCTGGCGCTGTTCGCAACGTTGTACACGTCGATCGGGATGCTGGCCTTCGGGCCGCTCCTGGAGGAAGCATGAGAGAGGACGCGCTGCTGAACCGGCGGCTCGCCACCGTCCTCGGGTGGTCGGCGCTCGCGTCGCTCGCCGTTCTTGCCGTGCTGGGCCTGTGGGTCGCGCCGCCCGACGCCGTGCAACGCGACGCGCAGCGGCTGATGTATCTACACGTCCCGGCGGCGTGGCTCGCCTACCTCGCCTTCGGTGTCACCGCGCTCGGCTCGGCCTTGTACCTGTGGCGGCGCACGCGCTCACCGGTGTGGGACCGCATCGCCGGCGCGTCGGCGGAGATCGGCGTCGTGTTCACCGCGCTCACGCTGGTGCTGGGCTCGTTGTGGGGCCGGCCGGTGTGGGGCATCTGGTGGGCGTGGGACGCCCGGCTCGTGACGACCGCCGTCCTCTTCTTTCTCTACGTCGGCTATCTCGCCCTCCGCCGCATCCCCGGTCCTGGCCGCGCCACGCGATGCGCGATCGCGGCGCTCATCGCCTTCGTGGACGTGCCGATCGTGCACTTCTCGGTGGACTGGTGGCGGACGCTCCACCAGGAGGGGACGGTCTTCAACGAGGAGCTCAAGGCGCAGATCCACGGCACGATGGCGTTCACCCTGTTCTGGGGGGTGCTCGTGTTCACGCTTGTCTACGTCTACCTCCTCGATCGGCGGTAGGGCTCGAGGCGCTCGAGGAAGGCCGTGAGGATCGCGAGCTCGAGCAGGCCATTGCCGAGCGGGTCGCGTCCGGCGACGGCGACGGTTCGGGCGGAGCGGGCGCGCTCGTCGACTCGGGCGCACCCCGGTGAGGCAGTCATGACCGACGCCGGCTTCGTCGTCACCGGTTGGGTGCTCACCGCCGTGGTGCTGGCCGGGTACTGGGCGTCGATCGCGCGGCGCACACGCCGGGCCCGGCGCACGTTGCCCCCGGGCGAGGGCACGGCCCGCCGGGCGAGAGCCCGCCCCCGTGAGCGTCACCGACACCGCGCCACCGCCGTCGCCCAGCGCGACGCCGGCGAGCTCGCGGCGCAAGCGACGGGCCATCATCGCCGCCGCCGTCTGCGGTGCCGCGATCGTGGCGATCATCGTGCTCGCGGTCGCCCTCTCGCAGAACGTCGTCTTCTTCCGCACGGTGTCGGAGGCCGTCGCGCACCGCCCGAGTGAGCAAGGTGACCGCCTCCGCGTCGCCGGCGCGGTGGTGCCGGGCACGATCGCCGAGACCGGGAAGGGCGTGCGGTTCGACATCACCGACGGGAAGGCGACGATCCCGATCGTGCACAGCGGCGACGCGCCCGGGCTGTTCAAGGACGGCGCGCCGGTCGTCTGCGAGGGCAGGTGGAGCAAGGGTGCGGCGTTCGACTCCGACCGGATCCTCATCAAGCACGGGAGCGAGTACCAGCCCCCGAAGGTCGACACCACCGGGCCCAGATCGTGAAGGCGACGCTCGGAGTGCTCGCGCTGGCGCTCGGGGCCAGCGGCGCGTTGTTGGGGATCGGCACGCTCGCAGTCGGTCTTGCCCGCGGCGACGACCGGCTGCTCCGAGTCGGTCGCCGGTACGTCTATGTCGTGCTGGCGGCCGCGCTGCTCGCGGCGGCGGTCATGGAGTGGGCGCTGCTCACGCACGACTTCTCGCTCGCGTATGTCGCGAACAACAACGCCCGGGCCACGCCTCTGCTGTACACGATCACCGGCCTGTGGGCCGCGCTCGAGGGCTCGATCCTGCTGTGGGGTCTCGTCCTCGGCGGCTACCTCGCGTTCGTCGCGCACAAGTTCCGCAACCGCGCCACCGACCCGCTCGTGGCGTGGGCACTGCTCGTCGGGCTCGTCGTCGCGCTGTTCTTCTTCGGCCTGATGCTCGGGCCGGCCAACCCGTTCAAGACCCTGGGCACTGTCCCCTCCGACGGGCAGGGCCCGAACCCGATCCTGCAGAACCACCCGCTCATGGCGTTCCACCCGCCGATGCTCTACCTCGGCTACGTGGGCTTCACCGTGCCCTTCTCGTTCGCGATCGCGTCGCTGGTCACGGGCCGGTTCGGCGAGGGCTGGCTGTCCGAGACCCGCCGGGCAACCCTCGTCGCCTGGGGCTTCCTCACGGTCGGCATCGTCCTCGGCGCGTGGTGGAGCTACGAGGTGCTCGGGTGGGGCGGCTACTGGGCCTGGGACCCGGTCGAGAACGCGTCGCTGCTGCCGTGGCTCACCGCGACCGCGTTCATCCATTCGGTGATGGTGCAGGAACGTCGCGGCATGCTGCGCGTCTGGAACCTCTCGTTGGTGATCGCGACGTTCTGCCTCACGATCCTCGGCACCTTCCTCACCCGTTCCGGCATCCTCAACTCGGTCCACTCGTTCACGCAGTCGGCGATCGGCCCCACGCTGCTCGTCTTCCTCGGGATCGTCGCCGCCACCGGCATCGGGCTCATCGCCTGGCGCGGCGACCGTCTGCGCGCGCCCGGTCGCATCGACTCTGCGGTCTCGCGCGAGTCGGCGTTCCTCGCCAACAACCTGTTGTTCGCCGCGCTCGCGTTCGTCGTGCTCCTCGGCACCGTGTACCCCCTGATCGCCGAGGCGCTGCAGGACAAGCAGCTGTCGGTGGGGGAGCCGTACTTCGACCGGATGACGGCACCGCTCGGCCTCGCCCTGCTGTTCCTGATGGCGGCGGCACCGGCGCTGCCGTGGCGGACGACGAGTGGCGACGTGCTGCGCGACCGCCTGCTCGTGCCCGGCGTGGGCGGGCGCGCTCACCATGGTCGTCGCGGTCGCGCTCGGCGCGCGGGAGCTCGCGCAGGTGCTCGCGTTCGGGTTCGGCGCGTTCGCGGTGGCCGGGATCGTGCGCCAGTACGTCATCGGTGCCCGCGGCCGCCGGCGGGCGACGGGTGACACGTGGCCGCTGGCGCTCGTGCGCATGGTGCGCGGCAACCCGCGTCTCTACGGCGGCCTCGTCGTCCACGTGGGCGTGGTGATCGCCGCCGTCGCGATCGCATCGTCGTCGGCGTACTCGACCAAGCGCGAGGTCCGGCTCACCGAAGGTCAGTCGGCGACCGTGCGCGGCTACACGCTCACGTACACCGGCTCGCACTCCGAACGCAGTGGTCAGAAGAACACCGTGTCGGCCGACATACGCGTCCGGCGCGGCGGCGACGATCTCGGCACGTACGCGCCCGCCATCTCGACGTTCCCGAACGCGTCGCAGGGCATCGGGACGCCGTCCGTGCGGACCGGCTTCCGCGAAGACGTCTACCTCACGCTGGTGTCGTCGCCGAACCAGCAGGGCCGGGTGACGGTCGGCGTGGCCGTGAACCCGATGGTGCTCTGGCTGTGGGTCGGCGGCGGCGTCATGGCCGTCGGCACGCTCGTGGCGCTGTCGCCGTCGTTGCGGCGCCGGGCCCGGCCCGTGCCGGAGCAGGTCCCGGTCGAGCCGCCTGCACGCGAGCCGGAGAAGGTGCCGGTATGAGGCATCGGGCGCGGTGGATCGCGCTCGCGGCCGGCGCGGTCGTCACGGTGCTCGCGGTCGTGCTCGCCACGCAGGTCGGGACGGACCCCCGCGCCGACGCCAACAAGAGCCACCTGCTCGGCCAGAACGCGCCCGCCGTCGACCTCCCGACCCTCGACGGTGGCCGGGTCCGCTCGAGCGACCTCGCCGGCAAGGTCGTCGTCGTGAACTTCTGGAACTCGTGGTGCATCCCGTGTCAGGAGGAGCACCCGGCCCTGGTGGAGTTCTTCCGCCGCCACGCCGCCGACCCGGGCTTCGCCATGGTCGGCATCGTGCGCGACGACACCGAGGGCGCGATCCGTCGCTACGTGAACGACGAGGGCGTCCCGTACACGGTGGCACTCGACCCCGGCGCCCAGGCGTCGCTCGAGTTCGGGACCCGCGGCCAGCCCGAGACGTATGCGATCTCACCCGACGGCGTGATCGCCGGCACGCAGTTCGGGCCGTCGAGCGTGACCAACCTGGAGAACCTGTACGCGGCGGCGCGGGGACAGCAGTGAGCCGGCGCAACGTGGCGTGGCTCGCGCTGGCGGCAGTGGTCGTGGTCACGCTGGCGATCGTCGCCTGGCCCGCGGGCGGCAAGCGGTCCGACGCCGAGCGTGTGCGGTCCGTCGGCTCCGAGCTCCGCTGCCCCGACTGCGAGAGCCAGTCGATCGCGCAGAGCTCGACCGACACCGCTCGCGCCGCGCGCGCCGACATCCGCCGGCGGGTCGCCACCGGCCAGAGCGACGCCGAGATCCGCCAGGCCTACATCGACAAGTTCGGCGCCTCGATCCTGCTCAAGCCCGAGAGCGGCGGGCTCGGGATCCTCGTGTGGGGCCTTCCGGCTGCCGCGCTCGTGCTCGGCGCCGGGGGCCTCGTGCTCGCGCTGCGGCGCTGGCGCCGGGAACCACATCTGCACCCGACCGACGCCGACCGCGAGCTGGTCGCCAGGACGCGTCCGACCGCGGTGAAGTGAGCACGCGCCTCGATCCCGAGGACCAGGGTGAGCTCGAACACGAGCGCGACTTCCTGCTGAAGTCGCTCGACGACCTCGAGACGGAACGCGCCGCGGGAAACATCGACGACGCGTCGTACACCGAGCTCCACGACGACTACACCGCCCGCGCCGCGGCCACCATCCGCGCCCTCCGCGACGGCGTCGACGCCCGGCCGACCGCGCCGCCGGTGCCGTGGCGACGACGGGGCCTGGTGATCGCGGGCATCGCCGCGTTCGCGGTCGCTGGCGGCCGTTGTCGCTGGCCGCCGCGCTCGGCGCCCGTCTCCCCGGGCAGACGTCGTCCGGGAATGCCCCGCAGGCGTCGGCGCCGAGCGCCGGCGAACGGCGGGCGCGGCTGGAAGCATCGGCGGACAAGAGCCCGAACGATCCGCAACCGCGCCTCGCGCTGGCCCGGTTCCTCGAGGAGTCGGGCGACACCGTCGAGTCGCTCAAGCAATACGACCGGGCGGTCGAGATCGCGCCCGACAATGCCGACGCGCTGGCGAACGCGGGCCGGCTGCGCTACATCGTCGCCGGACAGGTGCCGAGCGCCGAGGCGCGGCAACAGCTCGTCACCACGGCGCGCACCCTCCTCGACCGCGCGGTGCAGGCCGATCCCAATCACGCCGACGCGCACTACTACCGCGGGGTGTTGCTTGCCGACGGCTTCAGCGACGTGGACGGGGCCATCGGCCGAGTTCCAGCAGTATCTCGTGCTCGCTCCCGACGGGCAGTTCGCGACGCAGGCCCGCAATGCGCTCGCTGTCGCGGTCGAGCGGCCGCCGGGCTCGGGTAGCGTGCCGACGACAGCACCACCGACAACCTGAGAACGAACGACGAGACGAGGCACTCCCGTGGCCGAACCCCCTGCGCACGAGATCGACGACGGCACGATCTACCGGGCGACGATCCACACCGACCGCGGCACCATCGTCATGGAGCTGGATCCGCAGATGGCGCCGCAGAGCGTCAACAACTTCGTGTCGCTCGCCGCGGCAGCGGCTACTACGACGGGGTCACGTTCCACCGGGTCGTGCCCGAGTTCGTGATCCAGGGCGGCTGACCCCGACGGCACCGGCCGCGGCGGTCCCGGCTACCAGTTCCCCGACGAGCCGGTGCGGGGCGAGTACACGCTCGGCGCCGTGGCGATGGCGAACGCCGGTCCCGACACGAACGGCTCCCAGTTCTTCGTGTGCATCGACGACTGCACGACGAAGCTGCAGAAGAACTACAACCTGTTCGGGTACGTCGTCGACGGGATCGACGTCGCCCAGCAGACGCAGGTCGGTGACGTGATGCAGTCGGTCACCATCGAAGAGACCGCCCGACGACTGACGGGTCGTGTGATGCCGTGACGGACGCCGGGCTCTTCGGCCCCGACAGCATCGCCTGGCGGCTGCACGCGGACCCCTCGATGCTCGTCGGTGCGATGCGCGCCCTGCTCGTCCAGGCGCTCGAGCCCCGGGCCATGGCCGGCGTCGTCCAGCACAGCGACTACAAGGCGGACCCGTGGGGCCGCCTGAACCGCACCGTCCGCTTCGTCCTCCACACCACCTACGGCGACACGTCGACGGCCGAAGCCGCATGCGCGGCCGTGCGCCGCATCCACGACCGCGTGCACGGCGTCGACGCGGTGACCGGGCGCGCCTACTCGGCGCACGACCCCGACCTGCTGCTCTGGATCCACGCCGTCGAGGTGCACTCGGCCGTGTTCGTCGTACCGCAGCTACGCGGGCCGGCTCGCCGACGAGGACGCCGACCGGTACGTCGACGAGATGGTGCGCGTCGCCGAGCTCCTCGGCCTGCCGTCCGCCATGGCCCCGCGCTCGATGGGCGAGCTCCGCGAGTACCTGCGCGGCGTCGAGGGGCTTCAGCTCACGCCGGGCGCCCGGGAGAGCATGCGCCTGATCCTCTCGCCGCCGATGCCGTTGCCGCTGCGCCCGCTGTGGGTGCTCCCGGCAAGCGCGGCCGTCGCGTCCCTGCCCCGGTTCGCGCGCCGGATGTACGGCCTGCCGTGGTTCGAGCCCGCGTCGCTTGTCGGTACGAGCCGCCATGTTCGGCCTCACGCCGGTTCCTCAACGTGCTGCCGATCGAGGCCCCCGAGATCCGCGAGGCGAAGAACCGGCTCGAAGCCGCCGCCTGAGTCGCTACGCGGCCGCCGTGTCGACCAGGCCGTAGCGGCGGCGGATCGTGCGCTCGGCCCGTGCCGAAGAGGAGCGCGTCGACGAGCACACCGATGACCAGGATGACGATCATCACCGCGATCATGCCGGCGGAGTCGGCGAACTGCGCGGTTGAGCTCGAGCTGCTGCCCCAGCGAGTGCTGGCCGGGGATGAGCACGATGAGCTCGCCGGCGAGGAGGCTGCGCCACGCGAACGCCCACCCCTGCTTCAGCCCGCCGATGAACGACGGCAGCGCGGCGGGCAGGATCACGTAGCGGAACGACGCCACGCCGCGGCGCCGAGCACCCGGCCGGCCCGCAGCAGGAGCGGCGGGATGTTGTCGATGCCGCTGATCAGCCCGTTGGCGATCGACGGCGCCGCGCCGAGCACGACGACGAAGAAGATCGCCGCCCTCGGTGAGCTTGAACAGCGAGGATCGCGAGCGGGAACCAGGCCACCGACGGCATCGTCTGGAGCCCGGTGATCATCGAGCCGATCGCCGCGCGCAGGATCCGGTTGCGGGCGACGAGCGCGCCGACGATCGTGCCGATCACGAGCGAGAACGCGAAGCCCTGGACCGCGCGCCACAGCGTGTCGTCGCCGCGTCCCACGTCGACGCTGAAGGTTGTTCGAAGAGCAGCCTCGAACACCTTCCGCCGGCCCCGGGAGCACGGTACTCGGGCTTCCAGCCCGTCCAGACGACGACCTGCCAGACGACCAGCACGATCGATCGCGGACCGGCGAGGCAGCTTGCGGCCACGCCGCCGGCCCAGAGCGACCGCGGCGAGGCGGCGGCTTGGCGCCGGCGGGAGCACGAGTCTCGAGGGCGATCGAGCCCGGCGAGCTCGCGCGTCGAGGACGACTGCGCCGCCCGGCCGTGAGCTTGCCGATCTCAGTGCGTCGCCATGACGGCGCACCTCCTCGCGGAGCTGGTCGGTGATCGTCGCGGCCAGGTCGGCGACGTCGTGGCGAGTCGATGCGCCGCGGGCGCGGGATCTCGACCGGGTAACCTCGGCGATCACGCGCCCGGGCCGGCTCGAGAGGAGCACGACCCGGTCGCCGAGGCGCACCGCCTCGCGCACGTTGTGCGTGACGAACAGGATCGTGAGGCCCTGCTCCTGCCACAGCCGCTCGAGCTCGTCGTGGAGCAGGTCGCGCGTCATCGCGTCGAGCGCGCCGAACGGCTCGTCCATGAGCAGCACGTCGACGCCCTGCGCGAGCGCGCGGGCGAGCGCGACGCGCTGGCGCATGCCGCCGCGAGAGCTCGTGCGGGCGCTTGCGGTCGAACTCCTCGAGGTTGACGAGCCTGAGCAGCTCGCGCCGCACGCTTGCGCCGCTTCGGCCTTCCCGACCCGCTGGAGCTTGAGCGCGAGCTCGACGTTCCCGCGCGCCGTGAGCCACGGGAACAGCGCCGCCTCCTGGAACATGAGCGTGGTGCGCCCGTCGACGTCGACGGTGCCCGCGGTCGGGCGGTCGAGCCCGGCGACCAGGTTCAGCAGCGTGCTCTTGCCGCACCCCGACGCCCCGAGGATGCAGACGAACTCGCCGGCGCCGACGTTCAGCGACACCTGGTCGAGCGCGGGCACCGCGTCGCCGGCGTGGCCGTAGACCTTCGCTGGCGTCGCGCACGGACGATGGGCGGGCGCCGGACCGGCCCGGGCGGGGGGACGTCCGAGTCGGTTCTGCGAGATGCGCGACTCGCGTCAGGCCTTTGACGTGATCGGCTCCCCCTGCTGTCTTCAGCACCTTGTTCAGGAGCTTGAGGTTGTAGATGCCCTTGAGGTCGACGGCCTCGAGCAGGCCCGACCGCCTCGGCGTCCTTCGCCGACTTGCGCAGCGACGAGCGATCGGGTCGTTCGTGAAGATGATGTTCTCGAACGACGCCGATCACGAGCTCCGGCGCGATCGGCTTGCCCGTGGCGTTCTCGATGCCCTCACCGACGAGCTCCTGCGCCTCGGCGGGTTCGTCCTTGATGAGGTCGTTCGCCTCGACGTGCCCCTCGAGCGAGCTTCTGCACGACGTCGGGGTGGTCGTCGAGGAACTCCTTGCGCACGATCAGGTGCGTGGTCACGTACTGGCCCTTCGGCCACAGGTCGCCCTCGTCGACGAGGATCTTGCCGCCACCCTCCTGCGACGAGCCGGGTCGCCCACGGCTCGGGCACCCACGCGCCCTGGATCTCGCCCTGCTTGAACAGGTCGAGCGTCAGGGCGTTGTCCTGGGGCAGGATCGACACGTCGCCACCGCCGGCGGTGTCGGTCTTGAGCCCCTTCTCTTCAGCCAGGTGCGCAGCGCGACGTCCTGCGTGTTGCCGAGCTGCGGCGTCGCGACCGTCTTGCCCTTCGAGGTCCTTGGCGTTCTTGATCGTCGGGCTTCACCACGAGGAACGCGCCCCCGACGTCGCACCCGAGATGATCCGGATCGCCTCGCCGTCGGACTGCGCGAACGCGTTGATGGCCGGGTTCGGCCCGATGTAGCTGGCGTCGAGCGCGCCCCGAGACAGCGCCTCGACCGCCTGCGGACCGGCGTTGAAGGTCGACGTCTCGAGCTCGCGTTCGTTGCCGAGCTTCTCCTGGAAGATGCCACCCTCGAGGCCGACGAGCGCCGTGGCATGGGTGACGTTCGCGAAGTACCCGAGCCGAAGCGTGGAAGCGGCCGCTGCTGGGTGCGGCCGCGCCGGCCGTGACCGGCGACGAGCCCGAGGACGAGGATTGTGAGCGTTGCCACGACGAGCGAGCGCCCATCGGGTCGCGCTACTGGACGGACGGCATGTTGCGTGCGGCCCTCCGAGAGGTTTGGGCGAACGAGAGCGGGGCGACGGCGACACGCGTAGGTGACCAGCGCGCCGAGGCCGGCGCCGCCGAGGACCGATGCCACGACGACGTTCGATGCGCCGAGGAGCTTGAGCGCCGACACGGTCAGCACCACGACGAGGATGGGACGGATGACGCGGTCCGGCGCCCGAGAGGACACACGCGCGCCGAGGTACACGCCGGGGACGCTGCCGATGAGCAGCGAGACGGTGAGGCCGACCTGCAGATCCCCGAAGAACAGATGCCCGATTGCAGCCGCCAGGACGAGCGGGATCGCCTGCACGAGATCGGTGCCGACGAGCTCGTTGCTGGACAGCGCCGGGTAGAGGAACAGCAGGAGGACGATCATCAGCGACCCCGACCCGACGGACGTCATGCCGACGACGAGCCCGCCGAGGACGCCGATGAGGACGGTCCGGCCCGGTCGCACCGTGATCTCGTGCACACCCTCGCCCGTCGGACGCCGGGACTGCAGCACACCCTTGGCCACGATCGCCGCCGCCGCCACGAGGAGGACCGCGCCGAGCAGCACCTTGAGGCGCTCCCCGAAGTCAGGGGCGCCGATCGCCCGCAGCACGAGGACCCCGCAGAATGCGGCCGGTACTGACCCGATCGCGAGCCAGCGCACCAGGTTGAGATTGACCGTGCCGCGGCGGAGGTGCACACCGCCGCCCACCGGCTTCATCACGACCGCGGCCACGATGTCGCTCGACACGGCGGCGAGCGGGTTGATCCGGAACAGGAGGACGAGGATCGGCGTCATCAGCGCGCCGCCGCCCATCCCCGTGAGGCCGACGACGAACCCCACGAGGAGCCCGGCGAGCATCACACCCAGTTCGAGGTGCACTCTGCCTCCGTTGAAGCCCACAAAGCCGATCGACAAGGTAGGCTTTCCTGGGAAAGCGGTCAAATGCGCATCTCGGCCAAGGCGGACTACGCGGTCAGGGCGGCGGCGGAGCTGGCCGCGACGTCACCCGGCGGCCGGCCCGTGAAGGGGGAGCAGCTGGCGGCGGCGCAGGGGATCCCGCCCCGGTTCCTCGAGAACATCCTCGCCGACCTCCGCCACGCCGGGCTTCTGTCCGCCCGTCGCGGCGCCGATGGCGGTTACGCGCTGACGCGGGACCCGAGCGAGATCTCGGTCGCAGCTGTCTTGCGCGCCGTCGAGGGACCACTGGCGGCCGTGCAGGGCACCCGCCCCGAGGGTTTGCAGTATCGGGGCGCCGCCGCACGCCTCCCCGAGGTGTGGGTCGCGCTGCGGGCCAACCTGCGCGCGGTGCTCGAGCGCGTGACGCTGGCGGACCTGGCTTCGGGTGAGTTGCCGGAAAGCGTGGTCGCGCTCACGACCGGCGCCGACGCCTGGCAACCGCACTGAGAGCACGGCGTAGCGTGGCCCCGTGACCAAGACCGTCGGGCAGCTGCTCGACGAGGCACGCGCCCGCCTCCACCGGCTGTCGCCCGCCGAGACCGCGGACGCGCTCGCGGCCGGAGCGCTCGTCGTCGACACCCGGCCCGCCGCGCAGCGCGAACGCGAGGGCGAGATGCCCGGCGCTCTCGTGATCGAACGCAACGTCCTCGAATGGCGGCTCGACCCGGCGAGCCCCGACCGAATCCCTGAGGTCACCGGCCACGACCAGGTCGTCGTCGTGGTGTGCTCCGAGGGCTACAGCTCGAGCTTGGCCGCCGCCGCGCTCCAGGACCTCGGCTACCGCAACGCCACCGACCTCGCGGGCGGGTTCCAAGCGTGGAAGGCGGCCGGGCTGCCCGTCGGGTGAAGCCCGGCCGGGAATCGTGACATAGCCTCGGTTGCATGGCCGACACGACCGGGCTGAGCACTCCCGTAGCGCTCGTCGAAGAGGTCTACGGGCGCTACCCGGAACGGGTCGCGGTGGCCCGTCGCCGCCTCGGGCGGCCGCTCACGTGCGCCGAGAAGGTGCTGTTCGCGCACGCCGAGGACCCGTACGCCATCGGGCTGGAGCGCGGCGTCGACTACGCCGACTACCGCCCCGACCGCGTCGCGATGCAGGACGCCACCGCGCAGATGGCGCTGCTCCAGTTCATGACCGCGGGCCTCCCGCGGGTCGCGGTGCCGACGACGGTGCACTGCGACCACCTCATCCAGGCCCGGGTCGGCGCCGAGATCGACCTGAAGAACGCCGCTCGACGCCAACTCCGAGGTGTACGAGTTCCTGCGCACGGTCTCGGCGAAGTACGGCATCGGCTTCTGGAAGCCGGGCTCGGGGATCATCCACCAGGTCGTCCTCGAGCAGTACGCGTTCCCGGGCGGGATGATGATCGGCACCGACAGCCACACGCCCAACGCCGGCGGCCTCGGCATGGTCGCGATCGGCGTCGGCGGCGCCGACGCCGTCGACGTGATGGCGGGCTGGCCGTTCAACACGAAGGTCCCGAAGGTCGTCGGCGTGCACCTCACCGGCCGGCTGTCGGGATGGACGGCGCCGAAGGACGTGATCCTCAAGGTCGCCGGCATCCTCACCGTGAAGGGCGGGACGGGCGCGATCGTCGAGTACTTCGGGCCCGGCTGCGAGTCGATCTCGGCCACCGGCAAGGCCACGATCTGCAACATGGGCGCCGAGATCGGCGCCACGTGCTCGATGTTCCCGTACGACGACCGGTCCGCGATGTACCTCAAGGCCACCCAGCGCGAGGAGATCGCCGACCTCGCCAACGAGTACGCCGATCACCTCCGGATCGATCCCGAGGTCGAGGACGACCCGGAGCGCTTCTACGACCGCGTCGTCGAGATCGACCTCGACCAGCTCGAGCCCCATCTCGTCGGCCCGCACACGCCCGACCTCGACCGGCCCGTCTCGGAGGTGCGCGACGCGGTCGAGAAGGAGGGCTACCCGCCCGAGATCTCCTACGCGCTCGTCGGCTCGTGCACGAACTCGTCGTACGAGGACATCGGGCGCGCCGCGCACGTCGCACGCCAGGCGAAGGCTGCGGGCCTGCAGGTTCGCTCGCCGCTGCTGATCACACCCGGCTCCGAGCAGGTCCGGGCCACGATCGAGCGCGACGGGCTCCTCGACGACCTCGAGGCGATCGGCGCCAGCGTGCTCGCCAACGCGTGCGGCCCGTGCATCGGGCAATGGAAACGCGACGACATCGAGATGGGCGACCGCAACACGATCGTCTCGTCGTACAACCGCAACTTCCCGCGCCGGAACGACGGCAACGCCGAGACGCTCGCGTTCATCGGCTCGCCCGAGACCGTCGTCGGCATGGCGCTCACGGGCAGGATCGACGTCGACTTCGTGCGTGACGGCGTACCGGTGCCAGGCGGCGAGGCCGTTCACCTCGAGCCGCCCGTGGCGGACGAGCTGCCCGCCAAGGGCTTCGACCCCGGCGACGCCGGCTTCCAGCCTCCGGCCGCGCGACCCGGGGACGGTGGAGGTCGTCGTGCAGCCGGGCAGCGAACGGCTCGAGCTGCTCGAGCCGTTCCCGGCGTGGGACGGCGAGGACCTCACGGGCCTGCGCGTGCTGCTCAAGGCAGTGGGGAAGTGCACCACCGACCACATCTCGCCCGCCGGCCCGTGGCTCCGCTACCGCGGCCACCTCACGAACATCTCGCAGAACCTGTTCACCGGCGTGTCCAACGCGTTCGCGGACGGGCACGGCAACGGTGTCGACGTCCGCGACGGCTCGGTCAAGCCCCTGCCCGACCTGGCGCGGGAGTACAAGGAGGCCGGCGTCCAGTGGGTCGCCATCGGTGACGAGAACTACGGCGAGGGCTCATCGCGCGAGCACGCGGCGATGGAGCCGCGCTACATGGGCGGACGAGCCATCATCGTGCGTTCGTTCGCGCGGATCCACGAAGCGAACCTCAAGAAGCAGGGCGTACTGGCGTTGACTTTCGTCGACCCGGCCGACTACGAAAAGCTCCGTGCCGACGACATGGTCGACGTGGTCGGGCTCGCCGAGCTCGCGCCGGGCAAGCCCGTGACGGTGGTCGTCCACCATGCCGAGGGGTCGAGCGAGGAGCTCCGGACGACACACACGATGTCGGAGGAGCACATCGAGTGGTTCCGGGCCGGGTCCGCGCTGAACGTCCTCCGGCAGCAGTCCTGATCGGGTCGCGGTCGTGAAGCGCGTCCCCTTCCGTGTGCTCGCCGTCGCCGTCGTGCTGACGGCAGGTCCCACGCTCGCCGTCCACACCGCCGTCGCCGGAGGGGTCCATGCCCAGACGACGCCGGCACCGAACCCGGCGGTGGAGGTCCTCGAGCCCGGGAAGGCGCCGCTCGAGCCGCTCCGGCTCGCGCCGGCCGCGGGCGCGTCGCAGCGCTCGGCGATGACGGTGACCTTCGCGATCCAGCAGTCCGGTGTGTCGTCCGCCAGCGTCAAGCCGCCGCCGACCAAGGCCACCGTGGAGACCACGCTGCAGGGAGTGACCCCCGAGGGCAACCTGCAGATCAGCTTCTCGTATCCGTCGTTCGAAGTGCTGAAGGGCGGCGACGCGAGCAAGTCGTCGCGGCGGCGGATCGAGCAGGCATTTGCCGGGCTCAAAGGCCTGTCGGGTCAGCTGACCATCACCCCTCAGGGCGTCCTCGTCGACAGCGCACTGAACGTCCCCCCGGATATCGATCCTTCGGTGGCGAGCCTGGTCACGCAGCTCGGAGATCAGTTGCGCACCCTCGCCATCCCGTTCCCCGAGGCGGCGGTGGGCGTCGGCGCGCGGTGGCGCGCCTCGACGGACCTGTCGTTGAACGGCATCGAAGCTCACCAGGTGTACGAGTACACGCTGAAGAAGCGCAACGGGTCGAAGGTCGAGCTGGGCGTGCGGGGAACGCAGACGGCCGATCAACAGACCGTCGATCTTCCGAACCTCCCTCAGGGCGCCCAACTGCAAGTCGAGAACTACAAGACGACGTTCCGCGGCCAGAACAGCGTCGACCTGACGAGTCTCCTGCCCGTCGCCGGCGAGGTCCGATCGAGTGGCAATCAGACGTTTGGTATCGCGTCGGGCTCCAACAGCGGGACGCTGAAGCAACACCTCAGCGTCCACCTGGTGCTGAAACCAGCGGCACGCTGAGCCGGGCGGCTCAGCCCCAGCGGGCGAGCTCGGCGTCGAGGTCGAGCGGGTCGGTTGTCGCCTCGTGCTCGAGGTCGCCCCACTGCTCGCGCGGCACGAGCCACATGATCTCGAACTCGTTGCCGTCGGGGTCCTTGCCGTAGAGCGACTTCGTGGCGCCGTGGTCGCTCTGGCCGATGAGCGCGCCGAGGCGCGCCAGTGTGTCTCGCCCGGCGGCGAGGTCGTGGATCGACGGCACCTCCCACGCCAGGTGGTACAAGCCGACCCGGCCGCGTTCGGGGCCGGGCGCGTTGGCTCCGACCGAGAAGAGACCGAGGTCGTGATGGTTCGTGGTGCCGGCCGCCTTCAGGAATGCTGCGACGCCCGGAATCCGCTGGACGACCTCGAACCCGAACGCCTCCTCGTAGAACGCGGCGGCGCGGTCGGCGTCACGCACGTACAGGACCGCGTGGTTGAGTCGCTTCACCGGGATCATGCCGGATCCAACCGTACTGCCGGGGATGGACGCATCAATCAGCCTGCCCGCAACGCCCGCAGGCGGTCGACCACCGCGGGGAACGCATCGAGGAACAGCTCGACGTCCTCGGGCGTCGAGCTCCAGCCGACGCTGACCCGCAGTGAATGGTCGGCGTCGACGCCCATGGCGGCCAGGATCGGCGACGGCTCGAGCGCTTCACTCGAGCACGCCGAACCCGAGTGCACCGCCACGCCTCGCTGGTCGAGCCCGAGGAGGATCGGCTCTGCCTCGACGCCCTCGACGCCGAGGCAGACGAGATGCGGCACGCGATCGACGGGATCGCCGTAGAGCGTCACGCCGCCGACCCGTGCCGGCGCATCACGCGCCACGCGATCGGTGAGCTCACGCTGGGCATCCGCTTCGGTGGCGAGCCGACCGTCGGCGGACACCTCGGCGGAGGCAGCGCCGAAGCCGACCATGGCCGGGACGTCCTCGAGCCCGCCCCGCCGGGCACGCTCCTGCGCGCCACCGACGACGAACGGCGGCAACCGCAGTCCGCGGCGCACGAGCAGCGCGGCGGCGCCCTTCGGCCCGCCGAACTTGTGCGCGCTCACCGAGCAGAGGTCGGCGCCGAGAGCATTGAAGTCGACCGGGACGTGCCCGGCAGCCATGCACGCATCGACGTGGACGAGTACGCCGCGCTCCTGGCCCGCGGTCGCCACTGCGCCCGCGGGCTGGATCGTGCCCACCTCGTGGTTGGCGAGCTGCACGGTGACGAGCGCGGTCTCGGGCCGGACGGCGTCGAGCACCTCGGCCGGGTCGTAGCGGCCGAGACCGTCGACGCCGACGACGGTCACCTCGGCGCCGCTGCGATAGCAGGCGTCGAGCACGGCGGAGTGCTCGACGGCAGTCGTCACGATGTGCGCGGGCGCATCGGCGCGCGCCACTGCGCCCCACAGCGCGGTGTTCACGGCCTCCGTGCCGCTGGCGGTGAACACGACCTCCCGCGGCGGGCACCGAGGAGCGTGGCGACCTGCTCGCGGGCGTCCTCGAGCGCGACGCGCGTCACCCGGCCCTCGGCGTGGAGGCGTCCGGGGTCGGCGTGGTGGTCGCGCAGGAACGGCAGCATTGCCTCGAACGCGGCCGGGCGCAGCGGCGAGGTGGAGGCATGGTCGAGGTACGCGCGCCGCACGAGCGAGCTTCAGACGCGCGCGACGCAGTGATCGTCGCCCGCGGGCCGGGTCTCGGTGAACAGCGGCCGCGTCTCGCCGTAGAGGCCGGCGAGCATCCCGCGGATCATGCCCCGGTCGACGGAGCACACGACGTGGGGGTACTTCTTGGCCGCATCGCCGAACGGGCACTGCTCGGACACGATCGTGAGCGAGCCCCCGCTCGCTTCGGCGTGGGCGGCGAAGCCGTGGGCGGTGAGCGCGTCGGCGACGGTCGCCAGCGCGGCGCGGACCGATCGGTGGCCTGCGCTCGGGTCACCCGTGTCGGGCGTCATGCGAGCGGCGATGGCGAGCCCGTAGTCGTACCCGACCTCCTCGGCCATGGCGGCGGCCTGGTCGGGGTCGAGCAGCTCGAGCGAACGCGCCAGGAGGGTCGCGAGGAGGTCGTCCCGCCGGGGCGGGAAGTTCAGCGACGTGTCGAGCTCGCCGGCGCGGTAGCGCTTCGACGGCCGGCCCGCCGTCTCGTGGCGTGCCAGCTCGACGGTCAGGTACCCGCCGGCCGTCAGCTTCTCGAGATGGTGGCGGGCGACGTTGGCGTGCAGGTCGAAGCGCTCCGCAACCTCGGCGGCGGTGACCCCGTCGGCGCCGGCCCGGACGAACAGGTAGATGTCGCGGCGGGTCGGGTCCCCGAAGGCGCTCGTGACCGCGCTCACCGCGGCGCTGAACTCGTCGGCGCTGAGCCCGGCGCCCCTGGGCTTCGCGGCCGGCTCCGTCATGCCGGTATTCTACCTACGCACGTAGTGGAAATGCCCCCCGGCGAGGAGAGGCGAGGAGAGTCCCAATGCCTACCGAGGCCGCCGTCCTCGAGGCCCTGCGCCCGGTCGAGGACCCCGAGCTGCACCAGTCGATCGTCGACCTCGACATGGTCAAGGAGGTCGCCATCGACGGAGGCCGGGTGGCCGTGACTGTCGCCCTCACCGTGGCGGGCTGCCCGCTGAAGCCCGAGATCACCCGGCGGGTGAGCGAGGCAGTCCAGCCCCTCGACGGCGTCGAGTCGGTCGACGTGGACCTGACCGTGATGGAGGACGAGCAGCGCCAGGCGATCGCCAACCGCCTCCGGCAGCAGCATGCGGGCGCCGCCGACGACGGCCGGCCGGCCCGGGTGAACCCGTTCACCGACGCCCGCACCCGCGTGCTCGCAGTGGCGTCCGGGAAGGGTGGTGTCGGGAAGTCGTCGGTGACGACGAACCTCGCCGTCTCGCTCGCCCGGCGTGGCCACAAGGTTGCCGCCGTCGACGCCGACGTGTGGGGGTTCTCGATGCCGCGCATGCTCGGCATCGATCACCCACCCGTCGTGCTCGACGACGTGATCATCCCGCCCGAGGCCAACGGCGTGAACCTCATCTCGATGGGCTTCTTCGCCCGTGAGGACCAGCCCGTCGTGTGGCGGGGCCCGATGCTGCACAAGGCGCTCGAGCAGTTCCTCACGGACGTGCACTGGGACGAGCCCGACTTCCTCGTCGTCGACATGCCGCCGGGTACCGGCGACATCGCGTTGTCGATGGCGCAGTTCCTACCCCGGGCCGAGGTGCTCATCGTGACGACGCCCCAGCCCGCGGCGCAGCGCGTCGCCCAGCGCGCCGCGTACATGAGCCAGAAGGTGAACCTCGACGTGATGGGCGTGATCGAGAACATGTCGTGGTTCCGCGGCGACGACGGCAAGGCCTACGAGCTGTTCGGCGCGGGCGGCGGGCAGGAGCTCGCCGACCAGCTGGGCGTGCCGCTGCTCGGGCAGGTGCCGTTGGTGCCGGAGCTGCGGGTGGGCGCCGACGAAGGTCGGCCGATCGTGGTCACCGACCCCGACGACGAGGCGTCGCGGGTGTTCGTGACGATCGCCGAACGGATCGAGGAGCTCGCGCCGAAGAAGGTCTACCGCCCCGAGCTCAAGATCACGTAGACGGCGCCGCCGACGGCGATCGGAGCTCGCGGACGTACCCGAGGTTCGCCGTGAACATCGCGGCGACCGTCTGGCCCTGCGAGTGCGCGTCGTAGAGGTCCTGCCGCACCCGCCAGGACCTGATCCTGGAGCGCGTCCCGTCGTCCAGGGCGAGGTAGTACCAGTACCGCGGGTTGTTGCGGTTGTTCGACTGGAAGATCTGACTCCGACGGCGTGCCCGCACCAACTCGCCCGTGGCCGTCCGGGTGCGCCAGAAATCAGGCACGGCTCGCACGAGGAGGAAGATCGCCCAGAGCAGGACGAGCGCGACGGGGATCATCAGCAGGAGCGCACCGCGACCGATCCAGTCGAGCTGGTCGCGGTCGAAGAGCGGATCGGTCGCGGTGATCGGGTCGGCGGCCGACTCCGCGAGGCTCCGGAGGCCGTAGAGCGCGGCGACCGCAGCTGCGCCCCAGAGCACGGCGAGGAACGTTGCGAACGCGGGGTGCTTGCCCCAGCCCGGCGGCCAGCCACGCGGGTACCGGACCCGCACACGGCGCCACCGTCCACCGAAGCGGCTCCAGGCGCCGTTGTCGTCCTCGGCGCCGAACGGCAGGAGTGCGACCGCAGTGGGAGCGACGCCCATCACGGCCGCGTACGCGAAATGCCGGCCCCACAGCTGCACGGCCGCCGGCGGGAGATCGGCGAGCTGCTCGTTCTCGCGCAGGTGCGCCGCGCAGGGCGAGACATCGTGCCGTCATCTCCTTCCCCGCTTCGGTCGGCAGCTGCGCCGTCGACCGGCTCAGCCGACCGGCGGCGATGCCGAGCAGCACGATGCTGACGAGCGCGACACCGCCCGCGGTTCCCGCCGCCCACGGGTAATCGTTGCTTTCGCCGCCGACAGAGCTCGCGAGGTACAGCAGCCCGCCGACCGCGAACGGGCCCACGCCCACGAGTGAGACCAACCAGCCGGGCCAGCGGTCCCGCGTCAGACCACGGCCCTGCGCGTCGCCGATCACCTGCTTGCTGTACGCGCGATGCCAATTGGTCGACGTGTCCTCGGTGCCGGTCGTCAGGGCGTCGGTCGGCACGACCCCGGCGACCGCCTTGCGCCGGACCTCGTCGAGCACCCGCTGCTCGTACCGGGTCAGAGGCTCGTTCCCGGCTGTTCCTCGCAGGCGGCAGATCGTCTTTCCCGGCTCGACTTCCTCCAGGCGGACGACGCGCCGTGCCGCCAGGTCCAGGAGCGTCGCCGGCGGGAGCTCGGCGGGGAGCTCGAAGTCGTTGCACAACAGGCCCGCGACCGCGGGCGGCACCGGTGGCAGATCCTGGGTGGCAGGGCCCGAGCGGATCCCGTGGGGCCGTCGCCATGCGGCCACGGCGACGAGGAGCAGGATCCAGCCGACGCCGACGGCCGCCGCTCCCACGAGGATCGGGATCGAGAAGGTCGTGTCGTCGGAGCTGGACGTCGCTGCGAGCACGTCCGCGATGAGCACGGCGCATCATCGCGTGCCCGGGAGTCCGGGGATAGTGTCCGCCGGCATGAGGCGCGTCCCGCTCGCCCTCCTCGTGATCGTGCTCTCGGGGTGCAACCTCGAATTCGGCGGCGGGCGTGGCGCGACGCGGCAAGGACGCGACATCTTCGGCCTGTGGCAGGGCTCGGTGATCGTGGCGATCTTCGTCGGCGGCCTCGTGTGGGGCCTGATCCTCTTCGCGATCTTGCGCTACCGACGCCGGAACGACGACCTGCCGATCCAGACCCAGTACCTCGTCAAGCTCGAGGTCCTCTACACGGTCGTGCCCGTCGTGATCGTGGCCGTGCTGTTCGCGTTCTCGTACCGCACCCAGAACGAGGTCGACGCCCTCACGCGCAATCCCGCCGTCACCATCGACGTTCGAGGTTTCCAGTGGCAGTGGCAGTTCCACTACCGCGACGACGACGTCACCGTGACCGGCCTGCCCGACAAGGAAGCGGTAATGATGTTGCCCGAGGATCGAACGACCCGGCTGGTCCTCACGTCACCCGACGTCATCCACTCCTTCTACGTGCCCGGGTTCTTGTTCAAGCGGGACGTGATTCCCGGTGTGATCAACAGGGTCGACGTGACGCCGAGGGATCGCGGCACCTTCACGGGACGATGCGCAGAGTTTTGTGGCCTCGACCACGCGAAGATGACGTTTGAGGTTCAGGTCGTGAGCTTCGACGACTACCGCGCGTGGGTAGCGGAGCAACGAGCCGAGTCCACCGGGGCGACGCCGTGACGACGACCGCCGAGCGGCCCGCGGCGCCCGCGGCTCCGGTGCCGCCGCCTCGTCGCAACACGGGGATCCTGCGCTGGATCACGACGACCGACCACAAGGTCATCGGCCTCAGCTACATCACGACGTCGATCATCTTCTTCCTCGCCGGCGGTCTCCTCGCTCTCGTGATGCGCACCCAGCTGGCCCGTCCGGACCAGAACCTCGTGAGCCCCGAGACGTACAACGAGTTCTTCACGATGCACGGCAGCATCATGATCTACCTGTTCGTTGTGCCGCTCGCGTTCGGGATCGCGAACTACATCGTCCCGCTCCAGATCGGCGCGCCCGACGTGGCGTTCCCGCGCCTCAACGCGCTCGCGTACTGGATGTACCTGTTCGGCGGTCTCGTGATGATCTCCGGCTTCCTCACGGCGAGCGGCGCCGCGAACTTCGGTTGGTTCGCCTACGCGCCGCTGTCGGGGGCCACCTACGCGCCGGGCGTGGGGCCCGACCTCTGGATCGTCGGCGTCATCGTCACGAGCACGGCCGGCGTGCTCGGCGCGGTGAACCTGGTGACGACGATCTTCATGCTGCGCGCACCTGGCATGACGATGTTTCGGATGCCCATTTTCACCTGGAACATGCTGGTCGTGAGCACGATGGTCCTCGTGACGTTCCCGGTCCTCACCTCGGCGCTCGCCATGCTGTTCGCCGACCGCCACCTCGACGCCCACATCTTCGAGGTCGAGAAGGGCGGCACCCCGGTGCTGTGGCAGCACATGTTCTGGTTCTTCGGCCACCCCGAGGTGTACATCATCGCGTTGCCGTTCTTCGGAGTGGTGACCGAGATCTTCCCGGTGTTCTCCCGGCGACCGGTGTTCGGCTACAAGGGCTTGATCTTCGCCACGCTCGCGATCGGGGGGCTCTCGGTGGGTGTCTGGGCGCACCACATGTTCGCCACCGGTGTCGTGCAGCTGGCGTTCTTCAGCGCGTTGTCGTTGTTGATCGCGGTCCCGACGGGCGTGAAGTTCTTCAACTGGATCGGCACGATGTGGCGCGGCCAGTTGCGGTTCGACACGGCGATGCTCTTCGCCATCGGCTTCCTCGTCGTGTTCCTGCTCGGCGGCATCACCGGTGTGCAGCAGGCGATGGCTCCCATCGACTTCAACGTGACAGACACGTACTTCATCGTCGCTCATATGCACTACGTCATCATGGCTCTGGTGCTCGGCGCCTTCGGCGGGATCTACTACTGGTTCCCCAAGTTCACGGGCCGGATGCTCGACGAACGTCTCGGCAAGATCCATTTTTGGCTGTTCTTCATCGGCATCAACGTGACGTTCCTGGTACAGCACCAGCTCGGGCTGCAAGGAATGCCGCGTCGAGTCGTTACCTACGACGCGAGCGACGACTTCGGCGCTCTGAACATGGTCTCCACGATCGGGTCGTACATCCTCGGCGTCGGGGTTCTCATCTTCGTCTGGAACGTGATCCGGTCGTTGCGCCACGGAGCACCCGCGGGCAACGACCCGTGGGACGGCCAGACGCTCGAATGGGCGACCACCTCGCCGCCGCCCGAGCGCAACTTCGACTCGCTGCCGCCGATCCGCTCCGAGCGGCCGTTCTGGGACCAGAAGCACGGCGATCTCGTGAAGAGCATGAAGCCATGAAGCCATGAAGGTCGAGTCGCTCTTCTATCTCGGTGTCACCGCGTTCTTCGTCGTGATCGGCACGATCTACTGGTTTGCGAGCTACGAGGACGCAGGCACGACGATGCTGGCGGCAAGCTCGCTCCTCGGGCTCCTCGCCGGCGGATACCTGCTGCTCCAGTCGCGGAAGTTCCCGCCCCGACCCGAGGACCGCCCCGACGCGACCCTCGCCGACGGAGCGGGCCCGGTCGACCGGTTCCCGGCGTCGACGGTCTGGCCGTTCGTGTTCGGGTTCGGCGCCACGGTGCTCGCGACCGGTTTCGTGTTCGGGGTCTGGGTCGTCCTCGGCGGCGCCATCGTGCTCGTCTTCGGGGTCATCGGCATGATCCGCCAGAGCCGCGACACCGGTGGCGTTGCCGACCGGTGACGCAGAGCCGGAGCTTGCGACGGCGACCAGAGAGCGCCGACACCTCCCCGACGGAGTGACCGCGATGGTCGAGCGCCGTTACCGGGTCCCGGCCGGTTCCTCGACGTCCACGTAGCCACCCTCCGGGGTACGCACGACGACCTCGGCCCCCGGCGGAGCCTCGGGTTCGCCCGCGGTCGGGCTCCGGGCGGCGAGCTCCTTGCACAACCGGTACGTGAAGAACGCGGCCGCCGCCGGCACCACGAAGAGCGACACCCGCAGGATGTTGGTGATCAGGTTCACCGACACGTTGAACCGGGAGGCGAGCACGTCGTTGCCGCCCGCGACGAACAGCACCACGTAGAACGCGAGCGCACCCACGCCGATGGCGGTCCGCACCGGCCGGTCGCGGGGCCGGTCCAGCAGGTGGTGCTCCTCCTGGTTCTCCTTCGTGAAGCGGCCCTCGAGGAACGGCCATGCGTACAGCAGCATGAACGTGATCCCCGGGAGCAGCACCCCCGAGAAGAACGGGTTGGGCACCTCGTGGCCGAACGCCCGGAGCTCCCAGGCCGGGAGCAGCCGCAGCGAGCCCTCGAGCCAGCCGACGTACCAGTCGGGCTGCGAGCCCGCGCTGACGGCCGCCGGCTGGAACGGGCCCCAGACCCACACCGGGTTGATCTGGGCGAGGCCACCCAGCGCCGCGCAGGCAGCGAACACGAAGAAGAAGAGGCCCAGGGTCTTGGCCGTGAACGTCGGCCACAGCCGCGCACCGACGACGTTCCTCTCCTTGCGGGCCGGCCCGCGGTACTGCGTGTGCTTCTGGCGCACGAGGATCGCCAGGTGCGCGGTGAGCAAGATCGCGATGGCCGCGGGGACGATCAGGATGTGGATCACGAAGAACCGCGTCAGCACCTCGTTGCCGGGGAACTCGCCTCCGAACACGAGGAACGCGCTCCACACGCCGACGACCGGCACCGAGAGCACCACCGAGTACGCGATGCGGAGGCCCGTGCCTGACAGCTGGTCGTCGGGGAGCGAGTACCCGGTGAAGCCGTTGGCGATGGCGAGCAGGAGCAGCGTGACGCCGATGATCCAGTTGAGCTCGCGCGGCCGGCGGAACGCGCCCGTGAAGAAGATGCGCATGAGGTGGGCGATGATCGACGCCACGAAGATCAGCGCCGCCCAGTGGTGGATCTGTCGCATCACCAGACCGGCGCGCACGTCGAAGCTGATGCGCAGCACCGACTCGTAGGCCTGCGACATCGACACGCCCTTCAGCGGGGCGTAGCTGCCGTTGTAGACGACCTCCTTCGTGCCGGGCGTGAAGAAGAACGTGAGATAGACGCCGGTCAGGATGAGGATCACGAAGCAATAGAGCGCGAGCTCGCCGAGCATGAACGACCAGTGGTCGGGAAACACCTTGTTCAGCGCGGTACGGACGAAGCGCGCAGCCCCGAGTCGCTCGTCGAACCAGCGGACGATGCGCCGGACGATCACGTGCCGCGATCCCAGAAGCCGGGGCCGACGGGCTCGGTGTAGTCGCTGCGGGCGCGCAGCATGCCCTCGTCGTCGACCATGAGCGGAAGCTGGGGGAGCGAGCGGGTCGCGGGGCCGAACACGGGCTGGGCGCCGTCGGGGACCGAGAACGTCGACTGGTGGCACGGGCACAGCAGCTTCTTGAACTGCTGCTGGTAGAGGCCGACGGGACAGCCCGCGTGCGTGCACACCTTCGAGAACGCGACGTAGCCCTCCGGGCCCCAGGGCTCGCGCCCGGGACGGGTCACGACGTCCTCCCGCGACAGGCGGATGAGCATCGTCTGCGAGTCCTCGACCTCGAGGTGCCCTTCCGGGAACACGGTGAGCGCGCCGCCGACCTCGAGCGTGTCGACCCCCACCGGCTCGCCCTGCTCGTCGACGACGAGCGAGCCCCTGCGCCACTTCGTGCGGAACAGCGACTGACCGGGGTTCGGACCGAGCGAGCGGATCGGGAACAGCGCTGCGATGCCGATGGCGCCGCCGGCGAGGCCGAGCATCTTCAGGAGGAACCCACGGCGGGAGAGCCAGCGCTCGCCGCGCTCGAAGTCGGCGGCGAACGCAGCCTGGTCCTCGTCGCTCGACGGCAGCGCCTCGCGGTCCTCGACGTATGGGCCTTGGGGGAGCAGGTACTTGGCGACCTGCACGAACCCGAAGCCGAGCCCACCCAGCGCGACCGCGAGCAGCGAGCCCTCGATCTGCTCCTGCCCGCCGAACCAGTACGTCACCGCGAGCCCGATCGACGCCAGCGCGGTAATGCCGAACGCGAGCGCGGTGCGGCTCGTCGCCTTCTTCTCTTGCGCGTCGTCGTTCACTGTGGTTCCTCTGGCGACGTGACCCCGGGCGGCTCCTCGCGCATCGCGCGGGCTCGATCCAACGGGTGATGAGCATCAGGGCGCCGAGGCCGACGAGGATCGCGACCAGGCCCTCGGTGATCGGTCCCACCAGGCCCAGCGACTAGCCGCCCGGATCCTGCGGCTTCTTGAGGTACTCGACGTAGCGGACGATCGAGTTCACCTGCTGGGGCGTGAACGTCCCGGGCCCGAACACGGGCATGTTCCCCGGACCGGTGCGAATCGCCTCGGCGACCTCGACGGGCGTGGCGCCGTGGAGCGTCGGCGCGTCACGCCCGACGCTCAGCGCGCCGCCGTTGCCGGCCGCGCTGTGGCACGCGGCGCAGTTGTCGAGGTACAGCTCGCCGCCTTCCTGGAGATCGCCGGGCGGGTTGTGCACGTCGGGGATGGGTGGACCGGGCCCGAGCGACGCGACGTAGGCGACGAGATCGTCGATCTCCGCCCGCGTGTACGGAGAGCGCTTGGTGACGGACTGCCGGTCGGGCGCCGTGTTCGGCATGCGTCCCGTCGACAGCTGGAAGTCGGCGGCGGCGGCGCCCACCCCGCGGAAGTCGGGGCCCTGCGCAGTGCCTTCGCCGTTCTGGCCGTGACACGACGCGCAGCCGACGAGGAAGAGCCGCTGACCGCGTTCGACGTTCCCGTCGTCCTGGGTGCCCGTCGGTTCCGTGGCCCCGGCGGTGTGCAGGCCGATCGCGAGCAATCCCGCCGCGAGCAAGCCGCCGAGCGACGCAACCGCGAGCCGGCCTGACATCCCCATGGCGCCCTCGTCACCGGATGACGAAGATCGTGACGAACAGACCGATCCACACGACGTCGACGAAGTGCCAGTAGTACCCGATCGAGTCGACGACCGGCGTCCGCCGCTCGACCGGCCCGGGACCGGTCGCTATCGCCAGTGCGACGAGCATCAGCAGGAGCCCTGCCGCCACGTGGAGCGCGTGGAAGCCCGTCATGAGGTAGTAGATCGAACCGTACGAGTTCGACGACACCTGGAAATCCAGAGAGAGGAACTCGCGGATCTGGTTGGCGAGGAACAACGCACCGAGTCCGAGCGTGAGCAAGAGCCAGCGGATCATCCCGGCGCGATCGCCGCGCTCGAGGGAGCGCACCGCGAGGATCATCGTGCCGCTCGACGCGATCAGGAACAGCGTGAAGATCGCCGAAAGAGCGGTCTCGAGCTCGACACCGGGCGGCGGCCACACCCGCGCCTCGGCTTTCAGCGTGAAGTAGGCCGCGAACAAGCCGCCGAAGAACATCAGCTCGGAGGCCAGCCACACGACGGTGCCGACGGCCAGCATGGACGGCTGCTGCCGGGCTCGCGTCTCGGCCGCTACACCGTCCATTTGGTCTCCTCGGTGGCCGTCTGGCGCCGTCGCAGGCTCCGGCTCTGCGGCAGCGGTCGGCAAAGCCGCCACGCCGCCGTCGCAGGCTGGCTCTGCGGCGACGGTCGGCAAAGGCATCGCCGGGCGCGTGGCACACGGCCCCCCGGTGAAGGCTCCCGGGCGCGTGACGACATGGCTAGCCGTTAGCGTGATCCGGCTTTGCGGCGACGGTCGGCTGAGGTCGCCGTCGCCGCGCCCTCGGCGCCGTCGTGGGATCTTCTCGTCTCCGATTGGTCGCTCGACGTCGCCTTCCCCTTCGTCGTGGTCCTCGGGGCGGCGTACGTCATCGGCGTGCGGCGGCTCCACCTGCGCGGCCGGTCATGGCCGGCCACCAGGACCACGGCCTTCCTCTCCGGTCTGGTCGTCGTCCTCGTCGCCACCGACTCCGGGCTCGCCGCGTACGACCAGGTGCTGTACAGCCTCCACGTCGTCCAGCACGTCCTGCTGGGGATGGTGGCGCCGCTCCTCCTGGTTCTCGGCGCGCCGATCACGCTGGCGCTCCAGGCCGGCTCCCGCACGTCGCAGCGCCGCACCCTGCGAGTCCTGCGCAGCGGTCCCGCGCAGGTCCTCACGCACCCGTTGACGGCGTGGTTGCTGTTCAGCACGAGCATCGTGACCCTGTACTTCACGTCCCTGTACGAGCTCTCCCTGCGCAACGATTGGTTCCACGTCGCGACCCACGCGTACTTCCTGCTCGCCGGGTGCCTGTTCCTTGCCCATGTCGTCGGGCTCGACCCGATCCCACACGCGCTCGGGTACGGCGCCCGCCTCCTCTACGTGGTGGTGCTGCTGCCGTTCCACACCTTCGTCGGCGTCGCGCTGCTCACGATGAACACGGTCATTGCCGCCGGTTGGTACAACCAAGTCGAGCGCTCGTGGGGCCCGCGGCCGCTCGCCGACCAGCGGACCGGGGCCGGGATCCTGTGGGTCGCGGGGGAGCTGTTCGGGCTGCTCTGCATCGGGATCGTCGTGTACCAGTGGATGAGCGCAGAGGAGCGGGCCGCCGCTCGCCACGACCGGCGGCTCGATCTCGAGGCGGCTGCCTCGCAGGGGGATCGCTAGCATCGCCGGAGTCGGGGCCCGTGACCGCGAAGGGGATCGCCTGCATGGAAGTCCGCATCGGTGTCGTGCATACGCCGAAAGAGCTGACGCTCGAGCTCGACGGGAGCGTCGAGGAGGCGTTCAAGACGATCGACAAGGCGATCAAGGGCGGGGACACGATGGTCTGGCTCATCGACTCGAAAGGCCGACGCGTCGGCGTCGCCCTCGACAAGCTGGCCTACATCGAGGTCGACTCGGAAGAGGGATCGAAGCGGGTCGGCTTCGGCGGCATCTGACCCGTGCGACCCGCGCCCGACCTCCTGGCGCGGCGCCTGCTGTTCTTCACGGGTAAGGGCGGGGTCGGCAAGAGCACGGTGACCGCGGCCACCGCGCTGCTCGCGGCCGAACAGGGCCAGCGCGTGCTCGTCGTCGAAGCCGACGACAAGGGAGCCATCCCCGGCAACTTCGAGCAGCCGTCGGTCGGCTTCGAGCCCCGCGAGGTGTACCCGGGTGTCTACGCGATGGCGATGCGCACCGAGGACTCGCTGAAGGAGTACCTCAAGCTCAACCTCGCGTGCCGGTGTTGGGGCGGCTCGGCCCGCTGGCACGGGTGCTCGAGTTCGTGGCGACAGCCGCGCCGGGCGTGAAGGAGATCCTCACCGTCGGCAAGGTGTGCTGGGAGGTGCGCGAGTCGATCGAGGGCCGGGCCGACTGGGATCTCGTCGTCGTCGACGCCGCCGCCACCGGCCACATCATCGGCCAGCTCGACGCGCCCCGCGCGATCCAGGAGCTGGTCTCGGTCGGCATGGTGCGCGAGCAGACCGACTGGATGGTCGAGCTGCTCTCCGATCCCTCGGTGACGAGCCTCAACGTCGTCGCCACGCCGGAGGAGATGCCCGTCAACGAGACGATCGAGCTCGTCGGCCGGGCGCGGGCCGAGCTCTCGGTGCCGCTCGGCGCCGTCATCGTGAACCGCGTCCTCCCCGAGCTCTTCACGCACGCCGACGAGAACACGTTCGAGGCGCTGCGCGGCGACGACGCGAGCGCTGTCCTCACGTCGCGGTCGGATCGGGCGCGACCGCGGTGCTCGACGCGGCGCGGCTCGCGGTCTCGTTGCGCCGGACCCGCGCCGTCCACCTCGCCGAGCTGCGCCAGGCCGTCGAGCTGCCGATCCTCTACCTGCCGTACCTGTTCGTGCGCGACCAGGGGTTGCGGGTCACCAAGATGGTCGCCGACGCGCTCGCGCAGGAGCTCGGGCTGTGAGCCGGGCCGAGCCCCGGGCCACGAGCATCGAGTCGCTGCTCGCCACGAAGGAGATCGTGGTCTTCTGCGGTTCGGGCGGCGTCGGGAAGACGTCGGTCGCGGCCGCCGCCGGCGTCGCCGCCGCGACCCGCCTCGGCGGCAAGGTGCTCGTGCTCACGATCGACCCGGCGCGCCGGCTGGCGAACGCGCTCGGGCTCGAGGGCTTCGGCAACGTCGAGAAGCCGGTGCCGGTCGAGGCGTTCAAGGCGGCCGGGCTCGAGCCCCGCGGCCAGCTGCACGCGGCGATGCTCGACACCAAGCGCTCGTGGGACGAGCTCGTGCTCCGCCACGCGCCCGACGAGGAGACCGCCTACCGGATCCTCGAGAACCGCCTGTACACGAACATCACGGGACGGTTCGTGCAGAGCCACGACTACATCGCGATGGAGCGGCTCTTCGACGTGCACGCCGCCGGGCGGTACGACCTCATCATCATCGACACGCCGCCGACTCGGAACGCGATCGACTTCCTCGAGGCGCCCAAGCGAATGGCCGACTTCTTCGGCGGGCGGCTTCTCCGCTGGCTCACGATGCCGTACCGGATGGGCGGGCGCCGCGGCGCGCGGGTCCTCAACGTCGCCAGCCGGCCCTTCTACCAGATGGCCGATCGCATCCTCGGCAGCCAGTTCCTGCAGGACATCGCCGAGTTCTTCCTGAGCTTCCAGTCGATGTACGACGGGTTCGCTCGAGCGCGCCGAGGCGGTCGAGCGCCTGTTGCACGACCGGCGCACGACGTTCGCGGTCGTGACGACCCTGGAGGGCGCGCCCCTGCGAGAGGCGCAGTTCTTCTGCGAGCAGCTGACCAAGCGCGACTTCCACCTCGGCGCGCTCGTCCTCAACAAGACGCTGCCCGAGTACCTGCTCTCCGCCGACGGCGACCGCGCCGCCGACATCCTCGCCGCTGAAGCCGGACCGATCGCCGAGGAGCTCGCCGCCACCGGTGTGGCCGAGCTGGACGACACGCCGCGCACCGCTCGTGTGTTGCGGACCATCGGCGAGTCGTTCAAGAACTTCGCCGTGGTCGCGACGCGCGAAGCGGAGCTCAAGACCGAGCTCGGACGCGTGCCCGAGGTCGTGGCGAACGTGCCGAACTTCGAGATCGACATCTACGACGTGGGGGGACTGGCTCGGGTCGGGGACGCCCTCTTCGGAGTTTGAGCAACCGGCCGCACGAACCTCGCCGGTACCGTTGCAGAGCGGGAGCCGGCGACTGCGACCAAAATGAGAGCGCCGGAGCTTGCGACGGCGACAGGAGAGCAGTGACGCTCGGGTTCGAGCTGGCGCGCACGAACACCGCCCTCGGCGGCGCCGCGCTCGCGCACACCCAGCGGCTCATGGCGTCCTGGCAGGTGCTCGCCGACCTCTGCTTCGCCGACCTCTTGTTCCTCGCCGCCATCGAGGGCGAAGAGGGCCATCGGTTCGTCGTGCTCGGCCAAGTGCGCCCGACCACCGACCAGACGCTGTACACGGACGACATGGTCGGCACCGTGGTCGGCGAGGTCGAACGGCCGCTCGTCAGCCGGGCGTGGCGCGAGGGGGAGATCGTCGACGGCGAGACCAAGGCGCTCGGCTCGAACGAGCGCGCCCGGATCAAATGCATCCCGGTGCGGTGCGAGGGGAGCCTCATCGGGCTCGTCACCCGCGAGACGCCGCTCACGTTCGGGCGCCGGGCCGGCTCGCTCGAACGCCAGTACTTCGAGGTGTTCGACCGACTCGCCCGGATGATCGCCGAGGGCAGCTTCCCGTTCCCCCGCGACGAGGTCGAGTTCGAGGACGCGCCACGGGTGGCGGACGGCGTGGTCATCCTGGACGGCGACGCCCAGATCCGCTTCGCCAGCCCGAACGCGATCAGCTCACTGCATCGGATGGGGATTCACGCGTATGCGTCCGGGCAACGTCTGGCCGAGATCGGGTTCGACCAGGACGCGGTCGACGCCGCCCTCGCTGCCCGGCTTCCGGTCACCGAGGAGGTCGAGCGGGGTGATACGTCGATCCTGATCCGCGCCATCCCACTGCTCGACGCCGGCGATGCCGTCGGGGCTTTGGTGCTCATGCGGGACGTGACGGACTTGCGACGGCGCGACCGCATGCTCCTGTCGAAGGACGCGACGATCCGCGAGATCCACCACCGGGTGAAAAACAACCTGCAGACGATCGCGGCGCTGCTCCGGCTCCAGGGACGCCGGCTCGCGTCGGAGGAGGCGCAGGAGGCCATCGAGGAGTCGGAGCGGCGCATCCGCTCGATCGCCATCGTGCACGAGACGCTCTCGCGCGACGCCGGGGACGTCGTGCGGTTCGGCGAGGTCGTGAAGCCGCTCGTGCGGACGGTCGAGGAAACCGTCTCGACGCCCGATGCGACGCTCCGCTTCGAGGTCTCGGGTGACGCCGGCAGCCTGAGGGGCGACGTCGCCACCGCACTCGCGGTCGTGCTCAACGAGCTGATGCAGAACGCGGTCGATCACGCCTTCCCGCGCGACGGTGCCGGCCCGACGGAAGGGAGCGTGCTCGTGCGGCTGGCGCGTCTCGACAGCGAGCTGGTCGTAGAGGTCATCGACGACGGGGTCGGGCTCCCGCCGGGGTTCACGGTCGAGTCGTCGAAGGGGCTCGGCCTGTCGATCGTGCAGGCGCTCGTGAACGGCGAGCTCGGCGGGTCGATGGAGCTGGGGCCGTCCGCGCGCGACTCAGGCGGGACGCACGTGCGGTTGCGGGTGCCGTTGGCGCCGAGCCCGCCGGTCGAGTTGTGAGCGGGGACGACTCCGCGGGGACGGAGCTAGCTGGCGGCGCGACGCTGCTTCGCCAGCCAGGCCTTTCGCAGCTTGCGACGTTCCTCTTCGGTCGTGCCGCCCCAGACGCCCGCCTCCTGGTTGGTGGCGAGCGCGAACTCGAGGCATTCCTCGTTCACGTCGCAGGCGGTGCAGATGCGCCTGGCCGTTTCGATCTGCTCGAGGGCAGGGCCGGTGCTCCCGATGGGGAAGAAGATGTCGGGGTCGGAATCACGGCACGCAGAGCGACCGCGCCACGCGTCCATGTCCCAGTCGTGAGTTCTGATCCAAGTGAGCGCCACGAAGCCTCCGGTACTCGTGGTCGTCGTACGAGTCGCGGACACGTGCTCGTGCGCCCATTCACAAGCATCCTCGGGCTGCCCACCTCGAGGCAATACCGAAGGGTATTGACCGCTGCACGAAGGCGCAAGGGGTCTGACCTGCACCTTCGCGGAGTGTGATGGTGGCGGCACCGCGCGTGCTCGCCCATCGTGGTGCCAACCGGGTGGCGCCCGAGAACACGTTGCAGGCGTTCATTGCCGCCGGTGCGCTCGGCGCCGACGGGGTCGAGCTCGACGTGCACCGGACCGCCGACGGAGCGCTGGTCGTGCACCACGACGCCGACGCCCGGGGGCTCGGAATGCTCGCCGAGCGACCGGAGGCCGACATCCGTGCCGCCCGGCCCGAGATCCCGACGCTCGAGGAGGCGCTCGAAGCTTGCACCGGCATGCTCGTCAACATCGAGATGAAGAACCTGCCCGGCGACGCCGACTACGACCCGGGGGACGGGGTGGCCGCGGCGGTCGTCGAGCTCCTCACGCGACGCAGTGGGCGGGACGACGTGCTGGTCTCGTCGTTCAACCTCGCGTCCGCCGATCGTGTGCACGAACTCGACGCTTCCATCCCGACGGGGTTCCTGACGCTCGTCGGCATGGACCCGGTCGACGGGGTCGACATCGCGGACGCGCACGGCCACGGCGCCGTCCATCCCGACGTGCGCAGCCTCGCAGGCGACGCCGCCGGCGCGACGATCGCGCGCGGACACGAGCACGGAATGGCGGTCAACGTCTGGACCGTGAACGGCGAGGACGAGATGCGGCGGCTCGCAGCCGCCGGTGCCGACGCCATCATCACCGACGTACCCGACGTCGCCCGCCGGGTATTCAGCACCCCTGACATCTCGAGAGAAAAGGCTGCTATGCGTCCTTTCTGCTGCCGAGAACGCCGGTGCTCGGGATGACGATGGTCAGCGCGTCGGGCATCCACGAGATGGTCAGGTGCTCGGTGTCGCCGAGGTAGTCGCCGTCGACCTGCCACGGGAACGGCCCGTACCCGGTGACGGTGAGCGAGTGCACGTTCGTCCGCTGCGCGACCTTCGGATGGTGCATCAGCCGTTCCCCCCCGCTGAGCGCGGACGCAGCTCCGCCGAGGAGCATCGACAGGTCCAACGACCTGAACAGCGTGACGGTGAGCGGTACGTCGAGTCCCGCCTCGGGAGCGATCATCAACGGCCGCCGTCCGAGGTACGCCCACGGGCGCTGGTTCGAGACGATTGTGAAGGTCGAGTCACCGACGGCTTCGCCGTCCCCGAGCTCGACCCGGAACCGAGGGCGCCGGTGGTCGTAGTGCCGTAGCCAAGTGTCGACCGTGGTCGCGACGAAAAGCGGGTGTGTGCCGTAGCGCTTGAGGAACGACCGCCGCTCGACCTGCGCGATCACGGCGGCGTCCAGCCCGAGGCCGGCGTGGAAGAGGAAGCGCCGCCCCTCGGCGACGCCGAGGCCGATGCGTCGGTACCGGCCTTGGGCGAGCGACACGACGAGCTGCTCGGCCGCCTGGACGGGGTCGTACGCGACGCCGATGCTGCGGGCGAACACGTTGGTCGATCCGCCCGGCAACGGAGCGAGCGCGGTGCTGGTGCCGGCGAGACCGTCGGCGGCCTCGCTGAGCGTGCCGTCGCCGCCGAGCACGACGACGACCTCGACCCCGTCGAGCGCGGCGCCGCGGGCGATGCGGGTGGCGTGGCCACGCCGCGACGTCTCCTCCACCTCGAGCTTGTGTTCGGCGCCCAGCACCCTCTGGACGAGCACCCGCCGCCGAGCGGTCACCGCCGTCGCCGTTTCGTTGACGATCAGCAGGACTCGCATCGAGTTGCACCGTACTGGCACGCGTACGATGCCGGCGTGGGCAGAGCTGCACCCGGTCGGGCCGGTGCGCTCGCCGCGTTGTCCACCGAGATCGTCGAGTGCCGAGCATGCCCGCGACTCGTCGAGTGGCGCGAGCGCGTCGCACGCGAGAAGCGCGCCGCGTTCCGCGACGAGTCGTACTGGGGCCGCCCGATCCCAGGGTTCGGCGATCCGGGGGCACGGGTGCTGATCGTCGGCCTGGCGCCGGCCGCCCACGGCGGGAACCGCACGGGCCGGATCTTCACCGGCGACCGGTCGGGTGACTGGCTGTTCGGCGCGCTCCACCGCACCGGGTACGCCAACCAGGCGACCTCTGTCAGCACCGGCGACGGGCTGGAGCTGCGCGACGCATACGTCGCGGCGGCGGTGCGCTGCGCCCCTCCGGCGAACAAGCCGACGCCCGACGAGCGCGACCGGTGCCTGCCGTATCTCGTGCGCGAGCTGGCATTGCTCGATCGGGTACGGGTGATCGTCGTGCTCGGGAAGTTCGCCTACGACGCCACCGCGCGCGTGCTCGCCATGAGCGGATCTCCGATGCCGTCGCCGCGTCCGCCGTTCGGGCACGGAATCGAGGTCGCCTCCGATCGGGCGATCGTGGTGGGTTGCTACCACCCCAGCCAGCAGAACACGTTCACCGGGAAGCTCACGGAGCCGATGCTCGACGACGTCTTCGGCCGGGCCCGGGAGCTGTCGGGCAGTTAGCGCACCAGGGCGGCGATCTCGCTGGCGCCGTAAACGACGGCGATGACCCCGAGCACGACTGCGACCGAAAGGCGAAGGGCGCGATCCGACGACCTGATGGCGAGGTGGGCGCCGAGCTGCGCGCCGGGAATCACCCCGATCGACAGCGGGATCGCGAACGCCCAGTCGATGTTCCCGAGCAGCGTGTGGGTGATCGTGCTCGGCAGCGCGAGAACTCCGACGCACGCGAGCGACGTGCCCAGCGACTGCTTGAGTCCGAGCCGGACCCAGCCCACGAACGCGGGAACCAGGATCAGCCCGCCGCCGAGCCCGAGCAGGCCGCTGAGGCCGCCGGCGGCGACGCCGATGATCGCGAGCCGCCACCACTCGCTTCTTGTGGGAGCGCCCGCGGGTGCGGAGGCGAAGTCGTCGACGGGGTCGGCCAGGTCACCGACGGGGTCGACGAGCTCCGCGGGCGCGAGCTCGGGCGTGCGCAAAGCCGGTCGGCCCATCCGGAACGCGGTGAACGCGATGAGGCCGGCCGTCATGATCATCAGCAGGTGGCCCTGGCCGGGCACGACGCCGACGAGGAGCGCCCCGCCCACCGCGGCGAAGACGCCAGTGGCCGATACCCACACGACAATGCGTGCGCTGATGAGACCCTCGCGCCCGTAGCGAAGCGACCCGCTGACGGCGGACGGGAAGATCGACGGGAGGGTCGAGGCGACGGACTCGAACGCGGTGGCGCCCAACGCACGGATCGCCGGCGTGGACACGACTGCGCCGCCGACGCCGAACATGCCGGAGAGCACGCCGGTGACGAAGCCGACCGCGAGCGTCAGGATCCACTGCCAGGTCCCGGACACCGCGGCAGGCTACAGCGAGGGCCGCTCGGAGTAGCCTTCGGCGATGGCGACGGACGCGAATCTCCGCGGCGTCTACATCCCGATCATCACGCCGTTCGCAGAGGACGGGTCGGTCGCGATCGACGCGCTCGAGATGCTGTGCCGTGAGTATCTCGACGCCGGTGCGGCCGGCATCGTCGCGCTGGGCACGACGGGGGAGTCGACGGCGCTCGACGCCGGCGAGAAGCACGCCGTCATCGACGCGTGCTCGGCCGTGTGCGCCGAGCGATCCGCGCAGCTGATCGTCGGGGCGGGCACGAACAACACGCAGACGACGCGCCAGGGGGTGAAGAAGCTCGCGGGGACACCGGCGCTCGTCGCGACGCTGATCGTCGTGCCGTACTACGTGCGGCCGTCGGAGGCCGGCATCGTCGCCCACCTCCGCGCCGTTGCCGAGGTCAGTCCCGTGCCCCTCGTCGTCTACAACATTCCCGCCCGTACGGGCCGGAACCTGAGCGCGCGGAACTTGTACGAGCTCGCCCGGAGCCCGAACTTCGCCGGCGTCAAGCAGGCCCCGGCCACCCTGGACGACGACACGTTGGAGCTCGTGCGGCTCACGAACCCGGTCGAAGGGTTCGCCGTGCTCGGTGGCACCGACACCTTCCTGTTCCCGCTCGTGATCATGGGCAGCGCCGGCACCATCTGCGCCAGCGCGCACGTCTGCACCGAGCGGTTCGTCGAGATGATCGAGTGCGGACTGGCGGGCAAGGTCGACGAGGGGCGCGCCCACGCCGAGGCGCTGTTGCCCGTCACCGAGGCGCTGTTCGCGGAGCCGAACCCGGCCGTCTTCAAGGGCGTGCTGCAGGCCCAGGGCCGCATCCCGACCGCCGACGTCCGGTTGCCGCTCCTCAACGCGTCGCCCGACTCCGTCCAGCGCGCGTTGGACGCGGTCACGGCCGCCTCGTGACGAGACGCGTCTCGATCCTCCTGCTCGCGGCCGGCGGCTGGACGCTGTTCGTCTGGGTCACCCGCCTTGTCAACATGGCGGGCGAGGACCGGTCCGCCGGGTTCTACGTCGTGCACGGGGCGCTGGCGGTGATCTCGATCGGGTTCGGCGTCGCCCTCGGCGTCATCGGCTGGAGGGCGCTGAGAACGCGTTCGGGCTGAGACCTTCGTCACATTCGATACGAGACGGATGCGTTTCGTATCCGGCCGCGTTGCAAACACGAGTACGCCACTCCTCGTCTCGAAAGGCCGGCCCCCATGGGAGACAAGGTGCATGAGCGGCGGTGGTGGATCCTCGGGGTCCTCTGCCTCAGCCTCCTCATCATCGTTGTCGACAACTCGATCCTGAACGTCGCTCTCCCGACGCTGGCGCGGCCGGAGAGCCAGGGCGGGCTCGATGCCACCACCAGTCAGCTCCAGTGGATGGTCGACGCGTACACGCTGGTGTTCGCGGGGCTGTTGCTGACGGCCGGCAGCCTCGGCGACCGGTTCGGACGGCGGGGCGCGCTGCAGGTGGGACTGGCCGTCTTCGGGCTCGGCTCGCTCCTCTCGGCGATGTCCAACTCGCCGAGCCAGCTCATCGCCTCACGTTCGCTCATGGGCATCGGAGGGGCGTTCATCATGCCGGGGACGCTCTCGCTCATCACCAACGTCTTCCAAGGCAAGGAGCGTGGGCGGGCGATCGCGATCTGGGCCGGTGTGGCCGGGCTCGCCGTCGCGATCGGTCCCGTGACGGGTGGCTTCCTCCTCGAGCACTTCTACTGGGGCTCGATCTTCCTCGTGAACCTGCCCATCGTCGCCGTCGCGCTGGGCGCCGGCGTGCTCATCATGCCGACGTCGAAGGATCCGACCGCGCCGCGGCTCGACCTCGTAGGCGCCGCGCTCTCCATCGCGGGTCTGGTCTCTCTCGTGTACGCGTTCATCGAGGCGCCGACCAAGGGATGGAGCGATTCGACGATTCTGGGCGCGCTTGGTGTGGCCGCGGTCCTGCTGGTGACCTTCTTCGTGTGGGAGCGCAACAGCTCGCATCCCATGCTCGACCTGAACTTCTTCAAGAACGCCCGGTTCACCAGCGCGAGCGCCAGCATCTCGATCCTGTTCTTCGCGATGTTCGGCGTGATCTTCCTGTTGACGCAGTACTTCCAGTTCGTCCTCGGCTACTCGCCGCTCGAAGCCGGCGTCCGGCTGCTCCCGCTCGCCCTGACGATGATGGTGGTCGCGCCGCTCAGCGCGCGGATCGTGGAGCGGGTCGGCACCAAGGCCGTCGTCTCAACCGGGTTGTTGCTCTCCGGGCTCGGCGTCCTGTCGTTCGTCGGGCTCGAAGTGTCGACGGGCTACGGCAACATCTTCTGGCGTCTGATTCTGATGGCCGTCGGCATGGGTCTCACGATGGCGCCGGCGACCGAGTCGATCATGGGCTCGCTGCCGCTGGCGAAGGCGGGGGTCGGCTCCGCCGTGAACGACACGACGCGTCAAGTCGGCGGTGCACTGGGTGTCGCGATCATCGGAAGCGTGCTCGCGTCGACGTACGGCTCCAAGGTCGGCGACGCCGTCAGCGGACAGCAGCTCCCGGCCGGCGCGGCGAGCGACGCCAAGAACTCGCTCGGCTTCGCGCTCCAGACGGCCAGCCAGATCGGTGGCCCGGCGGGGAACGCGCTCGCGAATACGGCCCGCACCGCCTTCGTCGACGGGATGCACCAGGGCTACCTGGTGGGAGCGGCGGTCCTGATCCTCGGGGCGATCGCGGCGCTGATCTGGCTCCCGGCCCGGGCCCGGCGGCCGGTGGAGGAGCTCGAGGCCGAGTACGAAGCCGAGCATCCCGCTGCGGCCGACGGCGCGCCGGACGAGACACCGACTCCTGTCGACGCGACCACCGGCGCGGTCAGGCCGGCGTACGCGCCCGCCGAACCACCGGAGCGGACATGAGCGACACCGTCGTCGGATCATCCGGCGCCGAGGTGCGCCCGCCGGGACGCCCGCGGTCGGCGATCGCGGACGAGGCGATCCGGGAGGCGGCTGTCGACCTGTTTGCCGAGCGCGGCTTCGAGGGGTTCAGCGTCGAGGACGTCGCCGACCGTGCCGGGGTGAGCAAGGCGACGGTCTACCGTCGCTATCCGTCGAAGGTCGACCTCGTGGTCGAGGCCGGCAGCTGCCTGGCCACCGACGAGGTCAGGTTCCCCGACACCGGCAACCTGCGCGACGACGTGCGCGGCCTCGCCCGGTCACTGGTCGAGAAGTTCCGGAACAGCCCGGCCGGACGGGTGATGCCGGCGATGACGTTCGAGCGCCGTCGCAACCCCGAGCTCGACGACCGCTTCAGGACCTTCCTCGCCGACCGCAAGGCGCGGACGCGCGAGGTGCTGCGACGCGGCATCGAGCGGGGCGAGCTGCCGCCCGACACGGACGTCGCCGTAATGGGCAGCATGCTCGTCGGGCCGATCTTCCACCGGCTCATGATCACGCAGGAGCCGCTCAACGACGCCTTCGTCGACGCGCTCGTCGACGCGGTGCTGCGCGGGTTCGGCGCGGAGACCTAGCTCGCGGCCTCCTCGGAGCTTGCGACGGCGACCAGCTATTCGAGGAGGCCTTCGAAGGCAGCGGCGAGGAGCTGCTGCTGCTCCCGCTCGTGGATCGTCTGGCTGCCGGTCGCGGGGCTCGCGCTCGCTTCCCGCGCCACATGGCGGAGCTCGGCCCGGTCGCGCAGCGCCCGCGCCAGGCGGGCGTGGACGAAGTTCCAGGCGCCCATGTTCGCCGGCTCCTCCTGCACCCACCACACTTCCCGCGCGTTCGGATAGGTGGCGACGGTCGTGAGGATCTCGTCCTCCGGCCACGGGTACAGCTGCTCGACGCGGACGACGGCAGCGGGCGCGTCGAGCTCGTCCCGCTTGTCCATGAGCTCGTGCCCGATCTTCCCCGAGCACAACAGCACGCGGCGGACCGCGCCGCGGTCGAGCTCGGTGCGGTCGTCGAGCGTCAAGTGGAACCCGCCCTCGGTGAACTCGGACACCGGCGACCGGCTTTGGGGCATGCGCAGGTAGCGCTTGGGCGTGAAGCAGATCAGCGGCACCCGCCGCGTCGCCAACGCCTGGCGGCGCAGCGCGTGGAAGTACTGCGCCGACGTCGACGGGTACACGACCCGCTGGTTGTCCTCCGCGCTCAGCGTGAGGAAGCGCTCGATGCGCGCGCTCGAGTGCTCGGGGCCCTGGCCTTCGAACCCGTGGGGGAGGAGCAGCCCGACGCTGCTGGCCTGGCCCCACTTGTCCTCGGCAGCGGAGACGAACTGGTCGATGACGACCTCGGCGGCGTTGACGAAGTCGCCGAACTGCGCTTCCCACAGGACGAGCGCCTCGGGATACTCCACCGAGTAGCCGTACTCGAAACCGAGCGCGGCGTACTCGGAGAGCACCGAGTCGTACAGCATGAACGGAGCCTGATCAGGCGCCAGATGCGCGAGGGGGACGTATTCCTCCTCGGTGCGCTGGTCGATCAGGACGCCGTGGCGCTGGCTGAACGTGCCGCGCCGGGTGTCCTGCCCCGCGAGGCGTACGGGCGTCCCCTCGAGGAGCAGCGACCCGAAGGCGAACGTCTCCGCGAGCGACCAGTCGACCTCGCCCTTGTCGAACGCGACGCGATGGGCCTGGAGGATGCGCTCGAGCTTCGGGTGCACCGTGAAGCCCTCGGGGCGCGACATGAGGCCGTCGACAACCCGCTCGAGGGCCCCGCGATCGACGTTGGTCGCGACGCGTACCGACGGGTCGGGCTGCGGCGCCGGCAGCCGGGGCTCGCTCGGCGCGTCGGGGGTCGCGGCCTGGCTCGGATCGGGGGGCGCGCTCTGATGCGTCTCGCCGAACGCGGCGTCGAGTCGGGCCTTGAATTCCTTGTTGACCTTCTCGCAGTCTTCGGTGGTCATCTCTCCGTCGCGCACCAGGGTCTCGGTGTAACGCGTGCGCGGCGACGGATGGCTCTCGATGAGCTCGTACATGCGCGGCTGCGTGAACGCGGGCTCGTCCGCCTCGTTGTGGCCGTATCGCCGGTAGCAGATCATGTCGACGACGACGTCCTTGCGGAACCTCTGGCGGAACGCGAACGCGAGCTGCATCACGCGGACGCACGCTTCGGGGTCGTCGCCGTTCACGTGGAAGATCGGCGCCTGCACCATCTTGGCGATGTCAGTGGCGTACACGGCCGAGCGGCCGATCTCCGGCGCGGTGGTGAACCCGAGCTGGTTGTTGACGACGAGGTGCACGGTGCCGCCGACGTCGTATCCCGGCACCTCCGACAGGTTGAGCGTCTCGGCCACGACTCCCTGCCCGGCGAACGCGGCGTCACCGTGGAGAAGGATCGGCAGCACCTTCCGCCGCTCGGCGTCGCCCTTCTGGTCCTCCTCGGCGCGGGCCATGCCCTCGACGACGGGGTCGACGGCTTCGAGGTGACTCGGGTTCGACGCCAGCGTGACGACGATCTCGTTGCCCTCCGGCGACGCGTGCTTCCCGGTCGCCCCGACGTGGTACTTGACGTCTCCCGATCCCTGCGCCGACAGCGGGTCGAGCTCGCCCTCGAACTCGCGGAAGATCTGCGCGTACGACTTGCCGACCACGTTCGTGAGCACGTTGAGCCGTCCACGGTGTGGCATCCCGAGGATCGACTCTTCGACGCCGTCGTCGGCAGCGGACGACAGCAGGGCGTCGAGCATCGGGATCGTGCTCTCCGCGCCCTCGAGGCTGTAGCGCTTGTGGCCGAGGTACTTCGTGTGCAGGAAGCGCTCGAACGCCTCGGCGGCGACGAGTCGCTCCAGGATCCGGCTTTTCATCTCGCGGCTCGGCTCCCAGCTGACGCCCTCGACGTGCTCCTGGATCCAGGCCTTCTGGTCGGGCTCCTGGATGTGCATGTACTCGACGCTGATGGTGCGCGCGTAGGCGTCGCGGAGGACGCCGAGGATGTCGCGCAGCTTCATCGTGGTCTTGCCGGCCAGCCCACCGGTCGGAAACTCGCGGTCGAGGTCCCAGATCGTCAGGTCGTAGTGGTTGATGTCGAGCTCGGGGTGCGTCTGCGGCTCCTTGGCGCCCAGCGGGTCGAGATTGGCGATGAGGTGGCCGCGCACGCGGTACATGTTGATGAGCTGCTGGACTCCGACGGCCTTGTCGATCGACGCGACGGTCGCAGGCTCGCCGCCGGCGCGTCGCGGGCTGACGTCGACGCTCCAGCGCGCCGGCTCGTACGGGACGGCGAAGCTCTGGAAGATGTCGTCGTAGAACTCGTCGCTCCCGAGGAGAAGGTCGTGGACGACGGCGAGGAAGCGGCCGCTCTCGGCGCCCTGGATGACGCGATGGTCGTACGTGCTCGTGAGCGTGATCGTCTTGCTGACGCCGAGCTGCGCGATGGTCCGCTGGTCGGCGCCCTCGAACTCGGCAGGGAAGCCGATCGCGCCGACGCCGATGATGAAGCCCTGACCGGTCATGAGCCGAGGGACGGAGTGCATCGTGCCGATGGTGCCGGGGTTCGTGATCGTGCCCGTGGTGCCGGCGAAGTCGTCGGGTGACAGCTGGCCCGAACGGACCTTGCCGATGGCCTCCTCGTAGGCGGCATGGAAGGCCTTGAAGTCCTGGGTGTCGGCGCCCTTGACGTTGGGGACGAGGAGCGTACGCGTCCCGTCGCTCTTCTCGACGTCGACGGCGAGCCCGAGGTTTACGTGGTCGTGGCGCACGACGTTCGGTTGGCCGTCGACGACCTGGAACGACGCGTTCATCGCCGGCACCCGAGCCAGTGCCTTGAGCACGGCGTAGGCGATGAGGTGGGTGAAGCTGACCTTGGCGTCACCGGTGCGCGCGAGGTGGTTGTTCAGGATCTGGCGGTTGACCTCGAGCAGCTTGGCGGGGACGGTTCGTACCGAGGTGGCCGTCGGGACCGCCAGCGAGGCCTCCATGTTCTCGACGATGCGCGCCGTCGCCCCCCGGATCGGGACGGGCCGATCGCCGTCAGCTGGTGCCGCGGCCGGCGGAGCCGGCGAGGGAGCCTGCGCTTGCGGCGGAGCCGATGCCGGCGGAGCCGGCGAGGGAGATTGCTCGGGCGCCCCGCGCTCGTCGAAGAACTCGCGCCATCCCTCGGGCACGGAGGCCGGGTCCTCGACGTAGCGGGCGTACAGGTCCTCGACGAGGCCGGAGTTGGCGCCCAGATCCTCGAACTCGCCTTCTGCCATCGCTCCTCCAGAGGGGACGCCGCTCTGACGTCCCCGGCCGCGCTGTCGTGGCTCAGCGACGCACCAGCTCGGCGACCTGGAAGGCCAAGTCGAGCGACTGGCGTGCGTTCAGCCGCGGGTCGCACATCGTCTCGTACCGGTGCTCGAGGTGGTCACCGAGGACTTCCTCGGTCCCGCCGAGACACTCGGTGACGTTCTCGCCCGTGAGCTCGACGTGGACACCCCCGGGCCACACATCAGCGACGTCGCAGGCGGCGAAGAAGCCGCGCAGCTCGCGCATGATGTCCCCGAAGCGCCTTGTCTTGTAACCGCTTTCGTGCACGAAAGTGTTCCCGTGCATCGGGTCGCACGCCCACACGACGGGGTGGCCCGACATGCGCACCGCGCGCAGGAGCGGCGGGAGCTTCTCCTCGACGTGGTCGGCGCCCATCCTGCTGTAGAGCACCAGCCGGCCGGGTTGGCGCCCCGGGTCGAGGCGTTCGCAGAGCGCCAGCACGTCCTCGGGTGATGCGTCGGCGCCGAGCTTGACGCCCACCGGGTTCTCGACGCCCGAGAGGAACTCGACGTGGGCGCCGCCCGGCTGGCGCGTCCGCTCGCCGGCCCAGAGCAGGTGGGCCGAGCAGTCGTACCAGCGTCCCGTGAGGCTGTCGCGCCGGGTGAGCTCCTCCTCGTACTCGAGGAGGAGCGCCTCGTGGGCGGTGAAGAAGTCGACCTGGTGCAGTTGCATCTCGGCGGCGAGGTCGATGCCGCACGCGGCCATGAACCGCATCGCGCGCTCGATCTCCTGGGCGACGGCCTCGTACCGCCGGCCTTCACGGCTGCTGGCGACGTATTCCAGGTTCCACTGGTGCACACGGCTGAGGTCGGCGTAGCCGCCCTTCGTGAACGCGCGGAGCAGGTTCAAGGTGGCTGCCGACTGGTGGTAACTGCGCACCATCCGCTGCGGGTCCGGCCGGCGAGCGTCGGAGTCGAAGGCGAAGTCGTTGACGATGTCGCCGCGGAAGGAGGGCAGCTCGACGCCGTCGCGGGTCTCGGTGGTCGCGGTGCGCGGCTTGGCGAACTGGCCGGCGATGCGGCCGACCTTCACCGTCGGCACGCCCGTGCCGTAGGTCAGCACGACGGCCATCTGGAGGATCACCTTGAGCTTGTCGCGAATGGTGTCGGCGGAGAAGGCGTCGAACGACTCCGCGCAGTCACCCGCCTGCAGCAGGAACGCGTCGCCGGCGGCGACCGCCGCCAGCGACTCCCTGAGCTGGCGTGCTTCGCCGGCGAACACGAGCGGTGGCTGGCGCCGAAGATCGGCGCGGGCCGCATCGAGCGCGGTGGCGTCGGGCCAGTCGGGTCGCTGCCCGGCCGGGCGCGCGCGCCAGCTGTCCGGCGTCCACGAAGAGCCGAACATGCGCGGGGGGTCGGACGCCTCCAGCGGCTCGTGCATCAGAGGTATCCGCTCCCGGGTGGAGCCTGGGGCGGTGCGTGACCCGACTCGATGGCGCGGCGCCGCATCTCGTCGAACTGCCCTTGGGCCGCCATCTGCTGGGTGAACAAGGTGGCCTGGATGCCTTGGAACAACCCCTCGAGCCAGCCGACGAGCTGGGCCTGCGCGAGCCGGACCTCGGATTCGGTCGGCGCCTCATCCTTGAACGGCAGCACGACCTCGCACAGCTCCTCCCTCAGATCCGGGGAGAGCACGCCTTCGAGCTCGTGGATCGACCGCTCGTGGATCTCGCGCAGCGCTTTGCGTCCGGCGTCGTCGATCGGGGCCCGACGGACCTCCTCGAGCATGTTGCGGACCATCGAAGCGATCCGGATGAGCTTCGTCGGGCGGGTGACCTGCTCTTGCGGGGGCTGGCTCCCGTCGCCGCCGTCAGCCTCGGGCGTCGGCGACTGCTGGACCACTTCGGGCTGGACGGGCTCGCGTGCCGCGCTCGGGTTGTCTTCCACGGTGTCCTCTCCCTCCGGGATCCGCCGGAGGAATCCCAGGATAGAAGGTGCCCCCAACCGCTCCCGAAGGGTTCAACCGGCGTCGATCAGGGCGACGGCGGCTTTGCCGACCGGCGCCGCAGAGCCGGAGCTTGCGACGGCGCCAATCAGGGCCGTCGAGGGTGCCTTCGCGCACGCCGGGCGGCACCCGGCCCTGCGCGCCCTCGGTCCGCGGCCCGGGCACGTCGTGGAAGCGGTACGGCTCGGGCTCCCGGCCGGGCTGACAGACCCAGCACTCACCGGTCGCGCCGCCCTGCACGATGCGCAGGACTGCTTCGGCGATCTGGCTCGGCGGCATGATCGGGAAGTCGGCTTCGCGCAGCGCCCGGCGGGCGTCCTCGCCCATGATCTTGGTGTCGGTCATGCCGGGGTTGACCGTGTTGGCGGTGATGCCCTTGGCCACGAGCGACGGCGCGACGCTGCGGATGAACCCCACGACCGCGTGCTTGCTGAGGTCGTAGACGGGATCGGGCGGGAACGGGATGATGCCGGCGAGCGACGACGTCGCCACGATCGACCCCCCGCCGCGGCGCTCCATGGCACGTACCGCTGCGCGCGTGCCGTAGACGACATGGTCGACGTTGACCCGCATGATGAGCCGGTAGACGTCGTCCGGCAGTGTGTCGATGTCGGGGTGACCGATCGCGATCCCTGCGTTGAGGAAAGCGATGTCGACGCCGCCGAGCTCGCGCTCCACGGCCGCGAAGGCGGCGTCGACCTCACCCGGGTCGCCGACGTCGGCGCGGTGGAACACGCCTCCGATGGATTCGGCGACCGTCCGGCCGGCGTCCTCGGTGAGGTCGACGACACCAACGCGGGCGCCTTCTGCCGTCAGCCGCTCCGCTGTCGCCGCGCCGATACCCGATGCCGCGCCGGTGACGAGCGCGACCTTGCCGTCCAGAGCCGCCATGGCCGAAGGCTATGCCGATCAGCCACCGGACAGCGTGTGACGCCGGAAGAAGTCGACGACGAGCTCGGGAACCTCCGGCGGCGGCGCGTGGCCACCCGGATAGACGTACGTCTGGAGCTCGAGGCCTCCACGTCCGGGCTCCGCCGCGCAGGTACCCAGTGGCGGTCGCGCGGCTCGGGTCGACCCCGAGCTTCTGCTCGGCGGCAGGGATGCTCCGTTTCTGAGTGTCGTAGGGCACGAGCGCGTCGTTCGTTCCCATCGCCATGAACATCGAACGCGTGGGGTCGCCGGCGAGCAGCCGAGCAGACGGCTGCGAGGACAAGTTCGCGGTCGCCGCGATCGCGTCGCCCCGCTGGTTCAGGAGCAGCGACGCGAACCCAGACCCGTTGGAGTGCCCCATGAGGTAGACGCGATCGGAGTCGGTGGACAACTGCGACCGCAACGCGGCCAGCATGGTGTCGTAGAACGCGAGATCGCGGTCGCCGTCCTCGCCGAGCTGGGTCTGCCATCCGGTCTTGACACCGTCGGGATCGGCCTTGCCCTTGTGGCCGACGAGCCCGTCCGGATACACGACGATCGCGTCCGGCCACAGTCCCTCGATGTTCGATCTGCGCTCCATGCCGTTCCCGTTCCCACCGTGGCCATGGAAGGCGAACACGAGCGGAGCCGGGCGTGTCGAGTCTTCCGGGACGACGATGACGGCCGTGCGTTGGATCCCGCCGACGTCGAACGAGGCGTCGTGCCGGCCGGCCGCGTAGGTACCGCCGGAGACCGATGTTGCCGTCGCGGCGGTTGATGGCGGCGCGGTGGAGGACGTCGACGACGAGGAGCGTGACTGCGCCGAGTCGCCGCCGGACGAACACCCGGCCGCCAGCGCGCCGAGGACCGCGACGATCGCGATCGGGGCGCACCAACGACGGGGTCTCATACCGTCATTGTCGGCCTGCACCTGTGGCCGGACGATGACGCCGTTGTGAGCGATCGGTGATGCCGACGCGTCGGAGAGGGCGCCCTCGGCAGGATTCGAACCTGCGCACATGGCTCCGGAGGCCACTGCTCTATCCCCTGAGCTACGAGGGCGATTCGAGTTCACGGTACCAGCGCGCCAATTTCGTTGGTCGCCGTCGCAAGCTCCGGCTCCTGCGGCGGCGGTCGGCAAAGCCGCCACCGCCGCGCCCCTGAGCTACGAGGGCGATTCGAGTTCACGGTACCAGCGCGCCAATTTCGTTGGTCGCCGTCGCAAGCTCCGGCTCCTGCGGCGGCGGTCGGCAAAGCCGCCACCGCCGCGCCCCTGAGCTACGAGGGCGATTCGAGTTCACGGTACCGAGCGCTGCCAATTTCGTTGGTCGCCGTCGCAAGCTCCGGCTCCTGCGGCGGCGGTCGGCAAAGCCGCCACCGCCGCGCCCCTGAGCTACGAGGGCAACTTCGGCGAGGGTACCAAGGCGAGGTCTACAACTCCTCGGATGTCGCGACCGAGCGGGAAGTACGATCGCCGCAACGGCGACGCGCTGCGTGTCGCCTGACCCACTTCGTGATTCGTGACGAGCTCCGCCACAGCCTGAGCGACGCGCTGCGTGCGGCCGGGCTTCCCGAGCCGCCGAATGGTGTCGCGCTCGAGCCCGGCGATCCGGACCGCGGCCAGGGTGACTGGGCCAGCCCCGTCGCGATGCAGATGACGAAGGCGGCGAAGCTCCCGCCCCGCGAGATCGCCGACCGGGTCAAGGCCGCGCTCGAGGCGGCGCCGCCGCCGCACCTGGAGCGCGTCGACGTCGCCGGCCCGGGCTTCCTCAACTTCTTCCTGTCGCCGTCGTGGCTGCACGACGTGCTCCGTGAGGTCGTGGCCGCCGGCGACTCCTACGGGCAGGACGACTCGCTGCACGGCCAGAAGGTCAATCTCGAGTTCGTGTCCGCCAACCCCACCGGCCCTCTCCACGCCGGCGGTGGGCGGTGGGTCGCCGTCGGCGACGCCATTGCCAATCTGCTCGTCGCCCAAGGCGCGGACGTGCATCGCGAGTACTACCTGAACGATGCCGGCAACCAGCTCGGAACGTTCGGGGCGTCGCTCTACGCGAGGTACCGAGGCGAAGAGCCGGCCGAGGACGGCTATCGAGGCCAGTACCTGGTGGAGATGGCCCGCGACCTGCACCGCGAGCTGGGCGACGACGTTTCGATCGCGGAGGCGACCGAATGGGGTTACGAACGCGTCGTCGAAGGACTTCGGGAAGACCTCGGGCGGATCGGCGTGCACTTCGACACCTGGTTCTCCGAGCGTACGTTGCACGACCGGGGTGACGTGGCCGCGGTACTCCGACTCCTCGGCGAGCGTGGGCACACCTACGAGCAGGACGGCGCGACCTGGCTGCGAACGAGCAAGTTCGGTGACCAGCGCGACCGCGTGCTCGTCAGGAGCGACGGCACCACCACATACCTTGCCAACGACCTCGCGTACCATCGCGACAAGTTCGCTCGAGGTTGGCAGCACCTCGTCGACATCTGGGGCGCCGACCACCACGGGCAGGTCAAGTCGGTCCAAGCGGGCATGGAGGCGCTCGGGTGCCCGCCGGGCGAACCGGAGATCATCCTCGGGCAGCTCGTGAAGCTGTTCCGTGGCGGCGTGCCCGTCCGCTTGTCGAAGCGCGCCGGCAACATCATCACCCTGGCCGACATCCTCGACGAGGTCGACCCCGACGTGTGCCGGCTCACGTTCCTCCTCCAGAGCATCGACACGCCCCAGACCTTCGACCTCGACGTCGTGACGGCGCAGTCGATGGAGAACCCCGTGTACTACGTGCAGTACGCGCACGTGCGCATCGCGTCCATCGGCCGGAAGGCCGCTGAGCGCGGCGTAATCCGCCGCCCGCTCGCCGACGTCGACCTTTCGGTGCTCGTGCACGAACGCGAAGCCGAGCTGCTCCGCTCGCTCGCGTTGTATCCCGAAGAGGTACGCGAGGCCGCGGAGATGCGCGCGCCCCATCGGGTGACGACCTGGGTACGCGACTTCGCCAAGCACTTCCACGGCTTTTACCGCGACTGTCGCGTCATCAGCGACGACGACGCGCTCACCCAGGCTCGCCTCTGGCTGTCGGAGGCATGCCGGATCGGGCTCTCCGACGCGCTCGGGATGCTCGGAGTCTCGGCACCGGACGAGATGGCTCGGCTCGACGACGACAACGACGACGACGACGACGAGCAGGAACGATGAGCGCGCCGCTCGACCGAACGCTCGTCCCGCCCGCGCTCCAGGACGCACGCGCGCTCGAGGCGCTGGCGACCGAGCTGGGCACCCCGCTGTTCGTCTACGACGAGGACGATCTCCGCCGCCGCTGCCGGGAGTACGTGAGCTCCTTCGGCGCCGGCAACGTGGCGTACGCGGGCAAGGCGTTCTTGTGCGTCGCCATGGCCCGCTTGGTGGCCGAGGAGGGCCTCCATCTCGACGTCGCAACCGGCGGCGAGCTCGCCGTCGCGTTGCACGCCGGCTTTCCGCCCGAACGGATCGTGTTCCACGGCAACAACAAGTCGACCGCCGAGCTCACCGCGGCGCTGGACGCCGGCGTCGGCCGCATCGTCGCCGACTCGTTCGACGAGCTCGACCGGCTCGAGCGGCTGGCGACGGAGCGCTCCGCGCAGCCGTCGGTGCTCGTGAGGGTCACGCCCGGCGTCGAGGCGCACACGCACGAGTTCATCGAGACCGGCACGCTCGACTCGAAGTTCGGCTTCACCACCCATGACGATGTGGCGCTCGAAGCCGCCCGCCGTGTGGTCGAGAGCCCGGTCCTCGGTCTCGGTGGCCTGCATTGCCACATCGGCTCGATGATCGAGCGACTCGACGCCTACGCCCGAGCCGTGGCGATCGTCATCGACCTCTGCGCTGCAATCGAGGAGTCCACTGGAACCCGGGTCCCAGAGCTCAACATGGGCGGTGGGCTCGCCGCCCGGTATCTCGCCACCGATCCGGTGATGTCGCTGGCCGAGTACGAGACGACCCTGCGGACGACCGTGAAGGAGTGCGTCGCGAACGCCGGGATCGGCGAGGTGCCCCGGCTGATGGTCGAGCCCGGCCGCTCCATCTCCGCCCCGGCGGCGATCACCCTGTACCGGGTGGGCACCGTGAAGACGATCCCGCACGGCCCGACGTACGTCGCCGTCGACGGGGGCATGAGCGACAACCCCCGGCCCGTGCTCTACGGCGCCGGCTACGAGGCGTACCTGCCCGACCGCATCGACGAGGCCCGACCCCTCGTGTGCTCGATCGCGGGCAAGCACTGCGAGCAGGGCGACCTCGTCGTGACGGACGCCCACCTTCCCGATGACGTCCGCGTCGGGAACCTGCTCGCCGTACCCGTCACCGGCGCCTACGGCTACACGATGGCGTCCAACTACAACAAGGTGCCCCGACCGGCCGTGGTGTTCGTCCGCGACGGGCAGGCTCGTGTCGTCGTCCGGCGCGAGACGCCCGACGATCTCGTGCGCCTGCAGATCGAGCGTCGTATGTCGCAGCGGCGTAGGCTACGGTGTAGCGACTTGTGATGGCCGATCTCGTCGCCGAGGAGACCGTACGAGTCGGCCTGCTCGGCTGCGGGCACGTCGGCTCGGCGCTGGTGCGTCTGCTGCAGGACAACGCCGAGCTGATCGAGCACCGGGCGGGGGTTCACCTCGAAGTGACCCGGGTCGCCGTTCGCGACCTCGGCCGCGATCGTGACGTCCCGCTGCCGGCGAACCGCTTCACGGAGGACGGCGAGGCCGTCGTCACCGATCCGGACATCGACATCGTCGTGGAGGTGATCGGGGGGATCGAGCCGGCGCGCTCGCTCATCACCGAGGCGCTCAAATCCGGCAAGCCCGTTGTGACGGCCAACAAGGAGCTTCTCGCCAACGCCGGCCGGGAGCTCTTCGAGACCGCCGAGGGATCCGGCGTCGACCTCCTCTTCGAGGCGTCCGTGGCCGGCGGCATCCCGCTCATCCGCCCGCTGCGCGAATCCCTGGCCGGGGATCGCATCCGGCGGGTGACCGGCATCGTGAACGGGACGACCAACTACATCCTCACCCGGATGACAGAAGCAGGCTCTTCCTTCGGCGACGCCCTCGCCGAGGCCCAGGCGCTCGGCTACGCCGAGCGGGACCCGACGGCCGACATCGCGGGCGACGACGCCGCCGCCAAGGCGGCGATCATCGCCTCCATCGCGTTCGGCGCGCACGTCGTCGCGGACGACGTCTACCGCGAAGGCATCGCCGAGATCGACGACCAGGACATCTCGTCCGCGCACGACCTGGGATATGTCGTCAAGCTGCTCGCCGTGGCCGAAGGGCAGGATGGCGAGGTGGCGGTGCGCGTGCATCCCGCGATGATCCCGGCCCAGCATCCGCTGGCGTCGGTCCGTGAGTCGTTCAACGCCTTGTTCATCGAGGGCGACGCCGTCGGCGAGCTGATGCTGTACGGGCGCGGCGCCGGTGGTGGGCCCTCCGCATCCGCGGTCCTCGGGGACCTCATCGACGCGGCGAAGAACTTCGCGTCCGGCGGGAAGGGTGCGACGATCGGGACGCTCAGCCGGCAGCGCATCCGGCCCATCGACGAGCTCGAGTCGCAGTTCTACCTCTTCATGGAAGTCGCCGACCGGCCGGGCGTGCTGGCCAAGATCGCCGACGAGTTCGGCCAGCACCGCGTTTCGATCAAGTCGATGCAGCAACGCGGGATCGGCGCCGATGCCCGTCTCATCTTCGTGACCCACCGCGCCCGCGAAGCCGACCTTCGGGCCACGGTTCACGCCCTGCGGGACGTCGACGTCGTGCACCGCGTCGGCTCGGTACTGCGCGTCCTGGGCGACGAGGACTGATGACGCGGTGGCAGCCGTGGCCGGGCGTGATCGCCGCGTACCGCGACTATCTGCCCGTCGGCGGGGCGACACCGGTCGTGACGCTGCTGGAAGGCGGCACGCCGCTCGTCGACGCGCCGCGGCTCTCGGAGCAGACGGGCGCGCGCGTGTTGCTCAAGCTGGAGGGCCTCAACCCGACGGGCTCGTTCAAGGACCGCGGGATGACGCTGGCGATGTCGAAGGCGGTGGAGGACGGCGCCAAGGCGGTCATCTGCGCCTCGACCGGCAACACCTCGGCGTCGGCGGCCGCCTATGCGGCGCGTGCGGGGCTGATCTGCGCGGTGGTGATTCCCGAAGGGCACGTCGCGACGGGGAAGCTCGCGCAGGCACTCATCCACGGCGCACGCGTCGTCCCGGTTCGGGGGAACTTCGACGCCGCGCTGGGCGTGGTCCGGGAGCTCGCCGAGAGCCGCCGCGTGACGATCGTCAACTCGATCAACCCGTTCCGGATCGAAGGGCAGAAGACCGCCGCCTTCGAGGTGATCGACGCGCTCGGAGACGCGCCCGACGCGCACTGCATCCCCGTCGGCAACGCCCTCAACATCGGCGCCTACTGGAAGGGCTACCTCGAATACGAGGAGCACGGCCGCCCGCGCCGGCGTCCCCGCATGCTGGGATGGCAGGCACAGGGATCGGCCCCGCTCGTGCAGGGCGAGCCCGTCCCGTACCCCGAGACGATCGCGACCGCGATCCGCATCGGGAACCCCGCGAACTGGGGTGGGGCGATCGCCGCCCGCGACGAATCGGGTGGCCACATCGGCGCGGTGACCGACGACGAGATCCTCGACGCCTATCGGTTGCTGGCGACCGCGGAGGGCTGCTTCGTCGAGCCGGCGTCGGCGGCGGCCGTGGCCGGGCTGCTCAAAGCAGCCACGGCGGGAGAGATCCGGGCGGACGAGACCGTCGTGTGCACGCTCACGGGTCACGGACTGAAGGACCCGCAGCGCGCGATCGACGAGGTCGACGTCGGGCCGGCGGTCGACGCCACGCCCGACGCGGTGGCGGCCGAGCTCGGACTGTGAACCTGGAGGTGGGGACATGTCCATGGCCAAGCCGGTAGCGCTCGTGACCGGCGCGTCATCCGGCATCGGCGCCTCGTTCGCGCGCGCGTTGGCGACTCGCGGCGACGACCTGGTGATCGTCGCTCGCGACGAGGCCCGGCTCGAGGAGCTCGCGGAGTCGCTCGAGAAGGAGCACGGCACCGAGGTCGAGGTGCTCGCGACCGACCTGACCTCGAAGAAGGGATTGGCGGTGGTCGAGGCGCGGCTCGAGTCCGCCGAGCCGGCCGTCGATCTCCTCGTCAACAACGCCGGCATGGGCACGTACGGCAAGTTCGCCGCGCTTCCCCGCGAGGCCGAGGCCCGGGTGGTCCGCCTGAACGTGCTGGCGGTCATGCAGCTCTCGCACGCCGCGCTGCCGGCGATGGTCGAGCGGGGAAAGGGCGGGATCATCAACGTGTCGTCGCTCGCCGGCCACCAGCCGACGCCCCTCAACGCGACCTACGCCGGGACGAAGGCGTTCGTCACGAGCTTCAGCCAAGCCCTGCACGAGGAGCTCCGGGGAACGGGCGTCAATGTCATGGTCCTGTGCCCCGGGTTCACCCGCACCGAGTTCCAGGAACGGGCGGGTCTCGACTCCGGCTCCGTGCCGAGCTTCTTGTGGCAGCAGCCGGAGCCGGTCGTTGAAGCGGCGCTGCGCGCGTTCGAGCGCGGGCGCGCGGTCTGCTTTCCCGGCGCACTCAATCAGGCCGGCGCCGTGTTCTCGAGCGCCATGCCCGCCGGCATCACCCGCCGGATCGCGGGCGCGGTCGTGCCACGCGTGGAATGACGAACGCGTCGCGATCAGGCAGGGTCGATGCGCTGGAGGCCGTCGCCCTGTGACAGGACGTACAGCTCGCCGTCCTGGTCCTCGCCGAACGCGGTGACCTGGTTGCCCTTCGTGCCGAGATCGCGGTGGTCGGCGACCTTGCCGTCCCGCTCGACGAGGGCGCGAATCGTGCTGTCGCAGTAGTCGCTGTACAGGTAGGCGCCTGACAGCGCGGGGATCTTCGAGCCGCGGTACACGTAGCCGCCGATGGCCGCGCAGCCGCCGTCGGTCGAGCGGGTACTCGAGGATCGGCGGGACCGCGTCCGCGCGGTGCCTCGCCCGGAACTGGTGGGTGCCCTCGAGTCGGTTCCACCCGAAGTTCGCGCCCGCGCCCTCGCCCGCGGGCACGAAGTCGACCTCCTCCCATGCGTTCTGGCCGACGTCGGCGATCCACATGTCGCCTGTCTCGCGGTCCCACGAGAACCGCCACGGGTTGCGCAGGCCGTACGCCCAGATCTCGGGCAGCCCGCCCCCGTTCGCGAACGGGTTGCCGGGCGGGATCGTGTACTGCCGCCCACCCGAGGGCGTCGGGTCGATGCGCAGGATCTTGCCGAGCAACGTGTCGAGCGACTGGCCGTTGCCGCCGGGGGCGTGGCCGCTGCCGGAGTCGCCGGCGCCGCCGCCGTCCCCGAGCCCGAGGTACAGGAGGCCGTCGGGCCCGAAGCTCAGCTCGCCGCCGTTGTGGTTGGGCTGCGGCTGTTCGACAGCCAGGATCTGGCGGCGCGACCCCGGTCGACCGTGTCGCCGCCCATCGCGTACTCGTCGACACGGGTGTCGCCGTTCGTGTTCGTGTAGTGCACGTACAGCCGGCTGCCGTCGGGCGAGAACGCCAGGCCGAGCAGGCCCTGCTCGCCGCCGCTCCGACGTCGGCGTGATGTCGAGCACCGGCTGCCTGGATCGAGCGGCGCCGTCCCGCACCGCGCGCACCCGTCCGACCTGCTCGGTGACGTACAGCGCGCTGTCGCCGGGGCGGGTGGCGAATGCCGTCGGGTCCTCGACCTCGGCGACCGGCGTGAGCTTCACGTTCGCCGACCCGAGCTGGGCTCCGCCGCCGGACGCCGCGCGTCGAGGTCGATGACGGAGGAAGAGGACGACGACGACGAAGTCGACCCGCCGTCGTCGCTGCACGCTGCCCCGACCGCGGCTCCGGCCGTCGACGAGCGCGACGAGCACGACGAACGCGTGGAGAGACGCCGGGGGGAGCGCATCGTGGAGCGGACGCTATCCGGTCGGGGAACTGCGGAGTCTGAGCCGCGCCGACCCTCGTGCTGCGACGGCGCCATGGCGGATTGTGAAGTACCTCGTGCTCGTGCCCGACGGGTGCGCGGACGAGCCGCTCGACGAGCTCGACGGCCGCACACCGCTCGAGGCGGCGGCGATGCCCGCACTGGCGCGTCTGGCAACGCGGGCCGAAGTCGGGCGGGCAGCGGTGATCCCCGAGGGGCTGCCGCCCGGGAGCGACGTCGGCAACATGGCCATCCTCGGGTACGACCCGGAGCGCTTCCACACCGGGCGCGCGCCGATCGAGGCGGCGGCGATGGGTATCGAGCTCGGCCCCGACGACGTCGCTTTCCGTTGCAACCTCGTAACGCTCGACGACGCGAGCCCGCCGACGATGGTCGACTTCGCCGCCGGCCATCCGACGAGCGAGCAGAGCGCACCCATCATCGCCGCGCTCGACGCCGAGCTCGGTGGCGGGCGCGACGGTGTTCGCTTCTATCCCGGGGTCGAGTACCGCCATCTGTGCGTCGTACCGCGCGACGCTGGGCGACGCCGAGTGCGTCCCTCCGCACGACCTCACGGGGAAGCCGGCCGTCTTCCCGGTGGGCCCGGCGGCCGAGAAGCTCGTCGCGCTCATGGAGGCGTCGAAGCCGATCGTCGCCGAGCACGCAGCCGAAGTCGGCTCGATCGCGTCACAGATCTGGCTGTGGGGTCAGGGCGTCCGGCCCGACCTGCCGGCGTTCGCGCCGCGATACGGCGTGGACGGCCGCCTCACGTCGGCCGTCGATCTCGTCCGCGGGCTCGGCGTGCTCACCGGGCTCGAAGTCGTCGACGTGCCCGGCGCCACCGCCGGGTTCGACAACGACTACGCCGCGCAACGGGACGCCGCACTGGCATCGCTCGCGGACCGCGACTTCTTCCTGCTGCACGTCGAGGCGACCGACGAGGCCGCGCACCAGGGCGACGTTCCCGAAAAGGTCGTCGCACTCGAGCGATGGGACCGCGACATCATCGGCCCGCTCACCGAAGCACTCGACGCGACGGAGTCGCCGTACCGCATCCTGCTGATGCCGGACCACGCGACCCCGTGCGCGATCAAGACTCACACCTCCGAGCCGGTTCCGTACCTCTTGTTCGACTCGACGTGCGACGCGGCCGGTGGGGAGTACACCGAGATCGGGGTCGCGGACTCCGAGGTCGTCGTCGCGCACACGCTCATGCGCCGCCTGCTCGAGGCCGGCTGACGAAGCCGGAATACCCGGAGATACTTGCGGGTTCTTACTCCAGACGGTAGGTTTTCCGTCACCGGTTCGGTGATCCCCGGAGACATTTCGGTCCCGAATCCCGACCCGGCACCCGTCGCCCCCCACCTGGGGCATCGTTCCCGCGTGAGGCGGCATCGGTTTTCGTCCCGTTGAAAGCAGCGGGTCGGCATTTGTCACTGGTTGTCTGCCGATGGACCAGAACCCCCGAGGAGTTCTGACTCGAGTGTCCAAGTCGCGTGCGTTTCCAGGGCAGGTGCCAACCGCAGCACGAGGAGTTTCCCCCCATGAGTGACACTGAGCTCGACCGATCGGTCCTCGACACCAAGGACCGCGAGGAGCTCCACCAGATCGCGGGTGCGATGGGCGTCAACGCCGCGACCCGCATGAAGAAGGCCGACCTGATCGACGCCATCCTCGGCGCCGTCGACGGCGGTGACGCCTCCGACGGTGGTAACCGCCCGAAGCGGGTCCGCTCGCGGCGTGCGTCCGAGACCGACGACCCGATGGCCGAGCTCGCGGCCGAGGAGGAAGCGATCGCCGCCGCCGGCGGGAGTGAGGACGCGAGCGATCAACCTCGTCCGGCGTCGCGGACGGCATCGTCCTCGGCCGGAGACGGCGGTGGTGACGCGTCCAGTGGCGAGAGCGGCTCGAACGCCTCGCAGGGCACGACCACGAGCACGAAGGACACCAAGAGCAAGCCCGATGCGCGTGACGGCAACGGTGGCGGCGGCGCAACGAAGCCGCGCATCGAGCCCGAAGACGAGCGCCAGTCCTACGGCGAGGGAAATCGGCGCCGGCGCCGGCGCCGGGGCCGCGACCGTCAGCAGGACGGCGAGCAGCGCGATTTCCAGGGTGAGCCCGTCGCGACCGAAGGCCTCCTCGACCTGCGGGACGAGGGCTACGGATTCCTGCGGGCGACAAGCTACCTGCCGGGCCCGAAAGACGTGTACGTGTCGGCGTCGCAGGTGCGGCGATTCGCATTGCGCAAGGGCGACTACCTGAAGGGGTTCGCCCGCCCGCAGGCCAGCAACGAGAAGTACCCGGCGCTGCTGCGGGTGGACCAGGTGAACGACCTCCCGACGGAGGCGGCGCGCGAGCGACCCAAGTTCGAGGACCTCACCCCGTTGTTCCCGGACTCGAGGCTCGCGCTCGAGCTCGAGGACGATCCCGCCAACATCACCGGGCGGATCGTCGATCTCGTCTCGCCGATCGGAAAGGGCCAACGTGGGCTGGTCGTCTCCCCGCCGAAGGCCGGGAAGACGACGATCCTGAAGCAGATCGTGTACTCGGTCGAGCGCAACAACCCCGAGGTGCACCTGATGGTGCTGCTCGTCGACGAGCGGCCCGAAGAGGTCACCGACATGCGCCGGCACGTCAAGAACGGCGAGGTCGTCGCGAGCACGTTCGACAGGCCGTCCGACGAGCACACGCAGGTCGCGGAGCTCACGATCGAGCGGGCGAAGCGCCTCGTCGAGATGGGCCGTGACGTCGTCATCATCCTCGACGGCATCACGCGCCTGGCTCGCGCCTACAACCTGTCGGCTCCGGCGTCCGGCCGCATCCTGTCCGGAGGTGTCGACTCCACGGCGCTCTACCCGCCGAAGCGGTTCTTCGGTGCGGCGCGCAACATCGAGGAGGGCGGCTCGCTGACGATCGTCGCCACCGCGCTCATCGAGACCGGGAGCCGGATGGACGAGGTGATCTTCGAGGAGTTCAAGGGCACCGGCAACATGGAGCTGCGGCTCGACCGCCGGCTGTCCGAGCGGCGCATCTACCCGTCCATCGACGTCGAGGCGTCGAGCACGCGGCACGAGGAGCTGCTCTTCGACCGGAACCAGCTCCAGCAGGTCTGGAAGCTCCGCCGGGTGCTGAACGCGCTCGAGGACGGCAAGGGTCTCGAGCTGCTCATCGACAAGATCCGCACCACGAAGAGCAACGACGAGTTCCTCTCCGAGATCGCCAAGGCGCCGACGCCCGGCTCGTAGCGCTCGCCCCCGCGCGCGTGAACACTCGATGCGTTCGCGTGCTCACGGAGTGCGTAAACCGGTAATTCCTCCCAGTCCCGCCTACATGCGGCTTTGCCATCTCCGACCTGACCGACGGCGACCGGAAAGCTCGCCATCGAGGCGTACGCGTCGTGGACGATCGACGGCGGCGGAAAGAGCGACACGGCCAAGCTCAGCAAGGTGTGCCATGAGGTGCCGCCGACTACCGAACCGCCCACGACGACCATCGAGGTCGGGGGCATCCAGGCCGAGCGGCCCAGCACTCCGGCCACCCCCGAGTCCGCGGCGGCTGTCGCCGTCACGGCCGACCCGAGGTTCACCGGGTAAGCGACCACGAACAGGCCGGCGGATCCCGCGATCGCGGGCTCCGACCGGCCGCGCGTGCCGTACACTGATCCGGTCATGAAGACCGACATTCATCCCGAATACGTCGAGTGCAGCGTGCGCTGCTCGTGCGGCAACACGTTCACCACGCGTTCGACCGTGCCCGAGCTGCGGGTCGAGCTGTGCTCCGAGTGTCACCCCTTCTACACGGGCAAGCAGAAGCTCGTGGACACCGGCGGCCGGGTCGAGCGGTTCCAGCGCCGGTACGCGAAGCAGGGCGGCAAGGCCAAGGGTTGATGGCCCGACGGCCGGAGCCCCGCTACATGGGCGGCCAGGCCGTCATGGAAGGCGTGATGATGCGCGGCCCCAACACCTGGGCCGTCGCCGTCCGCACGCCCGAGGACGACATCGAGCTCGAGGTCCACGACGCGCCGCGCTGGGCGGAGCGCTACGCGCGTATCCCCTTGGTGCGGGGCGTGATGATGCTCGCGGAGTCGCTCTCGCTCGGGTTCAAGGCGCTGGCCTGGTCGGCGAACCGGCAGGTCCCCGAAGAGGAGCGCCTCTCCAAGGGCGCCATGGGCGGCACGATCGCGGTCGCGCTGGCGATCTTCACCGGCCTGTTCATCCTGCTGCCCGCCTTCGGCGCCCGGGGGCTCGACCGTTGGGTTCCCCTCGAGGGCTTCTGGCTCCACGCGGCCGAGGGCGCGCTGCGACTCGGGTTGTTCATCGGGTACCTGCTGCTGATCGGGCGCCTGCGCGATGTGAAGCGTGTGTTCCAGTACCACGGCGCCGAGCACAAGGCGATCGCCGCCTACGAGAACGGCGTGGAGGTCACGCCGGAGTCGGCGCAGCGGTTCACGACCGAGCACGTTCGTTGCGGTACGAACTTCCTGCTGACCGTGTTCGTGATCACGATCGTCGTGTACGCGTTCGTAGGCCGTCCCGACTGGGCCTTGCTGATCGCGTCGCGCGTGGTGTTGATCCCCGTGATCGCCGGCCTCGCCTACGAGGTCATCCGCTTCGCGGCCCGGCACATGGACTCGCGCGTCGTGCGGGTGCTCATGCGCCCGGGTCTGGCACTCCAGCAGCTGACGACGCGCGAGCCCACCCTCGACCAGCTCGAGGTCGCGATCGCGTCGCTCCGGGCCGTGATGACGGCCGAGCAGCTGGCCGAGGTCGAGGCGCGGGAGCCCGCCCGAGCTTCCGTTCCCCGGCCCGCCTTCGGCACCGCCTGACGAGGCGGCGCGCAACCAGCCACGCAGCGCGCGAGACGGACGCCCTGCTTTTCCGCCATTTCCGTGCCCGATGTTGACGTTCCGCGCGAAGCTCCGTACGGTCACGAGGCGGTTGCCACTCAGAGTGGCTCCACGGGTTGGGGCGGGCTGGGCCCCATCGGGGCAGGCCCCGGGCTTTGGGTCCGGGGTCTTTCCCTTGTCGGCGCTTGCGTCAGCCCGAGACCCAGGCCCGGATCCCGGCCCGGACGCCGGCGGTCGCCAGGCCGACGAACTCCTCGTCGCGGGCCGGCTCGCCGAACTCGAGCCAGTTGAGGACGGCCTCGACGAGGTAGTCCACGATCGTGTGGGCTGCCCACTCGTGCAGGTCGGGTTGCACCTGTCCGGCCAGGAGCGCACGGGATGCGTCGACAGACCGTTCCCGGAGCTGCCGGGCGTAGTCGGCGAACTGCGGCTCGCGTGCGGCGTGGCGCCAGAGGAGGTGGAAGCCGTCCGGGTCCTCGCGCGCGACCGTGAGCAACGAGCGGGCGCCGACGCCGCCGGCACCCTGCGAATAGCCGATCACGAACTCCTCGGCGAGACGGTCGAACACCTGCTGGAGCACCGCCCGGTAGAGCTCTTCCTTCGAGTCGAAGTGGCGGTAGACGATGAGCTTCGTGATGCCCGACGCGGCGGCGATGTCCTCCATCGAGGTGGCGGCGTACCCGGCCCGGGCGAAGGCGTTGGCGGCGCCACGCAGGATCGCCGCCTGACGGGCGGCGCGGGGGAGGGGACCGGTAGACGCGGGATCGACGACGACGGGATCGGCGCTTGCCATATGTATACTTGCGAGTATACCCTTGGTCGTGTACCGGTCAACGCGACGTCGGCCGACGGAGGGCGACGCATGAACCTCCAGCTCGAATGGGCCGAAGACGACCTCCTCGAAACCGACGCCATCTCGGAGCCCCTGATCGTCGGCGGCGTGCGCTGCCACGGCGGCTTCGACGACGGCGGCGCCTACCACTCGCCGCGGACGCGGTATCGGGTCCCCGCCATCGACGCGTGGCAGCGCAACCACGCTGCCGCGTTCGGCACCGAGCTCATCGACGTTCCGCTGTCCACGTGGCCCGAGACCTATCCGAACGTGAACCAAGCCAAGTTCCTGATCCAGGCCGGCGTGCGCGAGCCGATCGTCACGACGCTGACGCGCATCGGCACGGTCGAAGGCTTCGGAGCGATGATCCGCTACGCCAACGTCGGTGATCCGCAGCGCTACTTCGACGAGAGCGTGGCCGGGACCGCGCTCGCGCACCTGCACCGGGGTCTGTTCGAGGCGCACGCTCGCGACGAGGCGGGGTTCGAGGCCGAAGCCGGGCACAAGCAGATGTGGTTCGCGGCCCGGGACGTCGCTTTCGAGCACCCGGTCACCGAGGACGAGACGGCGCGGATGCTCGAACGAATGGGCATCGGCGGTGGCGGGAGCACGGCGCCCGACCCGCAGAGGATCCGCCGTCAGATGGAGGAGGCTCGCGTCTTCGCCGACCTGGACCTCGACTTCGAGATGCTGATCCAGCGCATGATCAACATCCTGCTGATCGAGATCTCTGCGTTCCACACGTTCGCCTGGGCCGAGACTGTGCTCTCCGACAGCGACCTCGTTGCCGGGGAGGGCGAGGCGGCGCGGCTGGTGTCGTTCATCCGCCAGGACGAGACTCCTCATGTCGAGTATCTGAAGACTGCACTCACCGAGATGCGCGATCGCACGTTCGTCGGCGAGTCGGGCCGCAAGTACCCGGGCACCGACGTCGTCGGCACGCTGTGGGACCGCGGCCTGGCCGATTCGCTCGGTCCCCGGCGCCAGCAGAACCTCGACGTTGACCCTGCGCGAGGTCGAGCGCGCCCTCGACGCTCATCCGAGGCGTGACACGCTCCTCGAGGAGTTCCACGAGCACGGCAGCATCCGACCGACCGACGACGGCGCGTTCGTCGCCGCCAGCACCTACTGAGGATCACCATGAAGTTCGGGCTGTTCTACGAGCACCAGCTGCCTCGTCCGTGGGACGAGGACTCCGAGTACACGCTGCTCCAGAACGCGTTGGAGCAGTGCGAGCTCGCCGACAAGCTCGGCATCCAGGCGTGCTGGGAGGTCGAGCACCACTTCCTCGAGGAGTACAGCCACTCGAGCGCGCCTGAGGTCTTCCTCGCCGCGGTGTCGCAGCGCACGAGGCAGATGCGTCTCGGCCACGGCATCGTCCAGACGCCACCCCCGTTCAACCACCCGGCCCGCGTCGCCGAGCGCATCTCCACCCTCGACCTCATCTCGGGTGGTCGCGTCGACTTCGGCACGGGCGAGTCGTCGTCGGAGGCTGAGCTGGGCGGCTTCCTGATCGATCCGATCGAGAAGCGGGAGATGTGGGAGGAGGGGCTGCGCGTCGCGGTCCGGTGCATGACCGAGGAGCCGTTCACCGGCGTCCACGGCAAGTACGTCACGATGCCGCCGCGCAACGTCGTGCCGAAACCGCGCCAGAAGCCGCACCCGCCGGTGTGGGTGGCGTGCAGCCGGCGAGACACGATCCACCTCGCGGCGCAGAAGGGGATCGGCGCCCTCAGCTTCGCGTTCATCGACCCTGAAGACGCTCGCCACTGGGTCGGCGACTACTACGGGACGCTCGAACGCGAAGGCGTGCCCATCGGCGACGCGGTGAACGCGAATCTTGCGTGCGTCACGACGTTCATGTGCCACCCCGACGAGGAGCAAGCCCTGCAGCGTGGCCTCGAAGGGGCGAACTTCTTCGGATACTCACTCGCGCACTACTACGTCTTCGGGCGACACCAGCCCGGCGTCACCGACGTCTGGGCCGAGTACCAGAGCCAGCGGGGAGAGCAGGGCTTCGACCCGAGCGCGGTGCACGCCGCAGCTGCGAACTCCGACCGACTCGGCGCCAAGGTCGTGCAGGACGGGCTCGGCGGCCTGCGCGGCGCCGTGGGCACTCCCGACCAGGTGCGCGATTTCCTGCTCCGCTACGAGGAGTGCGGCGTCGATCAGGTCATCTTCGTGAGCCAGTCGGGCAAGAACCAGCACGAACACATCATGGAGAGCCTCGAGCTCTTCGGCCGTGAGGTACTACCCGAGTTCCTCGAGCGCGACGAGAAGGCCGAGAAGGACAAGGCGCAGCGACTGGCGCCGGTCGTCGACCAGGTCATGGCGCGCAAGCCGGCCGAGGACCACCCGCCGCTGCCAACCGACGACTATGCCTTCCCCGCGATCCCGCGGGCGATCGCAGACAGGTCGGGCTCGGACGACTTCCACAAGTTCCTCGACCAGGTCGCCGAGGACACCGCCGCGGGCGACAACTCGGTCATCACGAACGCGCTGCGCTGACGCAGGCCCCGCGGCCTCGCGCAGGCCCACCGGTACCCTGGTTGCATGTTCGAGCACCTGGCTGACCTGGAGACCGAGCTCGAGAAGCTCGAGTCGCAGCTGCCCGAGCTCTACGCGAGCGGGGACCAGGCGGCCGCGCGCGATGCCGGGCGCCGGCACGCCGAGCTCAAGCCGGTGGTCGACGCTTACCGCGAGTACCGGCGCACGGAAGCCGACGTCGCCGACGCTCGAGAGCTGTTGGCGGCGGAGAGCGACCCCGAGATGCGCGAATACCTGCAGGGCGAGCTCGCCGAGCGTGAGGCCCGACTCGCCGAGCTCGAGGCGACGCTCAAGGAGCTGCTCGTCCCGCGGGATCCCAACGAGGGCAAGAACGTGATCATGGAGATCCGCGGCGCCGAGGGCGGCGACGAGGCCAACTTGTGGGCGGGCGACCTGTTCGAGATGTACCGCCGGTACGCCGAGGTGCGAGGGTGGGGCCTCGAAGTGCTGTCGAGCCAACCGGCCGAGATGGGCGGGTACCGCGACATCACCTTCGTCGTGAAGGGCCCGGACGCATGGGCGCGGCTCAAGCACGAAGCCGGTCCCCATCGCGTGCAACGCGTGCCGGCGACGGAGAGCCAGGGCCGGGTGCACACGAGCGCGGCGACGGTCGCGGTGCTGCCGGAAGCCGATGTGGTCGACATCGACATCGATCCCAACGACCTCGAGGTCGACGTGTACCGGTCGAGCGGCCCCGGCGGCCAGTCGGTCAACACCACCGATTCCGCCGTCCGCATCACGCACCTGCCTACGGGTCTCGTCGTCACCTGCCAGGACGAGAAGAGCCAGCTCCAGAACAAGGAGAAGGCGTTGCGCATCCTCCGCTCTCGTCTTCTCCAGTCCGAACGCGAGCGGCAGGCCCAGGAGCTGTCGTCCACTCGTCGCGACCAGGTGAAGAGTGGCGGCCGTTCCGAGAAGATTCGCACGTACAACTTCAAGGAGAAGCGGGTCACCGACCATCGGATCGGCCTCACGCTTCACACGCTCGACCAGGTGCTCGCGGGTCAGCTCGACGGGATCGTCGAGGGGCTCATCGCGGCCGAGCGCGCCGAGCAGCTCGCGACGGCCTCCGCCTGAGCCGTGCCGACCTGGCGCGACCTGCGCGTCGAGGCCGAGCGTTCGCTGGCGGCGGCCGGGGTCGAGAGCGCGGCGACCGAAGCGCGCTGGATGGTCGAGCACGTCTCCGGGTTCGACGCCGCCGAGCTGGTCACCGCCGAGGGTGAGCCGGCTCCGAGCCGCTCCGCCGCCCACCTGGCCGAGCTGGTCGAGCGGCGCGTGGCGGGCGAACCACTCCAGTACGTGGTCGGAAGCTGGCTCTTCCGCGGCCTGGATCTGCTCGTCGACCGGCGGGTGCTGATCCCGCGTCCCGAGACCGAGGTCACGGCGCAGGTCGCCATCGACGAAGCCGTCCGGCTCGGCGCGCGGCGGGGGCGTTCCGACCCGTGGTCCGGTGCCGCCACCACCTACGCGATCGCGGATCTCGGTACCGGTTCGGGGGCGTTGGCGCTCGCGCTCGCGAGCGAGCTTCCCGAGGCCGAGGTGTGGGGGACCGACGTGAGCGACGACGCCCTCGCGGTCGCGCGTGCGCAACCTGGCGGGCACCGGGCTGCCTTCTACGCGCGTCCGCCTCGCCCGCGGCTCGTGGTTCGACGCGCTCCCGGAAAGCCTGCGCGGGCGCCTTCGGCTCGTCGTCTCGAACCCACCGTACGTGTCCGAGTCGGAGCTCGCGGACCTTCCCGCCGAGTTGCAGCACGAGCCGCGGGGCGCGTTGGTCAGCGGCGCGACCGGCATGGAGTCAATCGAGGATCTCGTGCGCGAGGCGCCCGCGTGGCTGGATGCGACGGGTACGTTCGTGTGTGAAATCGTGCCGCATCACGCAGAGGCGGCGACGAAGGTGTCAAACGCCGCAGGCTTCGAGGAGGTGCTCGTCCGTCGAGACCTTGCCGGGCGGGATCGAGTTCTGGTTGCGAGGATGCTTGGGTAGGGTGCCCCCATGGCGGACGCGGCGGACGACCTCGACGTCAACGCGATGCTCCAGCGCTTCAGGGAGCGCGCCGACGCGGTGAAGGACCGGCCGTTGCCGCCGGTGGCGGGGGCCGAGCGGCAGCAGTTCATCGAGCAGGCCGAGCTCGACTACATGGACTACGCGATCGTCGCCGACGCGACCTGGACCTTCGAGGACGGGATCCTGACCCTGCGGGTGGACCTTCGCCCACAGGACTCGTGACGTCCGAACCGAGCGAGCTCGACGCCGTCGACCATCTGCTGTCAACGACGCGTTCCGTACGCAAGCGCCTCGACCTCGACCGGCCTGTCCCGCCCGAGATCGTCGAGGAATGCCTGCGCCTCGCGATCCAGGCGCCGACCGGTTCGAACCGCCAAGGCTGGCACTGGGTCGTCGTAACCGACGCCGACGAGCGTGCCGCACTCGCGGACATGTATCGCACGGGCTTCGCGCCGTACATGGACCGGGCCCGCTCCGGCTCGAAGGGGATGACCCGCGTCGGCGAGAGCGCGTTGTGGTTGGCGGACCGGTTGGAGCAGGTGCCGGTGCACGTCGTCCCGTGCATCGAGGACTACACGAAGGGGAGCGTGCACGCAGGCGTATGGGCGTCGATTTACCCGGCGGTGTGGAGCTTCCAGCTCGCGCTGCGGAGTCGCGGGCTCGGTTCGGTGCTGACGACCTTCCATCTGCTGCGCGCGCACGATGCCGCCGAGCTTCTCGGCATCCCGGACGGCGTGCTCCAGGCCGGGCTCGTGCCGGTGGCGTACTACACAGGCGACGACTTCAAGCCGGCGAAGCGCCACCCGGTCGAAAGCGTCACCTCGTGGAACCGCTGGGGAAATCGGCGCTGATCAGGCGTCGAGCGTGTTGACGATGCCGTCGGTGCGCAGCGCGACCCGCCGGCCTTCCCACGCCTTCTCGGTCATGTCCCGCATCACGACCGGGTCGCGCGTGTTGGCGAGCGCGCGCCGACCGTCGGGAGTGATTGTCGACACGATCGCGACGGCAGGCGCACCCTCGCGCTCGAACACGATCGCGGTCGCTTCGACCGTCGCCGGGCCCGAGTAGGCCCCGGCGGTCGCTCGACCCGGAAGCGCGTCGACGGTCGCCTGGGTACTCGCAGGATCCACCCGGGTGAAGCCGCGCTCCGGCGGCGCCGTCGAGTAGACGCCGATCGAGTGCTTCGTGACGTACCACCCCAGCGCGCTCACCATGCCGATGGAGCCCGGATCCCGCCGGCACGCGTCGACCATGGCCGCGATCGCGTGCGTCGGGTAGTTGTTGGCGGGACCGCCGGCGAACCCGAGACCGCCCGTCACCGTCAGCGGCCGGGGATCGCCTCCGCCCGGGCCCCGAAGGTCAAGGGCGCCGAGCGCGATCTCGACCGCGGACGGGAAGCACGAGTAGAGATCGAAGCGCGCCACCTCGTCGACACTCGCCCCCGCCCCCTCGAGAGCGGCGCGACCCGCCGCCGCGATGGCGGGTGACGCCGTCAGGGACTCGCGTTCGCTGAAGAAGAAGCGGTCGTGGGCGTCGGCCGCCGCGAGCGGGAACACGAGGCGGTCGTCGGGCACCCCGAGGTCGCGGGCAACCTCGTAGGAGCAAAGGAGCAGCGCAGCGGCCTCGTCGACGTCGATGTTGGCGCACATGCGCTTCAGGTACGGGAACGTCACCACGCGGTTGTCGGCGGAGGCCGTCCGGATCTCCTCGGGCCCGTACGCCACCTGCGACCACGCGTACGGATTGCCGGCCGCAACTGCAGCGAACGTCGCCCACAGCTCGCTCACCTCCCGCTGGTGCTCGTCGACCGTGCGCCCGGCCTCGGCGCGGAGCGCGGTCTCGAAGAGCGGGTAGATCTGCGTCGGCGCGACGGCGGTGTGCGCCATCTCGTAGTCGTTCGTGCCGGGCCGGGCGTCGCCGAGCACGCGCGCGGACGGTGGATCGTCGGCCTGGGTCCAGTCGAGCCAGGTCTTGGGCTCGCGGCGGGCCCGCCACCGCGTGTACACGCATTCGGCGCCGCCGATGAGGACCGCACGGGCATCGCCGCGCGCGATCTCCGCCGCAAGCTCGTTCACGAGGAGTTGGGGCGAGTTGCCCCCGACCGTGGTCGTCACCGTGGTGCGTGGCTCGATCCCGAGGCGACGGCCAAGCAGGGCGCCCGGGTCGGGGTACTTCCACGACACGATGTCGACGACGGCGACCGTGTCGAGCACGGCGAGCACCGATCGCGCCGCCCGCGAGTCGGCGTCGGCGGCGCGGGCGGCGTCCGCGAGGAGATCGATGGGCTCACGGGCCTGCGTCGGGTCATTGGGTCGCTGTGTCGCCTGGCCCGCGCCGACGACCACGGGCGTCCGCGGATCAATCACGAGGGCTGACGCTACCGCTGCGCGGCCAAGCCTTCGGCCAGGTTGTCCTCGACTGTCGGCCAGGCAGGACGGGCCGGCGCCGCACTCTCGGGGCAGATCGACCGGTAGCGGCAGGTCCGGCAGACGGCGGCGTCGCCGACTCCCGCGAAGTCCTGCTCCTGCCAGATGGCCTCGGCAACCGTTCGCAGCTCTTCTTCGATGGCGTTCAACTCCTCGCGATCGGGCTCGAACGGTTGCGGATCGTCGACCGTCTCGGCGGCGAGGCACTCGTAACTCACTCGAAGACGCAGCCCGCGCCGAGTAGCCACCGGCGCGAGCAGCCACGCCTGAAGACGCGCGCGGGTCGTCCGCCACGCGGTCGCCCTCGAACCGGCCGGTCTTGTAGTCGCGAGCATCGAGCAGGCCGTCGCGCACCCAGATTGCGTCGATCCGACCGGTTGCCATGAACATCGGTGCCGGACGCCGGTGAAATCTCGCCCGCTCGAGCTCGTGGCGCGAGTCGTCGGCCTCGGCCGGGCAGCGGCGGGCATGCCGCGAGACGTAACCGCGAATCGCGTCGGAGGTCGACAGTCCGTGCGCGACCAGCACGTCCTCGACGTGGGCGGCGTCGCGACACGACCCGTGCCGGTGCAGGTGGCGGAGGAGGTCGTGCACGAGGAGGCCCTGGTCCGGTGATGGGCCCTCGTCGCTGCCCGGGATCCCGAGGAGCTGGCCGCTCCGGAACTCGCGCCGGCAGCGGTGCCAGGTCTCGACCGCCGACGGCGAGAGGGTCAGGATCTCGGGGCGCAGGTCGTCAGCCATGCGCGTTGCACCCGGCGACGAACCGACAGCGCCCGCACTCCAGGCCGGGCCGGGGGAGGGGATGCGCGATCCGGTCGCGCAGCGCGTCGACGCGCCGGCGGAGCCACGGGCGCAGGTCGTCCAACGCGGTGTCGGCGGCGACCTCGTGCTCGATCATGCCGCCGTAGAGGAGGTCGGCGTGGACGACCCGGACCGAACGTCCCGCAAGCCACGTCGCGTGCCGGAGGAGCGCGAACCGCGTCTCGGGCGGGGCCAGCGGGTCACCGGCATCGGGCTCCGGCCCTCCGACACGGAGGAGCCGCAGCTCGGCCCGGCCTTGGGCGTCCTCGACCGGGAGGCCGGCCCGGCCGACGAGCCGCAGGCCGAGCTCGGGAAACGGGGTCTCCCATTCGTCGAGGTCGTCGCCGTCGACGCTGCGCACGGCGCGGTCGCCGAACAGCTGCATGTACCAGTGGACCGCGGCGTCGTAGACCCGCCGCTCCTCGGGAACGAGATCGGGGAGCGGCGTGAACGCGGCCTCAGACGGCACCCCGAGCTCGATGTGCGCGACGCGAGCGTGCTCCGTCAGCTGGTTGGCGACGCGCCAGCGGCCCGCGCGGGGAACGGTTGCCACGCCGGTTCTGGTACTCGAACGCGACCCGCCGAGGGCAAAGGTCCTCGACCGCGGCGCAGGAACGCCAGGGTGACCTTCGGGAGCTCCTCGCGCTGGTCGTCTCCCGCCACGGAGCGAGGGTACGCGGCTGGCGCGTCCGCGTCGCGGAGGCACCACCCATGCCCGGTCGGCGTGACCCTCACCCTCGCATCGAGGGCAGCGTTTCAGCAATCAGGTGGGTGGCGGCTCGAAGGGCGGGACAGGCGACCGGGATGGCGGCGAAGGCGTCCGGCGACGTGACGTGCTGCTTCGACCGGGAGGTCCGCCGTGTGCCGCACCTGCCAGGTATCCCTCGAGAAGTGGGGGAGGTCGAACAGCACGCGAATCGTCCCCAAGTGGGCGCGGCGCCACGCCCAGATCGGTCCGAGGTCGAACAGACCTTGCATGTGCGACCCGTATTCGTCGCGTCGCAGCGCTCGTCGGAGGGCGCGCTCCTTGCGGGGGGCGAGCGCCTGCCGAGCACCTTGTGCACGCGTACACACTGGAAGGCCGAACCGGTACGCCGGCGTCGACCGACTCGGTGGTCGGATATTCGCCGACCACCTGACGGTGCTCACGAAGACCACCCGGCCGACGCCGGTGAAGCGCGCCGCCTCGAAGACCGGATAGCTGCGGTCGTGTTGAAGGGCATCATGCGCCCGGAGAAGTCATGTTCCTTTTCGTCGACTCCGGCGAGGTGCACGATCGCCACCACACCCCGACTGGCGCGGCGCAAGACAGCGGCATTCGGCATGTCGGCGCGGACGAGGAGCGGCAACGCAGCACTTCTTACGCGCCCTTGCGTACCGAACGTGCGCACTGAATGGTCAGATCAAGAATCCGACGTAGATGCACATCGGCACTTCAGCGTGCGCGGTGACGACCTGATCGGGCAATCAGTGCCGAGGTGATCGGGGGCGCACTGCTGCCTAACGGACGTGAGCCTCGACTCGACGGGCAATCTCGCGCCCGATCTCGAGCGAGGCAGTCGCCGCCGGAGATGGCGCGTTCAAGACATGCACCACGCGTGGTGACTCGTCGATGACGAAATCGTCGATCAGTGCACCGTCTGGTCCTAGGGCTTGTGCGCGGACACCGGCTGGTGTTCGTACCAAATCCGCGGACCGAATCTCCGGTACGAGCCTTCGCAGCGCCCGGGCAAGAGCGCGGCGGTTCATCGATCGATACAGCTCGACACCACCGACCCGCCAGTATCGGCCGGCCAGTCTGCGGAACCCTGGGGACCTGACGAGTTCCCCGAGGTCATGCCCGTCTACCTGGCTCCAGGAGTAACCCTCGCGTGCGAACGCGAGGACCGCATTGGGGCCCGCGTGGACCCGACCATCGAGTCCCCGCGTGAGGTGCACGCCGAGGAAGGGGAGCGCGGGGTCCGGAACCGGGTAGATCATGTTCTTGACGAGCGGCTCCCGGCTTGGCACGAGTTCGTGGTACTCACCCCGGAACGGGACGATGCGAAGGGAAGCGGTGCCAGTCGATCGGCGTGCAAGGACATCCGAGAAAAGGCCGGCACAGTTGACCGCGCACCGAGCCGTCAGGTCACCGCGCCGAGACTCGAGCCTCGCGCGGGGACCGTCACAGACGAAGCGCTCCACTGGCCATTCGAAGCGGAGCTCTGCGCCCGCGCCCCTAGCAAGGTCCGCCAAGACGAAGCACACGCGCGTGAAATCGACGAGCCCCGCATCGGGCACCTGAAGCGCCGCAACGCCGCGGGCATGGGGTTCGAGGGCCGTGATGCGGTCGCCCTCGAGAACGTGCGCACGCACCCCGTTTGCTCGCGCCCGGTCGTATAGCCCGAGTAATCGGGTGCGCTCCTGCTCGTCCAGCGCGATGATCACCTTCCCGCAGATCTCGAACGGCACACCGTGCTCGGTGCAGAAGTAGACCATCGACTCGCGGCCTGCGACGGCGAGGCGGGCCTTCAGCGAGCCGGGCCGGTAGTAGATGCCCGAGTGCAGGACACCGGAGTTGCGACCGCTCTGGTGCGCAGCGACTCGTCTCTCCTTCTCGAGGACGACGACGCTGAGGGTCGGATCCGCTTCGAGCACCGCGTGTGCCGTTGCGAGCCCAATTATCCCGCCCCCGACGATGGCTACGTCGAAGTCATCCATACGGGCAATCAGCCAACTGACGTTGGCGAATTATGAGGATGCATCCCTGCGTTCGTGACACCGCCGCAAGGTTATTCACCGCCCAAGTTCGGGCTACGAGCCTCATTACCGTAGTCGAGAAGGCGCGCACAAACGCCTCGGGATCTGTGCGACCACTGCGAGCATGACGGAGAGCGCGACGCGACCGCGAGGGCGGAACAGTACAGAAGGTCGCGCCAGAACGGCGCGGCGGACGGGTGAGCACGCACATGTCGAATTCCTCTTTGTTGTCAAGACTGCTCCGTGCTTGATGTGCCGTTCGTTGGTCAGCCCTACCCGATTTGGCGAGGCGAGATCGCCCGAGCTGCCGCGAGGTAGACGCGCAGGGCGCTCGAGAACACGTGGGCGCCGAGATAGGACGCCGCGAACAGGGGCCAGCGGCGGATTCGGGCGGGATGGACCCGCACGGCTTGTTGCATCGCGGTGCGAGCGCGATCGAGTTCGCCCGCACGAGCGTGCTGCCGTGTGATGCGGAACCACCACGAGCTGTGGACCGCAGGCGACGACACGATGTCGTCCTGGTACTTCGTCAGAAGGTACTCGTATATCGGCCCTTTCGCTTGGGTCGCGAGCCTCGCCGCTGTTCGGTGCACGCACACGAGAGCATCCGGCTCGAAAGCGAGTGTCGTCCGTCGTAGCAACCGGATGCAGAAGTCTCGGTCTTCAGCGCCGCGCAATGCCTCGTCGAAGCGAACCGCAGCGGCGAGCTCGCGCCGCAGCAAGAGCGTCGAGATGTGCACGCCGGCCCGATATTCGAGAAGCGACCTGTCGTCAGCTCTTTCGAGATACGGCCGCCGCCGGACCGTTGCGTCGGGCTCGACCACCTCGAGGCCCGCTTCTACGCCACCGATCGAGGCAGACGCTTCGCAGAGAATATTGCTCAGCCGGCGCAGGCAGTCGGGCATGAGCTCGTCGTCCGAATGCAAGAAGAGCACGTATCGACCGCAGGTGCGGTCGATACCGGTGTTCTGCGCCGCCGCGACCCCGCCGTTGACAGGGCGTCGAACGTACTTGATGCGGCCATCACGAAGTTCACTGACACGGAGCTGGGTGTCGTCGGTCGAAGCGTCGTCAATCACGAGAAGTTCCCAGTCACCAAGCGACTGACACCGCACGCTGGCGATGGAGCGCAGCACCAGATGGGCCCGGTTGTACGTGGGGATCACGATCGACACAATCGGAGCCGAAGCCACCCGAACCTCCGAGTTCACTACTGCATCTGACTAGGGTCGCGCCCGTGCCGCCACCGACCCGCGTGCTCGTCGTCGGCTTCGATGCCGCGGACCGAACCCTAGCGACACGTCTCGCCCACGAGGGCCGGATGCCCGTGCTGCGTTCGCTTCTCGAGCAGGGTCGCGCCGTGGACGTCGACAGCCCGTACGGCTTGTTCGTCGGCGCGGTCTGGCCCACTTTCACCACCGGTGTCAGCGCTGCCCGCCACGGGCGCTACTGCTTCGGTCAGCTCGTCCCCGGCACGTACGAAGTCCGCCGCACCGCGATTGGCTCCCCGCCACGGCCGTTCTGGTCTGCGCTCAGTGACGCGGGTCGGCGGGTCGCGGTGATCGACGTGCCGCACTCCCCATGGCCGGAGCCGGATCTCCACGGAGTGCAGATCGTCGACTGGATCCGCCACGATCCGAACGTCGGGCTGACCACCTCGCCTCCGATGCTTGCAGACGAGCTGACAGGGCGATTCGCCGCGCGTGACTTGTGCGATCACTACGCGCGGCGCGGCGCGTACAGCCAGTTGCGCGACGACCTCCTCGACGGCACCTCCCGCAAGGCCGAGCTCTGCGAATCCTTCCTCACCGACGGCGGCTGGGACGTCTTTCTCGCCGTGTTCAGCCCGAGTCACTGCGCCGGGCACCACTTCTGGGCTCTCCACGACGCCGGTCACCCCCGCCACGACCCCGCCGCCGCGAACGTCCTCGGCGACCCGATCGTCGACGTGTATCAGGCGGAAGATGCTGCGCTCGGTCGCCTCCTCGATCTCGTCGGTGACGACACGATCGTGATGCTGCTCCTCAGCCACGGCATGGGTCCCCACTACGACGCCACGCTCCTCCTCGGCGAGATGCTCCGGCGCATCGCAAAACTGTCCTCGACATCGCCGGCCGCCATCGTCCGGCAACGAGCCCGCCGCGCCGTCGGACGACTCACACGACGCAAGCACGACGCACGGCCTGGTGCCTTCATGTGGTACGTCGACGGCGGTCGACGATTCTTCCCCATCCCCAACAACGACGTGTACGGCGCGATCCGCATCAACGTCCAGGGTCGGGAGCCCGCCGGACAGGTCGCCCCCGGCCGCGAGCTCGACGAGGTGTGCGACATGCTCGACAGTGAACTCGCGACGTGGACGAACCTCGAAACAAACGAGCCTCTCGTGCAGCGCACCGTGCGCATCGAAGAGGCCTACGCCGGACCCGAGCGGGCGCACTTGCCCGACCTGATCGTCGAATGGAACCGCAGCGCCCCCATCCGCGCCATCGGTTCCCCCCGCTACGGACGCATCGACCAGGAGTACCCGGGCCACCGCTCCGGCGACCACGTTCCCGGCGGTCTTCTCATCACCCGAGGACCTGGGATCCGACCCGGGCGGGCCCGCTCCGCGATCTCGATGGTCGACCTCGCGCCGACGATCGCCTCCGCCGTCGACGTCGACCTCCCAGACCTCGACGGCGCCATACAACCTGAGCTCATCGGATCCTCGCCGGGCGCATAGTGCGCAGTGGCTCCCGCGACTCGAACTCAGGGGGGAGTTGTCAGCAGCGCCGGAGCTGACGTCTCTGGAGGTGATATGGGCGGAGGCGATGTAGGCGGAGGTGATGTCGACGGGGGCGTCGGTTCGGGGTCGGCGCCGGGGTCACTGCAGTGGGGGCGGCTCGCGGACTCATTCGCGATTCGGAGAAAGTCGTATTCGACCCCTCCGGGTCGTCGCGGGTCAGAGGTACTCGACATTCGGGCCCGCGCTCAGGCGATGGCGCGTGTCGAAAACGTATGGGGCGTACGTCTCGACCATGCCGTAGTCGAACGCCGCGTGGTCGGTGACCAGGATCACCGCGTCGGCGCCGCGAAGCTCATCGGGCGTGACTTCGACGCGGACGGGAGTCATGTCCTCGCTCGGCGTCAGCTCGTCGAGAACGTGCGGATCGGCGGCCCGTACCTCGGCGCCGCGGGCTTCGAGGTGGCGCACGATCTCGAACGCGGGCGACCCTCGAGCGTCGGCGGTGTCGGCCTTGAAAGCGAGCCCGAGCAGGAGGATTCGGCTCCCACGCAACGGCTTGCCTCGCGTGTTGAGCCCGAGCGTGATCCTGCCGACGACGTACTGCGGCATGTGCGCATTGAGGTCGTTTGCGAGCTCGACGAACTGGAAGCGCGAACCGAGCCTGTCGTGCACCTTCCACGACAGGTACGTCGGGTCCACGGGAAGACAGTGCCCGCCCACGCCGGGGCCGGGCGTGAAGCGCAGGTAGCCGAATGGCTTGGTCGTGGCGGCGTCGATCGCTTCCCAGACGTCGATGTCGAGGTCGGCGGCGAACATCGCGAGCTCGTTCACGAGCGCGATGTTCACGTGCCGGAAGGTGTTCTCGAGCAGCTTCGTGAGCTCGGCTTCTCTGGTGCCGCTGACGGCGACGGTTCGATCGACCAGCGTCCCGTAGAAGGCCTGCACCCTCTTCAATGAGGACTCGTCTACGCCGCTCACCAACTTCGGCGTGTTCACTAACGTCCACGTGCGGCTGCCCGGGTCGATGCGCTCCGGCGAGTAGCCGAGTTGGAAGTCCGTCCCGGCACGGAGCCCCGAGCTCGACTCGAGCAACGGGCCGAGCAGCTCCTCCGTGGTACCCGGGTACGTGGTGCTCTCGAGCACGACGCATGTCCCGGGCCGGAGGTGTGCCGCAACCAGTCGTGCCGCGTCTTCGATGTACCGGAGGTCGGGGATGCCCTGGTGCAGCGGGGTCTGCACGGTGATCAAGGCGACATCGAACCCGGCGAGCGAGACGTGGTCCGACGACGGCCGGTATCGCCCGGAGGCGAGTGCGGCCGAGAGCTGGTCCGACGGCACGTCTCCCACGTACGACTGACCGCCCGCCAGGAGACGGACGCGCGCCGCGTCGAGCTCGAAGCCGACGACGTCGTGTCCCACTTCGGCCGCCCGCATCGCCAGCAGGAGCCCGACGTAACCCTGCCCGACGATCACCACGCGCTCGGGCAGGAAGCTCACCGAACGATTGTGGCACCGTGCATCACACGATGCCGTCTGCGTGCCGTGCGCTGTACGGTCCCGTATCGATGGGCGACCACGACCACGAACGCACGCGAGTGCTGTGGCTGATCAAGGGCCTCGGGCCCGGCGGAGCAGAACGCCTGCTCGTGGAACACGCCCGCCTGAGCGACCAAGATGCCCTCGCCTTCGAAGTCGCGTATCTGTTGCCGTGGAAAGAGCATCTCGCGCCGGAGCTCGCGGGACTCGGTGTGGAGACCCATTGCCTCGACGTCCGGTCGGTCGCCGACCCGCGGTGGGTATACCGCCTGCGGCGCCTCGTGCGCTCTCGTGACATCGACGTGGTGCACGTGCATTCGCCCGCGTTGGCGTCGTGCGCACGACCGGCCCTGCGCGCCTCTTGGCACCGTCCCGCCCTCGTCTTCACGGAGCACAACCGCTGGCCGAGCTACCGCGCCGTCACGCGCCTGGCGAACCGAACCACGATCGGCCTCGACGACGCGACGCTCGCGGTGTCCGACGACGTCCGGAGGTCGATGGGTCCCGCTGGGAACAAGACCCAGGTCGTGATGCACGGCGTCGACGTGGCCCGGCTACGAGCCCAGCGCGCCGGGCGGGATGCGGTCCGAGCCGAGCTCGGGGTGCCCGTCGGTGACACGTTGGTGGTCACGGTCGCGAACCTGCGTGCGGGGAAGGCCTACGGCGACCTGCTGGCGGCGGCGCGACAGGTGCTGGACGGCGGCGAGCCGTTCGTCTTCGTCGCGGCGGGGCAAGGGCCCCAAGAGGCGCAGCTGCGTGCGCTGCACGACCAACTCGGCCTCGGAGACCGCTTCCGATTGCTGGGCTACGTGGAGAACGCGGCTCGACTCACCGCCGCCGCCGATCTCTTCGTGCTGGCATCGATGCACGAGGGTCTGCCGGTCGCAGTCATGGAGGCGCTCGCGCTGGGCGTGCCGGTCGTCGCGACGCGCGCCGGTGGCGTGCCGGAGCTCGTCGAATCCGGGACGAGCGGAGTACTGGTGGAGCCCGGACACCCCGACCGGCTCGCAGCTGCCATCAGCGCCTCGGCCGAACCCGCCACGCGAGCGTGCCTGGCGGAGGGTGCGACCCGGCGCGGCGCGACCCTCGATGCCCGGCCGTCCGTCGCGCGCCTCGACCGGCTGTACCTCGAGCTGGGGAGGTCACACGCGCCGGGCCCGCGTTGAGCGCGCGGCGGCCAGGACGGCGACCGCGCCTGCGTATGCAAGCACGACGATCGCTCCGGCAGCGCCTGGGCCCTGCTCGAGGCCGGCCACGCGTGAAGCGACGAGGACGACGCCGATGTGCACGCCGACCACCACGATCGCATGCGCGCGTGACCATCGCACGACGGGTGCGAGCGCGAACACGCCGGCGCAGGCCATCGCCCCGACCACGGCACCGGCACGTCCCTGACCGTCGACAGCGGCCGTCCACGCGACGAGCCCCGCCAGCGATGCCACGCCTGCAGATCGCCGGGGCGGCGCGAGGGTCGGCGCCGAGCGGCGCGGACGCGAGCGTCCCTCCCACCAGGGCGCGGGCGTGCTCGGTGTCGGGGGCCGTCCCGTACACGCCGCCGGCCGTGATCGTGGCGAGCAGGCCGGTGAGTTGCGGGTGAAGGCGGTCGAGTTCGACGAAGAGCGGCGCGAGCACCGCGGTGCCGGCGCCCGCGGCGACGCGGATCCAGCTCGGGGTCGCGGCCGGGACTGCCGACCAGACCACGATGGCGCCGGGCACGGCGGCCGCGGCTCGCCAGCCGAATCCACGCCGCCCCGTGAGCGCGCCGCCGAGCGCCAGCAGACCGAGAGCAGCGACAAGGCGAACGGACGCGCGATCGGTGGCGGCCAACCCGATGAGCGTCGCCACCGTCGCAACCCCGCCGCTTCCGATCTCGAGGCGGTGCCGTGTGCGGCGCACCACCAACGCGACGACGACTCACGACCGTCCCGGCAACCAGCGCGGCCCAGAAGGCATGGTCTCGAAGAAGTACGCTCACGGGCCGTAGCATCCCCGACATGTCAACTGCGAGTGCGAGCGGCTCCCGCGCCGACGGGTTCGCACCACGCGCCAAGGTGGTCCACGTCACGACCACCGACATCAGCCTGCGCTACCTCGTCTTCGCGCAGCTACGAGCCATCCGCGACGCCGGCGGCGAGGCCATCGGCATCAGCGCACCCGGGCCCTGGGTCGGCGACCTCGAGCGCGAAGGGATCCGTCACATTCCACTTCCGTCGTCGACGCGGGCGATGAATCCACACGCCGACCTCCGCGCCGCGAAGGAGCTCTGGCACGTGCTGCGCCAGGAGCGGCCGGACGTGCTGCACGCTGCACAACCCGAAGCCCGGCCTCTACGGGCGGATCATCGGTCGCGGCGCGCGGGTGCCCATTGTCGTGCACACCCTGCACGGCCTCTATGCGACGGAGACCGACCCGTGGGCCAAGCGGCTCGCCGTGTACGGGCTCGAGGCGATCGCGTCGCGCTTCTCCGATGCCGAATTGGCCCAGAACCCGGAGGACCTCGACCTGCTGCACCGCTGGCACATCTCGCCGCACGCCCGCCTCCTCGGCAACGGTGTCGACCTCAACCGGTTCGACCCCGCCCGGTTCACGTCCGAAGAACGCGACACGGCACGCGCGGCCCTCGGCGTCGCGCCCGGCACGATCGTGATCGGCACCGTCGGCCGCCTCGTCCGCGAGAAGGGCTATCCCGAGCTGTTCGACGCCGTCGCGAGCCTCGATCGGCGCCGGTACGTCCTGGTGGTCGTGGGCGGCGAGGATTCGTCGAAGCCGGACGCGCTCGCGCCGCATGTCGTTGATCGGGCGCGCGAGCGCGGCGTCGTATTCCTCGGCCACCGCGACCAGATCGAGTCGCTCTACGGTGCCATGGATCTGTTCGTGCTCGCCTCTCACCGTGAGGGCTACCCCGCGCCGCGATGGAGGCGGCGGCGATGGGTCTGCCGCTGATTGCGACGGATGTCCGCGGCTGCCGCCAGGTGGTCGACGTCGGGCGGAACGGCCTGCTGGTGCCCCCATGTGATTCGCGCGCGCTCTCTACCGCGATCGAGCGGATTGCCTCGGACCCCGTCCAACGTGTCGAGATGGGCGCCGCGAGCCGCGGGATTGCAGCTGAGCGATTCGACGAGCGAGCGGTCGTATGCCGGGTGCTCGAGACCTACCGCGACGTCGCGGACCGGAAAGGCATCGAACTTCGACTCGCGGGCCCGGTGCGATGACGGCGTCCGACGTCCTGCAAGTCATCTCGTCTACGGACCGGCGCGGCGCCGAGATCTTCGGTGTCGACCTCGGCGAGGCTTTGTGCCGCCGCGGCCGCTCCGTGCGCACCATGGCCCTCGCACCGGGGCGCACCGCCGGGCTCGAGGTCCCGACGCTGGGCCCCAGTCGTTTCGCTCCACGAACCTTCGCGCGCGCTCGCGCGCCGCTGTCGAGGCCACGCTCGTGGTCGCGCACGGTTCGTCCACGCTGCTCGCGTGCGCGGTCGCGCTCGCGGGCACCGGCCGGCCGTTCGTCTACCGCAACATCGGAGACCCGGCATACTGGGCCGCCTCGCCCACGCGCCGGGCACGCGTGGGTCTGTTGTTGCGGCGCGCCGCCGGGGTGGTCGCAGTGTCCGAGGGAGCGGCGAGCGAGATCGCCGGTCGTTTTGGGGTATCGCCGGATCGCATTGCGGTCATCCCGACCGGGGTGCCTGCGGCGCGCTGCCCACCCGTCGACCCCGAGCGTCGACGCCGAGCGCGAGCGGATCTTCTCCTCGAAGAAGGGGCGAGAGTCATTGCGGTGATCGGCGCGCTCAGCCGGGAGAAGAACGTCGCGCTCGCGATCGACTGCGTGGCCGCGATGCCCGATGTGCAACTCGTCGTGACGGGAGAGGGCCCCGAGCGCGCCGCGCTCGAGGAGCGCGCTCTCGGGCGCACGCCCGGGCGGGTGCGCTTCACCGGGTCGCTCCCCGACGCCGGGTCCGTGTATGACGCCGCCGATGTCGTCGTCCTCACGAGTCGCTCCGAGGGGCTCCCGGCCGTCGCCATCGAAGCGGGCTTGCGCAAGCTCCCGGCCGTCGCCACCGACGTGGGCTTCGTGAGCGAGGTCGTCGTCCACGGCGAGACCGGCATTCTTGTGCGTCCGGGCGACTGCGACGGCCTGGTCACCGGGATCCGCCGGGCGTCGGCCGAAGCGGAGGCTCTCGGCGGCGCTGCCCGAAGGCGATGCCTCGCCCGCTTCGAGCTCCAACCCGTAGCCGACCGCTGGGACGTCCTGCTCGAGGAGGTCAGCCGTCGCTTTGGCGGGAACCCTCCGTAGCGAGGCGCTGGAATTTGGACTCGGCGTGACCTAGCGTGCCACGCCTGGGGCGCGGGCCCGAGCCCGAGCGCGGCTCGGAGTAGGGGAGCGAGAGCGAGATCGTGGCAGGATCGTGGCAACAGCGCTAAGAAGGCGGCGCGCGGACACGACACGCGCAAACGTCCGTCTCGGGATCGCGCAGACGGCGTCGCGCATCCCGGTCGACTTACCACTCGCCTTCCTCGACCTGTGTCTGATTGCAGCCGGCTACACGTTCCTGACGCTCATTCGCTTCGACTGGCGCGTAGCCTCCGAGTGGTGGCGGCACTTCGCGATCTTCCTTCCGATCGCGTGCGCTACGCATCTCCTCGCCGCGTGGTTGCTCGGAAACTACGGGCGTTCGTGGCGACATGCCAGCATCGACGAGGCCCGCCGGCTCGTTGTCGCCGGCGGTGCGACCGGCGTGGTCCTGATCGCTGCCTTCGGCTGGGGCGAGACGCGCGAGATGCCGCTGTCGGTCCTGATCATGGGTCCGCTGCTCGCGGCAGCTTTGATGGGAGCAGTCCGCTTCCAGTCGCGCCTGTTCGCCTTCAACCGGAATCAGGACGAAGGACCCGGGTTGCGCGTGATCGTCGTCGGCGCGGGCAAGACCGGGGCCGCCACCCTGCGCGAGATGCGCGCGAACCCTCGCGCCGGCCTCGTACCGGTCGCCGCGCTCGACGACGACCCGTCAATGCGCCGGCGCTCTTTGCACGGGGTACGCATCATTGGCGGCATCGACCGCCTCGGCGAGCTCCTCGAGAAGCTCGACGTCCACGTTGTGCTCCTCGCCATCCCCTCAGGTGGCCCCGAGACGATCCGCCGGGTCGCCGACCAGGTCAACGACACCGGTATTCCGGTTCGGATCGTGCGGGATGCGAGCGACTGGGTGCGCGGCATGCCCCTCAAGAACATGAGGGCTCTGCAGATCGAGGACCTCCTCGGCCGCCAACAGATCGACATCGACCTCGACCCGGTCCGCGAGCTCCTGCACGGAAGGCGGGTGCTCGTGACAGGCGGTGGGGGATGGATCGGTGCCGAGATCGCCAGCCAGGTCGCGGAGTTCGAACCCGCTGCACTCGCCATGCTCGATCACGACGAGACGCATCTGCACGACGCCGCCCAGGACGTCGGGATGGCCGAGACGTTGCTCGTCGACGTGCGCGATCCCACGATCCTGCGTGACGCCTTCGTCGAGTTCGCGCCTGAGATCGTCTTCCACGCCGCCGCCCACAAGCATGTGCCGATCCTCGAGAGCCATGCCTGCGAGGCGGTGCGTACGAACGTCCTCGGCACCGCCAACGTCGTCGACGCAGCCACGCACGCCGGGGCGACGCATTTCGTCCTCATCTCGACCGACAAGGCAGCGAGACCAACGAGCGTGATGGGGGCATCGAAGTTGCTCGCCGAGCAGGTCGTGCTCGATCGTGCACCGGCCGACGCCTCGTACTCCGCGGTCCGGTTCGGGAACGTGCTCGGCAGCCGGGGCAGCGTCATCCCCACCTTCCAGCGCCAGATCGACGCCGGAGGTCCCGTGACGGTCACGGATCCCGAGATGACCAGGTTCTTCATGAGCACCACGGAGGCAGTGCGTTTCGTACTGCTCGCCGGCGCCGAGGGCCGAGGGCGGCGCGTGCTCGCTCTCGAGATGGGCGAGCAGGTCAGCATCCTCGATCTCGCGAAGCGCATGATCAGCCTCTCGGGCCACCGAGTCGGGGCCGACATCGAGATCAAGGTCGTCGGTGCCCGGCCGGGGGAGAACCTGAGCGAGACCTTCGTCGGGCCAGGGGAGGTATCGAACCGCTTGGGCGACGGCCCGCTCGTCGAAATCGAGCCCGTTTCCGTCTACCACACGGGCGTCGAGGCGACCCTCTGCCGACTGCATGCGCTCGTCGCCGAACGTGACGAGTGCGGGACGAGGGCGGCCCTCCTCGAGGCGGCTGCGGTGCAGCCCGCGTCCGCACTGGCTGAGCCGAGCGCGCGAAGTCTCCCGAAGCTCATTTCCATCTAGCATCAGCCGGTGCTGGTGGGCCGGTGGTTGACCGCGGTGACGGCCGCCAACCGCTGGTTGCTGGCTTTCGCTGTCGCCTCCTTGGCCGTCCTGGGTGGGGCCGCAGCGGCGCGCCGCGTGGCACGGACCGCCCGCCGGCGCGCTCGGGGGGGCGAACCGGCCGCGCCGTCAGGGCATACGCAGGCAGGCGGGCGCGCTGATCGCCGTCGGGCCCCTCATAGGGTTCGCCGCCGTACCCGCGCTCGGCGAGCACACGCTGGTCATCGTCGTGGGCGCCGTTGCGCTCGCGTTGGTGGGCGTGTGGGCCGACCGCCGGACGGCGGAGGATCGTCAGGTGGCCCTCACGGTCGCGGGGGCGGCGGCGTTCGCCGTGGCTCTCGGTGTGCGGTTCGAGCCGACGGGCGTCGGCGCCTTGGACGTGCTCGGCGCATTCGTGCTGATCGCACTGGTCACGGCCGCCGTCGACGGCCTCGGCGACGCCGACGCGCTCCCTGCCGGCATCGGCGTGGCAGGTGCGCTCGGAGTCGTCGCCCTGGCGGGATTCGCGCACCAAGACTCGCTCGCAGCGGTCGCGGCTGGCTTCGGCGCCGCATGCCTGGCGTTCCTGGCCTTCAACTTGCCTCCCGCATCCTTGTTCGTGGGCCGGGGCGGCCGCCTCGCGATCGGGTACGTGCTCGCGGTGGGCGCCCTCTCGGTGCGACTGCCGGTCGACCCCGCACGCCGCCTGCTCGTACCGCTCATGCTGCTCGGGCTGCTCCTGCTCGACGCGGTCGTGGTGATCTTCGGCCGGCTGCGGCGGCAGCGACCCCTGCTCGAGCCTCGAGCCGACCATCTCGTGCACCGGCTTGTTGCGTACCACTGGCCCACGAGCTGGGCGGTCGCGGTGCTCGTCGGTGCCGAGGTCCTGCTGTCGACGGTCGCGATCTTCACGGGCCGCGACGTGTTGTCGTTCTGGGTGGGTCTCGCGCTGCTCGCCGTCGTTCTCGCTGTGATCGGCAACGAAGCGGCGCGTGGCACTGTCGATCGACGGCAATCGCGCGGCTTCAGCCGTCGTGCCCGGGTGGTCACCGGGGTCGTTGCCACGGGCCTCGTCGTCACCGTACTTCCGGTTGTCCTCGCCGCTCCTGACGTTCGCGACGAGATGGATCGAGGGCGCGCCGCGACGGAGCGGGCCCTCAGCGCAGCTCGTGAGGGGGACCACGCCGCGGCCGCCTTGGGCTTCCGCCGGGCTGTGGCCGCCTTCGACAAGGCGCACGAGAAGCTGAACGCGCCCACCCTGTCGGGCGGGCTCCTGGTACCGGGACTCGCCCCGAATCTTCGAGCGGCGCGCACCCTGGCCGCCGTCGGACGAGACCTCGCGCATGCCGGCAACGGCGTCACCAGCGTGGTCGATCCCGAGAGCTTGCAGGTGATCGGCGGTCGCCTCCCGCTCGATGAGGTGCGACGAGTCACGCCCGCGCTCGAGTCGGGCGCTCGCACGCTCGACCGTGCGCTGGCGACGCTTCGCTCGCTGGACGACCCGTACCTCCTGCCCGTCGTCAGCGACACGCTGCAAAGGATCGAGCGGCAGATGGCGCGCTCCACGGGGGAGGCCCGTCGCGGCGTGACTGCGGCGAAGCTGGCTCCGGCCGTCTTCGGCGGCGACTCGCCGCGCACATATTTGCTCGTCGTGCAGAACAACGCCGAGCTACGAGCGACGGGAGGGCTCATCGGCAACTGGGGGCTTCTTCACGCCGTCGACGGCAAGGTCTCGGTGGATCGACTCCAGCGAACCTCGCTGTGGAATGAGCGCCTTCGTGCCCTGGCCAACCCGACGATCGACGCACCGCCCGACTACCACGAGCGGTACGACCTGCAGCAGCCCGAGCGCGGGCTCCAGAGCGTCAACCTCTCTCCGGATTTCCCGACCGTGGCCCGGGTGTTGACGAGCCTGGCGCCTCAGGTCGGTGTGGGCGAGATCGACGGCGTCATGGCGGTCGATCCCCTCGGGCTGGCCGCGTTGCTCGAGCTCACTGGTCCGGTGCAGGTCGAGGACTGGCCGGAGCCGGTCTCGGCAGCGAACGTCGTGGACGTGACCCTGCGCGACGCGTACGCCACGTTCGCAGAGACCCCGGAGCGAGCCGAGTTCCTGGGTGATGTGGCGCAGGTCGTCGTCGACGAAGCCACCGAGGGCAGTCTCGGCGTTCCCGCGCGCGTGGCGAAGGTGCTCGGGCGCGCCGCCCACGAGAATCACGTCATGTTGGCGTTCACACGCCCGGCCGAGCAGCGCCTCGCCCGCGAGCTGGGCGTCTCCGGCGAGATCGCATCCCTACGCTCCGACGCACTTGCCGTGAACACCCAGAACGCCGGAGCCAACAAGATCGATTACTACCTGCGGCGCCGTATCGACTACAGGGTTCATCTCGATCCCGACGCGGGCGGACGCGCCGCCAACGTGACCGCTCGTGTTCGGATCCGTCTCGACAACACCGCACCCGACCAGGGCCTGCCGCAGATCGTGATCGGGCCGTACGCACCCGGCTTCGCCGCCGGCGTCAACCGCTCCTGGGTGTCGGTCTACACACCGCTGGCCGTCCGCTCGGCGACGGTCGACGGGCGGCCCACGCCGTTCTTCGGGGCGATCGAATCCGGCCGCACAGTCGAGTCGGTGTTCGTCGACATCCCGGCACGCAGCTCGCGGACGGTGGCGCTGACGCTCGCGGGGCGTGTGCCGCTGGACGCCGACGGCTGGTACGACCTCGATCTCGGCCACCAGCCAACTCTCGAACCCGACAAGGTGCACGTCTCCGTCGAGGTGGCCTCCGGCTGGCAGATTGCCGCATCGCCGAACCTCGTGCGACCGTTCGACCGGCGAGCCGTCGGACGGGTCGAGCTCGATCAGCCCGAGCGCGTTCGCGTCCACGCGGTGCCCCGGCCTGCTTCGCTCGACCTCTGGGGGCGGCTCGTCGAAGGAACCTGACGGCGCTGGAGTCGAAGTGCCGAGCCGACCCGAGGCTCTGTCTGCTAGAAGCACCGCATGGAGTCTGCGCTCGTCACGGGCGGTGCCGGATTCATCGGTTCGCACCTCGTGGATGCACTCGCGCGGTCGGCGGTCGACGTGTGCGTCCTCGATGATCTGTTCTCGGGCCGGCGCGAACAGGTGCACCCCGCGGCCGAGCTGGTCGTGGCCAGCGTCGCAGACGAGGAAGCCGTTCGGCAGGCCGTAGCTGGGCGTGAGGTCGTGTTCCATCTCGGTGCCCACCGTGCTGTCCAGCGGTCGGTCGAGAACCCCCTGGCCACCGACCTGGCCAACGTGCACGGAACGGTCACCGTGCTTGCGGCCGCTCGGGATGCGGGCGTACGCCGCGTGGTCAGTGCGTCGTCGAGCAGCGTGTATGGAGGCGCCGAGCAGCTCCCGACACCTGAGAGCGCGCCGCTCGTACCGCGATCGCCGTATGCGGTGTCGAAACTCGCCGGGGAGCATTACTGCCGCGTCTACAGCGAGCTGTTCGGGCTCGAGACGGTCTCGCTCCGGTACTTCAACGTGTACGGGCCGAGGCAACGTCCTGATTCCGCGTACGCGGCCGTGATCCCCTTGTTCATCGACGCCTTGCGCGAGGGCAACGCGCCCATCGTTCACGGCGACGGGCGCCAGGCACGGGACTTCAGCTACATCGACGATGCGGTCGCCGGAACGATCGCGGCGGCCGCAGCGCCGGCGGAGCGCTGTTCGGGGCGTGCCTACAACATCGCGCCGGGGGAGACCCACGATCTGCTCGAGCTGTTGGAGATACTCGGGCGGCTCTTCGGCGTCGAGCCTCGGCCCGAGCACACCGACGAGCGACCCGGCGACGTGCGCCGGACGTGGGCCGACGCGTCGGCGGCGCGACGCGACCTGGGCTTTCGGGCGTCTGTCGAGTTCGAGGAGGGGCTGCGCCGCACCGCGGAGTGGTTCGCGGATCGGTGACCCCGCTCAACGCTCGACACCCCCTCCGGCATGTGCGAGAGTAACCGCTTCAGGGCCTCTGAAGGAGGCGGGATGCGCAGGTTGATGTTGCTGGCCGGCTTGACGAGCGTGTTCGTCTGCCTCTTCGCGGCCACAGCGGCTGCTCAGGTCTATCCACCGATCTCCGAGGCGCCCAGCGCGGCCCCCGCCCCGCCCCGCTCCGTCCCGGTGAGCCGAGAGGCGTTGCCGTTCACCGGAAGCGACACCCTGTTGTTCGTCCTGATCGGCCTCTGCGCAGCCGTGCTGGGGCTGGTGTTGATCGTGACTGCCCGGCGGCGGGCCCAGGTGCTCCGCAAGGTCTGATCACGACGCTCATCCTGTAGCCCGCGTTGTGCGGCGAAGTTGCAGACGCGAGGGCTGTCCGCATCGTGGTGATGTGCACGGCGAACCGGTGCCGCTCGCCACTCGCAGCGGCGCTGCTGCACAACGTTCTCGCCGAGCGTGGCGTGTCCGCCGAGGTCGACGCGTTCGGGCTCCTCGAGCCAGGGTTCCCCGCTGCGGCCGAGACGGTCGCCGTCGCCGCCACGAGAGGTCTCGACTTGAGCGATCATCGCAGTCGCCGGCTCGACGCGGCTGTCGTCTCGCATGCCGATCTCGTGCTGGCGATGGAACGCCGCCACGTGCGCGAGGTCGTGGCGGCGGATCCTGCGGCCTGGCCGCGGACCTTCACGCTCAAGGAGATCGTCCGCCGGGGGCAGCGGATCGGCGGCCGGAAGTCCGGCGAAGCGCTGACGACCTGGATCGCGTGGGGCGCACGAGGGGCGCCGTAGCCGTGACCTGCTCGGCGCGTCGGAGCTCGATGACGTCGCCGATCCTGTGGGAAGTCCTCTCGGAGAGCACGAGGACCTCGCCCTCGAGCTGGAGGACTTGACGCGCGAGCTCGCCGAGCTGATCGTCCCGACCGACTAGGTGGACCCGGCCATTCCAGTTGGTGACAGGCGGGGATCGGTGGGAGGCCGCCGAGTGAGCTGTGGCGGCGTCGAGTGTTGGAGTGCTCGAGCCAGGGCAGGACGGCGGTGCGGTCGATCACGAACGCACGAACCGGCGCCGATAGCGCGAACGACGCACCACCTGGGCGACCGCGGGGGCCGAGAGCAGCACGAAGACGAAGGGCATGAGTTGGACGCGCTGGCGGCTGAGGATGCCGAAGTTCGCGATAACGGCGAAGGCGAAGATGAACATCGCGATGTACGCAATCGCGACCATGTAGTAAGGCTCGTCACGTAGCCTCCTGAGCAGGCCGAGCAGCCGCCGCCGCGACGTCACGAACAGACCGAAGAGGACCACGCCCTCCGCGGCCGTGAGCCGCTGCTGGAAGCCGTGCGCTTCGATGGGGAACGGACGGAAGAACACGGTGACCGCACCCTTCACGTATCCGATTGGGTTCTTGGGATCCGATGGGGTGTATTCGGATCCGCCTTCGCCCGTCTGCGTCCGCACGCCGTTCCAGTCGTCGACGTCACCGAGGTGTCCTTGTTGCGGGTTCTTTTCATCGAGCAGCTGCTCCGTACGGCTTACGAGGACACCGCCGATCAGAACGATGATGCCGAGTCCGGCCACCTTGGCGACGCCCGACGGGGTCAGCACGCTGGTACGGGCAGTCTTCCGCCGGCCGACGAGCAGGCCGATCCCGAACGCCAAGAGCGCGATCAGTGGCACATGGGGCCGCACGAAGCTGCCCGCCAGCAGAGCGATGACCAGCAGGCTGTACCCCCCGCGCTCGCGCCTGAGCACCCGTGCGACGCCGAGCATCGCCGCGCCGAGCGTGAAGAGCATCCACGCCTCCTTGCCGATGCTCGAGGGCCAGAACACGAGCGAGGGCCACAAGAAGATGAGACATGCGTAGCGGTGGTGATCGGCGTCTGGCAGTGCGGTGACGAACGCGCGATAGAACATCACGCATCCCCAGAACGCGAGCCACGTGAACACGCAGAACTTCATGAACTCGTCGGCGCCGGTCGGCACACTGACCAACCCGGTGATGTAGTTCAACGCGCCCGTGCCCGGGACCGGCGCCCCCGTGTCGACGCCGAAGTGGAGGCCTCGGAAGCTGTTTGCTGAGCTGGGTGCCGACGTCGCTGTACACATGTGCATCGGCGCCGTTCAGCCACCTGTAGTACGCCGCGCCGAACCGAAGGGCAAGCCCCAGGGCCATCAGGCCGGCTAGGTCGAATCGTGATTCCGTTCGGCTCGCGTGGATCAGCGCGGGCGCGGTCAGCGCCACCAACACCGGTACGAGAAGGAGGCCACCGCTGACTGGCTTGCCACCGACGAGCCAGAGCCACAGGTACAGCACCGAGAGCCCGACGAATGCCGCAACGGCAACGGCCCGCCAGGGGAAGCTTGCAAAATCGTTCGAGCCGCGACGGACCCGTCGCACTGATGAGCCGCGATATCCGCCCATGACTGGCCTCAGGTCGATCGCTCGGACTCAGTACCGGCCTGATGAGCCGTGATATCCGCCCATGACTGGCCTCAGGTCGATCGCTCGGGCTCGGTACCGGCCTCCTCGCCGGCGAAGGTGTCACCCGATCCTGCCGCTGGAGCTCGACGCGACAGGTTCGCTATCACGCTTCGCCGCCTCGCGGGAGACCTCCGACGAGTAGTAGTGGTAGTGGTCAGCTGCCGCCGCTGCGTCGCCGACCATGACGACGCCCGCCACCGGAGCATGGGCGCGATCCAGGAGCTCGCGTGCCCGCACCGCGCTGTCAGCTGTCGAGATGCCAGGGCGCATGACGACAACGACCGCGTCCACGTCCGGGACCACCTCGATGGCATCGTTTGTCGCGAGAAGAGGCGCGGTGTCGAGCAGCACGACATCGAAGTTCTTCTTCGCCGCTTCCACAAGCTTGCGCTGCTCAGCGGTGATCTGGGACGGATTCGCGGCAGGATCGTCGACCACGTTGGAGACGAGCGTCACGCCCGGGATCATCGTGCGCACGAGCCTTGCGCGGCGTCATTCGCCACCCCGAGGTATCCGTGCAGCATCGGACGGCGGAAGTCGCAGTTCAGGGCGAGCACCGAGGCGCCCGACTCGGCGTACACCGCCGCGAGGTTGGCCGTTGTGATCGTCTTCCCCTCCTTCGCGTCGGCCGAGGTGATCATGACGACGTGCGGCCCGTCAGTCTTGCCATCAGTGAGGGCGTGCGCCTCGAGCGGCAGGGCTGCCCAGGGAGGCGCCTCCCGTGCCTTTGCCGTTGCTGTGGGCATCTGCCACGTGCTGGAACACGAGCGCAGAGCGAATCGAGCGGTGGGCTTCGGCCGTTCGCGAGAGTGGAGACGCATACGAAACCACTTCGGCCTTCTTGCGCTGCACATCCGTGAGTGGAGGGATCTCGGCGAGCACGGACTGCCCGTAGACATCCTCGACGTCGAGCCGCGAACGAAGCCGGGCGTCGAGTCGCTCGGCGACGAGCGCAAGACCGATGCCGGCGAGCAACCCCAGGAACCCGCCGAGCGCGCCACGGGAGAGCGGCCCCTCGAAGGCGGCGGACTTGCTGCCGGGAACGTCAGGCTGCGTGTCGCTCGTCGGGTCGATGCGCACGATGTTCTCGCCGATGCGCCCACGTTGGAGGCGATCGTTGTACTCGGACGCGCTGATCGGAACCGACTGAGCCGACTCGAGGGTCGAGAGGGGTGACGTCGTATCGTTCGTGTCGGCGAGGTTCTGGAGCTGTTGGAATGTCACTCGGTACTCGTCTTGGACGCCGTTGCGCCGCGCCTGGACCAGCGGGTCGAGCGGACTTGCGGCGAGCTGTGCGTCGAACTGGTTGATCTGACGCTGCAGGTCATCGAGCCGCCGGGTGATCCGGTCCCGTTGCTCGGAGTATCGGGACTGCAGCCTGTCGGTGATGCTCGCCATGAGCTCGTCGGCAAAGGTGTCGGCAATCCGCTCGCTCTCGCTGGCGTCGCGTGCCGCCGCCGTGATCTCGAGAGTATTGGTGCCTGAGTTCGTGGTCACCAGGACCTGCTCGGCGAACTTGCGGCCGTTGCCTCCGAGCTTTGTCCCCACCCGCTTCGGCACGTCGCCGCTCGTGACGAGCAACGCGTCCTGGTCAAGACTCGTGAACGCGGGGGCCTGGTTCGAACCCGAGTTTGCGCTGCTCGAACCCGAGTTTGCGCTCTGGTCGGACACGAGGATGTGGGTGGATTTGTAATAGCGGCCGGTCGAGCCCGTCATCTGGCTCACGTAGCCGGTGCCGGCTCCGATGGCCACCCCCACCACCGCGACGGCGGCGATCAGCGTCCAGCGCCGGCGCAGGATCCGGAGGTACGAGAGGAGGTCCATCGCGGGTTGGGAAGGGCGGAATCCAGGGTCAGCGCCGCCAACTCCCATCGAGTCGAGGTCGAGCACCGGACTCTATACCGCTGAGCCGGCGCGTCGTGCATCGGCCCCCAGCGTTTGTGGCGATCCTGGGCCGTGTCGCCGCGGCACCGACTCACACAGCACGGGCCGGGCGCACCCGCCGGCCCGGCTTTGGCGAGGTGTCGGCGCGGGAGCGAGCTCTCGACACGCCAGGGGTCGCTACGGCCGGCGGGGAAAGTGAGGGTCAATCTGCGCGTATCACGCTTCGAAGCCCAACTCGCCGATACGCCCGGGGGTGCCACAGTGGCCGGTCCTCCGTTGAGGCTCAGCGCTGTGGCGGAAACGCGTACCGACGGTCCGATCAAAACAGCTCCACGTCCCCGAGTGCGAGGTCCCAGTCGCGCCGACCGAGCCGTGGCGCGCCACGGAGAGGACGCCAGATCAGCACTGGCCCCTGGCGGGGGAGTCGCACGCATCCGTCGAGGTGGCCGGCGACGCGGATCAGGTAGTCCGCCCCGGATGCCCGGGCCACCTCGCGGACGAGCCGTCGTGCGCGGGCACGATGCCCTTCGGGCGCGAGGACTTCGCACAGCGCCGCCTCCCGCGCGGTTCCTCGCCGGCGCACTCGGAAGAACGCAAGGCCTGCCGCGGCGTCGTGATGCAGCACGACGGCCCGGTAATCGAGCGGGGCGGATCCATACCGCCATTGGAGGTACTTCATGGAGCGCCGCGTGACCATCGCGCGACCGTGCGGCTGCGAGGCGAGCAGCTCCGAAACTGCGGCGTCGTCCTCGAGCACCGTCGCTGCCGGTTCACCCCCGGCGCTCTCTGTCGACCAGCGGTCTGCCGGTACACGCGCGCCGGTCATGCGGATGAGCCCGCCTGGGTTACGCGGCCGCGCCGCCAAGGCGATCCGGCCGACGACGTGCCAGCCCATGCTGAGGTATCCCGGGCGGCTCTGGTCGTTCGGCGTGTTGAATGCGAGGGCGGTACCGTCGGTCTGCAGCTCGTCGAGCGCGTGAAGTGTGAGCCGGCGAAATACCCCACGCCGTGCGTACTTGGGGTCAGTGGCAGTGTCGACGGCGCGGACAGCCCGGATCGTGTCGTCGTCTCGATCGAACTCCCAGCGCAGGAACGTGCGGAACCCTGCCAGGTGATCTCCATCCCAGGCGACCCATGCCGGCGACGCACCGAAGGCGTTGCGCTCGTGTTTCCACGCGAAGAGGGCCTCGTGACGGAGGTCATGGCCCCAGCCGAGCGCCCGCTCGAGCAGGTCGAGAATGTCGTGCCGGTCGTCCGCAGTCGCCGGACGCACGACGAGTTCGTCGGTCACTTGATGCCGGCAAGTCGAAGTGCTTCGCGATAAAAGGCACTCGAGTGCTCGAGGTGCCGCGGCGCGTCGAACCCCTGGAGCCGGCCCGCCTGGAGGACCATGATCCGATCACAGGTGTCGAGGGTGGAAAGCCGGTGGGCGATGATGAACAGCGTCACCTTGGGTGCCAAGGTGGAGAGGGCCTGACGAACGAGCGCCTCCGATCTCGGATCGAGCGAGCTCGTCGGCTCGTCGAGGACAATGACGTCCGGATCGCCGACGAGAGACCGGGCGATGCACAGCCGTTGCCGCTGGCCCAGCGAGAGCTCAGCGCCGCGCTCACCCACGGGTGTTGCGTAGCCGCGCGGCCAGCGGCGTATTTCGTCGTGCAGGTTCGCGAGCTTTGCTGCCCGCATGATGTCCTCGGGTTCGACGTCGCGGAAGAAGCGAATGTTCGCTGCCACGGTTCCGCTGAAGAGACGTGGCTCCTGGGGTACGAACGTCACTCGGTCGTACCAGCCATCGAGCGAAAGTTTTCGTAGGTCGCGCCCATCGGCGAGGATCCGGCCTGACGCCGGCTCCCGGAGACGGAGGAGCAGCTGCACGAGGGTCGACTTGCCGGCGCCCGAGGGTCCGACGATGCCGATGACCTCACCCCGCTGCGCCTCGAACGTCAGATCAAAGAGAACAGGTCGGTCGGGCTTGTACGCGAACGAGACACTGTCGAAGACGACCTCGCCGACACGTCCGACCGGCCCACCGCGACCGTCGACCGAGCTGAGTCGATAGCGGCGTTGCTCGGCGAGCAGCGTCTCGAGATACGGCGCGCCCTCGTGTAGCGCTTGGTACGAAGCTCTGCGCGGCCTGCCCGAATGACAGCGAGCGGAGCATGATGAGGACGACGGCACCGAGCGATGCCAAGCCTCCGAACCCAACCGTGTACACGATGGCAAGTGCTGTGACGACGAAGAACAGAGCCACTGCCTGGTAGAGGCCGGGTGCCAGCCGAGTGAGAAGGCGAGTCCGTTGCATCGCAATCCGGTGGGCGTCGATCTGCTTGTCCACTCGGTCGCGGACGCGGGCCGCGGCTTCGAAGATCTTGATCTCCTGAGCGATCGACGTGACCTCTGTGATCGAGGTGGCGAACTCGACGTCTGCGTTGGCCGTCGCTCGAGAACGACGGCGAACCGCGCCGCGCAGAGGGCGCATGACGAAGGCCAGCATGACGACGCCGACAAACACGACGATCGCGGCAACGGGATTGATCGCGATCGCCGAGACGGTCAGAGCAAGAAGGCTGAGAACACTGGCGAGGAGCATCACGAACGAGTCCATCGTTTGTGATCCGTACATCGCGTGTGTCGTCAGCAGCTCCTGCAGGCGGCCCTGCCGCTCCGTCGATTGCAAGCCCCATGAAGCCTCGAGGAACGACCGGGTCGTTGTCGCTCGAGAACGTGCAAGCGTGCGACTCGAGACGATCGCCGACTCCCATGCCGTGACGACATGGAGGACGAGCCGGACGGCCGTCAAGATGGCCGCCAGGGCAATCAGCGCCGGGACAGGGATCTCATATGGCCCGATGGGGCCGGCGGTGACGCTGATGCTCGAGTCCTGCTGCGTGATCGCGAACGCGACCCGAGCGATCACGACAAGCACGGCTGCTTCGGCGAACCCGCCCAGCAGGGATGCTGTTGCAAGGATTGCCAGCCGCGCCCTGTTCTCCGCGACGAAGGGTTTGAGGAGCGTGCGCAGCCCTGGACTGCTCTCTGGTTTGCGGTCGCTCATTGCTCCTCGGGACCCTGCTTGTGGAGCGGACGCCGTCCTCCTGGCGTCTACGTGCATAAAGGCAGGCAGCCCCGAAGGTTACCGGCACAGCGACGACACGGTCCGACGGCGGAGCTCGGTGAAGAGCATTCCCTGCCGACCCGCCACGTGGCTGAGGTCGAATCGCGACGGACAGTGGGCCCGGGCACACTTGCCGAGCTGTTTGCTCGACGCGATGTAGCTCTTGATGGATCGTCTCTCTCACCGTGCCAGACCCTGCTCGCGCTGATAGCGCACGTCCCCTCGTCGTCATCGCATCGCGTCGCGAGTCGGGGGACCTTGCTAGTCGGGATGGGCCGCCGCGGTGATCGTCCTACTCACATTTGTCACGGCCGCCGCCTCTTCTCGGAGCGGCGCGATCTCAACCGTAAGGGAGATCCCCCCTATTTTGGGTGCTAGTGCGACTGCTCTTCGTTATTCCCGGGATCTCGGGCGGTGGCTCCGAACACTCGCTTCTCGAGCTGGTGCCCGCGCTCGTCGAGACCGGAATCGAAGCTTCGATTGTGTACATGGTGCAGCGGGCGACGGACCAACGAGGATCAGTTCGGCGCGCCGGCGCCCGTTTGCATCTCGTCGAAGATCGCCGTCTGGACATCCGGGTTCGTCGGATCCGGCGACTGATCGCATCCGTTCGCCCCGACATCGTGCACACGATTTGTTCGACGCCGACCTTGCCGGCCGTGTGGCCGCGTGGCGAGCGCCAGATTGCTCGCCTGATCGTCCTGACGCAGCATCGTCAATACGAGCTACGACCCGGCCCGGCTCACCGATCCCAATGTGAAGCCATGGAAGCTGCACGCGGTGCGGCTGGTCGACGGGTGGACGCGCTCGCAATCTCACGGACCACTTCCATGCAGTCAGCTGCGCGGTGAAGGAGGCGGCGGTGCAGAGTCGCTCCGGATAGATCCGAGTCGCGTCACTGTGATCGAGCGCGGACGTGATCTCGGCCGGCTCGGCGAGCCTTCGTCGGAACGGCGTGCACGGGTGCGGGCCAGCGCTCGCCTCAGTGGGAACGCGAAGTGATCGTCACTGTCGGCCGTCAGGAGTTTCAGAAGGCCCATGTCGACCTCGTCAGTGCGTTCGATCTGATCGCCGAGAGTCGTCCCGATGTCGAGTTGGTGCTCGTGGGGCGCTCCGGCAACCAGTCCCGGGAGGTCGAGGCTTGCGTCGCCCGTTCGCCGTATCATGACCGGATCCACATGCTCGGTCACCGCGATGACGTGCCCGACATCCTCGCCGCCGCCGACCTGTTCGCGCTTCCGTCTCTCTACGAGGGCTTTCCGCGGCGCGGTAGTCGAAGCGATGGCGCTCGCGCTTCCTGTCGTTGCATCGCAACTGCCGACGCTGCGCGAGGTCGTCGAGGACGGGCGCAGCGGCCTGCTCGTCCCGCCGCGCGAACCTGGGGGGCTCGCGGCGGCGATGGCCGGGTCGCTCGACGACCGGAGGCGAGCCGGCGGCTCGGCGACCGGGGTCGCGAGCGTTCCTCGAGCGTTCACCGCAGAACGCAGCCGACCGGCGGAGAATCGAGCTTTACAAGGTGTCGTCGATCGAGCTGGTCATCGACGATGAGCTGCTACACGGCGCGTACCTGTCCTTCGAGAGTGCGGCGAGTGTCTCCGGATCCACCGTTCGGAGTTGAACGTCGGCACGATCACCGAACGCTCACGATTCGCTCACCGGCATTGTCTCGTCTCGATTCCCACTATTGTCGCCGCTGATGTTCGCGCACGGCCGGCAGGCGATGAAGGCCGTCGCCGCGGCTGCGGATGCCTTCCGGCACACCCGTAGCGGTCTTGTCGTACTCATCTACCACCGCGTCGGGCGTCGCGCACACATCGAAACGGATCTCCCGCTCAGCCTCTTCGAGGACCAGATCGCGTTCCTGGCCGATCAGACCCACGTCGTGACCCTCGAGGATGGCCTGAGCGCGATCGCGTCGTCCCCCGAGGGCGCGAACATGATTGCTCTTAGTTTTGACGACGGCACGGCTGACTTCAGCGAGGTCGCGCTACCAGTGCTCCAACGCCATAAGGTACCGGTCACGCTGTACGCCGCCACGGCGTTCATTGAGGACCAGCGGCCATTCCCGAACGATGGCAAGCCGATCTCGTGGGACGCTCTACGCGACACACTATCTACCGGTCTCGTCTCGATAGGTTCCCATACGCACCGGCACGCCTTGCTCGATCGGCTACCGCCCGATGAGGTAGACGACGAGCTCGATCGTTCGATCGGGCTGATCGGCGAGCGTTTGGGAGTCGAGGCGGCACACTTCGCGTACCCCAAGGCTGTTCCCGGTTCCGGGGTTGCAGATCACGCGGTCCGGGCACGGTTTCGTTCGGCCGCTCTTGCCGGCACGCGGCCGAACCGCTTCGGTGCGACAGACCCGCATCGACTCGCTCGCTCACCGCTGCAGCTGAGCGACGGGATGCGTTGGTTCATCCGCAAGGTGCGTGGTGGCATGGAGCTGGAGGACCGGGTCCGGACGCTCGTGGATCGCCGTCGCTATTGACAAGCGCTTACGTGTCGTACCACCCATGTCCTTGCCTGACGGCAACGTCGAGAACGCACCCGCGTCCGTGGACGCCACTCGGGTGCAGGCTCGCGTGACGCTCGACGGCTACCGCGGCCTTCTTTGGGCGGACCGTGGAGCCGTCCCAAAGCCTCGGGATTCCGCGATGGCTGAGGGCTTACACACTCTTCCGCGCGAGCGCGTCGGCGACGCGGTCGACGTCGTCATCCGACATACTTGATCCACTCGGAAGGCACAAGCCGGTACGGAAGATCTCTTCCGCAACTGATCCGCCGCGTACCCGGCAGCCGGCGAATGCGCGCTGCAGATGCATAGGCTTCCACGCTCGGCGGGCTTCGATGTCGAGATGCTCGAGGTGCTTGCGTACCTCCTCGGGAGTCGCACCGAACGCTTGAGCGTCGAGCGTCACGACGGTAAGCCAGCAATTCGGATCGCTGTCCGGGAGGTTGGGGATGAACTCGACCCCCGCAACATCGGACAGCGCGCCGCGGTAGCGCCGGTTGATCTCTTTCCGTCGCTGCATCATGGCTGGCAGCCGGCGAAGCTGTCCCCGTCCTACCGCCGCGAGCAGATTGCTCAGCCTGTAGTTGAAGCCCACTTCCGAGTGCTCGTAGTGAGGTGCCGGATCTCGCGCCTGCGTGGCGAGGTGGCGCGCCCGCTCGACGAGCCTGTGGTCCTCCGAGACCAACATCCCTCCACCACCTGTTGTCAGGATCTTGTTGCCGTTGAACGAGAGCACACCGCACGCCCCGAACACGCCCGCGCGCTGTCCCTGTAGGTCGCGCCGACCGCCTCCGCAGCGTCGTCGACGACGACGACGTCGAACCGATTGCACACCGCAAGGATGGCCTCCCAGTCGGCGCATCGGCCATAGAGGTCAACGACCACGACCGCGGTGGGCAGTCGCCCTCGCCGAGATCGTTCCTCGAGCTCCTCTTCGAGCAGACCCGGGTCGATGTTCCAGGTCGTCGGGTCGCTGTCGATGAACACCGGACGGGCGCCCACGTAGACGACAGCGTTCGCGGTCGCAGCAAAGGTCAGCGTGGGAACGAGCACATCGTCACCGGCGCCAACGCCGAGGGAGAGGAGCGCGAGGTGCAGCGCCGCGGTGCCGCTGGACAACGCGGCCGCGCTCGAGACGCTCAGGTAGTCCTTGACCTCCCGTTCGAACTCGTCGACCTGCGGACCGACGGGCGCGATCCAATTCGAGTCGAACGCCTCGAGGAGCAGATTGCGCTCGACGTCACTGACGTCAGGTGGCGAGAGGTAGATGTGGTTCATCCGACGCGTTTACCGCTTGATGAGGTAGGCGACGCCGCTTCGTGTCTTCCGGATGCGCTCTGGTCGCTTTCGCTCGGGCGAGGTAGTCGTGCACTGCGCGGCGTACTCAATGGTGAAGTAGCGGTACTCATGGAAGTGCCGTGCTTCGCTTGGGTAGGTGGCGGCGAGCCGAACATAGCTTGCTGGCTTTCGGAGGCGCTGCTGCCATCTCATGCGCTGTGATCAGGACGAGCTAGATCTCTCTGCACACCCACCTCGCTACGATAGTCGGACAGTGTGAATGACCGCCTGAAGCGACTGCTCGATGTCGTCATTGCCGTCACGCTCCTCATCTTGCTCTCACCGGTGCTGTGCGTGATTGCCGCGCTTGTCGCAGCGGCGATGGGCCGTCCCGTCCTCTTCCGGCAACGGCGACCCGGCTTGGGCGGCAAACCCTTCACGATCGTGAAGTTCCGCACCATGCGGGACGCCACTGATGCAAACGGCAACCCATTGCCGGATGCACAGCGCATCACCCGTCTCGGGCGATTCCTGCGGCGCACGAGTCTCGACGAGCTTCCCGAGCTCGTGAACGTCCTCCGAGGCGACATGAGCCTCGTTGGGCCGCGTCCTCTGCTCCTCGAGTACCTGCCTCGCTACACGGACGAGCAGATGCGCCGCCACGAGGTACGGCCGGGCATCACAGGATGGAGCCAGGTCAATGGGAGGAACGCGCTCACGTGGGACGAGAAGTTCGCTCTCGACGTGTGGTACGTCGATCACCGGTCGATCCGGCTGGATCTGCAGATTCTGCTGAAGACGATCGGCAATGTCGTGAAGGGTGAGGGCATCTCCCATCCCGGTGTCGCCACGATGGAACCGTTCCGCGGAACGGAACAGTCGTGACCGGACGAGTCATCGTGATCGGCGCCTCCGACCAGGGGCGGCAGGCCATCGACATCGTCGAAGAGGTGGGCGGAATGGACATCGTCGGTGTGCTCGATCGACGTGCTCATGATGGCGATCGGGTCGCCGGGCATCCCGTCCTCGGCTCCGATGACGAGCTCGCGGCGTACGCGGCGTCGAGCCGCGCGAGTGCGTTTGTCGTAGCTATCGGCGACAACTGGGCTCGGCACAGGGTGCTCACGCAGGAGATGATGAGGTGCCCGCAGCTGGAGCCACTGACGGTGGTGCACCCATCTGCCGTCGTCGCCCGCAGCGCCGACATCGGTCCCGGCTCGATCATCATGGCCGGCGTCGTCGTCAGCAACGGATGCCGCGTCGGCACGGGCGCTCTGCTTGGGACGCGGTCGTCGCTCGACCACGACTCTGTTCTGGGCGATGGCGCCAGCCTCGCGCCGGGTGTGACGACGGGTGGAGGCGTGCGCATCGGCATGCGCGCCGCAATCGGACTAGGAGCGAATGTGATTCACGGTGTCGCGATCGGAAAAGACACTGTCGTCGGCGCAGGCGCGCTGGTGGTTGACGACCTTCCTGACGCCGTTGTGGCGTACGGCGTGCCCGCCAAGGTGGCGAGGCGTCGCGACCCGGGGGAGCCCTATCTCGGCGTTTCCTGACGCCCGTACTTCAGCCTCGTGACCTGCACCTAGAACCGCGCGGATCGCGTCAGCCGCGCGATGAACAGCTTTCTCGATCAGACCTTTCGGCGGCGAGGGAGTCCGCATGGTCAGGTCCTCTCGCGGGTCCGCTTCCTGACCCGCGAGAACAAACGTCGGATTCGTCTCATCGGGTCCCTCCTCCCCGAGCTCGCGGACCTTCTCATGGAGAACACCGACGCGTGACGTCAACGCAAGGCCGACAGGCCCTTGGCGACGCCCGCAGGGAACGACACGAACCTTGCCCGTACTCGGTCCCAACGTCCCGCCCGGACTTCGCGGGCAAGGTTGTACGGGGTCGCGGCGATCGCTTTCCCGAGGCCGGCCATCCCGTTGTGCTTTGCCTGGAGGTACATGGTGTTGACGGACATCATGTGCTGCGCTCGGCTCGATCTGGTCCCGAACCCGTGGGCGGCCGCGGCGACGCGTGTGACTCCCCATCCGGCCGCCCGGACACGCCACGAGAGGTCGACGTCTTCGCAGTAGGAGTCGAACGCTTCGTCGAAGAGACCGACCTGCTGGGCGGCGGCCCGCCGGTAGAGGAGGCACAGTCCTGGCAGCCAACTCACTTCGCCCTCGGTGTCGCCGGGGCCGACGAGGCCCGCCTGCGTGTGGGCTTCGGCGTGGGCGACAAGGGCCGCGAGGGTGCCAGGTTCGACGTGGAGGTCGTGGGCTGCGACCACACAGAACTCGCTGTCGCCGTCGAGCCAGCGTCGCAAGCCCACGTTCGCGCCACCGCTGTAGCCGAGGTTCGCTCTCGGCCGGACCGTCTCGACGCCGAGGTCCGGGGCGTTGCCCGAGTTGTCGACCACCAACACCCGTGGCGCGACACCGACGCTCGCCTTGATCGTCGCGACGGACGCCGTTAGCCAGAAGGGGGCGTCGTAGTGGACGACAACTACAGGGAGGTCCGCCATCGGGTGGACGTTACCGCCTACACCATCGAACCCCAACGGTGAGGCGATGCTGCTGCGGGCGGTCTCGTCGGCGAGGACTTCGACGTAGGCGAGGCGGGTGCCGTCATCGACGGCGACGTGGACTGCTTCCCCAGCCGGCGCTGATGTTGCGCCACAACCTCCCGGAGCGCCGGGATGTCGGAGGCAACGCCCGGGAGATCGAGCGTCACGGCTTCGATGGGCAGCGCCGCCTCACCCCTCGTACAGCGAGGGGAAGGCGAAGAGGTCAGAGCGCCGGCGCACGAACCGACCCACCGCCTCGAGCAGATACCGCTGACCCCTTTCGCTCGAGGGCGCCGTAGAAACCGGCTCGCGCCCCGCGCCAACCTCAAATGAAACGGCTCGTTCTACGAGGAGGCTCGAGGCATTCGGCGGCGTCGGGGCATCCGAGGAGCGCGAGTCGGTTCGGTAAGGTTGGCTTTCTGATGACCGTCGCGGGGCCGGTGAGCGTGGTTATGCCTGTTTACAACGGGGCCGACACGCTCGACCAGCAGCTGGCCTCTCTGGCGCGACAGGAGTTCCCCGGCTCCTGGGAGCTCGTCATCGCCGACAACGGATCGCAGGACGGCAGCCGCGAGATCGCTGCCTCCTGGGTGGAGCGCATTCCGAACCTGCGCGTCGTCGACGCGTCCGCGAGACGAGGTTGCGCGGCCGCCGACAACATCGGAGCGACATCGGCCGAAGGCTCCGCGCTCGTGTTCTGCGATCAGGACGACGTCGTGCAGCCAGGGTGGCTGGCAGCGATGGCTCGGGCGCTGCAGACGCACGACCTGGTGGCCGGGGTGAACGAGTTCGACGCCCCCGAGACCCCACCGCTACGCCGCGTCTCTCCGCCTTCCGTGGGCTCTTCTCCCTGGCGGCCGAGCCGCGCTCGGCGAGGGCGACTTCTACGGCTTCCTGCCCGCGGGGCTCTCGTGCAACCTCGGCGTCTCACGACGCGCGTTCGAGGTGGTCGGCGGCTTCGACGAGACGCTCAAGGGCGGCGACGACCTGGACCTTTGCTGGCGCCTCCAGCTCGCCGGCTTCGCGATGCACGTCCAGCCCGGCGCGGTCGTCGCCAAGAGGTATCGCGCAACCGCGCGCGGTGTCTGGGAGCAACACTTCAACTACGGGCTGTACGACGTCGTGCTCTTCGAGAAGTTCCGCGCGCACGGCATGCCCCGACGACTCGGACGCGCGATGCGGCGCTATGCGTGGCTGACGGTGCACCTTCCCGACCTCGTGCGTCGGGGCAGACGGCTCTCGTGGACCCGCGTAGCGGCAGCTCAGGCCGGACGCCTCGTCGGCTCGCTTCGTCGACGGACCCTGTACCTCTGAGACTAGGAGATCCGGGGCGAATCACTATGGACGCTTGGCGAGGTTGCGTTCCGCCATGTGTGGTTCGATTACGTCCCAGGTCTGGACCTGTTACGAGACGTGTTGTTCTTGGCTGAGCCGGGCGAGATCGTCAGCATCGTTGGACCCACCGGGGGCATGACCGTCCATCCGGCTGGCCACGACCGACGAGCGCACGTCACGGGCACGCTCCACGACGATGGCGGCCGTTTCGTCGCACGACGGATCGATCCACAAGATCACATCGGCGTTCATCGGGGGTGCTCGTCAGGGATTCGCGTGACGACCTCGACGGGCTCGGTTGGCAGGATCGAAGGCGATGGCGGCCAGCCAGTCGGCGACGTGGCCAGGGCTGGTGAGCTTGCCCTGCCGGTGAAGATGCACGAAGCGTTCGCGGTCGGGCCATACCCGTTCGTTTACGCCACGGATCGTCTCTTGCATCGTGGTGTCGACGACACCGGGCGCAACGGCGTGTACCCGGATCCCGGAGTCGGCCTCCTCGGCTGCCAGCGCTTCCGATAGGCGATCGACCGCTGCCTTCGACGCCGAGTAGGCCGCCCGTCCGGGTTGGCCGACGAGCGCGGCTCCGCTGGTGATGTTGAGCAGCACGCCACCTCCTCCGGTGAGCTCTCGACGTTGCCTCACGAACGCCTGCGATCCGTGAACGACACCCATCACGTTCACGGCAAACAGCCGAGCGATGTCATCGGGGTCCGTCTCACGTACCAAGCCGATGGGCTCGAGGACGGATGCGTTGTTGATCCAGCAGTCGACCACACCCATCTCCACCGATACCCGCATGGCGAACGCCTCGACGGCACTGCCATCGGTGACGTCGAGCAGCTCGACCAGGACGCCCGGACCGCCTATCAATGCTGGCTCGGACCGAGCGCACAGCGCCAAGCGCATACCCAGCTCATGGAAGCGAAGTGCTACACCGGCACCGATCCCGCGGCTGGCCCCGGTCACCACCACTAGCTTGCCCGCCACCAGCGACCGGTCGATCTGCACGGCGCCACGATAGGGGTTCCATGCCCGCGGTAGCCCGTGATCGCATGCCGATCAGCTTCGTCGGTACGACCGTTATCGCCGTCGAGGCCGACCTCATGTCGGTCAACCTGCACGAGCCATTTGAGGACGCGGATGCCGTCATCCATTTGGCTGAGCGACCAGGGGTTCGACTGTCGTGGTCGGACTACTTCCATCTTCGTGGAACGCAACGTTACTGCGTCGCAGAGAGTGTTGGACGCGGCACGAGACTCGCGTCGTAACCCGAACTGCACGAGGTGGCGACGAGTAGCAACAGAAGCGGGGTCAGCGCCCGACGTCGTGTCACGAGCCCCTTCGCGGGGTTGGGATACGCAGCCGACGACGCAGCGACCCGAGCCTGCGGTACCCGGCGAGAAGCCAGCGGCGCGGAGCGTTGCCGACTACGGCCGTCGCCAGGAGGTACCAGCGGCGCGGATCGCCCGGCGATAGGCGCACCGCTGCGGCGGCGTGTTTGCGCGCCTGTGTCGGGTACCCGAATTCCAAGGCATCAAGCGCCATCTTCCCGTGCCACCTCGCGTGCCGCCGCCGGTCACGGGAAATCTCGGGCAGATACTTTTCATAGAGGAGCTCGAGGCCACGGAACCGGTTCCAGCGGTCTGCCGTGAGGCGCCGCGCCGCGTCCGCATGCATCAACACGACAGGCTCGCTGTCACGGAGCATTCGATGACGCTCCAACAAGCGAACGTAGAGATCCCAGTCCTCGATCACTGGCAGGGACTCGTCAAAGCCGAGCTCGACGACGGCGTCCCGACGAAGCAGTACCGAGCCGATCTGTACGAACCAGACATCGAAGTCCAGCAACTGCTCCCGACGTAGCTCCGAGGCCTCACCGCCGGTCTGCTGACCGATACCTGCCGAGGTGCCGACCTGCGCTCCGGCAACGCCGACGACGTCCTCGGGTGCCGATTCAAGCTGGTGCACCTGGTGGGCCAGCTTGTGGTCGAGGTACTCGTCGTCGTCATCCAGAAAGCACACGAAGCGCCCGCGGGCATGCTCGATACCCGTGTTTCGAGCAGCCGAGGCGCCTCCGTTGACCGTTCGCCGCACCAGCCGGACACGTCGGTCGTCGCGGAGAACTTCGGCGACACCAGATCCGATGTCCTCAGTCGACGCGTCGTCCACGATGATCAACTCCCAGTCGCGGTACGTCTGCTGGAGAACGCTCGCGACCGCTCGCTTCACGAGCGACGGCCGGTTATGCGTTGGTAGGACGACAGTGACCGTCGGGATCCACTCCCAATTTCCCCAGGAATCCGGATCTGAGCCCATGGACACCGCCACTCGTCGTCTCGATCGTCTGAGTTCGGTTGTACGCCGTGACCCTGCACGGTGCTCGGGTGCAGGGAGCCGTCGAGTTGTATTTGTTAGGGCAAATCCATTCCCCGGAACCACAGAGGTTGTACGCCAGACTCATACGACCTTCTACGATGGACCTGGACCGTGCCCGACTGCGTGGGTTGGTGGCTCGTCCTCTGCGCCGCCGCTCGCTTACCGGGAGTGACTGCGAAGGTAGCGATTAGCGCGACCACGATCGCCACGATCGCGAGACGGAAACGCTGGCTACACGGTCCGAATCGCGAGACGCCCCTGCCCATGATCATTTCTCCTTGCCCGTCCAAGATCGAAGCTGAACCTAGTAGACCACCACCGGCGAACTTGAACCTACGACTTCTACGTTGCGAGCGTAGTCACGCAACTCTGTGAGCAGCACCTCTGCGTTGTTCCGCAGGTCAAAGCGCAGTTGAGTGTCCGCGAGTGACCGCGAGTGACCAGGTTTCGCCGCCTCATTTGGTGCAGGGATGGTGCAGCGTGTCGGCAAGACATACCGTGCCCGGCTGTGACCGTCGCCCGTACCCGTTCGGTGCTCTAGTCCCTCGCCCGGTTCCTCGGCGACTGGCGGGCTTAAGAACGGCGGCGTCGGGCAACGGAGGACCGCTTCCTTGCCATGGCCTGCTTGAGTGGGTAGAGCCGTTGCCGAGCGCGAAAGATGATCCGGTTCAGCACTGAGTAGCACAGCCGTCCGAGTGAAGACGCCTCCGTCCAGCTAAGCCAGTCGGCCGTGCCTCTTCCGGGTTGCGGTCCGGGTATCTGCATCGCTTCCACGAACTCGACTCCCGCGGACCGGAGTCGCTCCGTCATGTCGACAGCGCGCTGCTCCATCCCCGGAACCTTCGCCACATCGAATTGCACCCGTAGGTGGTCGATTTTGTGAATCTCGCCGCTCGCGAGCAGTCGGTCGAGCTCGGCGGGCCGCCGGCAGGGTCACCGTTTCCCCAGGAATCCCGATCAGAGCCCAAGGACACCGCCACTCGTCGTCTCGATCGTCTAGTTTCGGTCACGTCCGCTGACGTGGTGTCGTGACGACCAAGTTGTCAACCTCTGCGTGCTTGCTTAGCGGTTCGGTACCCGGGTCAGCAGGTTGAACGAACCGAACCGCACCCTCGCGGAACTCCGGATCGAACCTGCGTCTCAACTCCGTCAATGACATCTCCTCATAGGCGATGCCTCCACGGAAAGCGGGGGATGCTCACAACACCAAGGACGCTCGCAATGCGCTGCGCAGAGGGACTAACGTCGTTGGCTCAGATCTTGTATGCAAGTGTGCGGTGGAGTGCGATGAAGTGAGCGTGAATCCATCCGCGGGTGGGTGTCCCGGTTCAGGTGCGCAGGCTTCGCGTTGGCGACCGGGTGCGCGTCCGAGACCAAGCCGAGATTCTTGCGACACTGGACGCTCAGGGACGCGTCGACGGACTGCCATTCATGCCGGAGATGCTGGCGTACGCCGGGCGCAGCTTCACCGTTGACGCGGTGATCCACCGAACCTGCGACACGGTAAAGGCCGGTGGCACGGGCGGTACTACCCGTCGAGTGGAACGTGCCGTGCACTTGGAGGGAGTGCGGTGCAACGGCTCGTCTCACGGCGGCTGCCAGGCCCGTTGCCTTATCTTCTGGAAGGAGGACTGGCTGGAGAAGGCGCCCCTGTCCCACACGACCCGGGTTCCAAACGATGGTAGTCAGAGCCGGCAAAGCGCGGCGGTCGACGAGCCCATGGCCCCCGATTTTCTCCTCGCGGCGACTCGTGATCCAGGCCAGAGCGAGGACAACCCGATCTATTCCTGCCAAGCCACTGAGATGTCGCGCGCCACGTCCTTCGTCTCAGCGCGCGACCCTCGGATATGGCTTCAGGACTGGCGATCGCGGAACGCGAGTGCTCGCACGGCTCTGGCGAGCATCGCGGTGCTGTTGTTCAACAAGTGGCAGGGTGCCCAGCACAGATTGCCCCGACCGTTGCGTATCGGCAGTGGACGCGGCTGGCCGTCGTTTGCTCCGAGCGGTGAGAAACGGAGGTATCCACCGCTCGACCTGCAACCCGGCGAGGTCGTCGAAGTGAGATCGAAGGAGGAAATCGAAGCCACGCTGGACGACAAGGGCTGTCTGCGTGGTCTCCGCTTCGCCGCCGAGATGATTCCATACTGCGGAACCCGAGCGCGAGTGCTCGATCGAGTCGAGAGGATCATCGACGAGAAGACCGGCCGGATGCTCAGGCTGCGTGACTGCATCATGCTCGAACACGTGTGGTGTCAGGGGACGTTCCGGGCGCTCTGTCGTCGCAAGATCTACACCTACTGGCGCGAAGCCTGGCTCCGCCGCGTTGAGAACAAGGGGTGTTCAGACACCCGCCCTGGTGACGAGTGGGGCGCAGTATGACGCCCGGGCGTGAGGAGGAAGCCGCCAGCGGTCATCCCCTGCGGGTTGCGGCGGTGGTGGTCACCTACAATCGATCTGATGTACTCCGCAACGCCCTGACGGGACTGCTGGCGCAAACGCGGCCGCTCGATGAGCTGATCGTCGTGGACAACGCGTCCACCGATGGCACATCCGACATGCTCGCCGCCGAATTCCCGACGGCCCGGCTGGTGAGAATGTCCGAGAACCTCGGTCCCGGCGGCGGGTTACGCCGAGGGACTACGTGAAGCGGTGTCAAACGGGCATGACTGGGTCTGGGTATTCAACGACGATGACGTCCCTGACCCCGACGCCCTCGAGGCCCTGCTTGACGCCGCGGTTGAGCTCCCGGCACGAACGGGCATCCTCGGCTGTAGCCGTCGGGACGCTCTCGGCCGGACTGTGGGTCTTGGAAGCCGATGGACAGGCCGTCACCGGTCCGTGCCGCTGCCTGCGGACACGAGTGGCGCGCCGGTCGCACTCGACGTGCTCGCGTTCTCGGGAAGTCTCGTGTCTGCCGCCCTCGTGCGCGAGGTCGGTGTTCCGAAGATCGAGTACTTCATCATGGTCGAGGAACTCGAGTATTGCTTGCGGGCTCGACGCGCCGGCTGGGGCGTATATGCATTGCCGCGGCCACTAGTGGTCGCGCTCAACCTCGGGTCACAGGGGCAGGCGCGGCCGTGGCGCGGTTACTATCAAACGCGCAACCAGCTGGCGATGGCGTTCGAACATCGATCGCTCCCCGAGCTCTGGTGGTGGGCCTTTCGGAACGCCAAGTATTGCGCCGGGGCGGTACGCAGCCGGGACCGGCCTGGCCAGCGACTGCGTATGAGAGCGCTCGGGGCGTGGCATGCGCTCCGCGGGGTCAGCGGGCGTACGATCCCGCCTGAGGGCGTGGGGCTCGCCAGCTCGGAACCATGACGGCGCACCTTCTCGTCGCCGGTGACGTGGCCGTCCCGACGCGGTGACAGTTCGCATCCCTCCCCAGGCAGGGCAGCGATGAGCGTGCCTCGCTGCCGGCTCTGCTCGGCCGAGCTGACCCAGACGTTCGTCGACTTGGGCATGTCGCCCCCCTGTGAGAGTTACCTGAGCGCCGATCAACTCGACGAGGCGGAGACCTTCTACCCCCTCCACGTCCGCATCTGCACGTCGTGCCTGCTCGTGCAGCTCCCGGCCTACATCGCCGCCGAAGACATCTTCAATCACTACGCCTATTTCTCCTCCTATAGCGACTCCTGGGTGGCACATGCCGAGCGTTTCGTGAACACGGCAATTGCCGACCTGGGGTTGACGAGCGACTCGTTCGTGGTCGAAGTCGCCAGCAACGACGGCTACTTGCTGCAACACGTCATCGCCCGCGGTATCCGTGCCCTGGGCATCGAACCGGCCCGCAACGTCGCCGACGCTGCACACGCCAAGGGCATACCGACAGAGGTCCTGTTCCTCGGTGAGGAAACCGGACGCAAGATCGCCGAAGCCTATGGCCGCGCCGATCTCGTCGTCGCCAACAACGTGCTGGCGCACGTGCCGGACATCGTCGACTTCGCCAAGGGTTTGCGTTGTCTCGTGGCCGATCACGGCCGGGTCAGCATCGAGATCCCGCACCTGCTGCGCCTCATCGACGGCCGGGAGTACGACACCATCTACCACGAGCATTACTCGTACCTGTCGTTGCTCACCACCCAGCGGGTGCTGGCCGCGGCCGATCTGACAATCGTCGATGTCGAGGAGCTTCCGACGCACGGAGGCTCGTTACGTACGTGGTCAGCCCCCGCGTCGGCGGCATCTCCCAACCAGGCGGTTGCCGACGTGCTGGCGACGGAGGCGGCGGCCGATTTGCACAGCGTCTCCGGACACATGGGCTTCGCAGCGGCCGTCGCGGCCGCACGCAACGACCTCGTGGAGTTCCTGGTTGCCGCGTCGCGCCAGGGTTCGCGGGTGGTGGGGTACGGAGCACCCGGCAAGGGCAACACGCTGTTGAACCATGCGGGGATCCGATCCGACCTGCTGTCATTCACCGTCGATCGCAATCCCTTCAAGCACGACAAGTTCCTGCCCGGCACCCATATCCCGATCCATCCGGTGGAGAAGATCGCCGAGGAGCGACCCGACTACGTTGTGATCCTTCCCTGGAACCTCAGGAAGCGAAATTGCGGCCCAGCTCTCCTACGTCCGCGATTGGGGTGGACGGTTGGTCGTACCGCTCCCGTCGCTCGACGTGTTCTGATGCCGAGCACCACGACCACTAATCTGCCGTGCGGGCGGACGGTGCACGGCGGAAAGAGGCGTCCCACATGAAAGTCGTGATCTTCTGCGGTGGTCTCGGTCTGCGCATGCGCTCGAGCGATGACTCCGCACCCAAGCCCATGGTCCCCATCGGCGATCGCCCGGTGCTGTGGCACGTGATGCGCTACTACGCCCACTTTGGGCATAGCGATTTCGTCCTCTGTCTGGGCTACGGCGCGCGGACGGTGAAGGAGTACTTCCTCGAATACCAGGAGACCCACTCGAACGACTTCGTGCTCAGCAAGGGAGGCGAACGGGTCGAGCTGCTGAGCAGCGACATCAGTGAGTGGCGCATCACGTTCGTCGACACCGGCATCGATACGGCCATCGGCGAGCGGCTACGGCGAATTCGCAGCTTCCTGGACGGCGAGGACGTCTTCCTGGCCAACTACGGCGATGTGTTGACCGACGCGCCGCTCGACAAGGTCATCGGCCAGCTGCTTGCCAGCGATGCGGTCGGCAGCCTGCTCGCCGTTCCCCCGCAGAACTCCTTCCACGTCGTCGACATGGACGATTCGGCGCACGTGTCGGGTTTCACTCCCGTCGGCAGCATGCGTATGCGCATCAACGGCGGATACTTCGTCCTGCGTCAAGGGATCTTCGACTATCTCGATGAAGGCGAGGACTTGGTCATGGATGCCTGCGCCAAGGCAGCTGCCGATGGGCGCATGCTGGCGATCCCCTATGACGGATTCTGGGCACCAATGGACACGCTCAAGGAGCGGTCCCATCTCGAGGATCTGTACAGGAGCGGCACGAGCCCATGGGCGGTGTGGCGCGAGCGTTCAGGGCTGCCGTCGGACGGCATTCCTACCGTGGACGTGCCGGACATCAACGGCGGCAGCTGAACGACCAGACGGTGGTCCCGTTTCATTTTCCGCCCGGCGATCTACGCATCGTCTGCTTGGGGGCCCATCCCGACGACATCGAGGTCGGCTGTGGAGGCACGCTGCTGGCTCTCGCCGGCTCGCGCCGGGTTGAGGCGACGGCTGTCGTGGCCACCGGATCAGGGGCTCGCCACAGCGAAGCCGTCAAGGCCACCCCGCGATTCCTGCCGGACGGTGACGTCAACGTCCAGGTACTCGAGCTGGTTGACGGACGCCTTCCGGCTCAGTGGGATGCCGTCAAGCAACGCTTGGAGGACATCGCTCGGCCATTCACGACCGCCGTTGCCTCGGGGGGACCAGGTACTTCGCCTGACATCGTGTTCGCACCGCGGCGCGACGACGCGCACCAGGACCACCGTCTGATCGGGGAGCTGGCATCGACGGTCTGGCGAGACTCGTTGATCATGCACTACGAGATTCCCAAGTGGGATGGTGATCTCGGACGCGTGACGCACTATGTGCCGCTCGACACGGCTGTGGCACACCACAAGATCGAGTTGCTGCACGAATGCTTTCCCTCCCAAGCGCACCACGACTGGTGGGACGACGAGACGTTCCTCGCACTCATGCGGTTGCGCGGTGTGGAATGCCGCCAGCACTACGCCGAAGGTTTCCTGGTCGGCAAGGCCGTCCTCCTACCTGGCACCGTCTGAGAGCGAGGACGACCGCATCCTGTGCCGAGAGCGAACGGCGAGGTTTCGTCCGTAGTGGTAGACCTCAGCCGCCATGCGGCGGCGTTCGCGAACGCCGAAACGACCGAGCACGCTGCCCGCGAGAAGCAGCTTGTGCCGCGTCGCCGTGCTCGAGCGTTGCACGACCCGGAGATGCTCGTAGATCAGCCGCCATGTCCGCAGCTGCACCCGACCGGCGTTCGCCGGGTCGTACTTGACGGAAGGGGGAGGAGCCGTGGTTTGTCGGGCGACCGTGTAGAAGTGCAGCGTCTCAGGGACATACACGATGGACCCGAGGAGACTCAGCTCCGCCAGCATGACGCGATCGGAGCCCAGGTAGTTGCACATCAGCTGGGTCTGTCTCAGAGCGTCCGGCGCGCAGCAAGCCGAACATCTCATGCGGGTAGCGGCCGAGCGTCCACAGCAAACGGCGCAGCCTTTGATGCGGCTCC
>CAWIJM010000005.1:0-27327 GCA_963836445.1 uncultured Actinomycetes bacterium
CCGCGGAGCGGCGCCTGCTCCTGGAGACAGCACGGCCACGCCCTCGCGCGTGACGTGGGCCTGATCGAGCTCGACAACGTCAGCCGCCGCTACGAGGTGGGTGGCGGCACGGTCACGGCGCTCGAGAGCGTCGACCTGACCGTCGGCGCGGGAGAGTTCGCGGTGGTCCTCGGCCCGTCGGGAAGCGGCAAGACGACGCTCCTCAACATGATCGGCGCGCTCGACACGCCGACCAGCGGGGAGATCACGATCAACGGTGAGCGTCTCTCGGCGCGGCGTCGCGCCGATCTCTTCCGGTTCCGGCGCGAGACGGTGAGCTTCGTCTTCCAGACCTTCAACCTCTTCCCCGGCCTGACCGCGGTCGAGAACGTGCAGTTCGGTGTGGACGTGACCGGTCGTCACGACGGCCATCGCATCGCGGCGGAGGTGCTCGCCCGCGTCGGCTTGGGCGACCGGCTCCACCACTTCCCGAGTCAGCTCTCGGGCGGCGAGCAGCAACGGGTCGCCATCGCCCGCGCCCTCGCCACCGGGAACCGGATCTTGCTCGCCGACGAACCCACCGGCGAGCTCGACTTCACCACCGGGATCCAGATCCTCGAGCTGCTGCACGAGCAGGCGCACGCCGGGATCACGGTCCTGATCGTCACCCACAACCGCGAGATCGCTCGCATCGCCGATCGCGTGATCGAGCTGAGCAGCGGCCGCATCGTCAGTGACGGGCCACCCGCCGGCGGGCAGGTGCCCATCGCCGAGCTGCGCTGGTAGGTGGGGATCGGTGCGGCTGTGGTGGAAATGGTCGTGGCGTGACCTGCGAGCCCGCTGGGTCCAGGTGGCGGCGATCGCGTTCATCATCGCCCTGGGATCGGGCATCTACTCGGGGCTGAGCAGCACATCGGAATGGCGTCGCGTGTCGTACGACGCCAGCTTCGAGCGGCTGCACATGTACGACCTCCGCGTGAAGCTGGCCGAGGGCGCGTTCGTCGACGCCGCCGCGCTCGAGCAAGCCGCACGGTCGATCCCCAGCGCGGCTCCATCGACGCCGTCGAGCCCCGTCTCATCACGACGACCCAGGTGGACGCGTCGACCGACGGCAAGACCATCCTCGTACCCGGCCGCATCGTGGGCGTCGACCTCGCCGGGGGTGGGCCCGCCGTCAACGGGGTGTCGGCGGAGAAGGGCCGCACCCTGCGCGGCGAGCGATGCGGGCAGAGACGTCGCGGTGCTGGACGTCCACTTCGCCGATCACTACCACCTCCCCGATCACGGCCGGGTCGCGGTGAGCGGGGGGACGACCCTCGACTACGTCGGTCTCGGCCTCTCGCCCGAGTACTTCCTCATCACCGGGGAGCGCAACTCGCTCCTCGCCGAGGCCAACTTCGCGGCGGTGTTCGCACCCCTCGACACGGCCCAGCGCATCGCAGGCCGCCCCGGGGCCGCCAACGACCTCGTGCTGAAGCTCGCGCCCGGGGCCAATCGCGATGTCGTGCGCGCCGAGCTCGAAGCGGCGCTGGCCGAACGCTTCCCGGATGTCGGCGTCACGCTCAACGGTCCCCGGGGCGACTTCGCGTACCGCTACCTGTACGACGACATCGAGGGGGACCAGCGCTTCTACAACATCTTCGCGGTACTGATCCTGGCCGGCGCCGCGTTCGCCGCGTTCAACCTCACCGGACGCATCGTCGAAGCGCAGCGCCGGGAGATCGGCATCGGGATGGCGCTCGGAGTCCCCGCGCGGCGCTTGGCCATCCGGCCGTTGCTCGTGGCGCTCGAGGTCGCTCTCCTCGGCGTCGCGTTCGGCGTGGGCGTGGGTCTCCTGGTCAGCTCGCTCATGGGCTCGGTGCTCCAGGGCTTCTTCCCACTCCCGGTGTGGCGGTTCCCGTTCCAGCCGGACGTCTTCGCCCGGGGCGCCGCTCTCGGGCTCGCGATCCCGTTCCTGGCCACGCTCTATCCCGTTTGGCGCGCGGTGCGGGTCACGCCCGTCACCGCCATCCGGACCGGCTTCCTCGCCACCAAGAGCAGCGGCTTCGCGCCGGCTCTCGGACGGATCCCGATCCCGGGTCGGACGACGGCCCAGCTGCCGTTCCGCAACGTCCTGCGGGCGCCGCGCCGGACACTCATGACGGTGCTCGGGGTCGCGGCCGCCATCATGGTGGTCGTCGGTCTCGTCGGCGTCTTCGACTCGTTCGGGGCAACAATCGACGACGCCGACGCCGAAGCGAGCACGAGCAGCCCGGATCGACTGAACGTCGAGCTCGACTTCTTCTACCCGATCGCCTCCGAGCAAGTGCGCTCGATCGAGCAATCGCCGGCGGCCGGCTCTGCAGAACCGACCCTCGAGCTGCCTTCGACGCTGCGTGGCAACGGAACCAAGATCGAGACGCTCCTGGAGCTGCGTGATCTCGACAGCAAGTTGTGGGCGCCCACGGTCGTCGAGCGATCCGCCGCCGCCGGGCCCGGCATCGTGATCACCGAGACCGCCGCCGAAGATCTCGGGGTCAGACCGGGTAGCACCGTCACCCTGCGCCATCCACGTCGCGAAGGCACGTCGTACCGCTTCGTCGATTCGAAAGTGACGGTAATCGGCCTCAACAGGTTCCCGATTCGCAGCATCGCCTTCATGGATCTCACCGACGCGAGCCTGATGAACCTCGAGGGTCTCACGAACCTCGTCGTCATCGACCCGGCGCCGGGCACGAGCGTCACCCAGGCGCAGCGGATGCTCTTCGGGCAGCCGGGCGTGGCGTCGGTGCAGCCCGTCTCCGCCTTCATCGATTCGATCCGCGACGCCCTCGAGGACGTGCTGGCGATCCTGGTCGTCGTGGAGGGCGCGGTTCTGCTGCTCGCCCTGCTCATCGCGTTCAACTCGGCCAGCATCAACGCGGACGAGCGCGCTCGAGAACACGCCACGATGTTCGCCTTCGGATTGCGGCTCCGCACTGTGTTGCGCATGGCGACGACCGAAGGCGCGGTGATCGGCGTCCTCGGCACCGCGGCCGGGCTCGCGGCCGGCTGGGTGCTGCTCGGGTGGCTCGTGCGCTCCCTGCTGCCCGAAACGCTGCCCGACATCGGCATCGTGACGCTCCTCGCGCCCAGCACCGTCCTCACCGCGGTCGGCCTGGGCGTGCTGGCGGTCGCGCTGGCGCCGCTGCTGACGAGCCGGAAGCTGCGTCGCATGGACATCCCGTCCACGCTCCGCGTGATGGAGTGACGACGCCGGCCCGGGCGTCGAATCCGATCAGCCGGCTTCTCTCGAGCCGTCGTCCGCGTCGAGCTCTTCGACGAGCTCGTGCGGATCGTGGTCTTCACATGGGTCGGTCTGCTCGTGGGGATCGGGTACCCGGTCCCTCTCCTTCGGTGCTTGGCCCGCACCCGGCGCTTCCTCCGCCACCTCACGGGGGTCGGGTCGGCCGACGTCTTCCGTTGCTTCGCCCGGCTCGTGCCTTGGACCCATCAGGTGCTCGCCCGGATGCGCCGGCCCGTTACGTTGCGGCGCTCGATACGCAGGTACACGCTCCGCTGACCCCCCGCCCACGGCTCGATGCCGAGGTCTTCGAGCCGACGGAACTCGTCCGGACTGACGCGACGCACAGGGCCGGTGACGAGAACGCTCCAACCCGCGCTCATCGCCTCGTCGACGTGATCGACCTCGAAGCTCACCGGTTCCATATCCGACACCGCAGCGAGCGTCGTGTCAGCGGCGACTCGGAACACCACGTCGCCGTCCACGATCCGGTAGTTGACCGGCACCGCCTCCGGCCCGCGGTCAGTTGTGAACACGAAGCGGCCTACTCCTCCCTCGCCGAGGAGCCGCGTGCACTCCTCGTCGTTCAGGGTCTCGAGTTTCGGATGTGGCGCGGGGTGGCCTCGGCCTGGTGGCTGGTCGACGGCGCCACCGAGCAGCTCGTCGGTGCTCGTGTCCAGCGCACGTGCAAGGCTCCCCACGCCGGCGATCGGCACTCGAGCCGCTCGCTCCTCGAGGTAGTCGATGTACCCCGGGGCCATTCCAGCTCGTTTCGCCAACTGCTCGCGACTCAAGTCGAGCTCCCGACGCCGTTGCGCGACTCGCCGTCCCAAGTCCCCAGGTGCGGATGTCTCTCCCCCGGTCGGTGCCATCCTCGAAGCCTCCTGCTCAGTATTCGCGTCGAGCAATCGCCGCCTAGATGCCAGGGATGCGGCGACCCGAGACCCCGCCCAGTGCGATGCGCACCCAATTCGAGCGGGCACCCCGCGCCCAAGGACGCAGTGGACCCGCACGCAGGTGCGCGAGATCCGCTTCATCGGTGACGAGCTCGGCGCGACCCCGCACCAGCACGCTCCAGCCCGAGTGAACCAAGGATCGACTTTCGTCCACCTCGAACGCCACATCGGCTCCACCGACAATCGCATTCAACTTCGTGCCCGCGGCAGTGCAGAACACGATCGTGTCGCGGTCGACCATGTAGTTCACCGGGAGCACCAAGGGACGTCCGTCCACCACGAGGCCAAGCCGGCCGACGAACGAGCCGTGCGTGAGGAGCTCGACACATTCGTCCCGATCGAGCACCTCGAGCAGCCGGCCGTGGTCGATCTCAGGCTCTTGCGAACTCATGCTCCCGTCGTTTCTCCGTCCGGCTCGTCACGGTCGGATAGGCCATCAGGTCGCACGACGAGCACGGGGCACGGCGCATTGTGCACAACGGCGGCGGTGACGCTACCCAGCGCAACCCGGGCGAGGCCCGTCCGTCCGTGCGTCGACATAGCGATCAGCGACGCACGGACGTCACGCACGTAGTCGACGATCGCGTCCGCGGTGTCGTCGCGATGGAGCACGTCCCAGTTGATGCCGGCGCCGTCCCGGGAAAGCAACGACTCGGCCAGCGCATGGACCGCGCCGAATTCGATGGCCTCCTGCTCCCCCGCTTCCTCGAGAGCGAGCCGCGCCTCGGGGTCGAGCACCTGCACCGCCCACGCGCGCAGATGCAGCGCCCGAATCCAATCGGAGACTTCGGGGACGATCGCCTTCGACGTCTGCGTGCCGTCGGTGCAGACGACCACGTTGTCGAGCCGAGTGGCCAGCGACAATTGGACGTTCGGCCCGAGCAGCAGCATCGGTGCGTGCAGAAGCCGGATCGCATCTTCGGCGATGCTCCCGAGCAGGGCCTGGATGACCCCCGAATGCCCGTGGGTCGACATGCATACGATCGGATCTGCCGCGTCGGCGGCGACCATCTTCAGCGCGGTCGCGGGGAAGTAGTCGCTGATCACCGCCACGTTCGCCCCAGCGATGCCGGCCTCGGCAGCAGCATCCGCGAGGTACCGCTTGGGCTCGACGACGACGCCGCCCATTTGGCTCGTCATGAGGATCACCTCGGCGTTTGTGCGCTTCGCGAACGCCGCTGCCGGTGCCAGTGCGCGCTCGGCGAACTCAGAACCATCGAGCGGAACAATGATCGTCTTGGTCACGAAACGCCTCCTCGATCAGCCACCGCCGTGCGCGCCTGCGGCACCGGGTTCTAGGGTGCACTGCTCGGCGCCATCGCGCCAGTGACATGGGTCGGGCCACTACGGGACCTTCGCCTCTGCGGGGGCATCAGGTTCGATGGCGTCCGCCGAGGCCCAGACAGAGGGAGAAGCATGGCGGTGGCACGATTCGTGGTGGGCGTGGACGGTTCCGACGGTGCAGACGCGGCGGTGCGCTGGTGCGCGCACTACGCACGTGCCCTCGATGCGGACGTCTCGGCGGTGGCCGTAATCGAACCCAAGGTCGCGTTGGTGCCGCCTCCGGACGCCTACGCCGCCGCCATGCAGCAGGCCGAAGCCGAGGAACGCGAGAAGGCGCGTGCCACACTCGAAATGGAGTGGTGCGGGCCTCTACGCGATGCCGGCGTCCGTCACGAGGGGCGCTCGGTCGTCGGCGATCCAGCGGGCATGTTGATGGAGACAGCAACCGAGCTCGGTGCCGACCTACTCGTCGTGGGCCGTCGCGGACGGGGTCGGTTCATCGAAGCGCTTGTAGGAAGCGTCCCTCGCAAGCTCGCCCACTATGCCGAGCTTCCACTCGTCATCGTGCCGTCCGGGTATCGCCAAACCGATTGAGCGATCTCTATCGCATGCGTCGGACGCCGGGCAAGGGCGACGACGGCAACAGGACGAGACGCATCTTCACGTCGACGACGGTCACCGCGTCCGGCGACACGATCACCGGGTTGCAGTCCATCTCCGCCACCTCCGGCAGCTCGTCGGCGAGCCGCCCCACCCGCAGCAGCAACTGCTCGAGCGCTCCGACGTCGGCGGGCGGGGAACCACGATACCCGAACAGCAACGGTGAGGTGCGCAACGACCGAACCATGTCGCGGGCATCCAGATCGGTGATCGGCAGGATGCGCAGTGCCGTATCGCGCACCAACTCGGCGGCCGTGCCTCCCATACCGAAGACGACGAGCGAACCGAACAGAGCGTCGCGAGTCACGCCGACGATCGTCTCGATGCCCGTGCCGACCATGGGCTGCACGATTGCACCACCCATCTGGTCACCGAGGCTCTCCTGCATCGCCGTGAACGCGTTCCTCACCTCCTCCTCGGACGTCAGGTTCAGCCGAACGGCGCCGACATCGGTCTTGTGCACGATCGCACCTGATCCCGCCTTGAGCGCCACCGGATAGCCGAGCTCCTCGGCGGCATCCACCGCATCCGACGTCGTCGCGACAAGCATCGTGCGGACAATCGGCACGCCGAAGCAGTCGCAGAGGGACTGAGCAACGTCGGGATCCAGCCACACACCGTCGCGCGAGACGCCGACCCGATCGCTGACGATGGCTCGCGCCCGCTCTGCATCCACGTCAGGAAAGTCGGGAATGGCGCCCTCGGGGCGCCGGCGCCACGAGCCGTACCCGGCCGCGTGACCGAGCGCGGCCGCCGCCGACTCAGGAAAGGCAAACGAGGGAATCGACCGCTCGTCGGGCTGGGTGGAGCGCAAGGCTTCAGGGATCCCGTGGCGCCCGAGGAAGCACGCCACGATCGGCTTCGGCCCTGCGTCGCCGGCAGCCGCCCGGATTGCACGCGCGACGTCGTCGGGCTGCGTGACGAGTGGAGGGACGAAGATGACGATCACGGCATCGACGTGGTCGTCCCGGAGCACAGTACGAAGTGCCCGTTCGTACGTCGTTGCCGTCGCAGACGCAACCAGGTCGATCGGATTGCGGACGCCGGCGTCCGGTGATGCGAAGTCACGCAACCTCGCCTGTGTCTCCGCACTGAGCTCCGGCACCTCGAGGCCTGCGCCCGCACACGCATCTGCGGCGAGGATCGCGGGACCACCCCCGTTGCTCACGATGGCGACACGTCGGCCCTGCGGTAGCGGTTGGTGCGCGAGAACCTGAGCGGCATCGAACAGCCCCTCGAGCGTGTCGACCCGGATCACGCCCGCCTGCCGGAAGAGCGCGTCGACGGCGACGTCCGAGCTGGCGAGGGCGGCGGTGTGCGAGCCGGCGGCGCGCGTTCCGGCCTGGGTGCGACCACTCTTGACGGCGACGATCGGCTTCGTCCGGGAGATCCGGCGCGCCAGGCGCGGCGAACTTGCGCGGGTTCCCGAACGACTCGAGGTACAAGAGGATCACGTCGGTGTCGGCGTCGTCCTCCCAGTACTGGAGGAGGTCGTTGCCGCTCACATCGGCCTTGTTGCCAACCGACACGAACGTCGAGACGCCGAGCCCCAGCTCGGCGGCTTGGCCGAGCAGCTCGATCCCGAGCGCGCCCGACTGTGACGAGAACGCGACCCGACCGGCGGTAGGGGCGAACGGCGCGAACGTCGCATTCATGTGAACCGCCGGGCTCGTGTTGATCACCCCCATGCAGTTCGGTCCCACGATCCGCATCCCGTTGCGGCGGGCGACCTCGACGAGGTCACGCTCGGCCTGCGCCTGGTCCCCGCCGACCTCGGCAAAGCCCGCCGAGACGATCACGAGGCTGCGCACCCCCTTCGCCGCACATTGCCGGACGGCGGCAGGCACCTCGGTTGCCGGGACGGCGACAACGGCGAGGTCGACGTCATCGGGGACGTCGCCGATCGTGGTGTACGCCCGGACGCCCGATATCGCGCGCGGATTCGGGTTCACGGGATAGACGGGACCGGTGAACCCGCCATCGAGGAGGTTGCGCAGGATCTCGTGGCCGATCGTCCCCGGCCGGCGGCTCGCTCCGATCAGGGCGATCGACGACGGTGTGAGCAGCCCCGCGATCGACTCTGCCTCGGCGCGGTGCTCCCGCGCCTGTTGCGCTGCGAGCGACGCGTCCGTCGTGCCGATCGAGAAGGACACTTCGATCGTGCCCTGCTCGAAGTGGCTCGTGACCTCGTATCCCGCGTTCGCGGAACACGGCCAGCATCTGTCGGTTCTGGGGCAGGGTCGTGGCGACGAATTGGCGGAGCCCCTGGCCTCGCCCGATCGCGGCGAGGTGCTCCAGGAGAAGCGTCCCCAGGCCTCGACTCTGGTGGGCGTCGTCGACGACGAACGCAACTTCGGCCGTGTCTCCTGGTAAGCGGTCGTACCGGGCCATGGCGACGACCTCGTCGCCCGACTCGGCCACGATCACGACGTGCTCGTCCTGATCGACCTGCGTCAGCCGCTCGGTTTGGAGAGCGAACGGCGCCGGGACCGGCGAGAAGAAGCGCAGGTACATGCTCTCGGGCGACAGGCGCTCGTAGAGCTGCAACACCTTCTCGTTGTCCTCCGGCCGGATCGGACGGATTCGCACGGCCCGCCCATCGGCCGAGACGACATCGGCGGCCCAATCGGCCGGATATGCGGCGACGCGGTCACCCGCCTCGCTGAAGCTCACAGCGGCTTTCGGTTCGGCCATCGCACCCTGGGACCTCGTGTATGCCTCCCGCTCAACCTAGAGGACGCGTGGTCGGCTGCCACCGGGCCATCGGTCCCACGCCGACGTGACTCGCGACCCTTCCGGTACGCCGCCCGCGAGGCGGACGATCGGGTCGAGAACCGAGGAGGTCACCATGCATGCCGAGGTTGGAGACGAGCTGGTCGTCGACGGCGTTCACATCGGCGAGGCGCCGAGGAAGGGCGAGATCCTCCAAGTGCGGATCGAGGACGGCCACGAGCACTACATCGTCCGCTGGGACGACACCGGTCACGAGTCGCTCTTCTACCCGGGGCCGACCTCGCACGTGCTGCACACGGGAACCGGGCAAGACGAGACATGAGCGTGCGGGTCGCCATCAACGGGTTGGGTCGAACCGGGCGGAGCTTCCTGCGCGCGGTCCGAGCGCAGGGGAGCTCTGCAGAGGTCGTGGCGATCAACGACCTCGGCAAGCCCTCGTCGATGGCCAATCTTCTGCAGCGCGATTCGGTGTTCGGTCCCTGGCCGCAGAAGATCACTGCAACGGCAGACGCGATCTCCGTGGACGGCACGAAGATGCAGTTCCTGTCAGAGTCGGATCCCGCTCGCCTTCCCTGGCGCGACTTGGGCGTTGAAGTCGTGATCGAGTCGACTGGCAGATTCACAGAGCGTGCCAAGGCAGCGACCCACCTCGAAGCGGGCGCAGAGCGCGTGATCGTCTCCGCGCCGTGTAAAGGCGCCGACGCCACGTTCATCGTCGGCGTGAACGATGACACCTTCGATCCCACATCGCACCGAGTCATCTCGAACGGGTCGTGCACGACCAACTGCTTCGTGCCCATGGTCAAGGTCCTCGACGACGCTTTCGGCTTGGAGAAGGGTCTGATGACGACGGTGCACGCCTATACGGGCGATCAGAACCTGGTCGACGGCCCGCACAAGGACGACCGGCGGGCCAGGAGCGCTGCCGTGAACATCGTTCCCACGTCGACCGGCGCCGCTCGCGCGACGAGCCTCGTGCTCGAGGCAATGCAACACCGTTTGGACGGCGCCGCACTGCGCGTCCCCGTTGCCGACGGCTCCATCGTCGATTTCACAGCCGCACTCGAGCGCTCCGTGACCACTGAGGAGGTCAACGACGCGTTTCGGAACGCAGCCCGGCGCGAGCCGTTGCGCCGCGTCCTCGAGTACTCAGATGAGCCGATCGTGTCGACCGACGTCATCGGCTCGTCGGCTTCGTGCATCGTCGACGCGCCCCTCACGATGGTGGTCGACGACCTGGTGAAGGTCTTCGGGTGGTACGACAACGAATACGGGTACGCCTGCCGGCTCGTCGACCTCGTCGGCGTGGTCGGTGCGGCTCGCACCTGACCGGAGGCAGCGGCTCATGGACCACACGATTGACTTCACGGAACGGATTCCCGGCACCTACTGGCACGCGGCGGCGATCCTGAAGGTGGAGCTCGACCAGATCGTCCGTAGTCCACTCGAGGAGCTTCGATTCGAGGTCGGTGACGGAGCGATCACCCGGCGCGTCGACGCCAAAGTTGGCCCCCTGATCAGCGGCCACGGGACCCTCCGGGTTCCGCTTCAATGGCAGGCGGCCGAGCATCCCGCGTTGTTCCCCGTCATGGACGCCGACTTGCACGTCAGCGATCTCGACGGCGGTCACATCGAGCTGCGCCTCGCAGGCGACTACCACACGCCACTCGGCCCCGTTGGCGCGGTTGCGGACGCCCTGGCCGGACGGCGAGTTGCCGAGAAGTCGGTGCACGACTTCCTCGCCGACGTCGCACAGAGGCTCGAGGCGGCCCTCGTCGAACACGCAGCGAGGGCAGGCGTCGAACCGAGCTGATCGACCGTTAACGGCGATACAGCGCAAGCGCGACCGTTATTCCCGCGCCGACTGCGACCCAGAGCGCGGTCCGGGCCGTGTCGAGCCGTCCGTTTCCGCGCGCGGCTTCGAGGGCGGCGATCGGTCCGGCGGTGTGCGCACGACGCGAGCCTCTCGTCGGCCCGACGACCCGCTCGGGCGGGATCCCGAGCCGCTGCGCGAGCGCGTTTGGAAACTCGACGGAGGGTCCGCTCACAGCCACGAGGTCCGGCTCTCGGATCGTGAGCCCGTGGTCGGCCGCGTACTTCTCGACCGCGACCTGCGTGCACTCGAGGCATTGCGACGCGTACCCGGGCTGCTCCCGCACCGTGAGCACACTGCGTCCACCCGGGGTCCCCGGCAGTCGCGGCCCCGGACGCTCCTTCCAGCTCACGCGGCTCTCGAAGAGCCCCGCGTGCTCGGGGAAGGTCTCGAAGTGGAAGTCCGTGAGACCGGGAATGGCGTCGTCCCGGCCGAGGAGGAGTGCGCCGCCGACTGGTCGGAACCGGTAGCCGCGGGACGCGCCCGGATCCACATCGCTGGCCACGGCCATGCCCAGGCGGATGGCGCCGGCGCGCACGAAGCCGTCGAGGAGATAGGCCGCCGTCAACACGCCACAGGCGCCGTTGTCGACGTCGAACGAGAACGTCCCGTGCCCGGCGACCGGCGGATGGCCGGGGTTAGCGCCGATGTCCTCCTGGATGAGCGCCGCGAGCGCCGGTTCGGCGAGGTTCTCGTCGCGATATATGCCGGTGTTGATCAACAGGTCGAGCTCGCCCGAGGTGCGCCCCGCCTGCTTCAAGCAGCCTCGGGCGGCCGCGATCGGCGAGGCGCAGGGCCCGGCGCCCGAACGGGCTCCGGGAGAGCGACGTCGTGACGGCCTCAATTGTCGTGCCCATACCGGTCCAAGAGCTCGTGGTCAATGGGGAAGATCACAACACCGACCTCGAGGCCCGACGCGAACGACAGCAGCATGATCTTGTCGCCCGCTTCAAATCGGCCCTCCTGCAGGTATCGGTATAGGGCGACGAAGTGGGTCGTCGACGCGGTGTTGCCGAAGTGCTCCACGTTGGCCACGACATGCTTCGGCGGACCCGCGCGCCCCTTCACAAGATTTTGCATTCCCTTTTCGATCGCACGAGCCGAGGTCTGATGCGGGATGAGGTAGTCGATCTCGCTGAAGTTGAGGCCACCCTGATGGAGCGCTTCCCGGAGCAGCGGCGCGGAGTCCTCGATGGCGACTCGTTGGATCCCAGGGGCGTCCGTGTACATGGTTCCACCGGGACCGGTACGGCTCGGGAAGCCGAGGCAGAGCCGGCTGTGCTCGGACAGCGTCGTGAACCCCGCCACGTCGATGCCGGTGGCGCCCTCGGGAGCGCGCTCGACGATCACCGCGGCGCCCGCGTCACCCAGCGTGAGTGAGGCCATTTGATTGCTCAAGATGCTGCGAACCTCCCTCGTGGCGCTGGCACCGAGCTCCGAGATGTACTCGCCGCTCATCACCATGCCGCATTCGATGTCGCCGCGCCGGATGAAGTCGTTCAGGATGAACACGCCGGTCATCATCCCGGCGCAGGCGTTGGAAAGATCGAAATGAAGTGCTCCGTGCGCGCCGAGGGCCTGCTTGAGCGACAGGCTCAATGGTGGCTCGAACTGGTGGGACAGACCTCCCTTGTACTTCGTGATGCTGGCGTTGATCAGGACGTCGACGTCCTCGGGGCGACGGCTCGACCGCTCGAGGCAGTCACGGGCGGCCCCGAGCGCGAGCGTGAAGGAGTCCTCGCCGTCCCCGGCGACGCGGCGTTCATGGATGCCGGTGAGCCCCTCGAGGTCGATGTCCGCCTGGTGCCGCATGCGGGCCATGAGCTCGTCGGTCGTCAGCCGACCCTCCGGCAGCTGGAGCCCGATGCTGGCGAAGCGGCTGGTGAACGGGTACAGGCCCGGCTGTGACGGCTCGGGGCCGCCCTCCATGACCATCCAGTGTTCGGGTTTCCCAGCTCGAGCCATCGTCAATCCGTGGTTCCCGATGGCGCCGCGGCGGACGCGGCCGTCCGCGGAGCTCTCACCTTCGCCCCGCAGTATGAACCGACACCTCGCCGCGACCCAAGAGTCGTCTGTCACCCGGGCCGAGGCCGTCCGACCCTGGTTGACGCGGCCGGGATCGGAGTCAGACTGCGGTGGTGAGCGTCGAATCCGGTGAGCGAACTGCTGAAGGCCGCGCCTGGCCCGATACCCGGACGGGCCTGGCGCGGGAGACCGGCGACGGCGCGGTCCCGTCGTTCGACGCGCTACTCCCCCCCGATATCGCCCGTCGGGCCGAGACCGTCGGCATGGCGAAGAGCGAGATGCGCCTCGACCGGCTGCTCGTCCTCTCGGTACTGGCCGGCGCGTTCATCTCGCTCGGGGCGATGTTCGCGACGGTCGTGACCGCCGGGGGCGGCATTGCGCCCGGGGTCGCGCGAGTGCTCGGCGGACTCGTCTTCTCACTCGGGCTGATCCTCGTGGTCGTCGCCGGCGCGGAGCTGTTCACGGGGAACACGCTTGTCGTCGTCGCGACCGCGAGTCGCCGGGTCCGGGTGGGCGCGCTTCTCAAGGGCTGGGTGATCGTGTACGTCGGCAACTTCGTGGGCGCGTTGCTCACGACGCTGGTGATCTATTGGTCCGGTTTCTATGACGGTGGGGGCGGTGCGGTCGGCGCTCGCGCGCTCGAGATCGCCGCCACAAAGACATCACTGGGATTTCGTGAGGCCGTGTTGCTCGGTGTGCTCGCCAACGCGCTCGTCTGCCTCGCGATTTGGCTGGCGATGTCGGCCCGCTCGGTGACCGACAAGGTGTTCGCGATCGTGTTCCCGATCACCGCGTTCGTCGCCGCCGGCTTCGAACACAGCATCGCCAACATGTACTTCATCCCGGCGGGCCTGTTCATCAAGGCGTGGTCGCCGCACAGTTTCTGGGCAGCTGCCGGGATCAAGTCGGGCGGTTATCCCACGCTTACTTGGCAGGACTTCTTCGTCGGCAACCTGCTCCCCGTGACGATCGGCAACATCGTGGGCGGCGCGGTCCTCGTCGGCCTGGTGTACTGGTTCGTGTACCTCCACGGGCGAGAGGAGAGCAAGGCGCCGCGCTGATGCAGCCTTGGGACACCGTCGACGGCAACGAGGCGGCGGCACGAGCTGCCTACCTCTGCTCCGAAGTGATCGCCATCTACCCGATCACGCCGGCGTCACCCATGGCGGAGCTCGCGGACGCCTGGGCGGCCGCGGGACGGCCCAACCTCTGGGGCACGGTGCCCGAGGTCATCGAGATGCAGTCGGAGGCGGGCGCGGCGGGCACCCTTCACGGTGCCACCACCCGGGGCGCGCTCGCGACGACCTTCACCGCGTCGCAAGGCCTCCTGCTGATGCTCCCGAACATGTACAAGGTCGCGGGTGAGCTCTCGCCGGCGGTGATCCACGTCGCGGCACGCACGGTCGCAACCCATGCGCTCTCGATCTTCGGCGACCACAGCGACGTGATGGCGGCACGACCGACGGGCTGGGCCATGCTGGCGTCAGGCTCGGTGCAAGAAGCGGCCGACTTCGCGGCCGTCGCGCACGCGGCCACACTCGAGTCGCGGGTGCCGTTCCTCCACTTCTTCGACGGCTTCCGGACGTCCCACGAGATCAACACGATCCACCTGCCCACCGAGGCCGACGTGGCGGCGTTGGTCGACGACGAGCGGATCGCCGAACACCGCCTGAGAGGGCTCGATCCCGATCGTCCCGTACTCCGGGGCAGCGCGGAGAACCCGGACGTCTTCTTCCAGGCTCGTGAAGCGGCCAACCCCTATTACGAGGCCGTGACCGGCATCGTGGAGCGGACCCTCGACCGCCTCGCCGAGCGGACCGGCCGCCGCTACGGCCTCGTCGACTACCACGGCGCCCCCGACGCCGAGCGCGTGATCGTGCTCATGGGCTCGGGCGCGGGCGCGGCCCGCGAGGCCGTCGACGTTCTGCTCGCCGCGGGCGAGCGGGTCGGGCTGCTCCAGGTGCACCTCTACCGGCCGTTCCCCGAAGCCGCCTTCGGCGTAGCACTCCCCGACTCGGCGCACGCAGTCGCCGTCCTCGACCGCACGAAGGAGCCCGGCGCACCCGCCGAGCCGCTCCACCTCGACGTCGTCTCCTGCCTGGCCGACGAGGCGGCTCGCGGCGGACGCGCGCTCCCCCGGGTCATCGGCGGGCGGTACGGCCTGTCGTCCAAGGAGTTCACCCCCGCGATGGCGAGAGCCGTGCTCGACGAGCTGGGCGCGCCGACACCGCGTGACCGGTTCACGGTCGGGATCGTCGACGACGTGACCCACACGAGTCTCCCGGTCGACCCCACCTTCGCCGGCGATCACTCGCGTCTCCGGGGCGTGTTCTACGGGCTCGGCTCGGACGGCACGGTCGGCGCCAACAAGAACTCGGTCAAGATCATCGGGGAACACACGGACGCGCACGCCCAGGGGTATTTCGTCTACGACTCGAAGAAGGCGGGATCGATGACGATCTCGCACGTCCGCGTCTCGGACGCACCGATCGATTCGACATACCTCATCGGGAACGGGGAGGCCACGTTCGTCGCCTGCCACCAGTTCGGACTCCTCGATCGCGTCGACGTACTCCGTCATGCCGCCCCCGGCGCCACGTTGCTGCTCAACAGCTCGTACCCGCAGGCCGAGACGTGGGCACAGCTCTCGTGGGAGGTGCAAGAGCAGATCGTCGGGCGCCAGCTCGACGTGCACGTCATCGACGCCTACCGCGTCGCCAGAGACGCAGGCCTCGCCGGCCAGATCAACACGGTCATGCAGGTCTGCTTCTTCGCGCTCACGAACCTGCTGCCACTCGACGACGCCGTGGCGGCCGTGAAGGAGCACGTCGAACGGGCGTACGGGCGGCGGGGCGGCCCGATCGTCGAGGCGAACCTCACCGCGATCGACGCCGCGCTCGGCGCACTCGAAGCCCTGCCGGTCCCGGCCGCTCCCACCAGCACCGAACACCGTCGCCCACTCGTGCCGGAGACCGCCCCCGAGTTCGTACAGCGGGTGACCGCGCGCATGCTCGCGGGTGAGGGCGATCTCCTGCCGGTCAGCGCGCTCCCGGTCGACGGGACGTTCCCGGTCGGTACCGCCCGGTACGAGAAGCGCACGCTCGCGGACGAGATCCCGATCTGGGACCCCGAGATCTGCATCGACTGCGGCCGCTGCGCCCTCGTGTGCCCGCACGCCGCGATCCGGATGAAGGTGTACGACCCCGCCGCGTCCGAGGGCATGCCCGACGCGTTCCGTTCGAAGTCGTTCCGGTCGCACGATCATCCCGGCCTCGACCTGACGATCCAGGTCGCCCCGGACGACTGCACCGGCTGCGGCGTGTGCGTCGACGTGTGCCCCGCGAAGTCCAAGTCCGAGGTCCGCCACAAGGCGATCAACATGGAGCCGATCGGCCCGCACCTCGAGCAAGAGCGCGAGAGCTTCGACGCCTTCCTCACCCTCGAGTCCGGTCAGCCCGGCATTCTCGAGCCGGGGACCGTGAAGGGCTCGCAGAACCGGCCGCCGCTCTTCGAGTTCTCCGGCGCCTGCGCGGGGTGCGGAGAGACGCCGTACCTGAAGCTCCTGACGCAGCTGTTCGGCGACCGGACGATCGTCGCCAACGCGACGGGCTGCTCTTCGATCTACGGCGGCAACCTCCCGACCACCCCGTGGGGCGCGGGTGCGGACGGGCGCGGCCCGGCCTGGTCGAACTCCCTGTTCGAGGACAACGCCGAGTTCGGCCTCGGGATCCGCATCGCCCTCGATCGTCAGGGAGCGGCGGCACGAGCGCTGGTCGAAGAGCTTGCGCCGCACCTCGGCCGCGAGATTGCCGAGCCCGTCCTCGCGCTGGATCCCTCGGCGGCGGCCGACGAGCCCGCGATCGCGGCGCAACGCGAGTGCATCGCCCGCGTCGACGAAGCGCTCCCCGCACTGGTCGCGGGTCCAAATCCGGACGTGGCCGCGATGGCGCGCCGGTTGACCGCGTTGATCGGGGCCTTGGTCCGCAAGAACGTCTGGATCGTCGGCGGCGATGGTTGGGCGTACGACATCGGCGCGGGCGGCCTCGATCACGTGCTCGGTTCCGGTCGCGACGTCAACGTGCTCGTGCTCGACACCGAGGTGTACTCGAACACCGGAGGGCAGGCCTCGAAGGCCACCCCGCGCGCGGCGGTGGCGAAGTTCGCCGCCGCCGGCAAGCAGGTGGCGAAGAAGGACCTCGGCGATGAGGCGCGCCGATACGGGAACGTGTACGTCGCGCAGGTCGCAATCGGGGCCAACGACGTGCAGTGCGTGAAGGCGTTTGCGGAGGCCGAGGCGTGGCCGGGCCCGTCGCTCATCATCGCCTACTCCACGTGCATCGCGCACGGCATCGACATGCGGCTCTCGATGAGTCACCAGCGTGACGCCGTCCGCTCCGGGTACTGGCCGCTCTACCGGTTCCATCCCGGCTTCGAGGAGCACGCCACGCCGTTCCGGCTCGACAGCCACGACCCGTCCATCCCCCTCGGAGACTTCGTGGCGTCGGAAGGCCGCTTCAGTGAGCTGGCGCGGTCGAACCCCGAGCACGCCGCCGAGCTGCTCGCGCTGGCGCAGGCCGACGTCGACGAGCGCTGGCGTTACTACCGGCAACTCGCCGGCATCGAACGCACCGTCCCCCACGTGCCACAGGAGACGTGATGACCGATCTCACCACGCAGTACCTGGGGTTCGAACTGTCGTCGCCGCTCGTGGCCTCAGCAGGCCCGCTCACGTCACGGCTCGACACGCTCGAGATGCTGCAGGACGCGGGCGCCGCGGCGGTCATCTTGCCGTCGCTCTTCGAGGAAGAGGTGATCGCGAGCGGGCTCGAGCTGCACGACCTGCACACCCAGGGCACGGAATCGTTCGCCGAGGCGCTCACATATCTCCCAGACCTCGGCGGGCCCACCGTCGTCGATCGCGCCCTCGAGCTCGTGGAAGAGGCCAAGGGCGCGCTCGACGTGCCCGTCATCGCGAGTGTCAACGGCACGACCCCGGGAGGATGGGTCCGCCACTCGCGCGAGCTCGTCGACGCCGGGGCCGACGCCCTCGAGCTGAACCTCTACTCGGTCGCGGCCGACCTCACCGACACCGCGGGCACGGTGGAAGAGCGGCAGCTCGAACTCGTGCGAGCGGTGCGCGAAACCGTGTCCGTGCCGCTCTCCGTCAAGCTCTCGCCGTACTACACCGCGCTCGGCCATTTCGCCGTCAATGTCCTGGACGCCGGCGCCGACGGGCTGGTGCTCTTCAACCGCTTCTACCAGCCGGACATCAATCTCGACGTGCTCGACGTCCAGCCCACGCTCCACCTGAGTAGCTCGCCGGAGCTGCGCCTCCCGCTGCGCTGGATCGCCATCCTCGCCGGACAGGTCGACGGGTTTCTCGCGGCCTCGACCGGAGTCCACCGGGTGGACGACGCCGTCAAGGTGCTGCTCGCCGGGGCCGACGTGGCGATGTCAACCTCAGCGCTGCTCGTCCACGGCGCGAGGCATCTCACGACGCTGCGGACGGGCCTCGAGCGCTGGCTGGCCGAGCACGAGTACCAGTCGGTCGCCGAGCTTCGTGGCAGCGTCAGCCGACGGTCCGTCCCCGATCCCGACCTGTACGAGCGCGCCCAGTACGCGCGGGTCCTGCACCGCTCGACGGACGCATTCCTCGGGTAGCCCCCGGCTTCCGCGCTGGCGGGCCGGAAGTGGTTGCGCCAGCATTCGAGGAATGCGCTTCGTCGAGGTGGACGGCGCCCGGGTGTCGGTCATCGGGCTGGGCTGCTGGCAGTTCGGCTCGAGCGACTGGGGCTACGGCGACGAGTACGCCCGTCACGAGGCCGGCGCGATCGTCGAGCGGGCCCTCGACCTCGGGATCAACCTCGTCGATACCGCTGAAGCCTACGCTTACGGCAAGTCGGAACGCATCGTGGGCCAGGCGATCCGCGGCCGGCGCGACGACGTGTTCCTCGCTACGAAGCTGTTTCCGCTGATGCCGCTGGCGCCAGTCGTCCGACAGCGGGCGCGCGCCAGTGCTCGCCGTCTCGGCGTCGACGTCATCGATCTCTACCAGGTGCATTGGCCCAACCCGATGGTGCCGAACGGCCCGACGATGGACGGAATGCGACGCGTCCTCGATGAGGGCCTCGTTCGCCACGCCGGCGTGAGCAACTTCCCGCTCGCGCGTTGGGAGGACGCGGAGCGACGGCTGGGTCGGCCGGTGATCTCGAACCAGGTGCAGTACTCGCTCGTCGCGACGCAAACCGGAACGAGATCTGCTCCCGTACGCGCAGGGCGCCGGGCGGCTGGTCATCGCCTACAGCCCACTCGCGCAGGGCCTGTTGTCGGGCCGGTACGACGGGACGAACGTGCCGCGAGGCTGGGTCAGGCGGGGGAAACGCGCTTTTCCTGCCCGAGAACATCGCCCGGGCCGGCGACCTGCTGGACGCGCTCCGCGACGTGGCGAGGCGGCACGACGCCACACCCGCGCAGGTTGCGTTGGCGTGGGTCATACGAAGGCCCAACGTCGTGGCGATTCCGGGGGCGAGCACCGTCGCACAGCTCGAGTCGAACGTCGCCGCCGCCGACCTGGAGCTCACCGACGACGACGACGCTCGGCTGACCGGCGCCGCCGATCGATTCGAGCCTCGCAGGGGGCCGTCCACTTTCCCGGCGCTGGCGCGTGCGATCGCCGGCCGCTGATTCGCTGACGTGCGCGCGTTCGGCGTCGCCGAGAACCCACCGCCGCGCGCCGAGGGGACGATCCCGCTGCCCGACGGCCGCTCTCTCGGCTATGCCGAGTTCGGCGACGAGCGCGGTGTGCTGGTGCTGTGGCTCCACGGCTCGCCCGGTGCCCGCCGGCAGGTGCCGCCGATCGCGCGTTCCGCCGCCGATCGGCTCGGCCTCCGCCTCGTCTGCATCGAGCGGCCGGGCGTCGGCGCGTCGAGCGACCATGCTTATGGCGACTTGCGCGACTCGGCCTCCGACGTCGAGGTGGTCGCCGACCACCTCGGCCACGACCGATTCCTCGTCGTCGGGCTGTCCGGTGGCGGGCCGTACGCACTGGCGTGCGCGCACGAGATGGCCGACCGGGTGATGGCCGTGGGGATCCTCGGCGGTGTGGTTCCGACCACCGGCGAGGAGGCGGCCGCCGCCACCGGAATCGTCGCGCTCGCACGCACGTACAACCGGCCGCTGACGGTGTTCCGCGTCCCGCTCGGCCTGGGCTTGCGCGGGTTCGTCTTCGCCGCCACGCCGGCCGGGCATCTGCTCTACCGCGCCTACACGCGGCTGCTGCCGCACGGTGACAACAAGGTGCTCGACGATCCCGAGGTCGAAGCGATGTTCATCGACGACCTCACGAACGGCGCCCGCGGCGGGTTCGGCGCCTTCGTGAACGACCTCGTGCTCGCCGGCCGACCGTGGGGGTTCCGCGTCGCCGACGTGCGCGTGCCGGTCCGCTGGTGGCACGGCGACGCCGACCCCTTCGTGCCGCTCGCCCAGGCCCAGCGGACGGCTGCGCTCCTCCCCGACGTCCGGCTGTATATCCGTCCGCACGAGAGCCATCTCGGCGGGTTCGCGGTCGCCGACGAGGTGCTCGCGACGCTGTCCGAGCTTTGGCGGCAACGAATCGCGGGCTGACAGCAACTCCGCGTCACGCGGCGGGGTGGGGATGGGTCTCCTCGTAGGTCGTTCGCTCGGGGAGCAGGAACTCGTACGGTCGGTGACGCACGCGCTGCTGCCACCAACGGTTCACGCGCTGGAGTCGGAAGAGCACCGGCCACAGGCGGCGGTCCTGGGTATGCACGCGCTCGGCCTCCGCTCTCGTCAACGGGGGCTCGACGCGTGTGTTGATGACGGCCAGCGTGGGCTCCAGCCAACCGCCTTGGTCCTCCTTCAGGAGGTTGGCGGCCAGGTCGAGGAGCGAACCCCGCGCGGTCGTCCAGCGCAGGATCAGCTTCGTCATCTCGCGACGGACGACGGGACGCACGACGGCAGGAAGCGCAGCGAGGAACGGTGAGAGATCGAACGCCGGGCGCTTCCGCTCGTCGAGCACGAACGGTGTCGTCAGGTCCAGCTGCCAGGGCTCGCCGTCCAGCCACATCCAGTTGCTCAGCTGCGCATCGAGACCGACACGCTCGGTAGTGGCGCGCGTCACGGTGTCGACGACGGCCTCGAGGACCGGGTGGCCGCGCGAAGGCGGCGCCGCGCGCAGCACCTCGATAGCGAGCGCGTCGGGCGGCAGTAGTGGCTGCACATGGAAGCCGGTCACGCGCCCGTCGCCGCGCTCGAAGTGGTGCAGCTCGGTGTCCAGCACCCGGACCCCGCGCTCGCGCAACTGTCTGATGTAGCGCAGCACGACGTCGCGGTACCTCTCGAACGCGTCGACGTCGGCGAACGGAGGGAGGCGCTTGCACACGACCACCGGGTCTTCTGCCGGCCAACCGAGCACGAGACTGATCTCGCCGTGGCCGACGAGGCGCAGCCGGCCGGTGTCGCCGGTCGCGAGCGCGTGCGAGACGTCGGCCTCGAGTCCCTCGAGGTCCGGCGTGATCATGCCGCGGCTGCGGCGGCGGCGCGGTCGAGACCGCCGAGCACCTCGTCGACCTCTGGCGGGTCGATCACGAGGGGCGGCATCACGAGCAGGGTCTCCTGCCGGTTGTTCGCCCAGATGGCGAGCACGCCCTGCTCGATCGCGGCGAGCATCAGGCGCGAGCACACCTCGGACGACGGCGTGTCGAGGGCCCGCATGAGCCCCAGCCCGCGGTGGCCGACCAGCACCCCCGGATGGCGCCCGCACAGCTCGTCGAAGCCGGCGGCGAGGCGCTCGCCCATCGCGCGGACGTGCTCGAGGAACCCGGGCTCGGTGACCTTGTCGACGACGGCCTGCACGACCACTGCGCCCAGCTCGGAGCCGCCGTAGCTGGACGGATGGAAGAACGGGTCGGTGCCGAAGAAGGTGTCGACGCGCTCGCCGAAGCAGCAGGCCGCGATCGGGTAGACGCCGGCCGACAGTCCCTTCCCGGTGACGAGGAGGTCCGGGACGACGTCCCAGTGCTCGCACGCCCAGATCGCGCCGGTGCGGCCCAGACCCGATTGCACCTCGTCGAGGAGGAGCAGTGCGCCACGCTCGTCGCAGATCGCTCGGACGCCGGGCCAGAAGTCGTCGTCCGGGACGATGTAGCCGGCGGTGGCCGGGATCGTCTCCATGCACACCGCCGCCGTCTCGTCGTCGACGGCACGGTCGACGGCGCCGAGGTCGCCGAAGGGCACCTTCGCGACGCCGGGCACGAGGGGGCGGAACCACTTCGTGTCGCGCTCCTCGTCCATCGCCAGCGCGAAGCCGACGTGACCGTGATAGCCGTGCTCCGCGGCCACGATCCCGGTGCGGCCCGTGACGGCGCGGGCGAGCTTGCACGCGACCTCGACGGCCTCGCCGCCGCCCGGCGTGAAGAACGTATAGGTGAGGTCACCGGGAAGCGTGCGCGCCAGCGCCCCTGCGGCCCGAGCCCGCACGGCCGACGGCAGGAGCCAATCGCCCATATCGCCCAGGTCCTCGAGCGCGGCCGACAGCGCTTCGATCGCGAAGCGAGGTCGGTGACCGAAGTCGAACACGCCGCCCGAGCTCCGGCAGTTGATGTACGCCTTGCCGTCGAGATCCCAGATCCGGACCCCGTCGCGGCGGCCCTGCACGATGCTCAGGCCGAGGGCTCGAAAGGCCTTCGCCTTCTCGGCCGACAGGTGCTCGCCGACGAGGTCGAACCCCGCGTCGTTGCTCGCCGGGAGCGTCGAAGAGATCACGCTCACTGCTCCTCCCCCCAGGTCTGCACGTCTGGTCGCAGCACGCGCAGTATGCGACCGTGGGAGAATCGGCGCTAGGGGCCGAACGGGGCCACTGAAGGGACCTTCGGCCCCGCTTCCCGTGCCCATTCGCTCTTGCCCGGCGGTCACCCCCAAGCCCACAGTGGGTTTCACTGCACGAAGGCACGAGGGGGGAAGCCATGTCTGCGCCCGAGGACCCGCGGCGGATCCGCGCCGAGGACGGGCTGCGCAGGCCCGTCGATCGGCGGACGTTCATCCGGTGGGCGGGCAGCAGCAGCCTCGCCGGGCTCGGCCTGCTCGGCGCCTTCGGCGGCATGGGTTCCGCCGGCGCGAGTGGCACGCGGCTGCTCCGAACCGGGGCGGGGTCGAGGGCCGGGAAGCTGCCGAAGCAGCTGAAGGTCGGCGTGATCGTCCCGACTTCGGGGATCGGGCGTTCATCGGCGACATCACCCAGCGGTCGCTGGGTGCGGCGAAGCAGCACATCCAGGAGGCCGGGCTCTTCAAGGGCACCCAGGTCGACTACGAGATCGTGAACGCGCCCGCCGAGCGCTTCGCCGACGCGACCAACCAGGCGTACAGCAAGCTGATCGCCGACCCCGACGTCGTCGGGATCCTCTGGTGCACGCCGATCGGGCTGAAGGAGGCACGCGCGCAGATCCGGCGTGACCAGATCCCCGTGATCGCGGTTTTCGGCGACCCGTATGCAGACGGGTACCTGTACCCCAAGGGATCAGAACGCTCGATCTTCCAGCTTCTGCTGCCGGACACGATGTCGTTCGACGCATTGTGTCGGTACGCGGCCAAGGACCGCGGCTACAAGAGCGTGGGGCTCATCTACGACGGCACGACACTCGGCGCGGCGCGCGCACAGTTCGAGGCGGCCGCCAAGAAGAACCGCCTCCGGGTCGCGGGCATCGAGGAGTTCCAGATCTTCTCGGGCGACTACGGCGCGCAACTCCAGAGGCTCAAGGACGCCGGCCCGCAGTCCTTGATCGTGTGGGGCCTCGCCGACAACACGGCCGGCATCGTCAAGGGGCTCCGAGATCTCGGCGCCGACTACGTGGACACGCCGACCGCCAAGCAGGGGGCGGAGTGGCGCCCGCAGGTGCTCGGCTATCCGGGCGGCACCGGCGAGAAGAAGTGGGCCGAGCTGGCCGGCGACGCCGCCAAGGGCGGCAGCCTCACGGCGTGGTACCTGGGAGGCCTCGTGGGCGGACCGCAGTTCGCGATCCGCGACTGGCTCGTTGCCTACGACGGCAAGGGCGCCAGCGGCGGCGAGGAATCACCCGCGAACGGGTGGTGGGCGCTCCTCCAAGCGGTGAAGGAAGCGGGCGGAACCGACCGCCGGAAGATGGTCACCGCCCTCGAGCAGCTCCGGACGCGCTTCGCCGGACTCCCCTTCGGCTTCGCCCCCAAGCAGCACCTGGGGATGACACGCGACGACGTCGTGCTCATCACGCTCGAGCGTTACACGGGACCGGTCGTGACCGACCCGCCCTACGCGATCGGGCGCGAGTGGAAAGAGACCTTCCCGCTCATCCAGGCGGACTACGTCGGGCCCGCGCATCTCGTCCGCCCGACCCTTGCCGCGAACCGGCGGTCCCAGCCGGAGTACATCGCAGCAGATCCTCGACGAGGGTTGGGGAACGCAGTGCACGAAGACGCCGCCGGACGCGCTCGGCAACGACGTCGAGCTGAGCAACGAGTGCAAGATCCACTGACGGAGGCACGCTGACGATGTCGAGGGTGCTCCAGGTCGTCGTCTACACGCTGACGATCGGATCGGTCTACGCGCTCGTCGCGCTCGGGTACGGCCTGATCTTCTCGACCACGCGGATCGTGAACTTCGCCCAGGGCACGCTCGTGGTCGTCGGCGGTTATCTCGCCTGGTGGCTCTTCGTGAGCACGTTCGACGAGGGCGTGCCGCTCGTAATGGTGCTCCTGCTGGTGATCGTGCTGTCGGCGCTGATCGGCCTCTTCGTCGATCTGGTGGCCGTGCTGCCGCTGGGCCGGTTCGATCCGGCGACGAACATCGCGTGGCTCGTCACCACATTCGGCGCCGGCGTCGTCCTGCAGGAGATCGTCGCGAAGTCGATCAGCGACAGCGGGCAATCCCTCCCTGCGCTCGCGGAGTCGTTCTTCGGCTGGCGCGGCTCGGTCCTCGAGGACGTCGCGATTCGCCCGAGCGATGCCGTCCTTGTGGGCGCCACGATCGCGCTGTTCTTCGCCCTCGAAGCACTTCAGGTGCGCACGAAGATCGGCCGGGCGTTTCGAGGCGTCGCCCAGGACCGCCAGGCGGCGTCGCTCATGGGCATCAACCCGACGGCCATGGTGATGCTGAGCTTCATGATCGCCGGCGCGCTCGCCGCCATCGCGGGCGTGCTGGTCGCGCCCCGCCTCGGGGTGCGCTTCAACATCGGCCTGAACCTCGGCGTGTTCGGATTCGTCGCCGCCGTCATCGGCGGTCTGGGGTCGACCCGGGGCGCGATCGTGGGCGGCTACCTCGTCGGCTTCGTCGACGGCGTGACCGGCGTGCTGAGCAGTCGTGCGGACGCATACGCGCCGCTGGCCATCTTCGCCGTGTTCGTCCTCGTTCTCGCGCTCCGCCCGACGGGGCTGCTGGGCAAGGCCGTCGTGGAGAAGGTGTGACCGCCGTCGACCAGCGCGTCGCGGGCGCGGGTGAGGCCGCCGTCGCGACCAAGCCGGTCGGGCGGGCCCCATGGCGGGCGACGCTCGGCCACTACTTCCCGCTCTTGGTGCTCGTGGGCTTCCTGACGTGGTTCGGTACGGCCCAGTCGACGGATCGATTCTGGATCACGCTCGGCATCCAAGCCCTCTGGACCGCGATCGCGGTGATCGGCTTGAACATCCTGCTCGGTTACACCGGCCTCCTGTCGCTCGGGCACTACGCCTTCTTCCTCTACGGCGGCTTCGTCGGCGCGATCTGGGCGGTGCAGGACTGGGGGCTCAGCCCGTGGCTGGGGTTCCCGCTCGCGTTCGCGGCCGGAATGCTCCTCGGCGCGCTCCTCGCGCTCACCTGCTGTCATCTTCACGGCTTCTACCTCACCGTGGTCACGCTCGCCTTCGGGCTGATCGCAGCGGCGCTGGCGTTGCTCTTCGAGAGCCTGTTCAACGGGCTGTCGGGCCGGTCGGTCGACCAACCCCTCGACACGAACTTCTTCTTCCTCGACGCGAACAACCCGAACCGGCCCTTCGTCGGGCTCTACTGGATCGGGGTCGTCCTCCTGCTCGTCTCGCTATATATGAGCTGGAACCTCGTGCACAGCCGTTGGGGTCGTGGGTACAAGGCGATCCGAGAATCAGAGGTCGCGGCGAGGCTTTCGGGCATCCCGACCTACTGGTACAAGGTGTCGGCGTTCGCGCTCTCGGCCGGGTTCGTCTCACTCGCCGGGGTCCTCGCGGCGCAGACCAACCTCCAGGTCACGATGGTGAACGGCAGCGCGATCGTGGGCCAGTCGTTCCAGTACGTGATCTTCGCGTTCTTCGGTGGGCTCGGCACGCTTGCAGGCCCGATCGTGGGCGCGTTCACGTTCACCCTCGGGTTCGGCATCGATTTCGGAGGCGAGAGTTCGACGGAGCGGCTGAGCGAGTACGACGCGTTGTTCTACGGCGTGCTGATCATCGTGATCGCGATCGTCGCGCCCCGCGGCATCGTGGGCGCGTGGCACGCCCTCGTGGCGCGCGTAAAGCGTCGTACGAGTTCGCGGACGTCGGACGCGGCCGTCCCGCCGGCGGCCTCACGACGGCGGGTCGAGCTCCGGCGCGTCTCGACCAACGGCGGCAGTGCGCCCACTGCGTCCGGGCCGATTCTCGACATCCGGGCGGTCACGAAGCGCTTCGGCGGCGTGTCGGCGCTCTCGCACGTCGACGTCGCGATCGAGCCCGGGACCGTCCACGCCGTCATCGGCCCGAACGGTTCGGGGAAGACGACGCTCATCAACGTCGTCACCGGCATCTACCGTTCCGAGTACGGAAGGGTGCTCTTCCGGGAACACGACCTGACGAGCCTGCCAGCGCAGCGCCGCACCGGGCTCGGTGTCGCCCGGACCTTTCAGGCCTGCCAGATCTGGCGCCGGATGACCGTGCTCGAGAACGTGATCGTCGGCACGCACACGCGCAACTCGCGCCGGGCTCATCCGCTCGTTGCTCGTCCCCGGCCGGCTCCGGCACGAGGAGCAGCACGTTCGCGACCGCGCGCTCGAGCTGCTCGCGTTCGTGGGATTGGCCGACCGCAGCGGCGAGCCGGCCGGCAGCCTGGCGTTCGGCGACCAGCGGCGGCTCGAGGTGGCACGCGCCCTGGCGTCGGAGCCGGACGTCCTGCTGCTCGACGAGCCGGTCGCCGGCATGCACCCACGCGAGATCGGCGACGTGACCATGCTGATCGAGCAGATCCGGGCGGCCGGGATCACGGTGCTGCTCGTCGAGCACCATGTGGACGTCGTTATGCACCTGTCCGATCGTGTGACCGTGCTCGACGGGGGCAGAGTGATCTCCGAGGGCATCCCCGCCGAGGTGCGCGCCGACCCGAATGTCATCGCGGCCTACCTCGGGGAGGAGACACGGACCACGCCGCCTCGGGCATCGCCCGTGCAACCGCTGGTGGCCCACGAGCCGGCTCGCGAGGAGCGCGCACCGATCCTGACCGTCCGTGGACTCCAAGTGCAGTACGGCGCGGCCCGCGTCCTGCATGGGATCGACCTCGACGTCTGCGAGGGTGAGATCGTCGCCAT
>CAWIJM010000006.1:0-35252 GCA_963836445.1 uncultured Actinomycetes bacterium
CCGATCACGGACCAACGGCTGCCACGACCGGGACCTACGACCCTGGGCGTCGGGAGGCCGGCCGACGACCGTTGAGGCGGTCACCGCGCTCGCCGAGATCCAGTGTCGTGTGCGATGACGCCCTACAGACGAAGGATACTTTGAAAGGAAGTGCTATGGCCCTTTCTGATCAACTGAGCAAGCTTGCAGCCCGAGCCAAAGAAACCGAGGACCGGGTCGCGGCGGCGAAGTCCAAGGCGCACGCCCAACTCGAACAGGACGTTCAGAAGGCTCGGGAGTCCGCCCAGACCCAAGCCGACGAGTTGCGCAAGACCGCCGAGGCGGACAAGGACAAGATCTCGGCTTGGTGGGCCAGCGTGCAGCAGAGCTGGAACGAGCACGTCGGGACCATTCGTCGCAACATGGACGAGAAGCGAGCAAAACTCGACGCGAAAGTCGCCAAGACAGACGCCGACATGGCAGAGGATGAAGCCGCGTTCGCCGTGGACTTCGCGATCGGCGCGGTCGAAGAAGCCGAGTACGCGGCGCTCTATGCCGTCCTCGCGAGGACCAACGTCGACGAGACGGTCACGGGCTCGCGTTCCTGAGGACGGTCGGTGATGTCGGCGTCGACGCCGTGGAGGCTCGCTGTCACCGGTGGGGTGGGAATCGTCGCCGGAGTTGCGCTGGTGTCCGTTGACTGGACGCTGGCGTTGTTGGCAGCGTTCGCCGGCTTCGCGTTGGTGACACGGGCGCGTTGTACCTGGTCACGTCGGCGTCGTTTCGTGGTCTCGCCGGCGCCTTTGCGGTCCTCGAGGTGGCCGGCGACGTCGGCGTCGGCATCACTGCCATTGCCTGGCCGGACCCGACCCTGTTGAGCCTGGCGGTCCTCGTCGGGTCGTGGGCGGTCTTGCACGCCATCGTCGGCGGGACGATCGCTGTCACGACGCCCGCCGAGCATCCGCCCTGGCCGCTCTCCCTCGTGTTCGCAATCAGCGAGCTTGTCGTCGGTGTGATCGTCATCGGTCGTCCTGGCGACTCGGTCCGCGGCGTTGCGGTGACCATCGGGCTCTTGGCACTACTCGAAGGAACACGCGGGATCGCAGAAGCAGCGTTCCGTTCTCGTCGAGAACATCGGATACGTCAAGCTCCGCACACCCAGGCAGACGCGGCGGCGACATGACGAGTCGACGGGCGTTCGGCCGCCGTCTGCGGCCGAACACCAATGCACGTCCCCGTTGTCACCGCGGAAGTCGCCTCGCCGCCCACACCCTGCGACCGTCCCGGTTTATCCTGCGTGAACGGTCCAGCCGATCAGTCGGCGGCTCGTCTCGCCGACCGGCGCCGCGCCGCGACGCTCTCGACTTCGTCGGCGTCCACGACGACGTAGCCGGTCGATCCGAGCAGTGGGGCAAGCTGAGCGCGAGGCGCTCGACTCGCTGTCGTTCGTGGTTCTCGAGGCGGCTCACGGGCTTCAGCTCCTCTCGGGCGAAGCACGGCAAAGCGCTGGCACGAGGCCGATCGCGCCGCCTGAGACGCGGGGTGCACACACCGCGCTGACCTGCGTTCTTGGTGTCGGGCTGGCGGGACTCGAACCACAACCTTCGGTCCCCCAGACCGGTAACGAACGTGTTGCTCGAATCACAAGCGTGGCGCGTAGTCCGTTGACGTGCGCTTTCGCGGGACGGTCCCGGATTGGACGGCACGCCGAAAGCACGGTTGGACGAGTTTTCGTCAGCGAAATGTCAGCGCTCGGCGTAGCCGTCAGACCAGCCATCCTCGGTCATGCGAATCACCTTGGGCCGCCCGTACCCGTTGGCCAGTTCCGCGGGAACGATCCACTCGCGGTAGACGCCCTCCGGCTTCGCGTCCTCGATGATCTCGTGCTCGGCGATCACCTCTTCGGGGATCTCGACCACGAGGACCGGCGCGCCGACCACGGGGTCGTCGACTGCTCCCTCGTTGAATCCCCACGGGCGTATCGGCGAAGAACACACCGGTGAGCTCCAGCTGACGAACCCGTAGCTTCCGGCGGCGTCGTGGAATCCGTCCCGCAGGATGGCGGTTGCAGCCTCCTCGCTGGTGGTGTGAAAGAGCCTCATACCTGGTCGTTCTCGTTGAGTAGTGCCGCGCCGAGCTTCGCTGCTGCGTCGTCCTGCATGTGCTCTGTCGCATGCTGGTACAGGTCGGCGGTGATTCGGGTGGACGAGTGGCCGAGCCGTTCGGTGACGATCTTCAGCGGGACACCCTGCTCGAGCATCAGCGTCGCCGCCGTGTGGCGCGTGTCGTGCAGCCGGATGCGGCGCACGCCGGCGTCCCGGACGAGCCGGTCGAAGCGTTGCGTCACCCCGTCCGGGTGCAACGGCTCCCCCGCCACGTCGGCGAGCACGAGCCCCTGGTCGAGATAGCCGGAACCGACCGCGAGCCGTTCCTCGAGCTGGCGGGCTCGGTGCGCTTTGAGCGCGGCGACGGTCCCGGGGTCGAGTGCCACGACCGCGCCGCGATGCGGCCGTCTTCGGCTCGGACCAGCGCACCTGATACCCGACGCTGACGAGACCGACAAGCTCCTCGTGCCTCGGCCGCAGTTATCCGCCCGCTCGTTCGACGAGGTCATCGGCCGCCTCGCCGATGCTTACCCCGAGCAGCGGCGCCGCCTCCTCGCCGACGCCGACGAGATCCGGGCCGTCGTCTTCCCGCACCGCGAGCGGACCGAGCGATGACCCGTCCCGAACTCTCGACCGCCCCCTGGCAGCGCACCCGCAAGGCGTTCGTCGCGCAGTGGGTCGCGCGCCACGGCCGCTTGTCCGCGGGCTGGCGACGACCACCGCATCCTGCGTGGCCGCTCGAGGTTGACCACATCGAACCGCGCAGCTTCGCTCGCGGCCTTCAGTGCCTGTGCGGACCGTGCAACGCCGCCAAAGGCGACTGGCGCCCGAAGCCGAAGCCGAAGAGCCGAGCCGAGATCCATCAGGAGCGCAGCCAGCGTGGCTGACCTCGATCAGTCGTCCTCGCCTTCGATCTCCACCCGCTCCTTGAAGCGGTCCCGGAACCTCTCAACTGCCACCGCGATGGCGGCGTACTCGCCCTTCACATCGAGGTCGACCACAACCCGCTCGGCCATGTCCCCGATGTCTCGGGTCTCCTCTCGGGGCCTTGGAGGCGGCTGGACTTCGACGCCCTCGTCCTCCAGGCACTGCACCAGTTGGCGTGCCAACGCCGGTGAACCTTCATACGTGATCCGCCGCGTCTTTGTCGGCCACCGTCGTCCTCCTTGCGAGAGGTCGGGCGCGACCCTTCGAGCGATGGCGACACCGCGCTGACGGGGCCAGACAGCAGCCCCCGACCGCCTTTAGTTCGGGTCCGCATAAATGGCCGCAGGGAAAACCCCGGGCACACCTGGGCAGGAAAAGGCGCGCCCGGGGGTGTTTCCGACCCAGTCCGCTGCTACAGCCGGGCCGCCCTGCGCGGCCGGGCTTCTTCAGCCGTGACCTCAGCGTACACGCCCGACGTCAATCGCCTTCGGACGCCGCCTACCCGGTGCCCCCGCCCCTCCCCGGTGCCCCGTTACCCACTCCGGTCGTGGTTGGCGTCGTGGTCGGAACAGTCGTCGGCGATGTTGACGACGGCGGCGGAGACTCCGACGCTCCGGCTGGCGGCGCTGCCTCCGGGGCCGGTGCGGGCTCCGGTGCCGGCGGCGTCGGCTCGCTTGCGACCGCGGCCCCGGCCGCGCTGGTCGGTGGCGTCGTGATGGCAGGAACAGAGGGCGGCGCCGTCGTGGGGACCGCCTTCGTGTCCGGCGGCGGCCCGTCATCGAGGCTGAGCACGGCCATCATCGACCCGAAACCGACGAGGAACGCCGCCACGCACGCAAGCGGAATCACGACGGCGCGGCCACCGATCCTCGCAAAGAAGGAACGGCGACCCGCCTCTTCGTCGGCTGCCTCGATCGCTTCCCGATGGGCGTCGTCTTGTGGTCGCTCCGCGCCGCCCGTTTCGGGGAGCGCGGCTGGATCGGTCTGCGCACCGTCGGCCTCGCGTTGCGCAGCGGGCTCGGTCGCCTCGTCCACGAGCGGGACGCGGCTCGGGCTGATTTCTGAAGTCGTCACGATTGGCAGGCTTCCGCAATTGATTCGTTCATTAGACCGAACCGTCAAGGCTACGTCGTCGAGCGCGCGAAACCTGAACGGCGAAATCGGCGTCGCCACCGCGGACGCGCTCGACCCCCTCACTCTTTTCAATGCGCGCCTTGCGGACACAGTCGTTCCGAGCCGATATCACACCGCAGAGCTGGACCGCACGGGAAACTTGAGGGGTCTGAAACGAACAGCGACGCGGGCCCTACGGGTGCCCGAATGTTGACGAGGAAGGTCCGAGAATGACATCGAAGCCCTCGAAGCCGCCAGTACCGCCGGGAAGCGACGCGAGCGGTCGTCGTTTGTGGCGTGAAGTCGTCGGCGAGTACGTGCTCGAGGAGCACGAGCTCGCGCTGCTGCGGGAGGCGGTCCGGGCTGTCGACCAGCTCGACAAGCTCGACGCGATCGTGCGCAAGGACGGACTCGTGGTCCACACGAAGGCGGGGCCGCGGATTCATGCGGGCGCGGTCGAGGCCCGGCAGCTCCGGCTCGTGCTGGCCCGGGTGCTCGCCGCGCTGCGTTTGCCGTCCGGGCTGGCGGGCAAGTCCCCGCAGCGGCGCGTGGGCGTGCGCCGTCCGTACACGTTGAAGGCTGTGAAGTGAGGCGCCGCGCCGATGTCGACGCGATGACCGTCCCGGGTCTTCACGCCGCGCTGCGATCCGATGGGTCCGGCGGACCGGTCGACACGACGGCGGTTGAGCTCACGCTCGCCGGGGTTGAGTTGTCGCCGCTCGTGGAATGGACGGTGCTCCACCGCGTTCGAGCGCCTCGACCGGTTACGCGTGCACCGGACGACACGGTTGAGGTGATCGAGCGGCACCCGCCGGTGCGCCGGCCGGTGTGGCCCGACGACGAGGAGGAATGGTGAGCCGGCGTAAGGATGGCAGCTATCGGTATGACGGCCATTGGCGCCGCGTCCGCGACGAGGTCCTCGAGCGCGACGGCCACCGGTGCCAGTTGCGCTATCCGGGATGCGAGCTCGACGCGGTCGAGGTCGACCATGTCGACCCGGTGGCGATGGGGGACGCGGTGCTCGACCCGGGTAACTGCCGGAGCGTCCGTGGGGTGTGTCACCGGCGCCGGTCGAACGCGACGCGGCAGCGGACCCGCCGGCCACCACCGAGCCGAGCGTGGCCGAAGCCGAAGGCCCCGGACGGTCAACCCGAAGGCCCGGACGAGGACGACGACGGGATCGTGGTGATCGCGTGAGTGAACCCGCGCACGTCCCCCAGCCCGGCGACTACCGCTGGCTTTACCAACGCGACCGTGAGGGCGACACGACCGCTTTGATCACGGCAGCGCTCGCTGAGGACATCGGGGCCGCCGCGCAAGTGCTCGGCAGTTTGGAGCGGGCGGAACTGATCACGCTCTACTTCACGGTGGCGTCGTGGTACGCCGACCTCGCGCGCCGGGAGATGCTCCTCGACTCGCTGGTGGCCCTGCGCGAGAAGGCCCTAGAGCGGGACCGCCTCGACTCGGAAGGATTCGGCTGCTGAGCACGGAAGAGGAACACGGCGAGGTGTGGCGCCGCCTCGAGGAGCGGCGGCTGTTGCCGTCGCAGTCGCGGCGTTACGAGATCGAGGCGACCGGCGAGCGCGTGGCCCGCGGGCGATCCGGATGGAGGGTGCTGAACGGGCACGGTCGGAGGCGCTCGAAGCGCGGTACCGGCGGCTCGCTCTCTTGGCGCGGCGCGACCCGGACGACGGTGAATGACAGGTGTCCACGCCCGTGGGCGCTTACGGTTGAACGAAGCAGAGGAGCTACCACAATGGCGAAAAACGATGACGACACCCTGGCGCTGGTCCCGATCGATGCGATCGTCGCGGCGACTGGATGGACTGAGATAAAGGTGCGGGGTCAAGTGAAGCAGTCCGAGATTCACACGGACTGGAACGGCGCCGAATGTGTGTTGCGATCGCGGGCGCGGGAGCTTCGCACGGCGCTGCTGGCGGAAAAGGACGAGTACGACCGTGCGCAGCGCGAGGCGATGGACCGGCAGCTCGACCTCGAGCGTGACAGCCGCCTGCGCCAAAGCGCGATTCTCGAATCTGTGACAAGTCGAGGGTTCTCGGTTCGCGCACGTTCGGACCGGGCGACCCCGAGGAGCCGGCGTGGGCGAGCGGGGTAAGCGTCGAGCCCGAGGACGACACATGAGGTTCGAGGAGCACGCCACCGGCCCGCGCCGACAGCCGATGACGGCGGCCAAGTCGCTGGCTAGCGCCACCGGCATCGAGGTCTCGGCGGCGGTCCGACATCTGCGGAACGGTACGGCCAGCGTGTTGCTTGAGCGGCGCGACGGCGTCCGTCGACGGCCGCGGTCGACCGCCGTCGATCCGAAGCAGTACCTGCTCGTGCTGTGGAGCAAGCGGGACCGCCAGTAGGTTGCGGCGTCACGCGGGTTGCACTGGGCGTGCACGCCGTTAGCGGGCTGGTCCCCGGCTACCCCAGGTCGGGGCCGCTCGCTCGTTCCGTTGTGTATCCGCGAACGCGCCACCCGCGTCGTTACGGTCAACCACCACGGTTGCGACGACCGCGTCGACGTCGGTGCCCATGCTGCTCCGGCTCGCCGACCTTATCGACGCGAAGGGCGTCACCGGGTCGCAACGGTGGAGAGCCGAGGCTGAGTGCCGCGGCGATGATCCCGATCGTTGGTTTCCGGACCGAGGCGTAGACCTCTCCGACCTGCGGGCGGTCTGCCGAGACTGTCCGGTGAAGCCCGAATGCCTCGAGTACGCGCTCGGCCACGCCGACTCGGATGGTGGCGTGTGGGCTTCGACGAGCGCGAGACAGCGGCGCGCGATCAGGCGCCGCGGTTGGAGCATCGACTAAGCGCTCGCGTGGCTCGACGCTCGCGGCTGGTGACCTAGTTACACGAAGGGCATTCGGACATCCCACCCGTAGGGGCCATTCTGCGCCCCCTGTGTGGCCCGTAGAGCCCCCGGCGCCCGAGCCCCGCTCACCCCTTTACTCGGCCTTTAGCGGTCGTTGCGAGGATCCCGCTTTCGAGGGCATCGCCCCCAGCAGTGGGCCCTCGAAGGGCAGGGACCATGGGAAGGCGGGAGGCCGTCTGGACCGGAGGCCTCCCGCCTTCTCGCGTCCGGGCTCCCCGTTCCACGCGACGACGCTCCCTTGGGCTCCGCCCGTCCCAAAGGGGCGTCCGGTTGCGGCAGTGGCCCCACTGCGTTCGGTATGGGAAACGCTCAAGGAGCCCGCGGCGTTACATCCCCGCTGGGACAGACGGACGATGACCCCCTCGGGGTTTAGCGGAAGATGCGCCCCAGCCCGCGGCCGTCACCCCGCCGGCGGCCCTTCGGGCGATCCGCTTGGCGATCCTGTCGTTCTTCACCGCCTGGTAGTCGCCGAGGAACCGGGCGAGGGAGTAGAGCGCTGAGCGGGTTCGGGCGACGGTCACCGGGGCAGCCTCACTTTCCGTCAGCGTTTCGTCCGCCGCGCCGCCCGCCCGGCGGAGCACCTCCGAGCGCGTACGCCCCTGACCTGCGATTTCTCAGTCGGGCTGGCGGGATTTGAACCCGCGACCTTCGGTCCCCCAGCCTCAGGTACGTCTGTCCCCCATCCTGTCCACTAGCCGCGTTCGGGCAGGTCAGACGGGGTGACCAATCCCCCGTTTCGTCCATCCCTGTCCACTACCGTCAGCCCGGTGGTCGTCAGATTGGTCGTCGGGCGCGACCTTCGGTTCGCGCATGCCATTACTCGCCAGTATCAGGAGCCCAGTAGGCCCGCCTCAGGAAAGCAGCGATCTCTTTGAACGATCCCTCGGAAGGGAGGGTGAACGCGGTTTCCGCTGCCGAGCGTCTGCTGAATCACGTCGGCGCCCTACTCGTCGTGGTGTCCGCCGTCGGCTACCTCGTTGGGTATGTCTCAGTTTGGCTATTCGCGCTGGGACTCGGCGCGGTTCCACAAGATCTCGGCCTCGGACAACGTGAGTACTTCTTGCTCGGAGCCGTGTGGGCGGTGATTCTGATTTGTTATGCCCTGGCCCAGCTAGCTCTGACGTTTGGTCATCTCGGCGAGGTCCGCGAAATGCTCGTTGTGGCCTACACGGGCTTGGTGTCACTGACCCTGATCCCTTTGTGGCCCACGATCGGCTTACTCCTTCTGGCTACCGTTGTGGTCAGTGGCTCGGTAATCGGCCTCTATGTCTCGCGACTAGGTATTTCTCGACTACCGCTGCGACGAGGTCGCGTTTACCTTGGCGCCGGACTTTTGCTGCTTCTCTTTATTCTCTCCGGCTATTTCTCTTGGTGGTGGGGAGCAAGTCTTAGGCACGACCCCGCTTCGCTCAACGGGAGAGGCCCCATAGCTTTGATGCTCGCTGTCCCAGCGACCGAAGGTCAGCTGACCCTTGGGAATCGGGAAGTCTGCGTCATCCGTTTCAACGAGCGTGTTTTTGTTAGCAAGGTGAAAGTTTTTATCGAAGCCAAACCCCACACGTTCCGGCCGGAAGAGTGCTTCTAGACAGCTGCCGCGATTCGTGAAACTGAAAGGTAGGTAGCGAATGCCGCGCCGCCGCGTGACGGTGAAGGCACCATCGCAAAACGAGCCGACGGCCGCTGGGAAGGACGCCTCTCGCTCGGCGTCGGGCCGGACGGCCGGCGTCGCCGCCACGTCGTGTACGGCCGCACCCGCAACGAGGTCGTCGACGCGTTACGTCGTGCACGGAACCGGGTCGCCGAAGGGCAGCCGCCCACCGACGGGCGGGGCACCGTGGGCGAGTATCTGCGTTGGTGGGTTGAGCGGGTCGTGCCGGGGACAGTGCGGGACACGACTGCCTACGGGTACCGGCGGATCATCGAGTCGAAGATCGTCCCCGCTATCGGTTCGGTCCCGTTGCACAAGTTGGGGCCGGCGCACGTGCATGACATGGACCGCGACCTCGAGGACCGGGGCCTCGCCCCCAAGACGCGCCGCGAACGTCCGTGTTGTGCTCCACCGTGCGCTCGCGCACGCCGAACGGTGGGGGCTCGTGCAACGCAACGTCGCCTCGCTCGTTGACACGCCCCGGGGTGGCGGCGCCAAGACTGACGACGCCCTCGACGTTGCTGGCGTGAAGCAGTTGCCCGCTGCGGCCGAGGGTGACCGGCTCGAGGCGCTGTGGGTAACCGCTGTGGTCGTCGGATTGCGGAAGGGTGAAGCCCTCGCGCTCACTTGGGGCGACATCGACCTCGACGCGGCCGAGCTCACCGTCAGGGGCTCGTTGCGCCGCGTTCCCGGCCACGGGTTGGTCCTCAACGCACCCAAGTCAGAACGTGGCGCCCGCGTCGTCGCGCTCCCCCCGCTCTGCGTCGATGTCTTGCGACGTCGCAAGCAGACGCAACGGCTCGAACGTGTCGCGGCCGGTCCGCGCTGGACCGACAGCGGCTACGTGTTCACGACCGAGATCGGGACGCCCATCGACCCGGACAACTTGCACCGCGCTTGGCGGAAGATGACAACGAAAGCCGGACTCGAGCCGCTGCGATTCCACACGCTCAGGCACAGCGCGGCGACGGTCGCGCTCGCCCAGGGCGTCCCGCTCGAGGTCATCTCCCGGCAGCTCGGCCACGCCGGCTATGCGATCACCGCCGACGTCTACGCCCACATTGGCGAGGCCGCGAGCGAGACGCCGCTGATGCGATGCAAGCCGCGCTTGGATCTACCGTCCGCTAACGCCAGGAGCTTGGTAAGTCAATCTCGTACGCGGCAGCAACAGTGTGGACAGCGTCGTAATGAAGCGGGTCTGAAGGATTTAGCGGGACGCTGGTGACATCCACCATGGTGGTCTCCCAGATCGCCCAGCACGGTTCGTCTGTTGCGAGACGCGACCGGTAGCCGATGCCAAGTGCCTCGGGCATCGATTCTCGAACCGCGACGCCTACTGCCTGGCTGATGGGCCTACCGAAGTCGTCCCCGAGGCGCAGCAACGCTATGTCGATGTGGCTTGATGGGTCGGTTGCAGAGAGCGCGGCACGCACTCCGGGATGCTTGTCGAGCTTGACCATTAGCTCATCGCGCTCGATGTCGACGAACGCGCCGACCGAAGTGACGCGGACCGTCCCGACTCGCTGGACCGCGAGCCAGTCCGCAATCCCTTGGATATCCGTCTCATCCCATTCAAGGTCGTCGGAATCGATCCCTTCGATAGCCGCAAGCGCTACTTCGGCGGCTGGATTAGGGCGCAATCGCGCCATCGTCTCGCGCATGCACCCCACGAACGCGTCGCGGCATAACGCACTGCGAACTGCCCGGCCGGATCATCGAACCTGTTCAAACCCGGGCGTTCGGGTTCGGGGCGCAGCAGCCTTTCTGGGGCCGGATGGACCCGCAACGCCCCTGCGCTCGGGTATGCCGCCTGTGGGAACGTGACCCGCTCTGGATCACGCACGATGCTTACCCCTCAAGGAACGCTCGAGCGGCTGTCAGGGCATGGCGGATGTGGTCATTTGTCTCGGTCGCGCTCGGCGAGCACGCTCAAAGGTGCTTCGTCCGCGAGCTGGGGGTTTGAGGATCGAAGGAAACGGGCCGCTACAGCCGCCGAGTAGACCCTTTCGATCGCAAAGACAATCAGGTACAGCGCATCAAGCCGTTGCGCTACAAGCGCTTCGCGAGGCCCATCACCGTCTTTCGCCCATCGCTTGAGCCGACGCGCATCGGACATGCCCAAGGAGGCTGCGGCGATGCGAGGCCCAATCTGCTCCAGCAGAAACGCCGCCTTGATGTTGGGATCGGTCTTGACCGCCTTCTTGTGGGCGGCCTCCCAAGCGTCCGCGACGTCGGGGGGTGCAACCGGTGCCATGGGCCCTCCAATTCGTGGTCGTGTCGAGGGCATGCCTAATTGCATGGCCTATTGTACGGCCTATTGCCCTAGCGTCAACAACCTCCCCACCCCCCCGGCCGGCCGGGAACGCACCCGCGAAGTTCGGCCGGGGCCAAGGTCGGGCGGTTACACGCTTGTGATTCGTTCTAAGGCCCCTGTGTGGCCCGTAGAGCCGCCCTTAGGTCCCGATCGGGACCGCACACAACTGGCGGTTATCGCGCACCGGCGCCCTGGGTTCGCTGGAAGTAATTGGCTCTTCGACTCCGGAGGACTGTGCGGTCGCGCCGCCCTCAAAAAGAGGCCGGTGAGGGGCCGCGCCTTGGGGGTAGGGCGACCCCTGCCAGCCTGGGCGGGCCAGCCGGAAAAGAACCTGGCGGCGCGCTCCGACCTTGGTGCGGGTGGCCGGCGAGGCGGCTACGGCCAGTAGACCTCGCCGACCAGTCCCGCTGCGGACGCCGGCTCCTGACAAAGACCGACGCCCGCTGCTCCGCTAAGGAGCGACCTGTCACGTCTGGTTGAGGAGCCTCCCGGCTGCGTCCACGGTCGTACCGCCGCCAACCCGAGCCCACGCAAAGAAGCCACGTTCGCCGGTGGGTCGATTCGACGTCGTGCCCATGAGCAACGGCACGATCTCGATACTCATCCCTGCACGTCGCGCCACGGTGTAGCCGGCGTTCAAGTCACCGACCGTCAGAATGTTCGGGGCGCTCCGCAACCGCTGGCCCCATGAGCACCGCACCAGCCGAGAGGCCGAGAGTCGCCACAATCCCCGAAGCGGTGAATGCCCGCCCGGCTGATGGGTATGCCGCTGAGAGGGTGGCAGCGGCTCGTCGCCGATGTGTTGGGCGAGTTGGTGCAGCTGGATTCTGGTCGGTGGGTGCCGGCCTATTCGGAGGGGTTCATTTCGGTGCCTCGCCAGCAGGGCAAGACGTGGCTGGTGGTCATGTGGGTTCTGCACCGGGCGTTGCTGTGGAAGCCGGGCGAGCCGCAACGGATGGTGTATACGTCGCAGGCGGGCGCCGACGCGGTGCAGAAGTGGATGCTCGAGATCATCCCGGACATTCGCCGTGCCCGTCGTTCCGGTGAAGTCCGGGAAATAGCTCGACGTAAAGACGGGACGGTTCATCAACTGATCCGCCGCGCCCGCAGGCAACGCAACCGTGTAGGCGTGGAACGTGTTGTTCGCCGTCCCCATGTGCCGGATGCGGTTGTTCACGTCGACGGACATGATCCAACTGGCGTTGGAACGGAACCGTTCCGGGACGTTCTTCCACACTTTGTAGATGTCGACGTCACCGAACGCGCCGGCTGTCGTCAGACGAACTTCGCTTGCCGTCACCGCGTCGAGCGCGGTGATGTAACCCTTCGGTTCGCCATTACCTGAACCTCTCACCAACTTGTCGGCGATGAGCTCGTTGTAACCCTCGGCGAGCAGGCGGGCCATCTCGTTCTGGAAGCCCGCGTAGTCCTGCTCGACCTCGAGCGAATACGGCACAAATCCTCGGGCCGTGAAGACGCTGATAGACGGCTGACCAAGCACCGGAGTGTCATCAGACACTTCGGTTGCCTCAGCGTCGAACGACCACGACACGCCCTGCTGTTCACCGGCTTCCAGGTGTTCGAAATGACATCGACCTTGCGGGCCAAGTCGAGCACCGGGTTCCCGGAGCCTTGCGCCGTCATCAAAATCGTCGGGTCGATTTGCACGGGGACGCCGTAGGCGCCTTGCGTGCCGAGCGTCTCGTTCATCGCCCGAGCTTCGATCGCCCGTGACATCGCCTGGCGTTCCTGTTCCGACATCGCGAGATGCCCACGAGCTTCGCCGTACATAAGCAGCTTCGAGAATGCCCGGTCATACGCCGGGTCGGCGTGCGCCGCAAAGTCCTCCGAGAACGTCGGCGAAGAACGAATGCACCGCTCCATCGCGTCCCGACGGTCGCTCGGGAGCACTTCGCTCATCGCGTCGAGGCTGCGGAGCCCGACGGTCAGCGAATGCCGTCCGTAGGCCTGCTGGGCGGACTGGTTCGGGATGCCGTCAACCTGTTGCACCTCGCCGGCGACGATCATGTCGCCGAGAAGTTCCCGCTCCTCGTTACGTAGCTGCTTCTCGCGTTCCTGCGAGTTTCGAGCCGTGCGTGATCTGCCGGCCGAGACGTTCCTGCTGGCCGGCGTCGAGGTCGGCTTCACGGGCCAGCAGATCCTCGACTTCGGTGTCCGTTGACGCTCGCTTCTGTTTCAGTTCGGCGAGTTCGCGTCCGATCGCCGCGGATCGTTCACGTCGTTCACTCACAGCGACATACCTCCGTCGCTCCGTTACGCATGCACGTAACACCAATCAGGGGAGCGGTCCGGAGGGTCGCAGCCACCCCGAGGGTGGGAACGGCCGGCCTGGGCCTCGACACCGGAGACGTGGGTCCGCAGTCGCAGGACGAGAACGGGACGCTCACGGCGCCTACCCACAAGCCTACCTGTCGCCCGGCAGGTCGACCTTGCTGATCAGCACCAACCAGTGCAGATCGAACTCGGTCAGGAGCGTCCCCCACTCTTTCGCCCAAGCCGTCACCCTGAGCTGCCCTTCGTCGTCCGGGCCGGCCACCCCGAACTCCGACACACCCCCCAACAGCTGCTCGACAGCGTCCGGGTAGGCCTCCGTGATCCACTGACCGACCCGCTCAACAAGCCATGTGGAGGTGCCGCCGTCCGGATACCGGCTCCTCAAGAACGTGCTGGCCCATTCCGGGCACGGCTCCGTCCCGAGCGGCGGATCATTGAAGATCACAGCACCGGCTCCTCGACCTCATCGCAACACTCGCAACTCGTGAAGCCGTCACGCTCCCGCCAACGGTGCCGCCCACGTGCACACGAGATCGGGACGACCTTCTGCCAATCGTCAGCCCACGGGTCGCCCCGCTCGAGCGCCTCGTTGTACTTCTGGGCCCGCCACTTCTCGTCCACGCCCGCGAGCGGCGCCAGCTCAATCACGTTGCGCAACTCCTTTCGAACGCCGCCGCCTCCCGTGCCGGCTCCTGCAACTGACGCAAACAATCGAGATACCGGCCCCACAACGGCGACGCTTCCGGGTCCCGGTCGACCTGGTCGGCGAGCGCTCGTGCTGCCGAGACGAGCGACTCCGGCGGCTCGATGTCCTGTGTGCCGATCCAGACCTCGAGGCCAGCCCGTCGGGCCCGGCGACCCGTTCGATGCCGGCCGCGGCGCGGTCAAGTGCCGAATCTCGGGCTGCCCGTTCTCACGGGCCCGGAAAGCCTTCATCCGATGCGCCGGCGACACGTACCGCTGCGTCGCCTGCCCGAACAGCTCCTGACCGCACCCGCATTCGCAGTAACGGGGCTCATCGACGCTCATTCAGCCTCCAACCGCTCGTCTGGGACCCCTGGGGATCCGGACCCCCCGTGCGCACGTGAGGGATTTCGGGCTTGAGGAGGGGGACGCAGTCGTGACGAGTGGCAGGGGGTATTGGACGGGCCCGTCGTGCGGGTACCCCCTCCCGTTTGAGCTGTTCGACGCTCCGAGAACGTTCCTCATAGGCTGTTTTCCCCCCGCCGGAGAAGCTGGTCAGTGACAGATACGTTGCGGAACGTTGCAGTAGCGGACGAGGTGACCGATCCCGTCGCCGCGTCGGCGACCGGCGACGCGCAGCGACAGGACGACATCACCCAGGGATCGACCGAAGCTGCGGCCAATGAGCAGCGAGGCCGTTCTTTCTCGAATCGGATCGCCCGCCGCCCGATCCTTCTTCTTGCGTGCCTAGCCGCTCCGCTCGTCGGCTTCGGGATCATGACGGCGGTGCTCAAGCTCGTTGACTGGCCGACGCAGTCGGACACGAAGCCCGTTCCTACGACGGTTGCGCCCGTCGTAGCGCCGTCGTTCCCTGCTCCCGCGCCTGTCATTACGGCGCCACCAACCTCGGCTGCGCCGTCCGCGGCGCCCGAACCGCCACCGTCCGCGGCACCCGAACCGCCACCACCGTCCGCGGCGCCCGAACCGCCACCGACTCCAGCGCCGCCGACATCGGCGCCCGACCTGAACCCGCAGGGAAAGCACCTCCCGGACGCAACAGGTAGGCGCCTCGCTCTGCAGCCGGCGCAGCACAACATGCGTCGGCTCACCGGTCGGCCTCGGTCATGCGGCCTCCCGCCAGGGGTGGACGATCCGTGCGCCGAGCTCGGCGACCAGCGACCAGGCAACCTCGAAGTCGATGCCGGCGCGGGCGAGCGCGGCCACACGCTCATGAACCGCGGCGCGGGCCTCCTCAGCGCGGTGGAGACCTGCCGAGCGCCAGCACGGCCAACACAACCGGTGATTCAGCCGGTCGGGGGTGAACCGGTGCCCGCATCCCATACAGCGGCGGGTCACTGGTCGGCCTCGTAGTCGTCAGAGGTAAAGGCGCCGTCGTCCTCGGGCGTGTCCAGGTTGGACACGTCGGTAGCACCAGAAATGTCGGGTAGGGGCGTGTGGCCGAGCCGCCAGATCTCCCGATACCGGTCGGTCAACTGCCACCGGTCCCCCTTCGGGCCGCCCTGCGTCTCCTTGCGTTCCAGAACGCCATGAGCGTGAAGATCCTCGAGCGCCCGCTTCGTCGTCGACAACGGAAGCCGATCCTCGTTACGTACTGGGCCCGTCTCCTTCCAATCGGCGGCGTCGGCGAGCACGTTCAGGACCGTGCGCCGAATGCGGGGCATCGAATCGAACGCCACCCGCATCACGACACGCCACGCCGTCTCCACGTCACAGCCGAGCGCAGTGAGCCCACCCCACAAGCCGGCGAGCGCTTTGACGAACCGTCCCGGCATCTCGGGAGCGAGCACAAGAATTAGTTCGCCGCGGCCGTCACGCTGAATCGGTGAGCGTGCCAACGTCACCAAGTCGGCGACGTCGCCGAGCAACTCGCCATGTGGCACGGCCACCGGGTCGTGTAGCGGAGTGTTGAACAGGGCACGCACCACTTCGGCGAGCGCCGCACGTGATTCCGCTTCGGTGCCGGCACTCTTGAATGCTCGCCGGGCGAAACTCTCACGGCTCTCGTGTTGAGGCCGGACGCACAAGAACCGGTCACCCATCATCGACACAACCGCGTGCGCGGTGTCCCACGCTTCGGTACAGCCAGCGATCACCGCACACTTGCCGGACCAGCGGAGCACCTGCCCGCCGTCGGTGCCGACCGGCCGGGACCACGTTCCGTCATGGATCTCTCGCAACGCTGAGAGCGTCTGGGCACGAGTCTCACGTGGCATCGTCAACACGGACGTGAAGTCCTTCATCAGGATCACACCGTGCTTACCGACTTGGCAGAGCACCCCACCGGTAGCGTTCTCGGCCCGTTCCTTACGTGACGTCCCCGACAGCAGTGAAGCCTCGGTGAGCGTCGCAGCGAGATGGACGTCAGCGAGAGCGTCGAGCGGCACGATCAACTCGGTCTTGCCGGCGCTCGACCCGTCGATGTCGAGCAGCCAGACCGGGTCGCCGGGCAGCGATAGAGCCGCCTTGGTCCCCAACACCGCCAGCAGCGGGCCGGGGTCCGTAAGCTCGAGGTACTTCGTATACGTCGTGACGACGTCGCCGACGCTGGCCGTACCGTCCCCCTCTGACAATTCTGAACAGCTAGGGGTTTGTCCGTTTCCGGACGGTTCTTGCTCACCAGAAATGTCGGATGGGGTCTGGAACCGAGCGGCGACCTCAGATGCGACGCCTTCCTCACTCATGCGGACTCCCCCTTGAACGTCGCCTCGAAGGCGTCGGCGGCGATCTGCTTCGCCTCCTTTAACGGGACCATCAGAACGGGGACGGCCGTCTCTGGGTCGAAGGCCCGAAGCAACTGGTCGATGCGGGCGTCGGCGTCGGCGAGCGTCACCCGATGGGAGCGCACCTGATGGCCGAGCCTCGCGGCGGTGCTGCGGATGCGTTCTCGGTGCGTGTCGGCTCGGGCCCGACGTTCGGCGGCGAGCGCATGGATGCGGTCGTGCACCCACTCACGGTCGTCGTCAGTGAGCTGGCCCGCCCAGGCGGGAGGCGTCCACGCCTTCGCCGCCGTGAGGTCACGGTGTCGGTAGGCGCCGATCGTCCGCTTGGTGAGAACGTGGGCGGGGATGCAGACGCGCCCTGCATCTCGACACGATCTTGGGTGAGGTAGTCGGGCCCGCACCACGAGGCATGCCCGGCGGCATGGCCGCACGTCAGGCAGCGTCCCTGCGGCCCGGTGCCGCTCGGGTTACTCTGCGACCAGCGCATCGGATGCAGCCGATGTGGTCTTGACGGCGGCGCCTCGTCGGGGGGCGCCGTTCGTCGCGTCTACGGACTTCTGATCGCGTCGGAGCCGTTCGATGTACGCGTCGATCTCGGAGACGGGGATCAACAGCCGGCGGCCAATGCGCACCGTTTCGAGTTCGCCCGCCTGGATCAGCAAGTGAACCTTGCTTCGCGAGAGGGCGAGCATGTCGGCTGCGCCGTCGAGGCCGACGAGGCGACGGTCGCCAGGATGGATCGAGTCGTATTTGCCGGTCGTGCCCGTAGGAAGTGCTGCCACTGAACCTCCCTGGTGTGCGGGAGGTCGCGATGGCTACGCGGCGCGTGCCTCCCGGATGGACGGGATCAGGGCGCGCACGGGCGGCGCGTGACGGGCGAGCGTGTCAGCGAGCAGAACCGTCGGCGGTGGTCGCGTGTCGCGAGCGATACGAACATGCACGAGCGCCTCGACGCCGTTGTCGTCGACGGGGATCACGCGGGTGGCCGCCCGGCTCGCCTCGGCATCCACCTTGCGGCGTTCGCGGCGTGCGGCCGCGTTCAGCCGGTTCACGAATTTCATCGTCGACGAGCCAAACAGGATCGCCGCCGGACTCTTGGTCAAGGCACCGAGCAAACCGTCCATTGGCGAACAGGATAGCGGATGAGTTACACGCGTGTGGTTCCGGCCATTGGTCGTCGTATTGGTCGTCAAAATGCGTAACGGGTTGGGCACTTCGACGATACAGGGCCTCTGGCCTGCGGAAATGGGGTCGGGCTGGCGGGATTTGAACCCGCGACCTTCGGTCCCCCAGACCGACGCGCTAACCAAGCTGCGCCACAGCCCGTAAGCGGGCGAGTCTACGCCCCGGCAGAATCAGAGCTGCTGGATGATCCACTCGATGCCCTGCCACGCGCGGAAGCTGAGGTACACCGCGAGCGCGATGGCGAGCAACCAGAGGTGCCACGGCAACGATGCGTGCCCCGGTTTGGTCGCTTCTTCGGCTGGAGCAGCGCTGTGGGCATGTCCGCTCTCGACCGTCCGCCCGCAGGTAGGGCAGGTCCCGTCCGCTCGCACCGACGGCGGCGACAGGAACCGATCGCAGGTTGCGCACCAGGGCACGACCCCAGTGTCGCGCCCCGCGATCACACCGGCGGAACGCCGTGGTTGCGCTGGAAGTCCTCGCGGCGGCGAGTGCGAGCCAGAGCGAGCCGGGTGATGAGCTCGTCCCGGAGGTCGTCGGGCTCGACGACGGCGTCGACGACCAGCTCGGCGGCGAGGTGCACGAGATCGACGTCCGCTTCGTACTCCGACCGGCGCTCCGCGATGTACGCGGCGCGCTCGTCGGCGTCCTCGATGGCCTGGATCTTGTTGTAGAAGACCGCGTTCACGGCCGGCTCCGGTCCCATCACCGCGATCTGCGCCGTCGGGAGAGCAAGGCACGCGTCGGGATCGAAGGCCGGCCCGCACATGGCGTAGAGCCCGGCGCCGTACGCCTTGCGCACGATCACCGAGACCTTGGGCACCGTCGCCTCGGTCACGGCCGTGATCATCTTGGCGCCGTGGCGGATGATGCCCTCGCGCTCGACCGCGGTCCCGATCATGAACCCGGGCACGTCGGCCAGGAAGACGAGCGGCACGTTGAAGGCGTCGCACAACCAGATGAACCGGGCCGCCTTGTCGGCGGAATCCACGAACAGCACACCGCCGAGGTGCATCGGATTGTTGGCGACGATCCCCACGGGTTCGCCCGCGAGGCGGCCGAACCCGACGATCAGCTCCTTGGCGTAGAGCGGCTTCAGCTCGAGGAAGCTGCCGTCGTCGACGAGCGCGTCGACGACCCGGTGCATGTCGTAGGCGCGCCGCTCCTCGGCCGGGACAGTGGCCCCGATACCCGACGCACCGGCACGTGGGGCGAGGGCATCCGCTTGCGGCGGCGCTTCCCGCCAGTTCGTGGGGAGGTACGACAGCCACAGCTTCGCCGCGTCGAGCGCGGCGGAATCGTCGGCGACGAGGTTGTCACCGACACCGCTGGTCGTCGCGTGCATGCGGGCGCCGCCCATCTCCTCGAGGGTGGTGTCCTCTCCGATGACCTCTTCGGCCATGCGCGGCGAGCCGAGGTACATCGACGCGTTGCCCTCGACCATGAACACGACGTCACAGAACGCCGGGATGTACGCGCCGCCGGCCGCCGACGGGCCGAACAGACAGCAGACCTGCGGCACCCGGCCCGAGAGGCGCACCTCGTTGGCGAAGATGCGTCCCGCGCCACGCCGTCCCGGGAACAGCTCGACCTGGTCGGTGATGCGCGCTCCGGCCGAGTCGACCAGGTATACGACCGGCACCTCGTCCCGGAGCGCGGTCTCGGTCAGGCGCACGATCTTCTCGACTGTGCGAGCGCCCCATGATCCGGCCTTGACCGTGGGGTCGTTCGCCATGACGCACACCGGGCGCCCGTCGATGCGACCCATGCCCGTCACGACGCCATCGGCCGGCAACGAATCGGCGAGCGCGTTCGCGAGGAGCCCGTCCTCGACGAACGAGCCGGGGTCGAGGAGATACGCCAGGCGATCGCGCACGAACATCTTGTTCTGGCGCGCGAGCTTGTCGCGTTCTTTCTCGAGGTTGCCTTGCAGCGCGCGTTCGACGTGCTTGCGAGCCCGGTCGTCGCTCATGCGAGACGCCAGGCTACCGACCGCGCAGCCGAACTCGGAGCTTGACCGGGGTGGGCCCGAGCTCGAACGCCTCACGGATGCGGTGCTCGAGGTAGCGGAGGTAGGTCTGCGGCAGCTTGTGGGTCGCGAACAAGGTGAACGTCGGCGGGTCGGCCGCACCTTGCGTGGCGTAGAGCACGCGTGGTCGGCGCTTCCGTACCACCGGCGGTGGCTGCCGCTGTTGCGCGTCGGTGATGACCCGGTTGAGCGCGGCGGTGGGGACGCGGCGGTGATACGCCGTCTCCGCCTCCCGGAGCGCGGGCAGGACGTAGCGGAGATTGCGGCCGGTGAGGGCGGAGACCTTGACCAGGGGTGCATAGGCGAGGAACTCGAGCCGGTCCGCCGCTTGCTCCAGCACGTCCCGGCGCTGGTCGGCGTCCGTGAGATCCCATTTGTTGAGCACGACGATCGCGGCGGTGCCGGCGGCGTCGACGCGCTCGGCGAGCCGCTGGTCCTGGTGGGTGACGCCGGCGGTGGCGTCGATGACGAGGAGGGCGGCGTCGGCGCGGTCGACCGACTCGAGGGCGCGCACGAGGCTGTAGTACTCCGTCGGCTCGTCGATGCGGCTACGGCGCCGCATGCCGGCGGTGTCGACGAAGCGGAGCGGCCCTTCCTCGGTCTCGATCACCGTGTCGATCGAGTCTCGTGTGGTGCCCGGCTCGTCGTGGACGACGGCGCGCTCGTCGCCGACGAGCCGGTTGAACAAGGTGGACTTGCCGACGTTGGGCCGGCCGACGATCGCGATGGAGAACGGTCCTGACTCGGACTCGGACTCGGGCTCGGTCTGGGGTCGAGTCTCCGGCTGGGCCGCCGGCGGCAATGCCGCCACCACCGCGTCGAGCAGGTCGCCGCTCCCCCGCCCGTGCAATGCCGATACGGCATGCGGATCGCCCAGGCCGAGCTGCGTGAACGCCCACGCGTCGCTTTCGCGTGAGCCGTCGTCCACCTTGTTGACGACGACGACTGCCGGCGGAGCGGCGCCGCGCAGGAGCGATGCGACGCGCGCGTCCTCCTCGGTGATGCCGACGGTGACGTCGACGACGAGGATGATCACGTCCGCCTGGGCGACGGCCCGCTCCGCCTGCCGGCTCACCTCCTGATCAAGGTTGCCGCCGCCCGCGATCCATCCACCCGTGTCGACGACGCGGAATGCACGGCCCGCCCACTCGGCGACGAGCTCTTTGCGGTCCCGGGTGACGCCCGGTTGCGCCTCGACGATCGCCTGCCGCCCGCCGGCGAACCGGTTCACGAGCGTCGACTTGCCGACGTTGGGCCGGCCGACGATCGCGACCACCGGTAGCGCTCCGTTCATCGCAGGGCAGCGACGAGCGACGCGCCGTCGGTGGGGACGACCTCGACCGGACGGGGAAGGTCCTCCACGGTCATCCCGTCGAGGAAACGGTCGCGTGACAGCACCACGTCCGGCACGAGGTATCGATCGCCCGGCGGCTGCGACGCGAGCGCATCGCACACGTCGCGTCCCGTCAGCAGACCGGTCACCGCGATGTTGCCCCCGAAGAAGGCGTTGCGGACGGGCACGAGGCGCACGGCCGCCTTGGTCGCGGTACGGAACAACGGCAACAGCGGTGTGAGCACCTGTTCGCCGTACTGACCGGTGACGATGGCGACGCGCGCGGTCGGTGCAATCGTGGAGCGCGCCTGGCGCGATGCATCATCTACCCGCGGCGCCCGGTACCCGTCGGCCGGCGCCCCGTCGACCCAGGCGAAGAACCCGGCCCGGGGACCGATGCCCGTCGCCGGCGCGCCCGCGAGCGCGGCACGCACGTCGGCTTCGAAGGCGCGTGCCATGCCGATGCCGTTCTCGTGCTGCGGAAAGCCCTCGTAGTCCGCAGCGTCGGGGAACGGCCGCCGGGCGAGGACGTAGTACTCGTCGGCCGCGTACGCGAGCCGGCGCCCGAGCGCGTCGAAGAACCGGGACTGCCAACGACCGACGGTGTCGAGGACGGCGCCCGCCTCGGCGACGCTGTGCTCGCGCATGTCGGGCTCGGTCGTGTGGTCGCTCACGCCCAAGGGGACGATCCCGACCGTCGCCAGTCGGGGGAACCGGTCGAGGATCCCGAGCAATGTGTCGTCGAGCACGGGGCCATCGTTGATGCCAGGGCACACGACGACCTGGCCGTGCACCTCGATGCCGGAGTCGAGCAGCGCGCCGAGCCACCGGAGGCTGGTTGCTCCGCGGCGGTTGCGGAGGAGGCGCGTCCGCACGTCGGGATCGGTCGCGTGAATGCTCACGTACAGCGGGCCGAGCTTCTCCATGACGACTCGCTCGAGATCGGCTTCGGTGAAGCGGGTGAGGGTGGTGAAGTTCCCGTAGAGGAACGACAGCCGGTAGTCGTCGTCCTTCAGGTACAGGCTCCGCCGCATGCCCTTCGGCAGCTGGTGGATGAAGCAGAACGGGCAGTGGTTGTCGCAGGTCTGCACCCGGTCGAACACCGGGCTGTCGAGCTCGAGGCCGAGGGGAGCGCCCGCCGGCTTCTCGACCACTGTGAGCTGCTCGAGGCCGCCGCGGCGGACCTCGAGCTCGACGACGGGCTCGTCGGCCTGGAGTTGATAGCGGATGACGTCGCGCACCGCTTCGCCGTTGAGGGCGAGGACCTCGTCGCCGGGCTGGATCCCGGTCGACTCTGCCGGCGAGTCGGGCGCCACCGCCACGACACGCGGGGGGCATGCGGCAATCCTACGGGACGCCCCTGTCACAGCCCGTGCCGGCGTCGGAGGGCTCGGCCGATACCGTGGCGCGCGTGGCCGTCGAACGTGTGCTCCTCGCCCAACCTCGCGGCTATTGCGCCGGGGTCGAGATGGCGATCAAGGCCCTGGCGTGGATGGTCCGGGTGTTCGAGCCGCCCGTCTACTGCTACCACGAGATCGTCCACAACCGGCTCGTCGTCGACCGGTTCCGCGACCTCGGGGTCGTGTTCGTCGACGACGTCGACGAAGTGCCCGACAACGCGCCGCTCATGCTCTCCGCCCACGGGTCTGCTCCGGACGTCGTCGCGAACGCCCGCAGCCGCAACCGGTTCGTCGTGAACGCGGTGTGCCCGCTCGTCACCAAGGTCCACCACGAGGCGAAGGTCCGGGCCGACAAGGGGTTCACGGTCCTCTACGTCGGCCACGCCGGCCACGACGAGGCGATCGGCACTCTCGCGGTCGCACCCGACGTGATGCAGCTGGTCGAGCACGAAGAGGACCTCGATGACGTGCTCCCCGAGGTGCACGATCCCTCGAAGGTCGCGTTGCTGGCGCAGACAACCCTCTCGATGCACGACTGGGAGGGCATCATGGATCGCACGCGCGAGCAGTTTCCCGAGCTGTGGACGGCGACCCGCAACGATCTGTGCTTCGCGACGACGAACCGGCAGGCTGCGCTGACGGCCATCGCCACCCGCGCCGACGCGGTCGTGGTGATCGGCAGCGCGAACTCGTCGAACACCATCGCGCTCACGAAGGTGGCACGGAGCGCCGGATCTCCCGTCGTCGTGCGCGTCGACGGGCCCGACGAGCTCGAAGTCGACGAGCTGGCGGGCGTCGGCATCGTCGGCGTGACCGCCGGCGCCAGCGCTCCCGAGGACCTGGTGCAGGCGGTCATCGCCAAGCTCGACCCGAGAGATGGCGTGGAACCCGTCTACGTGACCGACGAGGACGAGTACTTCCCTCCCCCGCGGGAGCTGCGGGAGCTCGTGCCCGCCCTCGACGGGCTGGCCGCCCTCATGGTCGGCGGCGACCCGGTGGACGCACGCCGCCGCGGCGGCCCGTTCAGCGACGACCGGGGGATGGACGCGTCATTGGTCCTGGCCGAGCTCGCCCGCTGAGGACCTCGCAGCCGAGTCGTACGGCACGCCGGCGAGCGCGAGCGCCTCGTCGAAGCAGGTCTGCAGCTCCACCCGGACCTTCTCCGTCGTGTCCGTGACCTCTTGACGGCGCACGCGCCCCGCGCTGCGGTCGGGCGGCTGGATCGGGTCACCGACGACGATCGCGACCCGGTGCGGGCGAGGCAACGTCTTGCCGGACGCGAGGATCTGCTCGCTGCCACCGATCCCGACGGGCACGATCGGGACGCCGAGGCGGGTCGCGAGGTAGGCCCCGCCGTCGAAGAGGCCGACGACGTCGCGACCGTGCCGCCGCGTCCCCTCCGGGAAGATCGCAACCGCCTCGCCGTCTTCGAGCGCCTCCTGCGCCGCGCGCAACGCGGCGCGATCGGCGCTCCCCCGCTCGACCGAGAACCCGCCCAGCGCGGTGAACAGCCAGGCGAGGAACGGCTTCTCGAACAGCTCCTGCTTGGCCATGAACCGGATGCGGCGACGAGTGATGTACCCGGTGAAGAAGATGTCCATGAGCGACCGGTGCGACGGCGCCACCACGAACGCGCCCGTGCGCGGCACCTTCTCGCGCCCACGGACGCGTACCAAGAAGATCGCCTTGAACGGTGTGAGGATGAGCGCCCGCGCGACACGGTAGAAGATCCGCTTGCCGAGGTCGCCCCGACGCCGGGCGATCACGGCTCGGCTCCGACCGCGGCCTCGTAGCGCTCGACGACCTCCTTGACGACGTCGTCGATGTCGCGGCCGGTCGTGTCGATCACGACGGCGTCGGGGGCGGGATTCAGGGGCGTGGTCCGGTTGTCGAGCGTGTCGCGTCGGTCCACCGCGTCGCGCACGGACTCCAGGTCGGCGGGGCGGGCGGCGGCTTCCTCGTCTCGGTGGCGCCGGCGGGCCCGTTCGTCCTCGTTGGCGGTGAGGAAGACCTTGAGCGGTGCGTCGGTGAACACGACGGTCCCGATGTCGCGGCCCTCCACGACTCCCCCACCGCGTTGCTCGACCCATTCCCGCTGCCGGGCGCGGAGGAGCGCGCGGACCCCCGGATGCGACGACACTTCCGATACGCCTCCCGACACCGCCGGGCCGCGGATCTCGCGGCTGACGTCGCGGCCGTCGAGCCGGACGCTCCCGGGCGGATCACCGAGCTCGAGGACCGCCTGCTCGGCTGCGCGCGCGATGCCCTCTCCGTCGCCGAGGTCGAGGCCACGCTCGATGGCGAGGAGCGTGACGGCCCGGTACATCGCACCCGTGTCGAGCACGTCGAGACCGAGCGTCGAAGCGACGCCGCGGGCGACGGTCGACTTGCCCGAGCCCGCGGGCCCGTCGATGGCCACCACCCGGATCATGCGCCGCGCCCGCCCGCCACCGTGCTGAGGTCGTCGGCGAAGCGCGGGTACGACACCGCGACCGAGTTCCAGCCGCGCACGGTGGACTCGCCCGGCATGGCGTTGGCGGCGACCGCTGCTGCCAACGCGATCCGGTGGTCGCCGTGGCTCTTGAACATCGCCGGGCGCGGCTTCCCGCCGCGGATCGTCAACGCATCCAATTTCGTCTCGACGCCGACGCCCATCTGCGCCAGCTCCTGCTGGATCGTGTTGATGCGGTCGCTCTCCTTCACGCGCAGCTCGGCGATGCCCTGGATCTCGGTGAGCCCGTCCGCGAACGCCGCCGCGACCGCGAGCACGGGGATCTCGTCGATCATCCCTTCGTCGGGCACGATCGTGGTGGCGACGAGCGGCGAGGCCTCGACCTCCAGACGGCCGACGGGCTCGCCGAGCCGCTCCCCCGTCGGTTGGGCGACGACGCGCGCGCCCATGCGGCGGAGCACCTCGACGAAGCCCAGACGGCGCGGGTTGAGGCACACGTCCTCGATCACGATCGACGAGCCCGGTGTGATGCACGCGGCCACGGCGAACAACGCGGCCGATGACGGGTCCCCGGGCACGTCGAGCTCGAAGGGCGTCGGCGCACCCGCTTCGATCCGCGTCGTGCGGTCGTCGACGCGTGTGACGGGGGCTCGAAGCGCTTCGAGCATGCGCTCGGTGTGGTCGCGGCTGGGCTCGGGCTCGACGACCTCGGTCGCGTCCCGGGCCTGGAGGGCGGCGAGGATCAACGCCGTCTTCACCTGCGCGCTCACGACGTCGAGCTCGATGCGGCGACCGGTGAGACCGCCGCCCCGGATCACGAGCGGCGCAAGCGCACCTTCTTCGCGCCCGTCGACATGCGCCCCCAATGCGCGCAACGGACGGACGACGCGCCCCATCGGCCGTCCTTGGAGCGAGCTGTCGCCGCTGAGCACGCTCAGGAACGGGCGACCTGCGAGCAGCCCGGCGAGCATGCGCATCGTCGTGCCCGAGTTGCCGCAGTCGATCACGGCGTCCGGCTCGTGGAGTCCGGCGGCGCCTGTGCCGACGACCGCCACCGTCGACGGCTCGGAGTCCTTCACGCGGACGCCAAGATGCTCGAGCGCAGCGCGCGTTCGCTGCACGTCGTCGCCGTCCGCGAGGGTCCGAATGGTGCTGCGCCCGGATGCCAGCGTCGCCGCCAGCAATGCACGGTGCGAGATGCCCTTGTCGCCCGGGACGCGCACCGTCCCGCGCAGTGGTCGCGGTCCCGCGATCGTGATCTCGGCTCTGATCATCGCGCCGCGTCTCGTCTCAACGTGGTCCCGGACCGCGGCGGCGCACGCGGCTACTCCGGCAGGTCGTCACGGAGCGTTCGCGCACCCTCGAGGTACACGTGGTGCAGCTCGTCGCGGGGTCGCTCCGTGTAGCAATGGACGAGGACGCGGATGCACATTGGCTTCCCGTCGTCGATGGCAAGCTCGCGGGCGCACAACAACGGGATGTCACCGAGTCCGACGCTACGAGCGGCGGCGGCCGGGAACTCCGCGGTCAGGTCGTCGGTCGCGGTGAAGACGACGCTGACGAGGTCGTCGTGCTCGAGCTCGTTGCGGGCGAGGAGCTCCTTGACCAGCCGCTGGGTCTTCTCCTCGATCTCCTGCTTGGTGTTCTCGTTGCACGTGATCGCGCCGCGCAGCGCCCGAAGCCTCAATATCGTTCCTTTGGTCGCCGTCGCAAGCTCCGGCTCCTGCGAAGACGGTCGGCAAAGCCGCCGTCCTTCGCGCACTGAGATTAGTCGGGGTTCGAGTCATCGCTCGGGGGCGTTGCGGGCTCGGACGCGGCGGCGTACAGGGCCCGGACCTCGCGTGGGCTCAACGCACGCCACGCCCCGGGCGCGAGGCGACGGTCGGTGATCGGCCCGACGCGTGTCCGGACGAGCCGCCGAACGGGATGACCGACCGCTTCGCACATGCGCCGCACGATGCGGTTGCGGCCCTCGTGCAGGACGACCTCGAGCGCGGCGTTGTCGCCCTGCTGTTGCACGAGCCGGACGCGAGCCGGCGCCGTCGGTCCGTCGTCGAGCGCGACGCCCTCGCGGAGCGACCGGAGCGTGGCGCGAGTGGGTACGCCCGAAACCTCGGCGAGGTACGTCTTCTCGATGCCATGGCGAGGATGCGTGACGAGTTGCGCGAGCTCACCGTCGTTGGTGAGGACGAGCAGCCCTTCGGTGTCGTAATCGAGGCGACCGACCGGGAACACGCGGGGCTCGCTCGGCACGAGGTCGACTGCCGTCGTTCGCCCCTCGGGATCCCGGGCCGTCGTGACGACGCGGCGCGGCTTGTTCAGCAGGTAGTACACGACGTCGTCGCGCACGGGGACGGGGACTCCGTCCACCTCGACGTGCATGCGTTCCGGGTCGATGCGTTGTCCGAGCCTGGCCACCGCGCCGTCGACAGTCACGCGTCCGCCGGCGATCAGCTCCTCGGCGGCGCGCCGGGAGCCGAATCCTGCCCGGGCGAGGACCTTCTGGAGTCGTTCACCCTCTGCGCTGCTGCCGGGTTGCCCGGACGGCGTCCGGGTCGTCATCTACGGGTTGGGCGCGGGGTCGTCGGAGACGCGCAAACCGCGCTCGAGCGCGTCGACGACGTCGGGAGTGGGCACGAAGTCGCCGAGCGGCGGAAGGTCGGCGAGTGAGTCGAGTCCGAGGCGTTCGAGGAACTCGCGCGTCGTCCCGTACATCACGGCTTGGCCCGGTCCGGGGTCGCGACCGACCTCCTCGATGTATCCGCGCCGCAGGAGCGTGCTGAGCACCGACTCGACGTCGACGCCGCGGATCGCGGAGATCTGCCCGCGGGAGATCGGTTGCTTGTAGGCGACGATCGCCAGCGTCTCGAACGCGGGCGCCGACAGGCGCGAGTGTTGTCCCTCGAGCACGAAGCGCTCGACGTACGGCGCCAGATCGGGGTGCGTCTGGTACCGGTAACCGCCCGCCACCTTCATCAGCACGAAGCCGCGGCCCGCATCGTCGTATTCGGCGGCGAGCTCGCGGCACAGCTCTTCGATGCTCGCGACCGGCAGCTCGACGAGCTGAGCCAGGAAGCTCGGCTCGACAGGGTCGGTCGCGGCCATCACGACGGCCTCGACGACCCGGCGCGCCTCGTGGGCTCGCAGGCTTCGGGTGGCTTCGTCGAGCGGATCGTCGTACACGGCTACTCGGGCTCCGAGGCCACCGCTCGCGCCCGTCCTCGGGTGCGCCCTCGGGCTCGTCCCACTCGGCCAGGCTGGCCGCATCGAGGGCGGTCTCGCCCTCCCGCAAGCGGCGCACGCGCAGATCGCCGAACGTGTCGAACTGCTCGAGGTCGACGACGCCCTGCTTGTAGAGCTCGAGGATGGCGAGGAAGCGCACGATCGCCTCGAGCTGCGTCGGCGCGTCGGCGACCAGCTGACGGAAGCTGAGCGTGTCGTGCTCGGGCAGGACGGCGAGGACGACCTCGACAGCGTCGCGCACGCTGGCGCGGATCGGCGCGATGTGGTCGACCTGGATCTCTTGTGTCGCCTTCGGCGCCAGGCCTCGGAGGGCCGCCGCCAGCAACGTCGACGGCGCCACCCGATCGAGCGCGTCGGGCTTGAGCGACGCGGAAGGGTTCTTCGGGGCCGGCGCGTCGCGGCCAGGCTGCGATCGGCGCGCCGAACGAGCGTCTCCATCGCGCGGGCCGCGTCCTTGAACGTCTTGCACTCGAGGAGGCGGGCGAGCAGGAGATCACGTTCCTCGAAGCGCAGGAGCTCCTCGTCGAGCTCGACCTCTTGCGAGCGACGGGAGGAGGCGGCGCGCCTTGAGGTCGACGAGCGTCGCCGCGATGAGGAGGAACTCGGTCGTCACGTCGAGGTCGAAGCTCTCCATACGCTCGAGCTCGGCGAGGTACTCGTCGACGATCCGCGAGAGCGAGATCTCCCACAGGTCGACCTCCTGCTTGAGGATCAGGTGCAGGAGGAGGTCGAACGGGCCCTCGAAGACGGACGTCGACACCTCGTACGACATTGCGTTTCAGCGTACCGGAGCCCTTCGCCGAAACCGGGCAATCCCGCACGGTTGCGAGCGAACCCGCAGGTAGCCTCAGCCGATGCCACGCGTGTTCTCCGGGATCCAGCCCACGGGAGAGATGCACCTCGGCAACTACCTCGGCGCGGTGCGCCGCTGGGCGGCCGAGCAGGACCGCCAGGACGCGATCTACTGCGTCGTCGACCTCCACGCGATGACGGTGCCGTACTCCCCCGCCGAGCTCAGCGCGCGCGACACGACAGACCGCGGTCCTGTTGATGGCGGCGGGCCTCGACCCGGCCCGGTGCGTGTTGTTCGTGCAGAGCCACGTGGCCGCGCACGCCGAGCTGACCTGGCTCCTCAATTGCGTCGCGACCTTCGGCGAGCTCCGCCGGATGACCCAGTTCAAGGACAAGAGCGAAGGCCAGGAGTCCGTTTCGGCCGGCCTGTTCGACTACCCGGTCCTGATGGTCGCCGACATCCTCCTGTACGACACCGACGAGGTGCCGATCGGCGACGACCAGCGCCAACACCTCGAGCTCGCCCGTGACGTGGCGATCCGGTTCAACACCCGCTTCGGCGACACGTTCGTCGTTCCCAAGGCCACGTTCCCGCCCGTCGGCGCGCGCATCATGGACCTCCAGAACCCGACGGCCAAGATGTCGAAGTCGGCCGACTCGCCCCAGGGCACCGTGCCCCTCCTCGACCCGCCCGAAGCCGTGGTCAAGAAGATCAAGTCGGCCGTCACCGACTCGGGCACCGACGTCCGCTACGACCCCGCGAACAAGCCCGGGGTCTCGAACCTGCTCGAGATCCACGCCGCCGTGACCGGCCGGGCCGTTCCCGAGGTGGAGCGCGAGTTCGCCGAGTCGGGGTACGGCGCGTTCAAGGCCGCCGTCGCCGATGCCGTCGTCGAAGCGTTGCGTCCGCTTCAGGAGGCGTACACGAAGCTCGAAGCCGATCCCGCCGAGGTCGACCGGCAGCTGGCCCGGGGCGCCGACAAAGCCCGCGCCATCGCCGACCCGGTGCTCGCCCGCGCTCGCGACGCGGCCGGGCTGCTGCCGCCGCCGCCGCTCGCGTAGCCCCGCCGTTCGTCGCCGACGCGGCCGCGGTGGTCAGGCGTTGTCGGCGGCTTCGAGCGCTTCGGCGACGGGGATCGGTACGCCGCTCGCGGGCCAGCGATCGCGGCTGATGATGCGCCCGCGCCCAACGCGCCGCCTCGTCACGCCCGCCGGCGGCGCGGATCCGGTCGGCTCCCCGCTCGTCGTGGTCGAGGTACCCCGCCGCCCGACGCCGAAAGCCGGAGGTCTGCGCCCACCGGTCGACGCGGGCCGGCCCCGCGGCTGCGCCCATGACGGTCGCGACGCTGCGCCCGAACACGCCGAGGCCGGCGTCGAGCTTGCCGACGTCGTGGAGCAGCGCCGCCGCCAGCCACTGCTGCTGCCCGGCGAACTCGGTGCCGGCGAGGCGTTCCTCGACCAGCTTCGCGACCCGGATCGTGTACCGCTGGTCGTGGTTCGGGAGCGACCGCCACAACCGGAGCTCGCCGGGCTCGAGGATGCTCGCCACCCACGCGACGTCGCGCTCCCGCGGCGGGCCCGGCCACAGCGCTCGCACGAAGCGACGTCCAAGGTGCAGGGGCCTCAGCCGGGTCATTGGACGATGAAGTCGAACAGCCCGTCGATGAACGGCGAGAAGAGCCGGCCGAACAGGTTCGTCGACAAGCCGACGAGCAACAGCACGAGGATCCCGTACGGGCGGAACCGGTACCAGCCCGGCAGCCACTCGCGTGGCAGCACCCGCTCGATGAGCGACGAGCCGTCGAGCGGCGGGATCGGCAACAGGTTGAACAGGCCCAGGATGAGATTCGCGAGCGCGAAGAACAGCAGCACCTGGATCACGAGCGGCAGGTCCGCGATCCGGAACGCGTCGCCTGTGTACGCGCCGAAGGCGGCGCGTGCCACGACCGCCGCCACCACCATCAACGCGAAGTTCGACAGGGGGCCGGCGAGCCCGACGTAGAGCATCTCGCGGCGCGGTTTCCGCAGTTTCGTCGGGTCCACGGGGACCGGCTTGGCCCAACCGAACGCGCCGAACCCGCTGATCGTGAGCAGCGCGGGCAGGATGATCGAGCCGAACGGGTCGATGTGCGGGATCGGGTTCAGTGTGAGACGGCCGGCGCGTTGGCCGTGTCGTCACCGAAGAACAGCGCGACGACGCCGTGACTGATCTCGTGCAGGATGATCGCCAGGAACAGGCAGGCGAAGAAGACGAGGCGCTCTTCGACCTCGGCGCTCAAGTCGCGAGGATCGAGCTCAGCGGCGGCTGCGACGCGCAGTTGATGCACAGCCGGGCTGCCGGCATCGCTTCGAGCCGCGCCTCGGCGATCTGGTTGCCGCACGACTCGCAGCGCCCGTACGTCCCGGCGTCGAACTTGCGCAGCGCGTCCTCGATCTCCCCCAGCGTCTCGAGCAGGGTTCCACCGAGGGCCTCGACCTCGCCGCGCTCGGCGGTGACCTGGCCCGAATCGGCGAAGCCGTCGTCGAAGTCGAGCTTGCCGCCCGGGCCGACGCCCATCTGGCGCAGCTGGTCGTGCAAACGGTCCCGCTCTTCCTGCAGGCGGTCGCGCAACGTCGGATCGAGCGTCTCGGGCATGAGACAAAAGCCTACTGCTCGCCCGGGGCGGGGCTCCCGGGGAATCGGGCCCGGGGATGGGCCGCCTCGTAGACCGCTCGCAGCCGCTCAGGCGACACCTTTGTGTACACCTGGGTGGTGGAGAGGCTGGCGTGGCCGAGGAGCTCTTGCACTACCCGGATGTCGGCGCCCCGCTCCAGCATGTGCGTCGCGCACGAGTGGCGCAGCACGTGCGGCGAGAGGCGAGCGCTCAAGCCCGCCCGCTCCCCCGCCGTGCGCACGATCTTCCAGCAGCTCTGCCGGCTCAACCGGCCACCCCGAACGTTCAGGATCACGGCATCGCCGCCGCCGCGGGGTGGGCGGTCGGGGCGAGCGAGCTGCGGGCGGCCGTCGGCGAGGTAGGCGGTCAGCGCATCGCGGGCCGAGCGTCCGACCGGCACGATGCGTTCCTTGCTGCCCTTCCCCAGCACGCGTACGAGCCCGTCGTCGAGGTCGAGGTCGCGCCGGTCGAGGCCGACGAGCTCGCTGATGCGCACGCCGGTGGCGTACAGCGTCTCGACGATGGCGCGATCACGCTGGGCCCGGGCCGTGTCACCGATGACCGCGCCGAGCAGCGCCTCGACTTCGTCCTCGGTGAGCGCCTTCGGGATGCCCAGGGGCACCCGCGGCGCGCCGACCTCCTCGCTCGGGTCGACGGCGAGGAGCCCCTCCTCGAGGCAGAAGCGATGGAACGACCGGACCGCGACGAGCGCCCGGGCGATCGAGGAGGGCGCGTACGCGGGCGCCCGTCGTCGTCGACTGCCGACTTCAAGTCCTCCACGTAGGCGAGGACCGTCGTCCTCCCGGACCGCGGTCGGGATCGTGCTCCCCGCGCTCGCGGAGGAAGGCGGCGTAGCGGCGCAGGTCGCGGCGGTACGCCGCCAGCGAGTTGGCGGCCAGCCCGCGCTCGACGGTCAGCCAGGAGTCGTGCTCGACGAGGAGCCGATCGAGCAAGTCGTCCGGCCGCGCACTGGCGTCACGGACGATCCCGGTCATGTCCCGATGATGGCGACGGCCGGCGCTCAGCCGCGGAACCCGTCGAACTCGCCACCCAGGTACCGCCGCGTGAGCAGGAGCCCGACGATGCTCTTGGCGTCGACGATCGCGCCGTCGCGATGAGGTGGTCGATCTCGTCGAGGTGGACCCGCTCGACGGTCATCGCCCGTTCCTCGGCGTTGACGGCGGCGGGGCGTCGAGCTCCTCGACGTCGAGCGCGCGTAGAGATGCGTGTACTCGTCGCAGAAGCCCGGCGAGTTGTAGAACTCGCACAGCTTCACCAGCCGGCCGGGGCGGCGGCCGATCTCCTCGTGCATCTCGCGACGCGGTCGTCTCGGGCGGCTTCGCCGTCGACGTCGCGCTTGCCCGCCACCACCTCGAGGAGCTCGCGGTCGGCGGCGGCGCGGTACTGGCGCACCAGCAGGACGTGCTCGCGGTCGGGCTCGACGGGCACGACCACGACCGCGCCCGGATGGCGGACCACGAGGCGGGTGAACCGCTCGCCTCGCCTTCGACCTCGAGGTCGGCGAGGCGGAGGAAGCCGGTGTCGACGACCGTCTCGGAGCCGAGGATCCGGAACGGGCTCAAGAGGCGGCTGCCGGGCGCGGCCGGCTCGGCCTCGATGGGGAGCCGCGGCGCACGGCCGTCGGCCCGGTCACCGCCGCCGCGACGAACGCGGCGAACAGCGGGTGCGGGCGGTCGGGACGGCTCTTGAACTCGGGGTGCGCCTGCGTGGCGACGAAGAAGGGGTGCACCGCGGTCTGCAGCTCGATGAACTCGACGAGGCGGTCGTCGGGCGAGGTGCCCGAGCACACCATGCCGGCGTCCTCGAGTGGGCGGCGGTACTGGTTGTTCACCTCGTAGCGGTGGCGGTGCCGCTCGTACACGACCTCTTCGCCGTAGGCACGCTGGACGAGCGTGCCGTCGTGGAGCTTGGCCGGGTACACGCCGAGGCGCATCGTGCCGCCGAGGTCGATCACCTCGCGCTGCTCGTCCATGAGGTCGATCACGGGATGGGGAGAGTCGGGTCGAACTCGCTCGAGTTGGCGCCGGACAACCCGCAGACGTCGCGCGCGAACTCGATGACCGCGCAGTGGAGGCCGAGACACAGGCCGAGGAACGGCAGGCGGTGCTCCCGGGCGAAGCGGCGGCGGCGATCTTGCCTTCGATGCCGCGGAACCCGAAGCCGCCGGGGATCACGATGCCGTCGAGGTCCCTCAGCCGGCCTTCGCGAGCAGGCCCTCGGCGTCGTCGGAGGCGATCCAGTCGATCAGCACCCGTCCCGGCAGGCGTAGCCGCCGTGGCGGAGCGCCTCGGCGACGGACAGGTACGCGTCGGGAAGGTTCACGTACTTGCCGACCAGGCCGATGCGCACCTCCTGGTCGGCCGCGCCGACGCGGTGCACGAGGTTGCGCCACTCGCGCGAGGTCGGGGGCCTCGCGCTCGAGGTGCAGCACCTGGCAGACGTAGTCGTCGAGGCCCTCGTCGTGGAGCACGAGCGGGATCTCGTAAAGGCTGTCGGCGTCGACGGCGGAGACGATGCCCGCCTCGGGCACGTCGCAGAGCTGGGAGATCTTCTCCTTGAGCCGCGTCGGGATCGGCCGGTCGGAGCGGCACACGATCGCGTCGGGCTGGATGCCGCGGCTGCGCAGCTCGGTGACCGAGTGCTGGGTCGGCTTGGTCTTCTGCTCGCCGGAGGGCCCGATGAACGGCACCAGCGTCACGTGCACGTAGAAGACGTTCTCGCGGCCGACGTCCTTGCGGAACTGGCGGATCCGCCTCGAGGAACGGGAGGATCTCGATGTCGCCGACGGTGCCGCCGATCTCGGTGATGACGACGTCGACCTCGTCGTCGGCGAGGCGGAGGATCCGTTCCTTGATCTCGTCGGTGATGTGCGGGATGACCTGCACGGTCTGGCCGAGGTACGCGCCGCGCCGCTCCTTGGCGAGGACCTCCTGGTAGATCGAGCCGGTCGTGGCGTTCGACTTCTTGGTGAGCGGGACGTCGACGAAGCGCTCGTAGTGGCCGAGGTCGAGGTCGGTCTCGCCGCCGTCGTCGGTGACGAACACCTCGCCGTGCTGGAAGGGGTTCATCGTCCCGGGTCGACGTTGATGTACGGGTCGAGCTTCTGCATCGTGACCCGCAGCCCCCGGCTCTTCAGCAGCCGCCGAGCGAAGCGGCGGTGAGGCCCTTCCCGAGGCTCGACGCGACGCCGCCGGTCACAAAGATGTGCTTCGCCACGACCACCCCCACCTTCGTCGAGAGCCAGTCCCCGGCACACGTCACCCAAAACGCAGATCTGCGGGAGGGCACCAGGGGACACCGTCGAACTTACCACGGCGCGCCGCGGTGGAAACCGAGAATCGCGCGGTAACTTCCGCGGATGGCGAGACCGGTGGCGGCGGAGCGTCCGCGCCCCGCCGTCGACCGGCGGACGTGGTGGATCGACGCTGCCACGCTCGCCGCCATCGCCGTCCTGTTACGCA
>CAWIJM010000007.1:0-241379 GCA_963836445.1 uncultured Actinomycetes bacterium
GACCGCCGGTCCGTCACCGCCGTGGACGCCCGGCGGCGGCACGCTCACCGGTGCCTCCCGACGCGGCGACGCCAAGCCAGCGCAGCACCGCCGGCATGGCGAGCAGGGCGACGAACGCGCCCGTCGCGTCCCACGACAGCCGAACCAGCCGCGGATGTCGATGGGCGCAGGGGTGCGGCCCGTCCCCGAGCGCCGGCCGGTGCTCGAGCACGTGGCCGTACCGGTTCGTGCCGCCGAGCCGCAGCCCGAGGGCGGCCTCGAGCGCGGCCTCGGCGATGCCGGCGTTGGGCGACGGATGCGCCGGCAGGCGTCCTCGCGCACGGCGCGCCGCGACCCGAGTGGCTGAGCGCGGCCGCGCCGCGGCGACGAGCCCAGCGGTGACCCGGGCCGGATCAAGCCGGCCAGGTCGTCGAGACGGGCGCTGGCCCAACCGAACTGCTCGTAGCGCAGCGAGCGATGGCCGACCATGGCGTCCAGCGTGTTGACCGCCCGGTACACGAACACGCCGGGTGCGCCGGCTACGGCTGCCCACCGCGGGTGCCACGACGGCGTCGACGGTGTTCTCCGCCACGGATTCGACGACGGCACGTGCGATCTCGGACTCGTCGAGCTGCGACGGCCGCGCCCCACAAGGGCAGGGAGCTGCCGCGGGCCGCGGCGAGGTCGTGACGCTCCAGCGTCGCTTCGATGCCCAACGCGGTCTCCGCGAGCGACCGTCCGGCGACCGTGACGTACACAGCCACCGCGGGGGAGCGGAGTGCGGCACCGGCGGCCGCCGCCATCCCGACACCGACGCAGTGTGCGCGGCTCCAGCCGGTCACCGCGCGCGGTAGAGGGCGCGTCTCCACCTTGCGCATCACGGCACCGAACCCGGCGACGGGGTGGGCGGCCACCGGGGGCTCTCCGAGCAGGCGGTCGGCCATCACGCCCGCGGCGGCGCCGAGCGGACGGTTCACCATCGCGCCGCCGCCACGACGAGGCCGGCCGTCTCGCCGACCATGCCGCTCGCGCCGAGCACTCGCCCGTGAACCCGCCGATGCGGCGGCGCGCCAGGACGACGATCCCGGCCGCTCCCACGGCGACCGCACCGACCGCGACCGCGCCCGGCAGGCCAGGACCGGCGAACGCCATGGCGGCGGCGAGCACGCCGCCGAGGACGGCGGCGGGAGGGCGCGGCGGCCGAGGAACGACGACGCGAGCCCGCCGGGCGCGCGTACGGCACGGTCCGGGCGGTGACCGCCATCGCCGTCCGCGACGCGCACCACAACCCGCCGAGGAGCAGCGGCGACGGCGCCATCGTCGCCAGCGATGCCCAGCGCAACAGGAGCACCGCTCCGACCGTCGCCACGCCGAACGCGCCGACGTCGGGAGTCGCCATCACCTCGAGGCGCCGCGTCCGGTCGAGCTGTGGCAGCAATCCGTCGGCGGAGTCGGCGAGGCCGTCGACGTGCAGCAACCCGGTGAGGGCGAGGTCGGCCGCGACCACGATCGCCGCCGCCACCGCCGCCGGCCGCACGCGTTCTGCGCCCCACCAGACTCCGCCGAGGACGAGCCCGAGCGCGGCGCCGGCGAAGGGGAACCACGTCAGGGTCTCGGGGCGCGGCTCCGACGCGCCGAAGAGCGGGGTCAGGAAGGCGAGGGCCCGGCGCATCAGCCGGCCGATTGAAGGGGGAGCGCACGGCCGGCCACGACCAGGACGACCTGGTCCGCGACGGTTGCTACCGCCTGGTTCAGCTCGCCGAGGACATCCCGGAACCGGCGCCCGGCTGCCGTCTCGGGATGGACGCCCAGCCCGACCTCCTCGGACACCACGACGGTGTCGCCGTCCCGCGCGGCCAGCGCGTCGCAGAGCTCGGTGGCATCGACACCGAACGCGGGCGCAGCCGCCACCCACGGGCCGAGCGCGTCGAGCACGACGGTCCCGCGAGTCGCGCGCAGCACGTCGGTCACCTCGGAAAACGCCTCGATGGTCGTCCACGACGCCGGTCGCCGGGCCCGGTGCGCGTCGACCGCGCCGCGAGGTCGGCGTCGCCGTCCATGCACACGGTGGCCACGTACGAGACGGGCTCGGGGAGGGATGCGGCGCGCCGCTCCGCGTAGGCCGACTTGCCCGACCGGGCCCCGCCGAGCACGAGCACGATCACCCCGACGCGCCCAGCCGGACAGCGTCGCGGACGGCTCGGGCCAGCCGGGAGCCCCACCGCGACCGGGGACCGCCGAAGGTCTCCGCCCGCCCGTCGGCCGGGGTCGCGATGCACACGGCGTCGGTCGCGGTGCCCGTGCCGGCGATCCCGAGCTCGAAGAGCGCCTGCGCCTTGGCCTCGGTGGCCGTCGCGATCGCGTTGACGAGCGCCGCGTCCGAGAGGCGCGCCGGCAGCAGGGCGACCACGTTGATCGTCCCGGCGAGGCGGACCGGCACCCGTGGCTCCGCTCGGGGCTCCGCCGCCGCCCATTCGGGCTCGCCGAGCCCGACGGTGGCGACGACCTCGACGCCCTCGTCCACGGTGGTGACGAACGACCGCACGTCCGCGGCCGTGAGCATGCCCACGCCGTGACCCGGCAGCCCCAGCGAGACGGCGAGCTTGCGGAGATGGTGATCGGGGTCACGGCGCGCGTACGACGGCGGCACCTCCGCGTTCACGATCCACCGGCGTGTGGCGAGACCACCGCCGTGCGGGGCCGACGCGGCCACGCGCAGCGGGCGATCGAGGCGCCACACGAGCACCGAGAGCTGGCGACCTGCTTCAGATCGGGACCGAAGCTGGAGTTCCACGACGTCTCCGCGTCTTCCCGAGGATTCTCGGGCAGGCAGGTCTCCTGGCTCCGGATCGTCGCTCACCCCGGCCTTCCAACCCCGAAGGGCCGTGACCGTCTGGTGGGGTTCGCTCCCCGGTCACAGTTGCGGGACAGCCCCGGACTCACACCGGCGTTCCCTGCGCTGCGCCGCTCACCATAGCCAGCGCCGGCGCCGGGCGCCTGGGGCCGCCAAAGCCGCCGTCGCCGCGGGCCTACTCTGCGGCACGTGGCGCGCGGTGAGTCGATCGTCCTGCTCAACACCGGGCACGGCAAGGGCAAGTCGTCGGCCGCGTTCGGCGTGATGGCACGCGGGTGGGCGCGGGGATGGCGCGTCGGTGTCGTGCAGTTCATCAAGGGCGGGAAGTGGAAGACGGGCGAGCGCAAGCTCGCCGACCAGCTCGGAGTCGAGTGGCACACACTCGGCGACGGCTTCACCTGGGAGTCGACCGATCTCGACGAGACGGCGGCGAAGGGGCGGCACGCCTGGGACGTCGCGGCGGCCAAGCTCGCGTCGGGTGACTTCGACCTGCTGATCCTCGACGAGCTGACGTACGCCGTGAAGTACGAGTGGGTCCCGGTCGACGAGGTGGTCGCCGGCATCCGCGACCGCGCCGAGGGAACGAACGTGGTCATGACGGGACGCGACGCGGCCGACGAGCTCGTCGAGCTCGCCGACACGGTGACCGAGATGCGCAAGGTCAAGCACACGTACGACCGCGGGGTCAAGGGCAAGAAGGGCATCGAGTACTGATGGGTGCGCTCGGGCCGCGCCTCGTCGTCGCCGGCACGCACTCCGGCGTCGGCAAGACGACGGTCGCCACCGGTCTCATGGCGGCGTTTCGCCGGCGCGGCGATCGGGTCGCCCCGGCGAAGGTCGGCCCCGACTTCATCGATCCCGGGTACCACGCCCTCGCGACGGGACGGCCGGGCCGGAATCTCGACGCGTGGATCTGCGCCGAGGAGAAGATCGCGCCCCTGGCGGGGAAGGCGGCAAACGGCGCCGACGTGCTCGTCGTCGAGGGAGTCATGGGCCTGTTCGACGGGGCGGCCGAGAACGGCAACCCGGCGAGCACCGCGCACGTCGCCCGGCTCCTCGACGCGCCGGTCGTGCTGGTGGTCGACGCGTCGGCGATGAGCGGCTCGGTGGCGGCGCTGGTGCACGGGTACACGACCTTCGATCCTGCCGTTCGCGTCGCCGGGCTGGTGCTGAACCGCGTCGGCAGCCCGGCGCACGAGTCGATGCTGCGAGAGGCCCTCGAACCGATCGGCATCCCGGTGCTCGGTGTGCTCACGCGCGCCGAGGGGCTCGCGTGGCGCGACCGGCATCTCGGGCTCGTCCCCGTCGTCGAGCAGCGGGAAGCCATCGAGAAGTCGCTCGATCGTCTCGCGGACGCCGTCGACGCATCGTGCGATCTCGACGCGATCTCGGCCATCGCCCGCGCCGCGCCGCCTCTCGCGGCGGGAGGCGCCCCGATGGCCCGGCGGTCGGGGCGGGCGCGCGTCGCCGTCGCCGGCGGACCGGCGTTCAGCTTCACGTACCCGGACAATCTCGAGCTCCTCGAGCAGGCGGGGGCCGAGCTCGTCCCGTTCGACCCGCGCGCCGAAGCTGCGCTTCCCGCCGCGGTCGACGCCGTGTACGCCGGCGGGGGCTTCCCCGAGGTGTTCGTCGAGGAGCTCGCGTCCAACCGACCGCTGCTCGCCGACGTGCGCAACCGGATGGAGGATGGCCTGGTGGCGTGGGTGGAGTGCGGAGGCTTGCTCTGGTTGAGCCGCTCGCTCGACGGACATGGATTGTGCGGTGCGCTCGATGCCGAGGGGCGCATGAGCGACCGCCTCACGCTGGGTTACCGGCGCGCGCACGCCGATGTCGACACGCCGCTCGCACCGGCCGGCGCCGAGCTGCGCGGCCACGAGTTCCACTACTCGAGCCTCGACCCCGCCGGGGACGCGCTGACGATGTCCGGCCGCAACGGCGAGAACGCGCGCCGGGTTCGCGTCGCCGCGCCTGTTCGCCAGCTACCTGCACCTGCACCTCGCCGCCGATCCCCGCATCGCCGAACGCTTCGTCGCCACCGCCGCGAGCTGACGCACCCCTCGCCGCGCCGACAGCCGCCGGGTATGCTGCGCGCGCCGCGGTGTACGGGAAGCCGGTGCGAGTCCGGCGTGGTCCCGCCACTGTGACCGGGGAGCGATCCCTCGATGCGCCACCGGAGAATCCGGGAAGGCGAGGGCGAGCGACGATCCGGGAGCCAGGAGACCGGCTGCGGCGACGGAGAAGCGTCCCACGGGGATGGGATGGCACCGGCGTTGGTCGGGGTCGGAGTGGGCCCCGGCGATCCCGAGCACGTCACGCTCGAAGCGCTGCGCGCCCTGCGCGAAGCCGACCGTGTGTTCGCGCCCTCGCTGGCGCTCGACGTCGTCGGCCGCGCCGAGTCGATCGTGCGCGAAGCGGCGCCGGACGTGCACGTCGAGCGGCTCGTCATCGAGATGCGGCGCGACGGCGGCCGGGAGGTATACGGCGACGCCGCCCACGAGATTGCCGCCGCCCTCGACCGTGACGAGCGCGTCGCCTTCGCCACCCTCGGCGATCCCAACATCTACAGCACGTTCTCGTCGCTGGCGCGCGAGGTGCGCGCCCTTTCGCCGGACGCGCCGGTCGAGACCGTCGCCGGGATCATGGCGTTCCAGGCCCTCGCGTCCCGTGCCGGCTTCGTCGTGCTCGAAGGCACCGAGTCGCTCGCGCTGATCACCGCGCTCGACGGCCCCGAGGCCCTCGAGGACGCGCTCACAGACCGAGCCCGCGCCGTGGCCGTGTACAAGGGCGGGCGGCACCTCCCCGCGATCGCCAAGCGGCTCGCCGCCGCCGGCCGGCTCGACGGCGCGGTCGCAGGCGAGCTCCTCGGTCTCCCCGGCGAGCGCGCCGGCCCCCTCGACGAGCTCGCCGACGCGCCCGCCAGCTACCTCGCCACCGTGCTCGTCCCACCCGCGGGCCGGCCGTGATCTCGTTCGTCGGCGCCGGCCCCGGAGCCGCCGATCTCGTCACCCTCCGCGGCCGCGATCGCCTCGCCGCCGCCGACGTCGTCGTATGGGCTTCGTCGCTCGTGCCCGAAGCGCTGCTCGACCACGCACCGCCGAGGGCCGAGATCCACGACTCCGCCGGGATGACCCTCGAGGACGTGCTCGCGGTCTACGCCGCGCATCCCGACGCCGGCATCGTGCGCCTCCACTCCGGCGACCCCGTCATCTACGGCGCGATCCAGGAACAGGTCGACTGGTGCGTCGCGCAGGAGCGCGACTTCGAGATCGTGCCCGGAGTGAGCTCGCTGGGCGCGGCCGCCGCGGCGTTGGGACGTGAGCTGACGGTCCCGACGGTGGCGCAGAGCGTCGTGCTCACCAGGCTCGGCGGCCGCACGGCGGCGTCGATGCCGGAGCGCGAGTCGGTCGCCGCCTTCGCCGCCCACGGCTCGACGATGGCGGTGTTCCTCTCGGCCGCGCGCCCGGTCGAACTGCAACGGGAGCTGCTTGCCGGCGGGAGCGGGTACACGGCCGACACGCCCGCCGCCGTGGTCGTGCGCGCGTCCTGGCCCGACGAGCAGGTCGTCACGACAACCGTCGGCCGCCTCGTCGCCGACCTCGACGCGATCGGGGCGACTCGAACCGTGCTCGTCCTCGTCGGTCCGGCACTGCGCGGCGCGGCGGAGCGTTCACACCTCTACGCGCCGCAGTTCGCGCACATGTTCCGCCGCCGGTCGCGGCCGGAGTCGACGGTGGGGCGGCCGGCGTGAGCTCGCAGGCCGCCACGCGGGAGCCCGACCTCGCGCCCGATGTCGCGGCGCGCACGGAGGGCCTGCGCTCCGGGTGGACCACCGGCACGTGTGCGAGCGCCGCCGCCAAGGCGGCCGCGGTCGGACTGGTGAGTGGCACGGCCCCCGCCGAGATCGAGGTCGGCCTGCCGTCCGGGCGGCGCGTGCGTTTTCCCGTCGAGAGCGAGTTGCCGAACCGGTGTGTGGTCGTGAAGGACGCGGGCGACGATCCCGACTGCACCGACGGCGCTCCGGTGACCGCCGAGGTGGAGTGGGCGACGCCGAGCGCCGGCGAGGACCTCGACCGAGCTGCGCGCCGGGGCCGGCGTCGGCACGATCACCAAGCCCGGCATCGGGCTCGCGGTCGGTGCGCCCGCGATCAACCCCGTCCCACGAGCGATGATCCTCGCCGCCGTGGGCGAGGTCACCGACCGCCCGCTGATCGCGACGTTCGCGGTGCCGGGCGGCGAGGCGATGGCCGAGAAGACGACGAACGCGCGCCTCGGGATCGTCGGTGGCATCTCGATCCTCGGCACCACCGGGATCGTGCGGCCGTTCTCCACCGCCGCCTACCGCGCGTCGGTGGTGCAACAAATCGACGTCGCCGCCGCCCAGGGTGAGCGCACCGTCGATGCTCGCCACCGGCAGTCGCTCGGAGCGCGCCGCCATGCGGCTGCACCCTGGTCTCGACGACGTGTGCTGCGTCGAGGTGGGCGACTTCACGGGCATTGCCTTGCGCCGGGCTGCCGCCGCAGGCGTGGAGCGCGTGGTCTTCGTCGGCATGGCGGGCAAGATCGCCAAGCTCGCGGCCGGCGTGATGATGACCCACTTCCATCGTTCCAAGGTCGACGGTGAGGTTCTCGCCGCTGCTGCCCGTGCAACCGGTGCGCCGGCTGTGATCGTGGACGCGGCCACGGAGACCGAGACGGCGCGCCACTTCTTCGAGGTGTGCGTCGCGCACGGTTCGTTCGCGCCGCTGCAGCTCCTGTGCGAGCAGGCAGCCGCCGCGTGCCGGCAGCACGTCGACGGCGCGCTCGACATCGAGGTCGTCATGGTCGACTTCGACGGCGCCGAGGTGGTCGCCCGTGCCTGAGCGCATCGCCGTGGTCGGCGTCGTCGGCGGAGAGCCGGTCGGGAAGGAAGCCCGCGCCGCCGTCGACGCGGCCGCAGTCGTCGCCGGCGCGCCGCGCCACCTCCGCACGCTCGCCCCGCTCGGTGCTCACACCCTGCCGATCGACGGGCCGCTCAGCGACGTGCTGGACGCGCTCGGGCGCGAGCGCGGCGCCGTGTGCGTGCTCGCCTCCGGGGACCCCGGATTCTTCGGGATCGCGCGCGTGCTCGCCGAGCGCTTCGGCCCCGAGCGTCTCGACGTCCATCCCGCGCCGTCATCGGTGTCGATCGCGTTCGCCCGCCTGGGTCTGCCGTGGGACGACGCCGCAGTGATCTCGGCGCACGGTCGCCCCCTGGCCGAAGCGGCCCGCCGCGCCGTCCATCATCCGAAGGCCGCGGTGCTCGTCGCCCCGGATGCGCCGCCCGAGGCGTTGGGCCGGGAGCTGCGCGCGCTCGGTGCGTCGCACCGCCTCGCCGCCGTGTGCTCGCGCCTGGGGGAGCCCGACGAACGCGTCGACGTCCTCACCCTCGACCAGCTCGCGGCCGGCGCCTTCGACCCGATGTCGGTCGTCGTCCTCCTCGACGGCGACGGGGTGGCGGACGCACCGACGCTCGAATGGGGGCGGTCCGAGCAGCGCTTCGCGGCCCGGGACGGGCTCGTCACGAAGGCGGAAGTGCGTGCGGTGGCACTCGGCAAGCTCGCGCTTCCTGCGTCCGGCGTCGTCTGGGATGTCGGCGCCGGCAGCGGCAGCGTCGCGATCGAGATCGCCGCGATCGCTCCGCACGTGCACGTGATCGCGATCGAGCGGCACCACGAAGACGCGCGTCGCATCGAGGCGAACGCGCGGGCGCACGGCGTCACGATCGAGGTGGTCCACGGCGAAGCGCCCGGTGCGCTCGAGCCGCTCCCGGATCCCGACCGGGTCTTCGTCGGCGGCGGTGGAACCGCCGTCCTCGACGCCGTGCTCGCCCGGCTGCGCCCCGCGGCCGCGTGGTCGCCACGTTCGCCGCCCTCGACCGGGCCACGGCGGCGTACGACCGTCTCGGCAACCTCGCCGAGGTCTCGGTGGCGCGTGGCATGCCGCTCGCCGGCGGCGTCCGACTACAGGCAGAGAACCCGGTGTTCGTCGTGTGGGGGCCGGAGTCGTGAGCAGGCGCGTGCTGTGCGTGTCGGTGACCGAGGCGGGCCGGGCTCGGGCGCGCCGCCTCCCGTTCGAGCACGTGCACGGGTCGGCGGCGGACGCCGTACGCGAGCGATGGGGATCGGCCAACGGCTTCGTGCTGTTCCTCGCCACCGGCGCCGCCGTCCGGATCGTCGCCCCACTGCTCACCGACAAGGACAGTGACCCCGCCGTCGTCTGCGTCGACGAAGGCGGCCGGTACGCAGTGGCGCTCGTCGGCGGTCACGCCGGCGGCGCCAACGCCCTCGCCCGCCACGTCGGCGGCTTGCTGGATGCCGAGCCGGTGCTCACGACCGCAACCGACAGCTCCGGCCGCATCGCGCTCGACACGCTGCCGGGGTTCGTCGCCACCGGCGACGTCGCCGACGTGACGGCCGCCATGCTCGACGGGCGCACGCCACGCGTCTCCAACGATCTCGACTGGCCGCTGCCCGCCGATCTGATCGGCGGGGATGCTCCGGAACGCATCGTCGTGACCGATCGGCGCGGCGCAGCCGAGCCCGGCGTCGTCACGCTGCACCCACCGTCGCTCGTCGCCGGTATCGGCGCGTCGACCGGTGCGCCGGCGCACACCGTGTCCGGCCTCCTCGACGCCGCACTCGACGGCGCCGGCCTCGCACGCGCGTCGGTCGGCGAGATCGCGACGCTCGATCGGAAGGCGAGCGAGCCGGGTCTCCGGGCGCTCGGGCTGCCGCTGCGCGGGTTCAAGGCCGATGCGCTCCGCGAGGTCCCCGTGCCGACGCCGAGCGCGGTCGTCGCCGACGCCGTCGGCACGCCCAGCGTCGCCGAAGCCGCCGCCCTGCTCGGCGCCGGGCCGGGCGCCGAGCTCGTCGTGCACAAGCAGGCGAACGCGGTCGCCACGGTGGCCGTCGCCCGCCGCGCCGGCCCACCCGGGCGGTTGCGCGTCGTGGGGCTCGGCCCCGGCGGCGCCGCGCTGCGCACGCCAGCCGCGGAGACGGCGGTGCGTCACGCCCAGGTCGTGATCGGGTACTCCCCGTACGTCGAGGCGTGTGCCGATCTGCTGCAACCGCACCAGGAGGTCGTCCGCAGCCCGATCGGCGAGGAGGTCGTGCGGGCCAAGCAGGCGCTCGCCGAAGCAGCCGGCGCACGCGAGGTCGCGCTCGTGTGCTCGGGCGATCCCGGCGTGTACGCCATGGCGTCGATCACTCTCGAGCTCGCCGCCGACGCTCCCGGCGTCGAGATCGAGATCGTTCCGGGCGTGACCGCCGCCCACGCCGCAGCCGCCGCGGTGGGCGCGCCACTCGGGCACGATTTCGCAACGATCAGCCTGTCCGACCTCCTCACGCCGTGGGAGTCGATCGCGGCGCGCCTTCGAGCGGCGGCGGCCGCCGACTTCGCCCTGGCGCTCTACAACCCGCGCTCGGGCAGCCGGACGTGGCAGCTCGACGCGGCCCGCCGAATCCTCCTCGAGCACCGCGCACCCTCGACGCCGGTCGCCGTCGTCACCGACGCCACCCGCGCCGGCGAGCACGTCGAGGTCACCACGCTCGCCGACCTCGATTCGGCGGAGGTCGGAATGACGACGTGCGTCCTCGTCGGGGCGTCGACCACCCGCGTCGTCGACCGACACGTCGTGACCCCGCGGGGGTACCAGCCGTGACAGCCGCCGTGGCCCTCACCGTCACCGTGACCTCGGCATGCACGGCGTGCGGCGCCTGCCTGGTCACCTGCCCCGAGCGCGCATTGGTCGTCGCGCCCGGTCGGCCCGACGTCGTCGCGGAGCGTTGCACCGGCTGCCTCGCGTGCGTGGAGATCTGCCCCCGTGACACGATCGAGGAGGTGGACGCGTGATCCACCCGATCGAGATGGAGAGCTACCGCATCCTCGAGACACGCGTCGACCTCTCGCAGTTCGATCCCGGGCCACGCGCCATCGTCGAACGCGTGATCCATGCGAGCGCCGATCCCGAGTACGCCACGTCGACGGTCGTCGACGCTGCCGCCGTCGACGCCGGTGTGCACGCGCTCCGTGCCGGTGCGCCGGTGCTGTGCGACGTCGAGATGGTGCGGTCCGGCATCCGCGGCGTCGCGTCGGAATGTTGTCTCGCCGCCGACGCGTCCGCTGATCCTGACGGGCCGACAGCGCGCCGCGCTCGGGATGCGGGTGGCGGTGGCAACGCCATCCGACCGGCGCCGTCGTAGTCGTCGGATGCGCGCCGACCGCGCTCGACGAAGCGCTGGCCCTCGCCGCCGCCGGCGTCTTCGAGCCCGCCCTCGTGATCGGCATGCCGGTCGGGTTCGTCGGGGCCGCCGAGTCGAAGGCGCGACTCCCCGCGAGCGGCTTGCCCGCGATCTCCAACGTCGGCGAGAAGGGCGGGAGCACGGTGGCGGCAGCGGCCGTCAACGCGCTCGTTCGCCTCGCCGCCCCGTCATCGGAAGGAACCGCGTCATGAGCCCAGGTCCCGCGCTGCTCCTCATCGGCCACGGCAGCCGCTCGGCCGCCGGCGTCGACGAGTACTGGCAGTTCGCCGACGTGCTGCGGAGCGAGGCGAACGGCCTCGAGATCGGCTGCGGGTTCATCGAGCTGGCCGAGCCGGACCTCGATGCGGCCATCGACACGCTCGTCAGCCGCGGCGTCACCTCGATCGGCGCTGTCCCGCTCGTCCTCCTCGGTGCCGGCCACATGAAGAACGACGGGCCCGCCGCGCTCGAACGGGGGCGCCGCCGCCATCAGGGAGTGCGGTTCGAGTACGGACGCTCGCTCGGCATCCACCCGCTCGTGCTCGCGCTCGCCGAGGACCGCATCCGCGCCGCCGTCGGCGCCGACGATCCCGGCGAGCTCGGGGTGGTGCTCGTCGGCCGGGGCTCCAGCGATCCCGACGCCAACGCCGACCTGTACAAGGTCGGGCGGCTCCTCCAGGACTCGCGCGGACTGGGCCTCGTCGAGCCGGCGTTCATCTCCCTGTCGCCGCCGTCGGTGCCCGAGGCGCTCGAACGCTGCCGCCGCCTCGGCGCGACGACGATCGCGGTGGTGCCGTACTTCCTGTTCACCGGCATCCTCGTCGACCGCATCCACGACCAAGCCGACGCGTGGGCGGCTGACCATCCGGACGTGGCGGTCCGTCACCGGCGCGCATCTCGGCCCGGATGCCCGCCTCGCCCGACTGGTGCTCGAACGCCACCGGGAGGCGATCGAGGGCGAGGCGCGCATGAACTGCGACTGCTGTGTCTACCGGATCGCGATCCCCGGGTACGAGGAGCAGGTCGGGCGGCCCACGCCGCTGAACGCGCATCCGCACAGTCATGGTCACGACCATCCCCACAACGGTGGGGTACCGGTCCACGAGCACACGGGAGGAGGTGAGCACATTGGATGAGGCACTGGAGCTCGAGAGGGTCAAGGTCCCGGCGTGGACCTGGCTGCTCGTCGCGCTGCTGATCTTCGCCGTGTACCTGATCACGTCGGAGAACGGCGCCGCGCTCGGAAGCCTCGCGCACCGGTTGCACGAGTTCTTCCACGACTCGCGGCACTTCCTCGGCGTGCCCTGTCACTGAGTCATCGGAGAGGAGAGCCCATGTTGGGCAGCTTCATCCGCCGGGGCGTGGTCGCTGGCCTCGCCGGAGGAGCAGCGAGCGCGCTGTTTCTCCTGCTGGTCGGCGAGCGCACCATCGGCGATGCAATCCGTTTGGAAGAGAAGCACGGAGGCGGTGGACAAGAGCTGTACACCCGCGGCACGCAGGTGCTCGGCGGCGCGCTCGGTGTCATCCTGGTCAGCATCGCCTTGGGCGTGCTGTTCGCGGTGACGTTCGCCGCCGTTCGTCATCGCCTTCCGGGCCGCAACGACTGGCAACGCTCGATCATCTGGGCGGCAACCGCGTTCGTCGTCGTGTATCTCGTGCCGTTCGCCAAGTACCCGCCCAACCCACCTGCGGTGGGAGACCCGGACACGATCGACGAGCGGACGATGCTGTACTTCGCCGTGCTCGCATGGTCGATCGGCGCCGCCTACCTCGCCGTGCGACTGGGCCGGTGGATGCGGACGCGTCAGTACGCCGATCCCGCCCGCCAAACCGCGGTTGCGGGAGCGTGGGTCGTGCTCGTCGCGGTCGGGTTCATGGTCCTCCCGGGGACTCCGGACGCCGTGACCGCGCCGGCCACGTTGATCTGGCGGTTCCGGCTCGCCAGCGTCGGCGGCGCGCTGGCACTCTGGGGGGTCACCGGCGTCGTCTTCGGCTTGCTGTCACTGGCGGCCGCGAAGCGTCCTGCCGATGTCCAGCGTGACGTGACGGGGGTGACGTCCGAGTCGTGAGTGCTGTTGTCGCGGGAGCGGCGGGGCTGGAGATCGGCCTCGTCGCGACCGCGCTCGCGCTCGGGTTCCGTCACGGGTTCGACTGGGACCACCTCGCGGCACTCAGCGACATCGCCGCGTCGCAGCAGAGCCGGCGCCGCTCGATGATGCTCGCCACGATGTATGCGCTCGGGCATGCAGCGGTTGCGTTCGCGATCGGGGCCGCCGTCATCCTTGCGTCGGCGCACCTGCCGGAGTCGGTCGGCGGGGTCATGGAACGCCTCGTCGGCGTGACGCTCATCGCGCTCGGCATCTTCGTCATCGTCTCCACCATTCGCCACGGAAAGAGCACGCGCATGCCGAGTCCGCGGCGCTCTGCTGGTCGCCGGGTTCCGACGCCTCCGGCGACGAAGCCCGGCGCCGGTCGTGATCGAGCACGAGCACGAGCATCCGGTGGGGGAGCACCACGCGCACGACTTCGAACTCGAACAGGAGACCGCCGGCGCGACTCGGCGAACCACCGTCATCCCGAGGCACAGCCACCGTCATCGGCACGTCGCTTCGTTGCCCGACGATCCGCTCCCGACGTACGGGGGCGGCGTTGCGGTCAGTGTCGGGATGATCCACGGCATCGGCTTCGAGACTCCGACCCAGGCGCTCGTGTTCGTCACCGCCGCCGGCGCCGGTAGCCGGGTCGCGGGCCTACTCGTGCTGGCGTGCTTCCTCGCGGGGTTGCTCGCCGCCAACACGGTCGTCACGATGGCAAGCACGTTCGGCCTGACGGGTGCGGGCTCCCGCGCCCGGCTCTACACGGTCGCGTCGCTCGTGGCTGCCGCCGCCAGCCTGGCGCTGGGCGTGCTGTACGTGTTCGGCAGGGGCGACATCATGCCGGGCTAGAACGCCGTTTCGTAGCTCGCCTCCGGTACGGTGCGGGGATGCCCACGCGCACACGATCGTTCGGTGCCGGCAATCGCGAATCGCACGACGCCGCGCCGTTCTACGAGCGGTTCACCGAACCCGAGCTTTCGGACGACGCCACCGTCAACCCTTGCCGCGCAACCGGCTCGATCATCTGCGGCGACGCTCGTGACATGCGGGCCGTCGACGACTGCTCGGTCGCGTTGGTCGTCACGTCCCCGCCGTACTTCGCCGGCAAGGAGTACGAGGCCGCGCTCGGTGAGGGGCACGTGCCCGGGTCGTATCTCGACTACCTGACCATGCTGCGCGACGTGTTCACCGAGTGCAGGCGGGTGCTCGAACCCGGCGGGCGCATCGCGGTGAACGTGGCGAACCTCGGCCGCAAGCCGTACCGCTCGCTGGCCGGCGACGTCGTGCGAGTCCTCCAGGACGACCTCGCCCTCCTCCTCCGGGGCGAGGTCATCTGGCAGAAGGCCCGCGGCGCGACCGGCTCCATCGCAGTCGGCTCGTACCTGTCGGCCGCCAATCCCGTGCTGCGCGACGTGACCGAGCGCGTCATCGTGGCCAGCAAGGGTCGTTTCGATCGTGCCGTGAGCCGGGCCGAGCGCGAGCAACGCGGACTCCCGTTCGAGAACACCATCTCGAAGGACGAGTTCTTCGCGTCGACGCTCGACGTGTGGGAGATCCGCCCCGAGCACGCCCGCCGGGTCGGGCATCCGGCGCCGTTCCCCGTCGAGCTCCCCGAACGGCTGATCCAGCTCTACACCTATCGGGGCGACGTCGTGCTCGACCCGTTCCTCGGCTCGGGGTCGACGGCGGTGGCGGCCGTCCGCGCCGACCGGCGGTACGTCGGCTACGACACCGATCCCGCGTACATCGACCTCGCCGAAGGTCGCATCGCCGCCGAACACGCCGCCTGATCCCGGCGGATGGAGATCGCGCTGGGCGCACTCGTCGCGCTCGCCTACGGGAGCGGCGACTTCCTCGGCGGGTTCGCCTCGCAGCGACTGCGCACGAGCACGGTGCTGCTGGGAGCGCAGTCGATCGGACTCGCTGTCGCGTTGCTCCTCGTCATCGTGCTGCGCGACGCCTCGCCCGACGCGCATGTGTATGTTCTTTCCGCGATCGCGGGTGCGGTCGGCGTCGTTGCCGTCGCGCTCCTGTACCGCGGGCTCGCCGTCGGACGCATGAGCGTAGTCGCGCCCGTCAGCGCGGTCGGCGGCGCGGTGCTCCCGGTCATGTGGGGTCTCCTGCGAGGCGAACGTCCCTCCGCGCTCGCGTGGGTTGGCATCGCACTGGCACTGATCGCGATCGTGATCGTCGGTCGCGGCGCTGAGCACGACCCCGCACCATCCATCACGCCGTTGCACGAGCTCGCGCTCGGCGCCGGTGCCGGCATCGGCTTCGGCATCGTGTTCATCCTGTTCTCCGAGAGCGCGAGCGGTTCCGGTCTGTGGCCGGTGTTCATCGCCCGTTGCACCTCGGTGCCGCTCCTCATCGGCGCCGTCATCGTCCTGCGCCAGCCCCCGCACGTCACACATTCCGGGCTCGCGCCGGTTCTCGGTGCCGGCCTGTTCGACGTGACCGCGAACACGCTCATCGTGCTCGCGATCCGCCGGGGCCTGCTCTCGCTCGTCGCGCCGGTCGCGTCGCTGTACCCCGCGACCACCGTGGTCCTGGCCCGGCTCGTCCTGCACGAGCGGATCGGCCGGCAGCGTGCGGGCGGTCTGGCGTTGGGACTCGTAGGGCTCGCGCTGATCGCGACCCGCTGATTCCTGCACGCGGCCCCGTACGATGTCGGCGCGTGCTCGGAGTATCGGCGTCGAACGTCAACGTGCTCGTCGCCTTCGGCGGCGGGATCATCTCGTTCCTGTCGCCCTGTGTGCTGCCGATCGTGCCCGGCTACCTGAGCCTCGTCACGGGCCTCACCTTGGGCGAGCTCGAGGAGCCCGACGCCCGCCGCCTCACCCGCATCGCGATCAACACCGGGCTGTTCGTCCTCGGCTTCACGGTCGTGTTCGTTGCGTTCTTCCTCACGACGTGGTCCGTGAGCGACGTCGTGTTCCGCAACCAGGAGGTCCTCACCCGGGTGTCGGGCGCGCTCGTCCTGCTGATGGCCCTGTACCTGGCCGGCTCGCAGCTGCTGACCACGCCGCGCCTCTACCAGGAGTTCCGCTTCCATCCCCACCTCGATCGGTTCGGTCCGTTCGCGGCGCCCGTCGCCGGCGCTGCCTTCGGGCTCGGCTGGACGCCGTGCATCGGGCCGGTCCTGGCCTCGGTGCTCGTCGTCGCCTCGCGCGAGGGCGACACCGCCAGAGGAGCGTCGCTCCTGATCGCGTACTCACTCGGCCTGGGGCTGCCGTTCCTGCTCGTCGGGTTGAGCATGGGCAAGTTCGCGCCCGCGCTGAACTGGGTGAAGCGCAACTCGCGAGCGATCACGCTGGTCTCGGCCGCGTTGCTCGCCGTCTTCGGCGTGATCCTGCTCCTCGACCGGCTCCCGCTCGTGACCGCCCGCCTGCAGGACGCCCTGCGCGCCGTCGGCCTCGCCCGCCTCGTCAACATCGGGTAGGCAGGAGCGCATGGCCGGGCACCGTTCTCTACGAGGTTGACGAGCACGTCGCCACCATCACCTACAACCGGCCCGACGCCCGCAACGCGATCAACGCCGAGCTGCGCCAGGACCTCAACGCGGCATGGGAGCGGTTCCGCGACGACGAGGACGCGTGGGTCGGCATCGTCACCGGCGCGGGCGACTCGTTCTGCGCGGGCGCCGACATGAAGGATGCCGGCGGCTCGGCCGGCACCTGGCCCGGCTCGTTCTGGGAGATCCCCACGATCAATTCCTATGAAAGCGGGCTCGAGGTCTGGAAGCCGACGATCGCGGCGGTCAACGGCTACTGCCTCGGCTACGGCCTCACGCTGGTCACACGCTGCGACTTCGTGATCGCGGCTGACGACGCGGAGTTCGGTTTTCCCGAGGTGCGCCTGGGCGTCCCGACGATCGTCGGTGCCCTCCGGCTGCCCGACCGCGTCGGGTGGTCCAACGCGATGGAGCTGCTCCTCACGGGCGACCGCGTCGACGCGTTCCGCGCTCACGACATGGGCCTGGCGTGGAAGGTCGTTCCCCGCGAGGGGCTCGTGGCCGAGGCGCACCGGTTGGCCGACCGGCTGCTCCAGGCCGCGCCGCTCGCGGCCCGGGCCACGAAGGAGGTCGCGGCGCGCGGGCGGCACCTGCCGTGGGTGGAGGCCGTGCGCTTCGGCGAGACCATGCGCCGCGTCGCCGCCGCCACCGAAGATGCGACCGAAGGGTGGACGGCGGCGCGCGAACGCCGGCCGCCGAATTGGCGAGGTCGCTAAGGCCACGAGCTAGGTGCGGTCCACTGGACCCTTCTCGGACGACCACCGCCACGTGACCGAGATGCGTGGCCCGGCGCGCTTCACCTTGGGCACGCCGTGCTCCCAGTTGACCTGCGTGCGACCGCCCATCACGAGCAGGTCACCCGACGCGGGGGAGATGTCGCGCGACTTGCCGCCGCCGCGCGGCCGGAGCAGGAACGGCCGCTGCCCCCCAGCGTGACGATCGCGATGAGCGTTTCGTCGAGGTGGCGGAGCTCGCGGTCGCGGTGCGGCGCCACGCTGTCGCGCCCGTCCCGGTAGTAGTTGAGGCCGATCCCGCCCAGCGGGACGTCGTAGTGCGCTTCCAGCGCGGAGCGCACCGGCGCGAGCGCGGGATGCGGAAGCGGCTCGTCGGTGCTGATCCGGCGCGACAGGCGCGGGTCGTCGACCATGCGCTCGTACATCCAGCGGCGGTGCTGCTGCCAGTCGACGGTGTCGATCAGCGCGTCGAGCAGCGTGTCGGCGCCGTGAAGCCAGCCCCGCGCGACGTCGACCCACGAAGCGTCGTCGAGCCACAAGCGCTCGAACGGCAGGGTCGGGTCGACGGCCGGGTCGCCCGCACCGAGGAGGGAGGTCTGGTACACGGTCACGGACACGCGAGTGTACCGGTCTCGAACATGTGTTCGCCACGAGGAGAGTCGTCATGCCGGAACCGCCGAAGCCGACCAGGCCGCACATGCCGGGCTACGGGATCGCGGGGCCGACCGAGGGCCGAGGGTTGCTGCCGTGGTCGTGGGCCGAGGAGCGGCTCACGAAATCGCACGACTACTGGGTCGCCACCGCCCGGCCCGACGGACGGCCGCACCTCATGCCCGTGTGGGCGGTGTGGGACGGCGAAGCGCTGTGGTTCAGCAGCAGCCTCGGGTCGAGCAAGGCGCGCAACCTCGCCGCCGATCCTCGCTGCTCGATCGCAACAGACAACGCCTGGGAGCCCGTCGTGCTCGAGGGCACCGCCCACGTCGTCACCGACCACGACGCGCTGGCGCACTTCATCAACCTCGAGAACGAGAAGTACGAGACCGACTACGGCGTCGACTTCCTCGACCCGGCCGTGAACGCGACCTTCCGCGTCGACCCGTCGTGGGTGTTCAGCCTCACCGAGGACGACTTCACCGGCTCCCCGACGCGCTGGAGCTTCGCGAGCTAGGGCGAAGTCGCTAGAGCCGCGGCGGCAGCACCGCGTCGACGAGGAACGGGCCCGGCTCGGCCAGGCCGCGCTCGAGCGTGGTGACGACCTCGTCGGCGGTGGTCGCCCGCGCCGCCGGCACGCCCATCCCCTCCGCGAGGGCGGCAAAGTCGAGGTCGGGGCGCGACAGATCGAGCATGTCGAGCGCCTTGGGGCCGGGCGACTCGGCGCCCACCCGGCTCAGCTCGAGGTTGAGGATCGCGTACGAGCGGTTGTTGAAGATCACCGTGGTGACGTCGAGGCCCTCGCGCGCCTGGGTCCACAGCGCCTGAAGGGTGTACATCGCGCTGCCGTCGGCTTCGAGGCAGAGCACCTTCCGGTCCGGACACGCCACCGCCGCGCCCGTCGCGACCGGGAGGCCCTGACCGATCGCGCCGCCCGTCAGGGTCAACGAGTCGTGCGGCGGCGCGCCCGCGGTCGCGGCCGCGACCCACAAGCCCGCCGTGTTCGCCTCGTCCGACACGATCGCGCCTTCGGGGAGCAGCGCGCCGACCGCGTTCGCGACCGCCTCGCCCGTGAGCTCGCCGGACGGCCGCTCCGGCCGCTGCGCCGGTTGGATCGTGGGATCGGCGCCGCCGACGACGTCGGCGAGGTGCTCGAGCGCGCCGACCGCGTCGTCGGCGCCGGCCGCGAACACGTGCACGTCACAGCCGTCGGGCACCAGGTAGCTCGGCTTCTCCGGATAGGCGAAGAACGACACCGGCTCTTTCGCGTCGACGAGCACGAGGTGACGCAGGCCGGCGAGCTGTGCGGTCGTGAACTCGGCCAGGTATCCGAGGCGCTCCAGCGGCGGGCGTCCCGCTCCGCGCTCGAGCCGAGCCGGGAACGTCTCTCCCAGGAGCTTCGCGCCCGTCGCGTTGGCGACGCGGCTTGCGGCGACCAGGCCACGTTCACTCGTCGCACTGCCTCCGACCAGCAGTCCGCACGGCTCACCCGACACGAGCACCTTGGCGACTGCGTCCACCAGGTCGTCGGGGACGACCGCGCGCGCCGCGGGGGCAGCGGGCTTCGCCGGCTCGGCGCCCTCGCCCCACGACACGTCGGCGGGCAGGATCAGTGTGGCGACGTGCCCCGGCGGGCTCGTCGCGGCGGCGACGGCGTCGGCCGCATCGCGGGCGGCGTCGCCGGTTCGTACCGACGTACGCATCCACCCCGAGACGGCCCGCGCCACGCTGTCGATCTCCGACTGCAGCGGCGCGTCGTACTGCTGGTGGTAGGTCGCGTGCTCGCCGACGATGTTGACGAGCGGCGTGCGCGCCCGGCGGGCGTTGTGCAGGTTTGCGAGCCCGTTGCCGAGGCCGGGCCCGAGGTGTAGCAGCGTCGCGGCCGGCTTGCCGGCCATGCGCCCGTACCCGTCGGCGGCGCCGGTGACGACCCCTTCGAACAAGCCGAGCGTGGCGCGCATCTCGGGGACCGAGTCGAGCGCGGCGACGAAGTGCATCTCGGACGTGCCCGGGTTCGTGAAGCACACGTCGACGTCGCCGTCGACGAGCGTCCGGATCAGCGCCTGCGCTCCGTTCATGGTGTGCCTCCGCGGCTCAGTCGAACAGGGTGCCCGGGTTGAGAATGCCGTTGGGGTCGAACGCGGTCTTGATGCGGCGCATGAGCTCGACCTTGGTGGGGTCCTCGAGCTCGAGGTAGTACCGCTTCTTCTCCTTGCCCACACCGTGCTCACCCGAGATGGCGCCACCGAGCGCCATGCCCGCTTCGAAGAGCCCGCGCAACACCTTGTAGCGCTGCTCGGCGTCGGGTTGGAACACCGAGAGGTGGACGTTGCCGTCGCCGGCATGACCACACCCGGCGATCAGCGACTGATAGGTCTGCCCGAGCTCGGCGACCTTGGCCATGAACTCGGGGACGGCCGAGCGCGGGACGACCACGTCGACGATGTCGTCGGCGTTGTTGGCCTTGGCGACCCAGAACGCCTTCTCGCGGGCGTCGATGAGCTGCGTCGCGGCTTGCGGTGGCAGCACGTACACGTCGAGCGCGCCCAGTTCGGCGAGTTGCTCGCCCAGGGCCTGGACGTCCTCGTCGAGCCGGCCCGCGTGCTGGTTCTCCATCATCACGACGAGGTAGGCGAGCGCGCGGTCCTTGATCTCGGGCGGAACGCCGAGGTCGAGGCCGACGTCCGCGGTGATAGCTGCCATCGTCAGCGTGTCGATGTACTCGAGGATCAACGGCCCGATGCCGCTGGCGACGATCGCGGGAACCGCTTTCGTCACGTCCTCGAGCACGGGGAAGGGCGCGAGGACTGTCGCCTGGTGCTCGGGTCGCGGGTAGAGCTTGAGGATCGCCTCGGTGACGAGCGCGAGCGTGCCTTCGGACCCGATGATCAGCTGAGTGAGGTCGTAGCCGGTCGTCGCCTTCACGTATCGGCCGCCAGTGCGGATCACATCGCCGTTGGCGAGCACCGCCTCGAGGCCGAGCACCTGGTGCCGCGTCACGCCGTACTTCACGGCGCGCATGCCGCCGGCGTTGGTCGCGACGTTGCCGCCGAGACTCGAGCTGTACTCACCCGGATAGACCGGGTAGACGAGCTTGTGCGCAGCCGTGACCACGTCGAGCTGGTCGAGCGTGACACCGGGTTGCACGATCGCGACGTGGTTGCTCGTGTCGATCTCGACGATCTCCTGCATGCGCTCGAACGACACGACCATGCCGCCGGCGCGGGGGACGGCCGCGCCCGACAGGCCGGTGCCGCTGCCTCGCGCCGTGACCGGGATGCGCTGCTCGTTCGCGACCCGCAACAGCGCCGAGACCTCGGTCGTGCTCCCGGGCCGGACCACGAACGCCGGCGTCTCGGGCGTGGCGGTGAGCGCCTCGTCGTGTCCGTAGTCGTCGCTGATCTCGTCGCCGGTCAGGACGTGCTCGGGTGACACCACCTCGCTGAGGAGCGCGGCGACGTCGGCCATGTCAGGGCCGGCGCCCGAGGAAGCACAGGAGCTCGACCTGCGCGTCGGCGTCGTGCGGTGGTTCGACCTTCGGCCCGAAGCTGCCCGACTTCCGGAGCGCGTCGTCGTTCGGCCTCAGGCGCTCGAGCACGATGGCGGCGATCTCGGGGTTGAGTCGCTCGTCGCCGCCCGTTCGCGGGCGAGGTCCCAGGTGTGCACGTGCAGATCCGACAACCGGGGGATCAGTGCCACCTCGACCGGCACGTCGCGCCCTTGTATGCCGCGGATCGTCCGGTCGAGCACGTCGGGCTGACGCAACGCGGTGAACGCGGCGTCGCGGACGGCCTTCCAGGTAGCTCGTGGGTCGGCGCCGTCGCCGCCGGGTGGCACGCCGAGGCTTTCGGGGATCTGCCGCTGGATCGTGATCACGTGGTCGACGAGCTCGCGCACGTTCCAGTCGGTGCAGGGCGTCGGATTTGCCCACTGGTCGTCGGTCACGGCGTCGAGGCGGGCGCTGAAGCCGGTCGCGGCCTGCTCGTACCGGTCGATGATGTCCATGGCCCCATCATCCCAAAGCGGACACGCACCCGCGCCCGCCGCCCAGCCGCAGGTCAGATGCCCTCTGGTACCTTGGGTGCGCGGGGTGGAGCAGTCTGGTAGCTCGTCGGGCTCATAACCCGAAGGTCGCAGGTTCAAATCCTGCCCCCGCCACCAAGTAACAGCGAGGTCAGAGGCCCCGGACGACAAGTCCGGGGCCCATCTGCGTCCAGCGTTGCAACCATTTTGCAACCCAACTGGTCGCAAGCGTGCGTTGAGACGGCGGCGACTGCGGGAACCCACCGCGATATCGACACACCCCGCAACTACCGTTTGGGAGGTCACGAGCAGGAGGAGCCCGCGCTGGACACGAAGGACCCTCGCTTCACCAAGCCGCTCTACACGGTCACCGAGGCTGCCTCGTACCTGGGTGTGCCGAGGGCAACCTTTGACACCTGGGTTCGTGGCTACGTGCGTCGGCCTGCGGAACGCAGGGTCGTACGTGGCCAGGCGTTGTTGACGAGCATTTCCAATGGACGGCTGACGATCCCGTTCGTCGGTCTAGCCGAGGGCATGGTGCTCGCCGCATTCCGGGAGACAGGTCTTCCGCTCCAGCGAATCCGGCCAGCGCTTGAACGCCTCGAACAGGAAATGGGCCTAGAACACGCGCTCGCGTCGGAACACTTGTACACGGATGGCGCGGAGTTGCTGTACGACTACGCCCAGTCGGAGGGAGATAATTAGCTTCGACTGCTGACCGTCGTTCGATCTGGCCAGCGCGTGTTCCACGACATCATCGACCAATACCTCGAGCGAATTGACTACGACCGCGGCTGGGCCGCGCGGGTTGCACTCCCGATCACAGAGGAGCCGCTCCTCCTTGCCGATCCCGAGCGCGCTTTCGGCCAGCCGATCTTTGTGCATGGGGGTGCCCCGCTTGTCGACGTGCTCGGCCGCATCGAGGCCGGCGAGAACGAGGATGCCGTAGCCGAGGACTACGGCGTTCCGCTGACCGACGTGCAGGCTGCCCTTGCCGCGCCGACCCGAGCAGCCGCCTGAGTTCTTCGTCGACCGCAGCCCCGGGCGCCGAGTCGTGCCCGAGGCGCTGCGAACGCTCGGGTTCACCGTTCACACAATGGCCGATGTCTATCCGCGAGGCGAAGACGAGCGAGTCATTGACGCGCGCTGGATCGCCGACGCCGGCCGGGCCGGCTGGGTCGCTCTGACGAAGGATAAGCGCATCGTCCGCAACCCCGACGAGCAAGACGCGCTCGTGCGCAGCCACCTGCGAGTCTTCGCGATCGCTAATCAGCACCTGACTGGGCTCCAGATGGGCGCTTACCTCGAAACGAACGTCAACCGGATCGTCCGACGTGCTCGCAAGCCTGGGCTCTTCGTCGATGTTGTCTACCGAGAAGGCGTCGAGCGACGCTGGCCACGTGGCCGGTGATCGTTCGCTTACACGGAGACTGCCCAATAACAAACCGGAAGGCGTGGCTACATGCCGAACACGAGTGATGCGACACGATCGGCAGCATCCTGCTGGAGCGCGGGCACAGCATGGGAGTACACGTCGAGCGTGAATGCAACTGTGGCGTGGCCGAGGCGTTCGCTGACGACCTTCGGGTGCACGCCCGCAGCGAGAGCCAACGTCGCATGCGTGTGGCGGAGATCGTGGAGGCGGATGCGGCGTACGTCTGAGTCATTGACGAACCTGTCGAACAGCTGTGTGAAGCGGTCGGGATGGATGTATCGGCCGGATTCTGCGGTGAAGACCAGCCCGGAGTTCTCGTAGTCGTCACCAAGAAGCATTCGATCCTCGAGCTGTAGCTTCCGCCACGACCGCAATGCAGCCACCGTCCGCTGGTCGAGCGCGATCGATCGACGGCTCCGGGCCGTCTTGGGCTCGGTAATCTTGATCTCGTAGGCGACCGACACGATCGACTGACGAACTGAGAGTCGGGCAGCATCGAGATCGACGTCGCGCCAGCGCAGGCCCAGCACTTCGCCGCGCCGCATGCCGGTCGTCGCAGCGAGCAGGTAGGCGGCGTGCAAGCGCTCACCTGCGATGTGCTCCAAGAACGTCCGGAGCTCCTCGGCGTTCCAGGTCAGCATCTCCCGACCGGCAGACGACACCTTGGGCGGGTCGGCGAAGTCGGCCGCGTTTCGCTGCACAAGGTTCCAACGGACGGCATCGGCGAGGGCCTTTCGAAGAATGCCGTGCACGTATCGGACCGTCTTGGGTGAGAGGCCGCCGCTCCCGTTTGCACGACCGCGTTCGAGAAGTTCCGCATAGAACCGGTTGAGGCGTGCCGGTGTAATCGACTGGAGGTGCTCGGCGCCGAGTGCCGGAAGCACATGCAGACGGAGATTGCGCGCGTAGCTGTCCCACGTCGAAGGTCGAATGCGAGCCTGGATAGCTGGGAGCCACTCCTGCTCGAGGAACTCGCCGAGCATTCGACGGGTCGGCTCGACGTACGTACCTCGGTCCAGACGACTCAGAATCTCAGTACGGGCCCGTTCGGCTTCCTTACGGGTCTTGAATCCTGAGTGCCACTTGCGGATCCTCTTGCCCGACGGATCACGACCTGCGTCGATTACGACCGACCAGCCGTCGCCTCGCTTGATCACGCTGCCGCGCATCCATCCTCCTGGGAACCTCGCCGGCGATCCGGGATCGTCGCCCTCGCTCTAGAACTCGATGCTGATGCCCAACGGCGAGTGTTCCAGCGCCAGGGGACCTCGTCGACGGGTATCTCGCGCACGCGGGTGAATGCCATCGCGGCGCGTCCTCGGCGTTTACGGGAAGCGGCGCTCAAGCCGTAATCGGCGCCACTTCAGGACGCGGCCGCCCCGAGGGCTCAATGCGTGCTGACCGCGGCGACACAAGCGACGCCGGCATGCCCGCCGGTCGACTGGGCGTCGGCTTGAGCTGGTGGTCGGCACGCGGTCCAGGCGGCTCGACGAGCCGCTCCAGTACGGCCCGCGCGACGAGCTTGCGCCGGCCCGGTAGCGGAACGACCGGGAGAAGGCCCTCCGCGACGAGGTCGTAGGCCTTCGAGCGCGAGATGCCCAGGAGCTGGGCGACCTCGGTGATGGTGTAGGTGAGTCGTTCCATGACGATCCCTGACCTCCTCGGTTGATGCCGGTCGGCAGTCGGAAGCGTGGATCGTAGGTATGTGCCTTGACCTTCCCGCTGACCTTCCCGCTGACCTTCCCACGCGAGGAATTTCTTCGGATTTCTTCGTGGGACGCGTCCGTGGGGTGCCGTGGGGGCGTGGGATCGGGCGCAGGAAGTTGGGATCGGCCTGCACGGACCGCGAGATCCGCCGTGAGGCGGCTCCGCCGGCGTGGGAACGAACGCTGGAAGTTGGGATCAGCGGTCTAACCCGGTCTACTCCCGGCGACAAGACGGGCCCGGAATCTCACCGGCTCAATCCAAGTCCCACCACAACCGGTCCACACATGTGCCAGTCGAAACAGCCAGAGACCTCGCGTGACTGCCAGCGCAACGATCAGTCTTCAAGCCCGCGGAAACCCAATAGTTCACCGCAGACACACTTCCAGGTTCTCACTTCGTGAGTACCTGGCCCTGTGGCGCCGGATCGACGCGGGAAGTTGGGACCGTTCACCGGACACGAGCGCGGGAAGGTTGGGATCGGACGCGGGAAGTTGGGATCACGCTGCCCGGGCCGCGGGACGCAAGATGGGATGCCTGACCGGGCGTGGGATCGAACGCGGGAAGTTGGGATCATCGCGCCCGGGCCGCGGGACGCAGTGCGGGTGTCCCTCGGCAGAGTGGGATGGGGCGCAGGGAAGTTGGGGATCGCAGTGCCCGGATGGCGGGATGGATCAGTCGGTCCTCACGAAGTGAGTACCTACAAGTGTGTCTGCGGTGATCTCCTCAAATTCTTCGTCCCGGTTCGGACCCGCGAACTTGGGTATTCGAGGCGTGGCTGACTTCGTCGGTTGGGGTTGTGCCGTGGGCACTTCGATTTTCGGTCTGTTGTTACGTTCTCGTAGGTATGTCCCTGGGTCACGATCACGGTCCCCAACCCCACGAGCACGAGCACGGTCATCGGCGTAGCCCGTGGGCGGTCTTGCGCGGCTTGGTCGCTCCACACCATCACGACCCGGCGCAGCAGACGGATTCGGTGCTGGAGGCGAGCCGGGACGGCATCCGAGCCCTGAAGGTTTCGTTGGCCGTTCTCGGTGTCACCGCGGTCTTTCAGGCGATGATCGTGTGGGCCAGCGGGTCGGTGGCGCTGCTGGGCGACACGCTGCACAACTTCGCCGATGCCGCGACCGCGTTGCCGTTGTGGGTGGCGTTTACGCTCGGACGCCGCCCTGCGAATCGCCGCTATACGTACGGGTTCGGGCGTGCTGAGGACCTGGCCGGGATCGCGATCGTCCTGACGATCGCGGCGTCGGCGGCGGTGGCGGGCTATGAGGCGGTGCAGCGGCTCCTGACCCTCAGGACGTGGAGAACCTGGGCTGGGTGGCCATCGCTGCGGTTGCTGGGTTTCTCGGTACGAGGTGGCGGCCCAATATCGGATCCGGACGGGGGCGAACGGCCAGCGCGCCGTGCCGACGGGTTGCACGCTCGGACCGCGGGCTCACCTCGCTCGGCGTGTTGTTGGGTGCTACGGGCGTAGCGCTCGGGTTCCAGGCCGCGGATCCGATCATGGGCCTCGTGATCACCGCCGCGATCGTGTTCGTGCTCAAGGACGCGGCGCGAAGCATCTACTACCGGCTCATGGATGCAGTCGATCCTTCGATGGTCGACCAGCGGCTCGTGCGGTCGCCGAACGCATCGCGGGTGTCGAGGGGGTCGACGTGCTGCGGCTGCGCTGGGTCGGCCATCGCCTACACGCCGAAGTGGAGATCCTCGTCGATCCCAAGCTGCCGATGACCGAGACGCACACCATCGCGCACGAAGTCCATCATGCACTGCTCCACGGAGGTACCGCGCCTTGACCAGGTGATCGTGCACACGAGCCCGGCGAGTGACGATGGTGCCGACCACCATGGCCTGCTCACTCACCATCAGGACGGTCAGCCTCACCACCACGAGTGATGCACAGGAGCGAGGCTTACAGCGCCACGAGTAGCCGTCCGGTCGACGATGAGGCCGATCAAGAAGATCAGCGAGAGCGCGTAGCACAGCGTCTTGGTCAGGTAGACGCCGATGGTGCCGAGCTCTGGGCGCAGGTCGATTCTGACCATCCTTTGCATAGCAAGGAGCATCACCAGGCACAGACCGGCGGCATAGATCGTCGATGCGATTGCCATCGCACGCAACCTCCTTTAGAGAACGAAGATGTCGACGAGGTGGGTGACGATGCCGGCGGTGACGGCCATGCCAATGACGCGACCTGCTGGTTGGTCGCGGTCGACGATCAGGCCGAGGAGGAGCGACACCGCGACGAAGACGAGGACGCCGCTGCCGGCGTCCTGCCAGCTGACGAGTAGCCCGGGTGCGTCGACGTCGAATCCCTTGGCGTGTGTGGCGTGGAGGGTGAAGTTCCAGGCCAGCCATCCGCTGAGTGTTCCGACGGCGGCCGCGACGAGGCGTGGGGGCGTTCGAGTGAGCGGTCGCGCCGCGAATACCGCCGTTACCACTGCGGTTGCGAGCACGGCGGTCCAGAGGATCTCGCTCGGTTGGAACACGGTGACGGCCAGGAGTTGCACTCGGCTGTGCTCCTTAGGGCGAGTCGTCGTGGGCGTGGGGGCTCAGCGGTCGGCGTGGCTGTTGCCGGTTCCGTGTTCCGCCCGTGCGCGTACCGCGTTCGACGCCGATGGGGAGTGTGTGGGTGGGTGGGAGATCGAGGGCGTCGAAGTCGACGTCCGGGAATCGGCGGTCGAAGCCGACCGCTTTGTGGGTGAGGGAGAGGGAGAGCGCGACGGCGACGTCGGCGCGGATGATGCCGAGCTTGCGGGCGGCGACGGCGAGCGGGTTTGACAGCGGCAATCGACGGAGTGGATGGCCGCCGATCTTGGCGGCGGAGCCGACCGCGATGCCCAGGTCGATGTCGCGCAGGTTGCACTGGCGGCCCGGCGAACTCGAGCTCGGCAGAGTCATCTTGGAGCTGCTTGGTGGCATGCAGGAATTCGGCGCATGTGGCGTAGCCGCAGGCGCCGCAGTCGTAGTTGGGTGGATACCAGTCAGCGAGGCCCACGAACAGCGCGGCGTCGATGGCTTCGGCGACGTCCGCGTCCCGGAACCAGATGACCTCGCGGCGCTCTTTGCCCCGGGCGCGCATCCAGTGGGCGAGTGGCCGAGGGTGTCGTGGTCGTCGACGATCACGGTCTCGATGAACAGGTGCTTGCCCTGCAGGAACAGCTGCCCGCCCGACTTGGGAGCTGTGACAGCGGACGCGGCCATCAGCTTGGCCACGTGCCGGACAGTGTCGGCGCGCAGGTCGTCATAGCCAAGGTGCTCGCTGATGCCGGATGGGCGGCGACGTGGCTTGGCGCACCAGGCGTAGAGCGCGTCTAGAAGAAGTGGCTCGCTCGAGGAGTCGGTGGTCGTCGTCCTCGACGTCGAGGCCGCCGAGCCCGATCGCCAAGAGCCCCGGTCCGGCGGGGTCGGTGTGCAGCTCGGCTTCGATGTCGGCGGCGTGCACGATGCGCGCCAGTCGAGCGAGGGCGTGGTCGTTATCGAGTCGGAAGTCGTCGATGAGGACCTCGAAGCTGCACTGGTTGCCGCGGTGGGTGAACTCGGCGCCGGGGGCGTCGAACGACCGCGTGCCGTACGTGCTGCTGCGCTGTCATGATTTGGTCGGCGGGGACATAGAGGAATTCGGCATCGGCGTCGATGAAGCAGCGGATCAGCCAGGGACAGGCGATGCGGTCGGTTTTGGGACGGGCCCGGGTGACCCACTTCATGGGGAGGTCCTCCTCGTTCGGACTGATCGGTTCGTGGTCGGCGAGGCCGGCCACGTTCAGGTAGCCGCCGGCGACGTCGTAGCGGGTGATCGGCTGGTACTCGACGGCTTGATGATCTCGGAGGCCGTGTGCTCGGTCGCGTCAGGCGTGGCGATCCAGGCGTCGAAGACCTCGTGGCTCGGCCAGATCGTGAGCACCACCGTGTCGCCGTCGCCCGAGCTCGGTTCCAGCACGAGCTCGGCGAGGATCCCGCGCGCCTGGCGGACGGCGCGGCCCTCGCGGATCCAGCCCAGATAGTCCGCTCGAATCTCAGCCGGTACCTCGACAGTGCGCAGGCACACGATCACGTCATCGCCTCCTCGCTCTTCGGCACCGGCATGGCGCTGTCGTGGTGGTCACAAAAAAAAAAAAAAAAAAAAAAAAAAAAAAAAAAAAAAAAAAAAAAAAAAAAAAAAAAAAAAAAAAAAAAAAAAAAAAAAAAAAAAAAACGTCCGAGGAGAACCGCGCGCTCGTCACGACGGATCCTTGCCAGGCAACGGTGCGCGTCGCCGGTACTCGTACAGGCTGTCAAAGAGCGCGCCGGTGATCGTGAGCACGTCGTCGTCACCGCGCACCATCGTCAAGCCACGGCAGATCACGTCGAGGCCGGGCGCTTCGGGAGCATCAAAGCGGTCGTCGGCGAAGTCGGCCTCGTGGACGATACGAGCGAGATCCCACAGCACCGGGTCGTCCAGGGCGTAGCGGTGCAGCATCGTCTCGAACGAGCAGTCACTGCCGTGATGCTTCAGGCCCTGCCCGATGACGACCGGCGGTACCGGTTGGATGGCGACGATGCGGGCGCCGGCGTTGTACAACGGGACAGGCGCGCCAGGGACGTTCGATACGATCAGGTTCGACGGCATCAGCCCGTACGACTCGAGGTTCGCGCGCTGGTACGCGCGCCACGCCAAATTGGCCAGCCCGGGGACGACGCTCTCGCTGAGCCGGCGGATCTCCTTCGCCTTGATGGCGTTGCCGATCTCCTTGGCCGCTCGCGTCCCGGCGGCGATCGAGTGCAGCCGCTCGACCGGGTCGTTGATGTGTGTCTCCAGCGAGGCGAAGATGTTCGTGATGTTGTTGCCCATCTCGACGTCGCCGGGTGAACGCAGCGACATCGGGACAGACGCCACGACGGGGCGGTCGGGTAGCGCGTCGCGCGCCAGCAGCCACGACCGCAAGGTTCCCGCCGCGACCGCGAGCACGACGTCGTTGAGTTTCACGTCGTAGGCATCCTTCAGTGCCTTCATCCGTGGTAGCGGCGTGGACGTGAACGCGAAGCGGCGCAGGGACCCGAGCACACCGTTGAACGGCACATCCGGAGCCTGGTCGAAACCGGTGCGCCCGCCCGTGCGGCGCGCGGTGCGGACCCAGCTCACCTGTCGGCGCACGAACTGGAGCGCCCAGCGGCCGGTGCGGATCGGGCTCGCCGCGGCGTTCAGCACGCCGCGAGCCGCGAGCTCGACATCGCTCGGCACTTGCTCCCGCGGTGGAATCGCAGCCGCCGGACGCGGGGGTGGGTCCGGCTCGAGGTCCGACAGGATCTCCATCAGACCGGCGCCCGAGCCGCCGTCGACGAGCGCATGATGGATCTTCGTGAACATCGCTTTGCGGCCGTCGGCGAGGCCGTCGATGAACCAGATCTCCCACAGCGGGCGCCTGCGGTCCAGCTGCGGTTGGTTGAGGTCGCTGACCAGATCGGCGAGCTCACGCGGGCCGCCGGGCGGCGGCACCGCGACCGTGTGAAGGTGGTAGTCGAGCGTGAAGTCGGGATCGCGAACGAGGACGGGCCGGTCGAGCCAGAACGGCACCTCCTTGATCTTCATCGTGAAGGTGGGGATCGCGGGCAGCCGCGCTGCGAGCAGCTCGCGTACCCTGTCGAACAACCAGCCCTCGGGCGGGTCGAGGAGGGAGAGGCCGCCGACGTGCATCGACCACGTTGGCTGCTCGGTGAACAGGAACCAGGCGTCGGCGCCCTTCAGCCGCTCCACGTTGTGCTCCGTGCGTCGGTCGCGGCGGCCGTCGTGAACGGGTCGGCAACTTGCGTCGGTGCGCCGAGACCGGTCGCGTCCATCAGCTCGGCGAGCGCGGGCGGGAGGCGGTCGGCGAGCATCCAGGGATCGGTAACGATGTCGGGGTCCACCGTGAACCCGAAGTCGATTCGGTCGGCGTAGCTCATCAACGTGACGTTAAGTCCGAGGTTGACCGTCACGATGCTGCCCGGGTACACGGCGACGACCCGAGCGCCGTTCGCGTACCGCGTCGTGGCTGGCCCGCGAATGTTCGACACGACGAGGTTGCCGCCGAACGCCGGCCCGAGGCCGCCGGCGTGGGTCGCGTCGATGAGGCGCGCCGCGCCCTTAAGGACGGCCGGCGGGAGCACTGTCCCGACCGACTCGACTGCGGAGCGCCGCACGGTCGCGGTGAACTGCTTGGCTGCGTTGGCGGCGCGCCTCGTCAGGTGGACACGTTCGAGCGGCGACGCGTGGTTGGTCGGAAGCGCAACCCACATGTTGACCACTTCATTGAGTGAGTCGGCCGCCTCGGCGTCTGCCGTCGACATCGGCACCGACGCGACCAGAGGGCGGTCGGTTCGCTCGGCCATCGCCTCGAGGTAGCTGCGCAGAGCCCCCGCGACGGTCGCGAGGACGACGTCGTTAATGGTGACGTTGAGCGCGTTCTTCGTCGCGAGAATGTCGGCGAGCGCGACCGATGCGAAGGCCAGTTCCCGACGGGGGCCGACCGCGCCGTTGAACGGTGAGCGCGGCGTGAGCAACGGCGCCGTATCGGGGTCCCGGGCGGCTGCAACGGCCGCGGACGCGCGTCCGGCGAGGCCGCTCGCGTAGCGGACGACCCGCACGGGAGTACCGAGCGTCGAGACGACACCGCGCCCGACGAGCTCGAGCGACGACGGGTCCTTCGGTTCATCGGAGGTCACGACGACCGCTCGCGAGCGAGCGTCCGGTGCGTCGCCGAACAGGGACGACACGAAGTTGGCCAGACCCCGGCCGTCGGTCACGCTGTGGTGGAACTTCGCGACGACGACGACTGTCCCGCTCGAGATCCCGTCGACGTACACGACCTCCCACAACGGGAACCGGCGCTCGAGCGTGCGGCTCATCAGCTCACCGACGGCACGTCCGACTTCCCGCCGTCCGCCCGGCGCCGGTACCGCGACGCGCCGGACATGGTGGGCGACATCGAACGCACGGTCGTTCACCCACACCGGGCGACCGAGCCCGAAGGGCGTCTCCTTGAGCTTCCATCGCAGTTTCGGGACCGTCGCGAGCCGTTGCTCGGCGATCGCGCGGACCGCGTCGAAGCCGCCGAAGCCGGGCGCGGCGCCGTCGATCGCGACGACGATGGCGATGCACTGGCTCCACGCCGGGCGCTTGAGGGACACGAACAACGCGTCGGTGCCCACAAGCCACTGAAGCGCGCCGGGCCGGTGTTCGAGCGGCATCGCGCCAGTAGGGTCCGCACCTGTTTCGACCGTTTCGACGTCGGAGTGTGGCTCCATGACGTCACCTCCGGTTGCGGGAGAGGCTCGAGCCGTGCGGTTCTTCACCGGACGCGACAGCGTGGGCCGACCTTATCCGCGGTCTCGCTGCGACGCCATGATTCGCCTAGCCTCGCGGCGGTGGAGCAACCTCGATCGAGGGCCGCCGGTGTCCTACGACTTCGACCCTGAGATCGCGCCGCTCGTAGCGGCGATGCCGCAGTTCGAGGCGTCGGACGTGGCCGAGGCACGCGCGATGTTCTCTGCAGCAGCGGCCCTGCAGGATCCCGACGAGGTGCCGGCGCCCCTGGCGATCGTCGACACGATCGTTCCGCCTGTCGACGGTGGGGGAGCGGTGCCGGTGCGGGTGTACACGCCCGAGCGCTCGGGTGATCGTCCAATGCCGTGCACGTTGTACCTGCACGGAGGTGCGTTCACCGCTGGCGATCTCGACACCGAGCACGCCACCGCCGCGTGCGTCGCGGCGGAGGCAGCAACGGCGGTCGTCTCGGTCGACTACCGGCTCGCTCCCGAGCACCCTTTCCCTGCCGGCGTTGAAGACTGCTATACGGCACTCCTCTGGGTGGCTGCCCACTCCGGGGAACTCGGAGTGGATGGAGATCGTCTGGCCGTGCGGGGGAGTAGCGCGGGCGGTGGTCTGGCGGCTGCGGTGACGTTACTCGCGCGCGATCGCGGCGGTCCTTCTGTGTGCTTCCAGTCTCTCGCAATGCCCCAACTCGACGACCGGCTCGAGACTCCGTCGATGATCGAGCTCGTGGACACCCCGCTGTGGAACCGACCGCGTGCGGAGCTCAGCTGGACGCACTATCTCGGTACGCACCCCGGCGGGCCGGAGGTGCCGGCGTGTGCCGCGCCGGCTCGGGCGCAAGACCTGTCCGGATTGCCATCAGCCTACATCTCAGTGTGCGAGTTCGATCCCTTGCGTGACGAAGGGATCATCTATGCACACCGGCTCGTCCAGGCGAGTGTGCACACGGAGCTTCACCTGTACCCAGGGACGTTCCATGGATCGATTCAGTTCGCGAAGGCCGGGGTCTCTCGGCGCATGCATGCCGACGAGATGGGTGCGCTTCGCCGAGGTTTGCATGGCGTCGTCGCGGCAACGGCGAGTGAGGCGTGACCTGAAGCTCTCGGTCGCCCTTCCGCCCGGACCGAACACGGTCGAATGCGCGCAGCTGGCAAGCCAGCTCGGCTACGACCGGCTTTGGCTCTACGACTCTCCGGCGCTGTACGAGGACATCTGGGTTTGGCTTGCGCGCGTCGTGGACACAAGCGACATCGATATCGGCACCGCGGTGCTGGTTCCCAATCTCCGTCACGTGATGACGACCGCGTCCGCCATCGCGACCATCGAGCGGCTCGCCCCCGATCGCCTCGCCTGCGGATTCGGAACGGGCGCGACCGCGCGCTGGCTGCTGAACAAGCGCCCGCTCTCCTGGGCGAGTACTCGGCGCTACGTCGAGCAGCTGCGCGGTCTTCTTCGTGGCGACGTCGTCACGATCGACGGCGAACTCTGCCAGATGGTGCATCACGCCGACTGGGCTCTGGGTCGACCGATCGAGACGCCTCTCCTCATGTCTGCAGTGGGGCCGAAAGGGACGGCGATCGCCGATGAGCTGTTCGCCGACGACGTCATCGACGGGTTCATCGGCATCGCGGATGTCCATATCAGTATCCCGTGGCGCATCCACATGACCGCAGGGACGGTGCTCGAGCCGGGCGAGTCGATCACGGATGCGCGGGTCCGGGATGCCCTGGGACCCTGGTACGTGGTGCGATATCACGGTCTCTGGCAGCTGACGCCCGACGCAGTCAAGGATCTGCCCGGCGGCGCGGAGTGGATCTCGCAGATCGAAAGCGAACGTCCGCACGGGCAGCGGCACCTGTCGGTCCACGAGGGACACATCACCAATGTGATGGCGCGCGACCGAGTGATCATGGACGCCGCCGGTGACGCGATCGCGCGAACCGGCTGGGTCGGCACACGCGAAGAGGTCAAAGCGCGCGCCGAGGCGACGACCGAGGCCGGAACGACCGAGATCATGTACACGCCTGCCGGCGACATCGGCCGCGAGCTGCGTGCCTTCGCCGACGCTGTACTCGGCTCATGACGCTTCGATCAGTGCTCGAGGGCCTGCACATGCCCGAATGCCCCCGTTGGCACAACGACTCCTTGTGGTTCGCGGACATCTGGGGTCAGCAGGTGCTCCGGTTGGATCGCAACGGCGCGACACACGTCGTCCGTGCATTTCCCGACGACGAAGATCCCGCCGGTCTGGGCTGGCTCCCCGACGGCAGTCTCCTCGTGGTCGGGACGTCGGGCCGCGTGGTGTACCGGGTCGATGGGGATGCAGTAGTCGTGCACGCTGATCTCAGTGAGATGACGCCGTTTCCACTCAACGACATGATCGTGGCTGACGACGGCATGGCGTACGTGAGTGGATTCGGGTGGGACGTGTGGGGCGAAGCCACCGACTACGCCGACAGCGACCTCATCCGCGTCCATCCCGACGGCCGCCCCGACGTCGCCGTCCAGTCGATGATGGCGCCGAACGGCATGGCGCTCACGCGCGATGGCACGACGCTGGTCGTTGCCGAACCAGCGGGAGGACGGCTTAGCCGGTTCACGGTTGCGTCTGGCGGCGAGCTTCGTGACCGCATCCTCTTCCCGCTCGAGAAGGCCGCCGGCGCCGACTACGTCACCCCCGATGGGATCTGTCTCGACGCCGAGGGGGCGGTGTGGGCCGCCGACCCGATGGGGCGCCGCGTAATTCGCGTCCTGGGCGACGGCGAGATCGAGCGTGTGGTTGCTGTCGATGACGGCTATCCGCTCGCCTGCGTCCTCGGTGGCTCCCATCGGCGCACATTGTTCATCGCGGTCGGCGCAGCGACGTCCAAGCGCGACCGTCCGGCGGACCCGCAGGGTCGACTGCTTGCAACGACCGTCGATGTGCCGGGCGACGGACGACCGTGACCACAAAGCCGTCGATAGGCACACGACCCCGCGACCTCCATCACTTCTCCCGTATCCTGACGGCCCAAGAGGAGGACCCGCGCTTGGTCGAGACGTTTCGCCTCGAATCCCCGGCCGAGCAAGCGGCGCGGCGACGGGCCCAGTTGATCCGGGCGGTCGCTCATCTCGTGGTGACGCAGGGCGTCAACGCCGTCACGCACGCGTCGGTGGCCAAGATCGCCGGATGCGCGCGCTCGTTGGTGTACAGGTATTTCCCACAGCGCGAGGACCTGTTGTACTCGCTGCTCTCGACATTCGAAGCCGAGCTCAGTGAGCGGTTCGTCTTCGAGGACGAGATCGCCGGGCTGCTCTCGATGAAGGACGTTCGGCCGGGCTACGTGCCCGCGGCGACGCGTGACTTCATCGACAAGCTGTGGAAGGAGGAGGACTGGGAGCGCTCGAGACTCGAGTTCCGGTTGGCCAGTGTGATCCTCATGCGGCACTCCGGCCTGACCACTGCCCTTGGCGCGCACAGCATCGAGCTTCAGCAATCGATGCAACGCCGATTCCTCGGGCCGCTGCAACGTCTCGGCCTCACGACAGTCGAGGCCGGGATCGTGGTCGATGCGATGTTCTCGGTCATGCATCACGTGACCAAGGCGACCTTGGAAGGGGAGATGACGCCGGACGAGGCGCTCGAGCTCCTCCTGTCCGTGAGCTCGCGTGTTCTCCAGACATTTACCGAGTGAGTGCCGCGATCATGCGATCCCAGCGATGACGGCCGTCGACGAGCTGGCCGGCAAGGTCGCGGTGGTGACTGGGGGCGGCTCAGGGCTCGGCTCGGCCATGTGCCGTGAATTCGCCCAAGCCGGCATGGCCGTCGCCGTGCTCGACATCGACGAAAACGCGGCGGAGCAGGCGGCAGCATCGCTCGGCAAGGATTTCCCCGTCGACGCCGCGGCGGTGCGCGTCGACGTAGGTGACACCGAGTCGGTGCAGGCCGCGGCCACCACGGTGGAAGCGATCCTCGGTGGTTGCGACGTCCTGTGTGCCAACGTCGGTGTCCAGCAGTTCGGCGCTATCGACCGCCTCACCGAAGACGACTGGACATGGGTGCTCAACGTCAACGTGCTCGGTATGGTCCGGACGGTCGCCGCATTCCTGCCCCTCCTCCGCAGGCGGGACGGCCTCCGCAGGATTGTCCTCACCGCATCGTCATCCGTGCTCTCCCCCAGCGTGCGGCTCGGGGCCTACCAAACGAGCAAGTACGCGGTCGTCGGCTACGGCGTGACACTGCGCGGAGAGCTCGCGGACGAGGGCATCGGCGTCCTCGTGCTGTTCCCCGCTGGCATGAGCACTCGCCACCTCGAGAGCAGCGCCCTCGCCCGTCCCGCCGACAAGGGCGAGTGGGTGATCCTGCCTGACGACATCGAGGCTATGATGGCGAGCCGCAAGGTCGGCTCCGACCACGTCGTCACGCCAGAGCACGCAGTACGGAACCTGCTCGTCGATGTGCTCGCCAACGAGCCCTTCACGATCACCCACGGCGGATACCGAGATGACTACCGCCGGCGTCTCGCCACCATCGAGGCGGCCTTCGACCGAATGGAGCGCGCATGAGGCTCGGCGATCTTCGCACCGAGCCGCAGGTCACCACGCGGCGCGAGGCGCGTTGACGCGGAAGGGACGCCAACGAGGTTCAAATCCTCTACCGCCCACACTGAAACCGCAGGTCAGACCCGCTGCGACCAGTTTCGAGTCGGCCAGAGTCCGCCCTGACACAATCGTGACAGGCGTGATTCCGAACGTCGCGCCCTGTTCATCGCCGTCGGGAAAGCTACGTCCAAGCGTGACCGACCAGCACAGGCGCAAGGTCGGTTACTGGCAACAATTGTCGACGTCCTACGTGCGGGCGACGTGAATCGCTGCGCTCGTGGTCGGCTAGTACTCGAAGTCGACACGCAGGCGGGTGAGCGTGAGCGTTTTGATGCGCCACTCGTCACTCACCTTTTCGTAGGTCTCACGGTAGTGACCGTAACCATGCATCGTGCGGACAGATGAATTGTCCGGCCACCAGAGTTTGTCCTCCATGGCCCAGATGCCGGTAGCGGACGTCGAGGATGTCACTTCGATCTCGGGCGAGTGCCCGTGATGCACGGTCGTCACGTCGCCGACGACGCTCTGGACGAACGCTGCAATCTCGCGGTTCCCGACGGTGACGCCTGCGCCATCCGACGTCGTGTCCAGGACGGCGTCGGCGGTGAAGACGGTGGCGAACTCACTCCACTCCTTCGTGTCCAGGCATCGGAAATAGCGTGCCTTCAGCCGTTTGATGTCCTCGATGGCGGCGAGCCGTTCGACAGTGTCCATCGCGTCTCCTCAGGTCGAAGTGTCGGCCATCTGCCTCATCGCCGCCACCGCGGCGTGGAGTTCCAGCCACGCCACGGAATGCCTCACGATCACTTGGCTGCCGCCTCCTGGGCCTCGATGCGTGCGCATTCCTCCACCGCGACGTCGTTCATGACTTCACCCTTCGCGAAGCCGTAGTACGCCGAGAAAATGAAGGGATGATCCGGCATCTCGTTGTAGGAGATGTCGCGTGACTGCAACGCCGATCCGATGTGCGATCGGATCGGACCCAACACGTCGGAGAGACCGACGCAGGGCAGAGTTACCAGTCGGCGATCTCGCACGTCCAGTGCCGGTCGCTGCCAGACGTGGCCGAACACGAAAGCGAGGATGCCGGAGTGGAAGTACAGCGGCGCGTGCTCGTGACATCGAGGCCTACGTCGTTGATGTTGCCAAGGAGGATCCGACATGTGTGCCCTGAGCGCACCCGAGTTGTTCGACCTGTCCGGCAAGCGTGGCGAACGTCCTACCCACTCCGACGCCCGTGATCCTTCACGGGCGCCCCCTCACACGCACCGTGCCAGTGAGGTACGCGCGGTCGAGGGCCTCGCCGATCTTTGCGGGCGCTCCGACGAACTCGATCCGGCCTTGGACCATGACCGCCGCGGTGTCGGCAACGCCGAGCACCTCGCGCGCGAACTGCTCGACGATGAGAATCGAGACGTGGTCTTTGGCGATCCTCTTGACGATCTCATAGAGCTCTTCCACGACCAATGGGGCGAGGCCCATGGAGAGCTCGTCCAGGAGCAACACCTTTGGGTCGGTGGCGAGGGCGCGTGCCATCGCGAGCATCTGCTGCTCGCCGCCCGACAGGGTTCCCCCGACTTGCTTGCGCCGCTCCTCGAGCGGCGGGAATCGCTCGAAGGCCCGCTCGACGACCGTCTTGAACGGTGTGCGGCTGTGGGTGGCCATGCGAAGGTTCTCCGTGACGGTCAGGTTCGGGAAGATCCCGCGCCGCTCGGGAACCATGCACACGCCGTTGCGAGCCATCGCGTCGGCGTTCGTACCGGTGACGTCCTTGCCTAGAAAGTGCACCGTTCCACCGGTCGGCTTCTGGAGCCCGCTCGCCACCCTGAGCGTCGTCGACTTGCCTGACCCGTTGGGTCCGAGGAGGGCGAATACCGTGCCGGACGGCACAGCCAGGTCAACGTCCCGCAGCACGTCGATGATCCCGTACCCAGCGCGCACATGACGCAGTGCGAGCGCGTCGCTGGCCGGAGAAGCAGGTACTGCCTGCTTCTCGTCGCGCGAGTCGGTCGCGGTCACGAGCGGTAGGTCGCGCTCGGGGGCGTCCTCAGCCTTGCCCCCGTCCGGGGCCGCTCCGTGGTCCTTCGAACCGAGGTACGCGGCGCGCACGTCGGGATTCGCCTGGATCTCGGTCGGAGAGCCGTCGCCAATCAGACGTCCGAAATCGAGCACGTGGATGTGGTCGCACGTGCCCATCACGAAGTTCATGTCGTGCTCAACGAGCAGGACCGCGAGGCCGTCGCCGGCCAAGTCGCGCAGCAGTGCGCCGAGCTCTTGAGTCTCGCTCTCGTTGAGTCCGGACGACGGCTCGTCGAGCAGGAGCACCCGCGGCTTACTCGCGAGCGCCCGGGCCAACTCGACGAGCCAGCGCGGTGCCCGTCGGCAGCTTGTCGACCACCTCGTCGCTCACCGCCCGCAGCCCAACCCGGTCGATGAGCTCGTCGGCTAACGCGTGAACGTCGAACGGCTCGTGCGACCAACCTCGGCGCATTTCCGCGCCGACTAGAACGTTCTCGCGCGCCGTCAGCGTGCCGAACGTCTCGAGCCGTTGGAACGTGCGCCCGATGCCCTTGCGCGCCCGGACGTGTGGCTTGGCGAACGAGATGTCCTCTCCGCCCATCACGACTCGCCCGCTCGTCAGTGGCTGGAGGCCGGTGATCGCGTTGAAGAGCGTCGTCTTGCCTGCGCCGTTGGGACCGATCAGTCCGGTGACGCGGCTCTCCTCGACACTAAATGACACGTTGTCGAGCGCACGCAAGCCGTCGAAGCGAACACCAACCTCGTGAACCTGAAGCAGTGCCAGCTCAGCTCCCCGGTGCCCGGTTGTGCTCGGCTGGGGCCTGGTCACACGCGGACGCGGCGCTGCCGCCGGGATGGCCGGCAGTCCTCGCCGCTCCCTCTGTTGGCGCTTCGCTTCGAGCTCGCTGCTCACCTCGGGCACGATGCCCTCGGGCTGTCGACCGAGCGCAATGCCCAGAAGACCGGTCGCGAGTCGCTGGAAGATGACGAACGGCTTGAAGGAGCCGAGTACCGGGACGGTGACCTCCCAGCTTCCAAGCCGATCGAGCAGGAACACGGGCATCTGGAACAAGGCGCCACCCAAGAGCGCGCCGCTGACCACGGACGCGCCACCGACGACGATCAAGATGACGTACGGCAGACCCTGCAGCACCTGGTAGTTCGCGGTCGCCGCCGACCCGCGCAGCATTCCGAGCATCGCGCCACCGAACCCTGCGATTGCAGCCGAGAGGGCGAACACCACGACCTTGGTGGTGAGCAGATTCACGCCGAGGGTCGCGCATGCAGCCGGGCTGTCCTTCATCGCCATGAGACGACGACCGAACGCCCCGCGACGCATCAGGACGATCAGGAAACCAAAGATGCAGAACATGACCGTGATGAACATCACGAAGCCCGCGTCCCCGGGGAAGTCGAGCCCAAGGAACCTGAATGGCGCGCCCACGTTGCGGCCGAAGACGTCGAGCTCGGGCAGCCGTCGGCCCGCACCGCCGAACACCTCGGGTTGGTCGAAGATGATGAACTCGGCCAGGCGCGCGAACGCGAGCGACACGAGCGCGAGGTACAAGCCCTGGAGTCGCAAGGCGGGGAGTGCCATCAGCACGCCGATCGGCGCCGCGACGATCGCCCCGACGAGCAGCAACCACGGACTCCCCGCACTGAAGGGCTCGAGTCCGAACACGCGCCCGCCGCCACTGGCGAACTCGACCGCGGCCCACGCACCGATACCGACGAACGTGACCTGCGCGAGCGAGATCTGGCCCGACCACCCGATCAGGGGCACCAACGACAGCATGATGAACGCCGTCGCCAGCCCGAGACCGACCAACCGAACGTCGGGCCGCGACACGACACTCGTGAGCACGAACACGCCGACGATGAGGAGTCCGAAGCCGAACAGCGCGCGTTTGATCGTCGGCAGTCGCGGCGCGATCACACGACCGATGCGACGACCCTCGATCCGTGCCTCCGGCAAGAAGAGCAGCGCGAGGAACAGGATGATCGTCGGGATGGCCTGATTCGCGCCGCTCCAACGACCCGACCACGTCAAGAAGTTGGCCTGGAACGAGAGCGCCAAGCCGATGATGATGCCGCCGACGTAGGTCATCGGCAGGCTCTTCAGCCGCCCGATGATCGCAGCCGCGAACGCATCGATGATCAGGAGCGTCAAGGTCTCGATCGACAACGAGGAGAGCTCTTCGGCGAGAAAGATCCCGGCGAGGGCGGCCATCGCGGCGCCCAGCGCCCACGAGAACTGCGACGTCAGCCCGGGACGTGCACCATTCAGCGCCGCGAGCTCACGATTGTCGACCACCGCACGCATCGTCACGCCCAACCGAGAGTTGTACAAGAGCAACCGTATGCCGAGCGCGAGCAGTAGCCCGGCGACGATGGTGATGAGCCGGTACCACGGGACGAACGTCTCGCCGATGTTGAAACCGTCATTGCCGAAGAACGTGCCGACCAGCGCGTGTCTCGGCCGGATCCCAGAAGGTCGCCGCAAGCCCGATGAGAAACAGCATCAGACCGATGGTCACGACGAGCTGCGACACGAGCGGCGCCGTAGTGAGTCGCCGCATGAAGATGCGTTCGATCAATGCACCCATGAGCGGCGCCGCAACGACCACCGTCAAGATCAGCGCCACCATCGTGTGGATGCCTGCGTCGACCTTGAGCTCCCAGTAGACGAACGCGAGGAACATGCCCATCGCGCCTTGGGCGAAGTTGAAGATTCCCGACGTGGTGTAGGTGACAACGAGACCACTCGCAGCGACTGCATAGATCGAGCCGAGCGTGATGCCGACGATGAGGTAGAAGAGCAGGGAGTCCCCGGTGATCTCGCGACCAGCCCATGACTGCTGCACGACGAACCCGACGAAGATCGCGACGAGCAGCGCCGCGATCAGCGTCGACCGGTGCCGTGTTCCGCCCCGCCGCCCAGTCACGGATGCCAACTAGTTTGTCCATCGTCTCCGCAAAGACGTGCAAATCTCGTCTCTTGCCCGCAGTAGCACGAGACAGACCATCGCCTCCGGTCCCGGCCGCGAACTACGCCATGGAAATTGCAGTTACGACAGCAGCGACAAGCCGCGCGAGGGCGATCGACCTCGACTCCCGCGACGCTTGCACGAAGCAACCGGAAGCCTTTCCGAGCGTGAAGGGGCGGGAGACCAGTCGGGAATATGGCTCCGCTCGCGCACGAGGCCCGTCCCGCAGGTGACGCAGCTCCGGGCCGTGGCGGTCGCTCGTTCGAGACCGTCAACACTCTCGACGGCCCCGTCGAGATGACCGATCGATATCGCGGATGAGACGTGGCTCCACGGCATCGTCCCGATCACCATGGTGCTCTCAGTCGACTAGAGCCACCCTGGTACGAGAGGCCGGACACGTCAAGCCTCACCCCGCGTTCAACCATTCAGGCTGCAGGCCGATCTCGTGCGGTGAGGTCGCACAGATCGCCGTCGAAATCTCCGGCACTCTGTGGCGCCCGACCCAGGCCACAGCTCGTGCCTGACCATCAACACCTCTGGGAGTCACTAGCCCGATCGCACGGCAGCCCAACCACGACCGTGGGCGGCGTCGATCAGGTGCCCCGCAATGACGCTGCGGCGTCGTTTATCAACCCCCGCTCGTCGACTCGACCGCTTCACCAACAGCTGCACGATCCGTCCTGAACGAGTGATTCGTGCTCGCCAGCTGACGGTGAATCCCAGATCACGACTCAAGCCGCGAAAGCAGGACCGAGCAGGTGCTACTCCGAGAGCTGCGTAGCGTGATCTTCCCCGTTCGCGCCGGTGGGCTGACGCTCGGCCAATGGCGGGACTAGGGGGCTTGCGGCGACCTCCTCAATACCTAAGATAAGAAGTGATCCGGCATTGGCGCCGCAAGCGACTCGTCCACAGACGACGCTAGCCTCCACGGGATCGGGGTTTGGTTGCATGGAGGACCATCTGCCGTCGACCGCAGCAGATCCTGCGAGGACGCGAGAAGCTGAGACCGCGCGACTCGCGACCCGGGCGCCCGTCCTGGCCGGGTCGGCTCCGTGCCGCGGTGCTTCCGTTTCAACGCGCCAGCCGCTTCTACGTCGGCGCGTGGCTTCGCTACATCAAGCGACGGAACAGTGAGATTCCCGTCGTCCGACCCACCCTTGCGCTCGCCGGGCACGCGTTCGTCGACGAGGTTGTGCTCGCCGGATTCCGGGTGTTGCGCAGCGGCACCGATCGCGGGGCGCTCGCGAGGATCGAACGCGAGACGATCGCCGCGCTCGAGATGTACGAGGGAGCGGGTTGGCTCGACGAGCCGGACCGGTTCTTCACGCCACCCCCGCCGCTGCGGGAGCCGACGACGAGAACGGCACGCACGCGCCGACTCACCTACGAGCGCATCTCGTTCGAAAGTGAGTACGAGCCCCGCGCCGGCGAGCCGGGGCGCGAACGGTGGCTGGCGTACGTCGCCAACCGCCGCGCGCGCGCCTGGATGCTCCGCCACGAGGCGCCGAGGCCGTGGATCGTGTGCGTGCACGGCGCGGAGATGGGCCGGCCCAACATAGACCTCGCGCTCTTTCGGGCTCGGTGGCTGCACGAGGACCTCGGGCTCAACGTCGTCATCCCAGTCCTACCACTGCACGGGCCGAGGCGTCGAGACCTCCAGCAGGGCGCGCGCTTCCCGGGCGAGGACGTGCTCGACAACGTGCACGGCGCTGCCCAGTCGGTGTGGGACATCGGGCGGATCATGTCATGGATCCGCGAATCCCACGGGGAGGTGCCCATCGGGGTGACAGGCATCTCGCTCGGCGGGTACGTCACCTCGCTCGTCGCGAACGTCGAGGACGGCCTCGCGTGCGCCGTCGCCGGTGTCCCAACCGTCGACCTCGTCGAACTCATCGAGCGCCACGCGGAGCTGCCTCCGGACGACGAACGCGGCCGGCTCGTGGTGGTCGCCAAGCGCCTCGGGCGAGTCGTCTCGCCGCTCGCGCTCACGCCGCGGGTGCCCCACGAGCGACGGTTCATCTACGCCGGGCTCGCCGACCGGCTCGTGCATCCGCGCCACCAGGTCGCGCGGCTCTGGGAGCACTGGGGCCGGCCCGAGATTGCGTGGTATCAGGGCGGCCACGCGATGTTCTCGCGCTCGAAGCACGTCGGGCGCTTCGTGCGCGAGGCGCTCGTCCGTTCCGGGCTCGTCGAAAGCTCCGGTGGCTCAGGAGCGGCGTTGAGTGGGCAAGAGCTCGCGCGCACGGGTGCCTGACGCGCTTTGGATGCCGTCTGACGAAGCGGCCGGCCCAACTGGAGACGGAGTTCCCCTTTGCTGCGCCATGTTCGACGCGTACAGTCCGACCGAGCACGAGTTCAGAGCACTGCGCATCTCCTGCCGGCAGGGGGGTGCCCACATGACGAGATCACTGGTCACGGGCGCGAACGGCTTTGTTGGTCGGTCGCTCGTCGACCGGCTGGTCGCTCGTGGTGACGAGGTTCTGTCGCTCGATGTACAGGGTGTCGCTCATCGCGACGACGTGGAATCCGCCACCATCGACCTTCGCGACCTCGCCGCAGTCGAGGCCGCGTGCAAGGGAGTCGATGCCGTCTTCCACGCGGCGGCCGTGGTCGACACGCGTACCAGTGGTCGGGAATTGATCGAGGCGGTCAACGTCGGCGGAACCGACAACCTTCTTCGGTCCGCTTCGATACATGGCGTGTTGCGCTTCGTCTATGTGAGTAGCGCGAGCGTGGTCTACGGTGGCGCTGACATCGTGAACGGCGACGAGACCCTGCCTTACGCGACGCGACCTCGATCTCACTACGCGGCGACGAAGGCAACCGCCGAGCAGCATGTCCTCTCTGCCAACGACCGCGACGCGCTCCTCACCTGCGCGCTTCGACCAGATGGCATCTACGGTCCTGGCGACCGCCGTCTGATACCAGCCCTCTTGGACGCTTATCGGTTCGGCATCAATCCTTTCTACGTCGGGCATAGGGACAAGCACGCAGACCACGTCTATGTGGAAAGCCTCGTGGATGCGCTGCTGGCCGCGGACCAACGACTCGAGCCCGACGCACCTGTGGCAGGCCGGGCATATTTCGTCACGGACGGAACTCCGTGCTCGTTCGTCCAATTCGCCGAGTGGACATGTGAGGCGGCTGGCCTGCGCATCCCACGGTTCGGAGTGCCCTATCCGTTGCTGCTCGCTGCGGCAACCATCGGCGAATCGGTCCCCGACCTCGTGCGCCGCTGGCTTCCATCCGGAGCCACGGAGACCTCGAGGTTCACGGTGGAGTACATGCTCCACCACCATTGGTTCAGCATCGACAGAGCTCGCAGCGACCTCGGATATACGAACCGCGGGTAGACGACCCGGGAAGGGATGCGTCGCACGGTCGAAGCACTCGAGGACGAGAAGGTTCGATGTCGTTCAACCTGGCTCTGGTAAGCGAGGCGGTAGCGGCAGCCAACCCTGATCGCGTTGCTTTGGTCAGCGCGCAGTCTCGGCTGACCTATCGGAACCTGGCGGAGGAGAGCCGACGGTTCGCGCGCTCCCTCATGTTGCGCGGGTTCGGGTGCCATCGCGAGCGGTCAGAGCTGCAGGGCTTCGAATCAGGTCAGGACCACCTTGGCATCTGCCTACTGAACGGCCCCGAGTACCTGGTGGCGATGCTCGGTGCCTTCAAGGCACGAGTGGCGCCGTACAACGTGAACTACCGGTACGTCGGCGAAGAGCTGGAGTACCTGCTCAAGGATGCTTCGACGCGGCTACTGGTGTTTCACGACCGATTTGCGGCGACCGTGTCCAAGCTCAGCCGTCTCGATGGAGTCGCTCTGATCCAGGTGCCGGATGAAAGTGGCGCCGATCTGGTGACCGGTGCGGTGAGATACGACCAGTTCGTAGCCGAGGGGTCCTCCGAACCCATGACGCACATGTGGTCGCCCGACGACCTGTACATTCTCTACACAGGCGGGACAACGGGTATGCCCAAGGGTGTGCTGTGGCGACAGCACGACATCTTCATCAGCGCGATGGGCGGGCGACCGTTCGGGCGAGGAGGTGCCTTTCGAGAACCTCGACCAGGTCGTCGAAGCATCGAAGGCGGGAGGCGTCGTACTGATGCCGGCAGCACCGCTGATGCATGGCGCCAGCCAGTGGGCGACGTTTCAAGTGCTCAACGGGGGTGGCACCGTCGTCTTCCCGACCGATCGCGTGCAATTCGATCCACCCTCGATCTGGCAGACCGTGGTCGACGAGGGGGTGGCGGTGCTTCAAATCGTGGGAGATGCGATGGCGCGGCCGCTACTCGACGAGCTCGAGGCGGGCCAATACGACGTGTCCAAGCTATTCGCGCTCGCCAGTGGTGGAGCGATGTTGCACCCATCGTTGAAGGCCCGGTTCCTCGAGCTCGTCCCCCACGCGGTCCTCATCGACGCCGTCGGCTCGTCCGAAGGCGGAGTGCAGTTGGGCAGCGTGGCGTCGAGCGGCACGGACGTTACACAGGCGAAGTTCGAACCTGGCATCGACACATGCGTCGTGAGCAGGGACTTGAGCCGCGTGCTCACCCCCGGAAGCGTGGAGGTGGGCTGGCTGGCGCAATCCAACTGCGTGCCCCTGGGCTACCTGGGCGACGCCGCCAAGACGGCGGCGACGTTTCCCGTGATCGAAGGAGTCCGCTACTCGGTATCCGGGGATCGCGCCATGTGGCGGGCCGACGGCAGTGTGGAGCTGTTGGGCAGGGATTCCGTGACCATCAATTCGGGCGGCGAGAAGATCTTCGTCGAGGAGGTTGAGCTGGCGGTGGCCTACCACCCAGACGTGTACGACGTCGTGGTTGTGGGTCGTCCCAGCGAGCGTTGGGGCTCGGAAGTCGTTGCCGTAGTGGCGTTGCGCGAAGGAGCGACCGCGACCGACGACGATCTCTGGCAGAGGCCAGTAAGCACATCGCCCGGTACAAACTTCCGAAGGCTTTCGTGTACCGCCCGGCTCTCCAGCGGACGCTGACCGGGAAGCCTGACTATCGATGGGCATTGGAGCAAGCCTGCAACCCGTGAGGGGCACAGGGCTGGACGCTTCAGCTGCTTGCGACGAACTGGAGACCAACGCTGGGAGCTCGTCGAAGTTGTCTCGAGCCAGTGCCGACGAGTCCCTTGCCCTGACCGAGGGGGAACATACGTGAGAGTGCTGTTGACAGGTCCCTGTGGGCGGATCGGCTACACGACTTTCACTCGACTGTTGGAGGCCGGTCACCAAGTCCGGTGTTTCGACACCAAGACGAGTTTCCCGACTCACCCCGACGGATTCAATGAATCCATCGAACGGTTCTGGCGCAACAAGGGCTATTCGTTCGAGTGGCACTGGGGTGACGTTCGCAATCCGGATGACGTGCGGCAGGCTGTCGGTGGTGACATTGACGCGGTCATCCATCACGCGGGGATGACCCTACCGACCCATTGCGAAGAGGAGTGGGAGTATTGCTGGGACGTCAACTTCTTTGGCACGCTCAACGTGATCGACGCCATATCAGCATCACCGCGGTCGCCGAAGCTTCTGTACTCGTCTTCCGTGGCGAACTACGGCTATCCGGTGGAGGGCAAGGAGTACTTCGTCGAATCCGACCCATTGACGCCCACTGGCACGTACGCCGCAACCAAGATCGCATCCGAGCTCGCGATACGCAAGGCGGACATCAACTGCACCATCATGCGGATAGGTAGCACCATGGACTTTCGAGCACCGCATATTGCGATGATGACCAACCCCGACTACCTCGCTCGGACCGTCAAGGAGAGTCGCCTCAAGAGCTCCGAGAGTCCCGGGCATTTCATCTCGAGCGACGACGTCAACACGGCCTACCTCAACGCGCTCGACAACCCTGAGTCCGATCGAAGGACGTTCAATCTGGTCGGACCCACAGACTGCCGCACGACATTTCGTTCCATGCAGGACGACGTCAGTGTCGCTCTGGGTGGGTCACCCACTCCAGACGACCACTGGGGCATCGGCCCCTACCCACAGCACTACTACGACCCGGAGCCGAGCGACAGCGTCTTGCACTATGTCCGCACGGGCAGGGCCGGCATCATCGCCAACATGCGGAACGCCCTGGGCGACATCGCGGAGTTCATGTCCCTTTCGTCGTAGCCACGGTGCCTAGGCCAAGTGCGAATGTCGAGTCTTCGACCCCGCCGGTCGTCGAGAGACGTAACAACTCGTTGCAGCCGCGCGCCACAACCGAGCCCTCCGGCACCATCGCCGTGGTCCCGCCGCGGGCCCCGAGCAACTCGCCGTCGTGCTCGACGACGCCACTGTCGTAAGGAGCGCCGACTGCTGTTCAGTGCCCCCCCACGGCGTCAACCAGCTCGGCGATGGCAGCAGGGTACTCGTCGGCCAGCGCCCACGGATCCGCGACGATGTCCGGGCATGCGGTCAGGCCGATATCGACGGATCCGCAGTAGCTGACAGCGGCGACCCCGATCCCGTTGTCGACAAGGATCGGCGGGAGGATGTGCATGGCGTCGACCCGGGCGCCGGCGGTGTACAGCGGGAACGATGGCCCTGGCATGTTCGTGAACAGCGTCGTGATCGACGGCCGATGGAGCCGCGAGAGCTGCAGGCGCGTATAGGCCTCGGCGACGCCGCGCATGAGAAGCGGGGGGATCAGCTCCAAGAGGTCCGATGAGCCGTGCGGACCGATCGTCGTCTGCAGGCGCTTCGCCGCGAGGCTCGACCGGCGAACTGCGCGCACGCGCTCGACGGGATCAGCGACGTTCGTGCCCAGCGAGACGAACATCGCGGACACCTGGTTGCCCTCTTCAGCGACGAGCCCGTCGGCCCGCATCTCGTGGAGCGATACGGGGACTCCGGCGATGAGTGGACGCTCTGGCACCCCGCCACGGGAGGCGAGGTAGCGCCGGAACGCACCGCCGGTGACGGCCAGGAGAATGTCATTGACTTTGACATGCAACGCGTTCTTCACGAGCTCGACGTCCCCGAGCGGCAGCGACACCCACGCAACGGCACGCCGTGCTGTCAGACGGCCGTTGACTCCGATCTGCGGCGCCGTGAGCGGCAGGGCAAGGTCGCGCTCCGGCACGCGAAGCAGCCGCACGACGTCACCGACGACGGCGGGCGCCCTCCGCATGAGCCGCACCAGCGATCGAGGCGCCCGTACCGTGGTGGCGACGGCGTCGGCGGCGAAGCCAAGCAGCGTCGGCGGCGGCACGCGTTCCGGTTCCACGTACGCCGCGGGCGGCGCGTCCGGCTCCGTGTCGAACAACGACGCCAGCGTGCGCATGCCGGTCATGCCGTCGCTGAGCGCGTGGTGGCCCTTGTGCACCAGCGCCACGCGGTCGTCAGCGAGTCCATCGACGACCCATGCTCGCCAGAGCGCCTTGCGGCGGTCGAGGAGCGGCGGGACGAGCTGACCGACGACCGCCGCCAGCTCGCGGGGTCCGCCGGGGGGCGGAACGGTGAGGGCGTGCACATAGTCGTCGAGGTCGAAGTCCGCAAGCTCTGCCCGCGCGGGCCGGCCCAGCCCGAGCGGCGGGATGACGACGCGCGACCGCAGCGCGTCGTTCGAGCGGATGCGCTCGTCGATCGCCTTCTTGTAGAGCTCGACGTCGAACCCGTTGCGCGCGGTGGATGGGTCGAGGATCATCACCTCACCGGCGTGCATTTGCCAGATCGGTGTCTCCAGGTACAAGAACGCGGCGTCCATGCTCGTACGCATGCTCCCCCTCTCGCCGCGCCTGCTCCACCGTTTACGATCCGCCCCGGGCGACGCACCGCCCAGGGCCGGAAGACCCGTCCCGATGGGCCCAACGGCCGGTCAGCGCCGTGATGCGCTGCCGCCTGAGATGCCGCGATCTGCCCCTCATGTCAGCACGAAAGAGCGGCGCGTTGCAGGTCCGATCCGATGAAACGGTCGGAGGGTCCAGGGCTCGCCGAAGACTCGACCGAGCCTCATGAGCGCGAACGGTGCGACCGAGTTCGACATCACTGAGCCGCGTGAGCGCAGTTCGTGGCGCCACCACCGCGCGACGACGGCGCTGCGGGTTGACATGCCGAGGAGACTCTTGTGAGGGGGAGTGGTGAGCCGTAAGAACGCAGGGCGCCGGATCTTCGGTTTTGTCGTGGCATTCACGATCGTGGCAGCTGCGTTGGGGCTTTCTGCGGCCGCTCAAGGCGGCGACGAGGCGCCGCAGGCAACCGAGGTCGGCGTGACCGCCCATGAGATTCGCATCGCCGTGATCGCCGACGACGAGAACCAGCTCGCGCCGGGGGTCTTCCACGGAGCTCGAGTGGGGGTCGAAGCGTTTGCTGATTTCATCAACAAAAGGGGTGGGCTTGCTGGTCGCAAGGTCGTCGTCGACTTCATCGACTCGCATCTGAGTGCTGACGATGCCCGCAACGCGATCATCAAAGCGTGCGAGTCGGACTTTGCGATCGTGGGCACGGCCGCGCTGTTCCTCAACAATATGGATGACGCCATCTCGTGCGTGGACCGCGCGGGCAACGCGACCGGCATCCCCGACCTTGCCATCGTCACCACCGAAGTTGTCCAGCAGTGTTCGCCGGTGACGTTCGGCGTCAACCCGCCGCAACTCGACTGCGCGACCAAGGACCGGCACCCCCAGACTTTCCGCGCCAACCAGGGGTCGGCGAAGTATTACCTGCGCACCATCGACAAAGGCCTGCACGGTCCGTTCGTCTACTCGAGCGACACGCGCAGCGGCTCAGTCGCCTCCCTCACAATTGCGCGCGGCCAGCAAGCGGCGGGTATCAAGTCCGATGGCGAGACGGGAATCTCGGCTCGGGCACCGCAGTCCGCGTACACACCGGTCGTGCAACAGATGAAGGACAACGAGTCCAACTATGCGATGGGTATCGGTTTCTTCGGCTATGTGGTATCGCTGCGCAAGGAAGCGAAGCTGCAGGGCATCGATCTCAACGACATCGTTTGGGACTGCCTCGCCAACTGCTACGACAAGCGGTTCATCGAGCAGCTGGGTGCGGATGCGGAAGGGCAATACGTCACGCTCGCGCAGCTCCCGTTTAATGAGAAGAAGCGCAACAAGGCCCTCTCGAACTTCATCAAGTTCGCGGGTGCCGACAATGTGGACGGCTTCGGCAGCTATGCCTGGCTCGCCGGGTTGCTCTTCCGCGACTCGGTGAACGCGATCGTCGAACGAGGCGGAGTCAATGGCCTCACCCGTGCCGCGTTACTCGAGCAGCTGAGGAACACGCATGCATTCGATGGCGATGGCATGTGGGGAACGACGGATGTGGGGAACCACGTGCCTTCTTCTTGCTTTGTGCTCACCCAGGTGAAACAAGGCGACTTCAAGCGTGTCTATCCGAAGAGGCCAGGTACCTACGACTGTAAGAACAGCAACCGCATCGAGATCCAAGGGGACTTTCTTGGAGGCTGATGGCTTCGCCGATCGTCTGCGGTGGCTAGGTGTGCTTGGTCGGGAGGTGGCTGCCACGGGTGATGGCTGAACCCCGATCACGGCATGCACATGGTGATGGTCGGAGCGACGCACGAAGGTGCTCAGCCGCTCGGGAACGGTCGCGCGCTCCGCCGAGCGTTGCAGGGCGTCGTCGGCGGCATCGACTGCGTGAACACGCGAGCGAACGTGTCGTCCGCTGGCCGACGTGACGGAGTTCGCCGGACGCACCGCCGCCGTCACCGGCGCTGGTTCGGGCTTTGGCGCGGCCATGGCACATGAGTTCGCGCGTGCGGACATCGCCGTGGCGGTGCTCGACATCGACATCGACGAGACAGCATCTGAGGCCCCCGCGGATTCGCTGGCAGGCAGCGGCGCGATGTCCGAAGCCCTGCGCGTGGATGTGGGTGATGCTGTCTCCATCCGCCACGCGGCCGATCGATTCGACAAGGTGCGGCACCGGCGCTACCGCCCGCTGGCTGCTGAACAAGCCGGCTCTGTCCTGGGCAAGCACTCGTTGTTGCGTCAAGCAGCTGCGAGGCCTTGTCCGCGGAGGGGTCGTCGACATCGACGGCGAGTGCTGCCAGATGGTGCATTGCCCAGACTGGGCAATCGCGCGCCGATCGAGAATCCTCTCCTCGTCTCAGCGGTCGGGCCCAAAGGCACCGCGATTGCCGCCGAGCTGTACGCCGCTGGCGTCATCGAGTGAATCATCGGCATGGCCGACGTCGACGTCGACGTCATCCCCTGGCGGATCCACATGACGCGGCGAGCGTGCTCGACCCGGGAGAGTCGATCACCGACGCTCGGGTACGAGAGGCGCTCGGTCCTTGGTACCTCGGCGATACCACGGCTTGTGGCAGGTGTCGCCGCACGCCGTCGAGGCCTTACCCGGCGGACCGGAATGGATCTCGAGCATCGAAGCCGAGCGCCGAGGGAGCAACGGCACCTCGTGGTCCACGAGGGGCACATCACCAACGCGATGTCGCGCGACGAGGTGCTCAGGACGCGGCCGGCTCGCAGGCGTGGCCTCGGTCGGCACCCGCGAACAGATCCGAGTCTACGCAGACGCGTCGACCGTCGCGGGGACGACGGAGATCATGTACACGCCCGTCGGCGACATGGGCCGCGAGCTGCGTGCTGTTAGCGAGGCGGTCATCGGGTCATGACCCTTCGATCCATGCTCGAGGGACTGCACATGCCCGAGTGCCCGCGTTGGCACCAGGGCTCCATTCGACGTGCCGGGATGGCCGACCATAAGCGAGCGGCTAGCCATTCTCGGTCGTGATGCTCGAGGAGGAGGACGTCTGGCGGTAGAGTCGACGAGCTGCGCATCAAAGGGTGGTGCCGGTCGTGCGAGCGGCTCCTCCACCCTTCGGCTGGCCGTGTGCGCGCGATGCCACCCGCCTGACGACCAGCGACCACGCCGCCGTGCTCAACGTCATCTCCGCCGGTGCCTTCCTCTTCGCCTTGGCGGCTGCGTACATCGACACCCCGGCGAAGCGACGGCCACCGAGTACGCGCCCCGGGGCATCCGCACAACCCGCTCGCGCCAGGGACCGTCGACACCGACATGGTGCGGTGGAATCCGCCCAAGGTGCAGGCACACCTGGCGGCGCCTCGATCCTGACGCAGATCAGCCAGCCGATGAGATGGTGGCCCGGCGCTCCCGCTCACCTCGGACGCTAGGAGCTACATCACAGGCCAAGTGCTCCTGGCCCGACGGCGGCCTGGTCCCGCACTGATCCACGAGTGAGAGGAGCAACGACATGCGGGCTGTACGCGTCTCCGCCAACGGCCTCGGCATCGCCGACGTGCCGGTCCCCGAGCCGGGTCCCGGTCAAGTCCTCGTAAGGGTCGCCGGCGCCGGGCTCTGCTCATCCCGCCGATGTGCTGGTGCCACGTGGGGGTCTCGGCGACGAGGAATACTGCGTCGGTACCCGATAACCGCTTCATGTCCGACTTCCGTGGCGAAGGCCGTGGCCGAAGCGGAAGACGGGATCCTCGGTGAGCAGTGACGCCACCGACGCGCTGCCGAACGGAGCCTGATACGGCTGTTCGATGGTCGACTCGGTCACGTCGGGTCCCGCTGACGGGACGGGCCGGTGATCGTGCACGCTGCTACTGCGGCACCGGTACGGGCAAGACCAGATGCCTCCCGAGATCGGATATCGCCGTACGACGCCGCCACCCTGACCGCGGTGTGAGTGAGCCCGACGAGATCGAGTCGTTGTCGACGGCTCAACCACGCGTCGGCCCGGTTCGACCGTCCTCAACCACTTCAGGAGATCGCACCAGTGCGCCGTCAAGACGCGAACGGATCGGCCAGGGGTTGGGGTTCGCCCAGGTCGGCGGCGTGCATCAGATCGCCGAGCGCGGCGGGGAGGCGGTCGGCGACCAGCCACGGATCGGCGAGGAGGTCGGGATCGACCGTCACACCGAAGTCGATGCGGTCCTCGTAGCTCATCAGCGTGATGTTCATCCCGATGTTGAACGCAAGCACGCTGGCCGCGTAGATCCCAGCGACCTTCGCGCCGCACGAGTAAAGCGCGACGGGCGGTCCCGGCAGGTTCGACAGGACGAGGTTCCCACCCGTCACGGGCATGAACCCCGCCAGGCGCGACGCGGAGATCGCACGCGACGCCACCCCGAGCACCACCGGCGGGATGACCTCACCGACTGACGGGGCGGAATGGGCCCGCAGCGCCTGCATCATCGCCTTGGCCTTGGTCGCGCCCACGACGATCCGGTCGACGCGCGCGAGAGGGTCTGCGATGTCGGTGGGGAGCGGGACCCACATGTTTGCGACCCGGTTTGTGTAGCCGTCGTCCGCGTCTCCGGTGCCGGCGGTTGAGACCGGTACCGCGGCGACGAGCGGCGCGTCGGGGAGCGCATCGACCAAGCGAAGGTAGTCGCGTACCGCGCCCGCGCACATCGCGAGCACCACGTCGTTGACCTTGACGTCGAACGCCTTCTTCACCCGCTTGACGTCGTCGAGCGAGACGGACGCGAACGCGAGGCGGCGGCGGGGCCCGACCGCGCCGTTGAACGGTGTCGACGGTGCCGTGATCGGCGGCGCGTCGCGTCCGGTGCTGTACCCGCGCATGGTCACCATGCGGCGAGTCATCTTCAGCCCGTAGCACGTCGCGCGCACTGGGAACGTCATCGCCGGTACCACGCTGCGTACGAGCAGCTCGACCTCAGAGAGCTCCGGCCCGGTCGGGTCATTGGGGGGAAGGGGGCGGTCCACGGTGAGGTGCGACTCTGGTTCGAGGTCGAACAGAACTGTGGCGAGGTTCACGCCCGCCAGGCCATCCATGAGGCAGTGGTGGTACTTCAGGACGATCGCGATCTTGCCGCCGGCGATTCCGTCGACGTACCAGAGCTGCCACAGCGGGATGTTCCGATCGAGCGGCTCGCTCATCAGGCGGCCCGCGAGGTTGCCGAGCGCCCGCAGCCCGCCCGGTGGCGGCGCCGTGATGCAGTGGACGTGCCGGTCGATGTCGAAGCCACGATCGCTCACCCAGACCGGACGGTCGAGTCGCAGCGGGACCTCACGGAGCTTCCAGCGGTACTTCGGGATCCACGCCAGACGGGCCTCGATACTCGCCCGCACCGCCTCGAACCCGCCGAAGTGGCCCACGTTTCGCGGGTCGAGGACGACGACCCCGCCGACGGCCTGGTGCCAGGCGGGTGTCTCCATCGCGACGAATAGCGCATCCGTGCCCGAAAGCCTCTGCATCGTCGTCCCCCCTGTCGCCAGAAGCCGACCGTACGCCGCGAGTGCCCGGCACCGATAGTGCCATGCGACTCCTCGGAGCCGGGGCTTGCGGCAGGCGATCCCGGGGTGCATCGTCGATGACACGCCGGATTGGGGCGCGCGCCACGAGGACGACGACGCGGAGGGCAACATGACGACGGTCGACGGCGGCGAGCTCGTCGCGCGGACGCTCGCGGGCGTCGGCGTGCGCCACACGTTCGGCGTCCACGGCGGGCACCTCGACTCGGTGCTCACCGCGATGGTCCGTCACGGTATCGAGCTCGTCGACACACGGCACGAAGCCGCGGCCGGCAACGCCGCTGAAGGCTACACGCGGGCGGCGGGCGGGCTCGGCGTCGCGTTCGCGACCGCTGGCCCAGGGTTCACGAACGTGTACGCCGCGCTCGCGAACGCCTTCGTCGACCGCATCCCGGTGCTCGTGCTAACGAGCTCACCGCCGCTGCGTGAGGCCGAGCTCAACGTGCTGCAGGGCGGGATCGACCAGATCGCGGCCGCGGCGCCGGTCACACGCTTCGCGCACCGGGTGACCACCACGGCGCGCATCCCGGATCTCGTCACGCTCGCGATCCGCCACGCAACGGCCGGCGTACCCGGCCCGGTCGTGCTCGAGCTGCCGATCGATGTGCTGTTCCGGCCGGTCGACGACGCCGCCGCGAGCGAGCCGACGCGCACGGAGGTGGAAGTGCCGGGCCCGTCCGAGCGGGCGGTCGCGACCGCGATCGACCTGCTTCGCGGCGCGATCCGGCCGGTGATCGTAGTCGGTGGCGGCGCGTCGTTGTCCGCGGGGTCCCGCGACGCCCTCGAGGCATTACTGGAACAGGCAGCGCTTCCGGTGGTCACCGCGCCGTGGGGGCACGGCGTCCTCCCACCCGAGCATCCGTGCCTGCTCGGCACGATCGCCGAACTCGCCGCGCTCCCGTTCTTCGCCGAGGAACCGGACCTTGTCGTGCTACTCGGCGCGCGCCGTGGACTGTTCCTCGGCGGCCGTGGGGGCTCCATGGTGCCGGACTCGGCTCGGGTGGTGTGCGTGGATGTCGACGGCACGGAGGCGGCGCGCGTCGGTCGTTGCGACCTTGCGGTGCGCTCTGACGCGGCGGAGTTCCTGCGCGCGCTCGCACGCCTCGACGTCGCATGGCCCGATTGGAGCGGGTGGAACGCCGCCGCGAAAGGGGCCCAGGGTGCGCACGAGCTCCTGTTCGCGGGCGCTCCGGCCGTCACGGCATCGGGCCGCATGCACCCGTATTTCGCGGCGCGGTCGGTGATCGCGGCAGCGGGTCGTGACGCCACCGTCGTTTACGACGGCGGCGAAGCGAGCGGCTGGATCAACTTCTTCGCCGGCGCGCGCGAGCCGCGCTCGTGGTTCGGGATTGGCTACATGGGCGGGCTCGGCGTCGGCCCGGGGCTCGCGATCGGCGCACAGGTAGCCCGTCCCGATCGTCGCGTCGGTCGCGGTCACGGGCGACGGGGCCATAGGGTTCAACGTGGCGGAGTTCGACACGATGGCGCGGCATGGTCTGCCGATCACAACGGTGGTGTTCAACAATCTCGGCTGGGGCATGTCGCGCCACGGTCAGGAGGCGCTCTACGGCGAGGGCACCCGCGTCGCCGTCGATCTGCCCGATACCCGCTACGACCGCATCGCGGCGGCGTTCGGCCTCGTCGGTGAACGCGTCGAGACGCCGGATGGCATCGCGCCCGCGATGGCACACGCCTTCGAGTCGGGCCGACCCGCATGCATCGACCTCGCCATCGCCCCGGAGGTGGTCCACCCGATGTTGGCCGCGCTGACCGAGGCGCTGCCGGAAGGCTTCACCCGGGTCCCGTACTACGAGCCCGTCCCGGCGGGCGAGGGCTGACTTCCCGCGTCACCTCGAACCCTGCCGTCTCGACGGGTCCCCCCAGTCACGCGGACGAATCGCATCGCCGTACAGAGGTCGGTACAGGTTCGAGTCGCGAGTCCGCTGATTTCGAGATCGAGCGAATCCTCGCTCGTCGAGATCCGGGATGTGCTTGGCCGAGTTGACGTCGTGGAGCGAACTGCCCGAGCGCAGTTCGTGGCGCTAGGCCGAGCTCGCCGCTCGTTGACCTCGAGGCTCAGAAGATCTCGTGCTCGACAGTGAAGAACACGCTCGAGCGAGCCATGTCGACGAACGTCAGCTCGTCCTGGAGGAGACGCATCCCGGCCTCGACAGCCGCCTCCGTCATCGGCTCGTCGCCGCTCGGGAGCTCGTCGACCCACACTTCCGTGACGCCGTCGAACGGCTCCGCAGTCCCCCGCCCCGCCCGCACGAGATCCGTAGCCGGTCCCGGGATCGTGTGGCATTGCACGTAGCGCTTCATCTCTGGCAAGGCCTCCCGCAACGAGCGGACCAGCGGTGCATGGCTCTCGAGCCAGTACCGCTGGAACTCCTCGAGCGACACGCCCTCCTTCCGCCGACAGCAGAACACCAGCTTGATCATCATTTGGCTCCGGTGTCTTTGCGAAGCGGAGTCCCCCGGCGCCAGGTAGAGCTCTGCGGGCTGCGTCGACCGTGCATCGTGAACCAATCGACTCCCCGACGCTGGACCAAGTCCTCACTCGGTGTAGAACCGCCGTCGGGGTGGACGATCTCTCCGGTCGCGTACGACGCGTGGTCGCCCGCCAGGAAGAGCGCGAGACCGGCGACCTCTCTCCCAGTCTCCATGCGGCGCATCGGGATGCCGGCGAGGAAGGACTCGAGCGCGTCAGGCGCCATCCGGGGCGCCGTGTCGATCCGGCCGAGCTGGTCGATCGCAGCCGCCATCGCTGTCTCGTTGTCAGCAACGGACGTGGCGTCGCTCCTGCGGTTGATGGCTCGACGCCCCAACGCCTCGCGGCTGCATGACTGCGATGATGTTGTGTAGCGTACACCTCAACCGGGGATCAGTGCGCGTGCTTCCGGAGTCGGCGCCCCGACAACTGTGCGCAATGGACCACCGCGACCGTGGTCCAGGGCGAACACTTCGATCGCGACCGCGGCAGTGGCCCGCTCCGCCAGCTTGCGGGGGTTGTTCTTGCCTCCCGTAGCGTAGGGAGCGTGGTGACGTCGAAGGCGAGGCCGGCGACCGCACGGACCACCACCCGCGAAGACGTCCTTCTCACGGCCCGGGGCTTGCACGACGCTGGCGGAACCCCGAACCTGACCATGACAAAGGTCGCCGACGCCGTCGGCTTCACCACCGTGGCGGTCTACGGCTACGTGCGGGACCGCGAGGACCTCATTGAGGGAACCGTGGCGCTCGTGCTCCGCCATCCCCCTTGTCGGCGGTCGACAGGGCTCGCGCCCTTGCGTGGACGACGAGGGTCACCGTGGGCGTGCTCGTCCTCGAGCCAGAGGCGCCGATGCGGCCGGCTCGGCGGTCGAGATCGCACGGGGAAGCGTTGCCCGTCAACGCCGCTCGACGCTATCGTCGCCAACGCGCAACTGCCCGACGACGACCTCTTCAACGACGTCGTGGTCCAGACGCGGCGGTTCCTCGACGAGCTCGCCGCCCGCTGACTGGCCGGGTGTGCGGCGCGTGTGCGAGGCACACGTCGACGGCAGGTGTTTCGACTCTGACCTGATCTGTGGCTCACGTAGGTGTCAGCCGGTCGACAGCACGACGCGCGAGAGGAGAAAGCCCATGGACGTGTACGAAGCGCTCTACACGACGCGCGCCATGCGCCGGGTCCGCCCGGACCCGATCCCCGAGGAGGTGCAAGCGCGCATCCTCGACGCCGCGATACGCGCGCCGTCAGGTGGGAACGCCCAGGAATGGCGGTTCCTGCTCGTCGACGACGCACAGGTGCGAGCAGCGCTCGCACCGATCTACCGCGACTGCCTGAACCAGCTGTGGGGCACCATCTACGCAGACCGCGTCGCCGCCGCCGAAGCGGACCCCACCAGCGCCGAGAGCAAGCAGTTCCTCCGCGTCAAGGCGTCAGCGGACCATCTTGCCGATCACTTCGCCGACGTCCCGTTGCTGCTCTTCGGCTTCGTCCAGCACGACCCCACGGGCGGCTCGATCTTCCCGGCGATGTGGTCAGCCCAGCTGGCCGGACGCGCCGAAGGCGTCGGGTCGTCGCTCACATCGGTGCTGCTCTTACGCAACGAAGAGGTCCTCGACCTGTTAGGCGTTCCCGCAGACCAGGGCTGGCTCATGGCGGGTTGCGTGACCTTGGGGTTCCCCACCGGGCGTTGGGGTGTGGCCGCCAGACGTCCCGTCCACGAGGTCTCGCACCGGAACCGGTGGGGCGCAGAGATCGGCTTCCGCGTCGACGAGCCGCTCTGGCCGAGCACCGCAGCGCCCTGACCAGCTACGGCCACGACACCATGCTTACATCTCTCGCATGGCGACGGCGTCTTTGAGGTCGATGTGCACGCGCACTTTGATGGTCCGCCGTGGTCCACGGTCGGAGGCGCCGGAAGGTGATCCACCGCCGAATTGCGCGACGACGGGATGGGCAGGAGCCGAACCGGGAAGCGGGTGGCGGATGGCGTCGTCGTCGCTGGCGGCTAGCTTCTCGGGGGGTTCTCGTGGAACGCGAACCGCAGCAGCGCCTCCCAGGTGTACGGGTAGGTCGCCTCAGAGTGCGGATAAGTCGTTGCCCCACATGATGGATCAACGCCGATTCGTGGCGGATGGCCGCCTCTCGAGGGGGAGGTGAAGCTCGATCCACACGTTGCGCCTGAAGTACTCGCTCGGGAGCAGCTCGATCATCTGCATCCCACCGAACACGGACGAGATCGACTGCTCGTCCTCTTCTTCCGAACCGCGGACCCAAGACGACGCCGTTGGGGGTCGTCATGAAGCTCTCCTCGGTGCCACCCATACGGGCCGCTCGCCTCCGCAGAAGTGAATTAGGTACACATCTCGCCGGAGCCGGCTATGGGACGGCGATCAGCCGGCCCGTGCCGTGCTCGCCATGATCGAGCCGGTCGTACGCGGCCGGAACGTCCTCCAGCGCGATGCGAGTGCCGTGGATCCGGATGTGTCCTGCCGCAGCGAGATCCACCAACTGCGCCAACTCCCAGGCCTCGCCTGAGTAGGTCGTCTGGAGGACGCACTCCCAGGGCACGGTGATGATCGAGAACGGGTAGCTGCCGAGGCCTGCGCCGACGCAGACGATCTTCCCCATGTGCGCCGTCGAGGCGGCCGCCATCGCCAGCGTCTGGTCCACCCCGACGAGGTCGAGCACGAACGACGCACCGTCGCGTCCCATCGCCTTGATACGCGGCGCGGCGTCGTCAGCGGAATCCATGACGACGTCGGCGCCGAGCTCGAGCGCGAGCTCCCTCCGCGGCGGATCCTTTTCGACGGCCACGATCGTAGCTGCGGACAGCGTCCGCAGGAGCTGGACGGCGGCATGGCCGAGACCACCGATCCCGATGACGACCGCAACCGACCCGGGCTCCAACCACGGCATCGACGTCCGGATGGCGTGGTACGGCGTCAGCGCGGCGTCGTCGAGTGGGCCGGTGACGACGGGATCGAGCGTGTCGGGCAGCGGCACGACGGCGCGCGCGGTGTGGACGAGGAGGTACTCCGCCAGGCCGCCATCGAAGCCGAGCCCCGCTCCCCGGGCCGGCTGGATAGACGGGCAGAACCGCTCGTGGCCCGCGGCGCAGGTGCGGCACTGACCGCATCCCCACTCGGCGTGTACCACGACCGGTTCGCCGGAGCGCACCGTGACGACCCCATCACCGACGGACTCCACCCAGCCGGCTGTCTCGTGGCCCAGCGTGAACGCGGCGCCGCTCGGCTGGTACACAGGACGGCGACAAGCGGATGAGACAGTCGGAGTGGCAGAGCCCGGCGCCGGCGACCCTTACGAGGACTTGACCGGGACCCGGCTCAGGGACCGGCACGTCGGCGATGCCGAGGCCGTTGGCGGAGACGCGTACAGCCCGCATGTCGTTGCTCCTATCACTCGTGGATCAGTGCGGGACCAGGCCGCCGTCGGGCCAGGAGCACCTGGCCTGTGATGTAGCTCCTAGCGTCCGAGGTGAGCGGGAGCGCCGGGCCACCATCTCATCGGCTGGGTGATCCGCGTCAGGATCGAGGCGGCCGCCAGGTGTGCCTGCACCTTGGGCGGATTCCGCCGCACCATGTCGGTGTCGACGGCCCCTGGCGCGACCGCGTGGCGGATGGAGACAGCATCACCCACATCCACGCGCAGGGCTTCGGACGTCGCGCCGCTGCCTGCCAGCGCATCCGCGGTGGCCTCAGATGCTGTCTCGTCGATGTCGATGTCGAGCACCCCCACGGCGATGCCCGCACGCGCGAACTCATGTGCCATGGCCGCGCCAAAGCCCGAACCAGCGCCGGTGACGGCGGCGGTCGGTTCGGCGAACTCCGTCACGTCGGGCCAGCGGACAACACGTTCGCTCGCGTGTTCAGGCAGTCGATGCCGCCGACGACGCCGTGCAACGCTCGGCGGCACGTGCGACCGTTCCCGAGCGGCTGCGCACCTTCGTGCGTCGCTGCGACCATCACCGGGTGCATGCCGTGATCGGGGTTCAGCCATCGGCCGCGGCGTCCACCTCCCCACCGAACACACCTCGACACCGCAGACGATCGGCGAGGCCATCAGCCTCCAAGGAGGTCCTCGTGGATCTCGATCTCGTTGCTCTTCTTGCAGTCGAACGTTCCCGGCTTCTTCGGGTACACCCGCTTGAAGTCACCGTCCTTCACCTGTGTGAGCATGAAGCACGGCGAGGGCACGTGGTTGCCGACGTCCGTCGTGCCCCACATGCCGTCGCCGTCGAAGGCGTGGGTGTTCTTCAGCTGGGCGAGCAGCGCGGCACGTGTGAGGCCGTTCACGCCATCCCGTTCACGATCGCGTTCACCGAGTCGCGAAGAGCAGGCCGGCGAGCCATGCGTAGGTTCCGAAGCCGTCGACGTTGTCGTCGCCGGCGAACTTGATGTAATTGGCGAGACGCCTTGTTGCTCTTCCCCTCGTTGAAGGGCAGCTGGGTGAGCGTCACGTACTGCCCCTCGGCGTCGGCGCCCGCCTGCTCGATGAAGCGCTTGTCGTAGCAGTTGGAGAAGCAGTCCCACACGATGTCGTCGAGGTTGACTCCCTGGAGCTTCGCTTCCTTGCGCAGCGCCACCATCGCGCTGAACGGGCCGCTGTTCATCGCGTAGTTCGACTCGCGTCCTTCATCTGCTGCACGACCGGCGTGTACGCCGATTGCGGCGCCCGAGCCGAGATCCCGGTCTCGCCGTCGGACTTCACGCCCGCCGCTGCTGGCCGCGCGCCAAGCTGAGGCCGCCGACCGCCGCCGCTGCTTGAGGTCGTTCGAGTAGACGAACGCTCCGTGCAGCTTCTTGTTGATCGTGCGCTGGTAGTACTTGACTGACCCTTGGTTCGCTCGGAACGTCTGGGGGTGCGCGTCCTTCGTCTTGCAGTCGAGCTGTGGCGGGTTGATGCCGAACGTCACCGGCGAGCACTGCTGCGAGACCTCGGTGGTGACGATGGCGAGGTCGGGGATGCCGGTCGCGGCGCCGGCCTTGTCCTGGCACGCGATGGCGTCGTCCATGTTGTTCAGGAACAGCGCCGCCGTGCCGACGATGGCGAAGTCCTCGCTGCAGGCCTTGATGATGGCGTTGCGCGCGTCGTCGGCGCTGAGGTGCGAGTCGATGAAGTCCACGACGACCTTGCGCTTGGCGAGCCCGCCCTGCGAGTTGATGTACTTCGCGAACGCCTTGACCGCCACCGGCGAACCGTGGAAGAGGCCCGGCGCGAGCGGGTTCTCGTCGTCGGCGACGACCGCGATGCGGATCTCGTCGGGGGTGACGCCGACCTCGGTAGCGCGTGGCGCCTCGTCGCCGCCTTGAGCAGCCGCGGGAAGCGCGGACGCACCTGCCACGATCGTGAATGCCGCGACAAGACCGACAATCGGGCGTATCGTCATGCTCCCCCCGTGTTCTTGCGGCTCAATGAGTCGTCTGTGCACGGCCGCCACTGACGGGGTAACAGACGTCTCTCGGGATGTCAACCGGTCTCGGCGGGGTCGCCCTGTAGTGGCCCGACGAACTGCGCTCGGGCAGTTCACTCCACGATCGGATCGCAACGCGTCTCCTCCTTTTTGCCGATTCGAGGGGCTGATCGCGGCATCGCTCGCAGCAGCGCATCACGGCGCTGACCGGCCGTTGGGCCCATCGGGACGGGTCTTCCGGCCCTGGGCGGTGCGTCGCCCGAGGCGGACGGTAGACGGGGCGAGCAGGCGCGGCGAGAGGAAGAGCATGCGCACGCTTACGAGTGTGGATGCCGCGTTCTTGTTCTTGGAGACACCGATCTGGCAAATGCACGCCGGTCAGGTGATGATCCTCGACCCATCCACCGCGCGTAACGGTTTCGACGTCGAGCTCTACAAGAAGGCGATCGACGAGCGCATCCGCTCGAACGACACGCTGCGGTCGCGCGTCGTCATCCCGCCGCTCGGGCTGGGCCGGCCAGCGCGGGCGGAGCTTGCGGACTTCGACCTCGACGACTACGTGCACGCCCTCACCGTCCCGCCCCCCGGCGGACCGCACGAGCTGGCGGCCGTCGTCGGTCAGCTCGTCCCGCCGCTCCTCGACCGCCGCAAGGCGCTCTGGCGAGCATGGGTCGTCGACGGACTCGCTGACGGCCGCGTGGCATTGGTGCACAAGGGACACCACGCGCTCAGCGACGGCATGACCGGCATGCGCACGCTGGCGTCGTTGTTCGACACGGAGCCGGAGCCGCCGCCCGCGGCGTACGCGGAACCGGAACGCGTGCCGCCGCCGACACTGCTCGGCTTCGCCGCCGACGCCGTCGCCACCACGGCGCGAGCGCCTCGGTCGCTAGTGCGGCTCGTCCGCGGAGCGCCCGCTGTCGTCGGTGACGTCGTGCGGCTGCTTCGCGTGCCGGAGCGCGACCTAGCCCTGCCGCTCACGGCGCCGCAGATCGGAGTCAACGGCCGCCTGACAGCACGGCGTGCGTTTGCGTGGGCGTCGCTGCCGCTCGAGGACGTCAAGCTCGTGAAGAACGCGTTGGACGTAAAGGTCAATGACGTTCTCCTGGCCGTCACGGGCGGTGCGTTCCGGCGCTACCTCGCGTCCCGTGGCGGGGTGCCAGAGCGTCCACTCATCGCCGCAGTCCCCGTGTCCCTCCACGAGATGCGGGGCGACGGGCTCGTTGCCGAAGAGGGCAACCAGGTGTCCGCGATGTTCGTCTCGCTGGGCACGAACGTCGCTGATGCCGTCGAGCGCGTGCGCGCAGTTCGCCGGTCGAGCCTCGCGGCAAAGCGCCTGCAAGCGACGATCGGTTCGCACGGCTCATCGGACCTCTTCGAGCTGATCCCGCCACTTCTCATGCGCGGCGTCGCCGAGGCCTACACGCGCCTGCAGCTCTCGCGGTTCCATCGGCCGTCGATCACGACGCTGTTCACGAACATGCCAGGGCCATCGTTCCCGCTGTACACCGCCGGCGCCCGGGTCGACGCCATGCACATCCTCCCGCCGATCCTTGTCGACAACGGGATCGGGCTCGCCGCTGTCAGCTACTGCGGATCCGTCGACATCGGCCTGACTGCATGCCCCGACATCGTCGCCGATCCGTGGGCGCTGGCCTACGAGTTCCCCGCTGCCATCGCCGAGTTGGTTGACGCCGTAGGCGGGCGCTGACAGCAGTCGGCGCTCCGTCGATGCGTCGTCGAGACGACTGTCGAAGACTCGACGCTCGCACTCGGCCTGGACACCGTGGCTACGAAGAAAGGGACATGAACTCCGCGATGTCGCCGAGGGCGTTCTGCATGTTGGCGATGATGCCGGCCCTGCCCGTGCGGACGTAGTGCAAGACGCGGTCGCTCGGCTCCGGGTCGTAGTAGTGCTGCGGGTAGGGACCACTGCCCCAGTCGTCGTCTGGCGTGGGTGACCCACCCAGCGCGACGCTGACGTCGTCCTGCATGGAACGAAATGTCGTGCGGCAGTCTGTCGGTCCGACGAGATTGAACGTCCTTCGATCGGACTCAGGGTTGTCGAGCGCGTTGAGGTAGGCCGTGTTGACGTCGTCGGCCGAGACGAAATGCCCGGGACTCTCGGAGCTCTTGAGGCGACTCTCCTTGACCGTCCGAGCGAGGTAGTCGGGGTCGGCCATCATCGCCATATGCGGTGCTCGAAAGTCCATGGTGCTCCCTATCCGCATGACGGTGTAGTTGTTGTCCGCCTTGCGTATCGCGAGCTCGGATGCGATCTTGGTTGCGGCGTACGTACACGTGGGAGTCAACGGGTCGGATTCGACGAAGTACTCCTTGCCTTCCACGGCCTCCAGGCCCTGTACAGCGACGCGAACGACATCCAACAGGGATGCGTTCTTCTCGACGACGAGCTCGTCGCCGGCTTGGACATCGATCAAGAGCTCGATCGCTGGGATCAGGTGAGCCGCAAGATGCGCGGCATCGCGCGACGTGGATGAGCTCGTCGTCGTAGCTATAGCCGAGCCGTTCAAGGAGTTCAGCCAGCTCCGACGCCGAGAGCAGGTAGGGCGCAGCACACACAAGTGACACTCTGGGCGCTCGAGCCGGACGTGGTCGGGCACATCAACGACTACCACGAGAACCCGATGTTCCCCCCGGGGGTGCAGTCTCGACGAACGTCTGCGAGCGACAACCGCACTGGACGAGGCACTCAGCTCGCGCCGACGCGGCCATCACGGCCGTGCCGGCCCAGTACCTGCGTTCGGTGATCCAGCGAGCGGAGCCGTTCATCGAGCCGCAGATCCCCGTGCTGAGCCTGACGAAGGGCATCGAGCAGGGTTCACTCGACCGCCCGACCCAACCGATTGCGGAGGTGCTGACTCGTCACGACCATGCGCGGATCGGTGTGCTCTCCGGTCCCAACATCGCCCGAGAGGTCGCTGGCCGGACAACCCGCCGCCGCGGTGATTGCGCTGTCCGACCCCGAAGCTGCCCGCACGATGCAGCACGTCGTGATGACGCCGCGGTTCCGTGTCTACACGAATCCGGACGTCGTCGGCTGCGAGATCGGCGGCGCAGTGAAGAACGTGATCGCGCTCGCCGCTGGTATGGCGGACGGGCTCGGCTTCGGCGACACACCGAAGGCCGCGCTCATCACCCGCGGCCTGGCCGAGCTGACCCGGCTCGGAGTGCGGCAGGGCGGCAGCCCGCTCACGTTCCTCGGATTGGCCGGCAACGGGGACCTCGTCGTCACGTGCATGAGCCGCCACAGCCGGAACCACCACGTCGGCGAGCAGCTCGGGCTCGGTCGCACGCTCGACGAGATCCTCGGGCGAGATGACGATGGTCGCCGAAGGGGTGAAGACCGCGCCGGCGGTTCTCGAGCTGGCCCGCGGCTGCGGCGATCGCGATGCCCATCTGCGAGCACGTCAATGAGGTCCTGTTCACAGGTCGCCGGCCCGAGGACGCCGTCGACGAACTCATGACTCGAGACCCGGTCACGGAGCTCCATGACCTGACCTGAACCTCGGTGGACCGACGTGACCATCGGCGGGGCATCAGCTGCCGAGCAGGCGATGACGGACCGCGCTCTCGGCACTGGGGAGCGTTGCCGTCGTGATTTCAGTCCGCCCAAGTCGCTGCCGTCGTCGACACCGGGACACCGCGTCGTCTTGCAAGCTCATCCAGTCGCGCGCCTGTGCAGCCCATTCGCCATGATTGGCGTCATTCGTCGGCGCGAGAGAGTGGAGCACCGTCGCGAAGCTCGTCACGCTGTCGACGACGACGTCCGCACGAGTCACGATGCCTTGCGGGCCTTCATCGGAGCGCACGCCTACGCGAACGGCACGGTCGAGTCGATGGGTTGCCACGAGCTCGTCGAGCGCGTCGAACGCGTCGAGATCCGTGGCGTCATCGCCTCCGTACAGAGCGGACCGCACCGTGGACACGAGGTGGCGCAGGGCCACGCCCTTGTCAATGGGTACCGGAGGTCGGTCTCGAGGACCTTGCGTCCCCAATGCGTCGAAAGCCCGGCCGAGCTCGCCTCGCTGGCGACCTGGTGAAGCTCGGCCATTTCCGGGTCCTGGTCCGGTGCGCTGCGCCAGTGAAACGCCGCGATCGGTCCCTTGTCCGCTATTCGGACCTGGAGGCGGCGTAGCCGGTCGGTGTCGCTGGCGACGACGAATCGGCGCACACGACGTGCCTCGACCTCCACCTCGGGCAACACGCGGGCTCGCTGCTCGTCGGGGGCAAGGATCTCGGCGCCGTGCAGCCCGGCGTAGACGATGCCTCGTTCACCGACCACTCGCCGCGCGTCGGTGGCCCGCCTCCCAGACGCACATGCCACGCACGCGTAGCGTTTCGCCAGCACGCCCAGCAACCTCGAGACGCGTTCGGGCACGCGTGCGTCCTCGGGTCGCTTAACAATCGGTGCGAGCGTTCGGTCGATGTCGCAGAGGACCGCCGCTGCGGTGGGATCCTGCTTCAAGGGGCGGAGCCGCTCGGCAAGCCTGGGCATCACGGCTCTAGGCAAGCGTCTTCTAAAGTGACCTGCCAGGAGTGCGCGGCGATCCACCTCGTCGCTGGTCGCAACGACTACGTTCCGCCCCAGCCTCGGCGAGCAGTGCCGCGTCGTCGGCTCGTGCGATGCCGCAGCCATACCGCCGACCCTTCGCTGCCTGCAGGACGATGCAACCGCCACGCGAACACCAGCCTGCTTGGCCGCGATAATGAAAACGAAGAGCATGAGGATAGGCCGTGAAGTCGCCGGCCTCGATGAGCCGCACCACTGTTGCCTACTTGCGCTCGGCGTACGCCGCGACACGGGACTCGTGATCGTCGTCAGGAACTTGGAAGTACTTCAGGCTGCGCGCCCCGCCCATGCGCGGCTTGCCCGAGATCTCCCGTTCGTAGACCGCGGGTGAACGCGTCAGCGATTGGTCGTGCGTCGACCTCGGCGGGCGTGCTGGTGCACTCGATGTAGCATCCGAAGACCGTGGCGGCCGCAAGGGCGAGGACGGCGTCGTGAGCTTCAACCTGGCCGAGCTGTTCGAGCGGGTCGTCGACGTGGTCGGCGAACGCACCGCGCTGCACACGCCGGCGCGCCGGCTGAGCTACCGCGAGCTGGACGAGCGGGCGAACCGCCTGGGCCATCACCTGCGAGCCGCGGGGATCGGGCGTGGGGACCACATCGGGCTTCAACTCCTCAACGGCACCGAGTACATCGAGGGGATGCTCGCCGCGTTCAAGCTGTCGGCGGTCCCCGTCAACGTGAACTATCGCTACGTCGCCTCCGAGCTCGCGTACCTCTACGACGACGCCGACCTAGCCGCGCTGATCGTGCACCGGCGCTTCTGCCCCATCGTCGACGAGGTCCGCGCCCGCACCCCCCGCCTCCGCCACGTCCTCGTCGTCGACGACGACTTCACGCGGAGCCGTGCGCCGGCGGCGTCGACTACGAGGCCGCCCTGGCTGACGCCGCCCGCGGGGCGCGACTGGTTCGGGCGGTCGGGCGATGACCGCTACATCGCCTACACCGGTGGAACGACGGGCCTTCCGAAGGGCGTCGTCTGGCGCCACGAGGACCTGTTATTCGCCGCGCTGGGCGGCGGCGATCCACTGTTCGACAAGGGACCGATCAGCGATCCCGGCGAGCTGCCGTCACGTCTCCCCGAGTTCCCGATGGTGCAGCTCTACGCGCCGCCGCTCATGCATGTGAGCGCCTACTGGGGCGCGTTCAATGGGTTCTTCGCCGGCTTCACCGTCGTGCTGGGCTCTCCTGGGCGGTTCGACCCCGCAGAGCTCTGGGGACTCGTCGCCGAGCAGCGGGTCAACGTGCTCACCGTGGTCGGTGATGCCATGGCCCGCCCGTTGCTCGACCACCTTGCGGATCGCGGCGGCAACCTCGACGTGTCGTCACTGTTCGTGATTGCGTCCGGCGGGGCGATCCTGTCGCCGGTGACCAAGGCCCGTATCGCCGAGCTGTTGCCGAACGTGATCATTCTCGACACCATCGGTGCGTCGGAGACCGGCGTCGCCGGCACCCGCACCGGTGCGGACACCAGAACCTTCACCGTCGACGACCGCACGGCCGTGCTCGACGACGAGCTGCGCCCGGTGGTGCCGGGCTCCGGCCAGCAGGGCCGCCTCGCCCGCCGGGGTCACGTGCCGCTTGGCTACCACAAGGACCCGGTGAAGACCGCCGCGACCTTCGTCGAGCTCGAGGGCGCCCGCTGGGTTCTGCCCGGTGACGTGGCCACCGTCGCCGCCGACGGCACCATCGAGTTGCTAGGCCGCGGGTCGGGTTGCATCAACACCGGCGGCGAGAAGGTATTTCCAGAGGAGGCCGAAGCCGTCCTCAAAGGTCACCCGGCGGTCGAGGACGTCCTCATCGTCGGCGTCCCCGACGAGCGCTGGGGCGCCCGGGTCGCCGCCGTCGTGCAGCCGCGGCCCGGCGCCGACCTCGACGCGCTGCAGACCCACGCCCGCCCGTACCTCGCCGGCTACAAGCTGCCCCGCGAGCTTCATGTCGTCGAGGCGGTCCAGCGAGGGCCACACGGCAAGCCCGACTACCGCTGGGCCGAGGCCCGCGCCCTGGAGGGCGCTCGCTGATGGACGCTTGGCGAGCGTCGGGCCCCCGTGTTCATTGCGCAGCACCGCCAGGATCTGACGGCATGCGGGCCTCGCGTCAGGGGATCGACCGCGCGGACCCGACGCTCGTCCTGGCTCCGGGTGACCTTCGACCCTAGAGCCTTTGGCCGGCTAGGTGTGATGCTCGGAGAGAACTCCCAGCTCGAGCATCTCGCCTCCAGCAAGACTGAGCCCCGCGGAGTGCCGTCATGAGCGCCGACCTGAGCCCGGCGCGCATCGAAGGGACCTTGACGCTGCCGGATGGGAGGCGCCTGGGCTTCGCCGAGTTCGGCCCCGCTCGCGGGCGACCCGTCTTCTGGTTCCACGGCACCCCGGGCGCACGCCGCCAGATCCCCGAGGCTCGGCCCGCGTCGCGGCGACGAGCTCGACGTGCGCATCATCGGCATCGACCGGCCCGGCGTGGGGACTCGACGCCCCACCTGTACGGCTCGCATCTTCGACTCGGGCCGGCGACCTCGAGATCGTCGCCGACGAGCTCGGCGTCGACGAGTTCGCCTCATCGGGCTGTCAGCGGCGGCGGGCCCGTACGTCCTCGCGTGCTGCGCCGCGCTGCCCGACCGGGTCGTCGCGGCCGCGATCCTCGGTGGTGTCGTCCCGACACAGGGCGACGAGCGCGTCGCCGGGGGGCTCGTCGGGCACGCTCGCGCCGCTCGAGCCGGCTCGTCGAGCGGTTCCGGCTCCCGCTGTCGCTCGCGCTCACGGGCTTCGTCTGGGCGCTGCGCCCGTTCGCGTCGCCCGCGTTCGAGCTCTACGCGCGCATCTCCCCCGAGGGCGACCGCCGGATCTTCGCCCGCCCCGAGATCAAGGCGATGTTCATCGACGACATCGTGTCCGGGAGCCGGCGCGGCATGAGCGCGCCCGTGCTCGACCTCGTGCTGTTCACGCGGCCGTGGGGCTTCTCGCTCGCCGACATCAAGGTGCCGATCCGGTGGTGGCACGGCGACGCCGACAACATCGTGCCGCTCGCGCACGGCGTGCACGTGCCTGCCGCTCATCCCCGACGCCGAGCTCTACGTGCGTCCGGGCGAGAGCCACCTCGGCGGGCTCGGCGCGGCCGAGGACGTGCTCGACGTGCTGTTCGAGATGTGGGACACCCAGTCGCCGGTGGGTCCCGGGGTGAGCTGAATCGGCGCGCACCGCGTGGATCGGGGAGCGTGGCCGACCCGGCGCGATTGTCGCACGGAACCGTCAGCGCGGTGGGTCTCGAGGCACCGACCGGCTCGGCGCAGACAGCCCGACTTGGATACTCACCGACTGGCAGAATCGGAAGGAGCAGCGTCCGCAAACGGTCGACTCCATACCCCAGCGATTCGCCAGACGGGTAGGTCTCCGGTCGGCCGCCCGGTCATGAAGAGGAGGCGAAGGTGGGTAACTCGGGCTGGCTACTCGTCTTCTCCAACACGGCAGCGGGTCGGACGCGGAGTTCGACGAGTGGTACGAGCGCGTTCACCTACCCGACGTGCTCGTGGTGCCGGGCATTGTCGCAGCGCGGCGGTTCCGGGTCGCGCCGCTCGATGCTCTCCCCGGTGGAAGCGGCGACGATTCGTCGGCACCCGCGCACTCCTTCCTGGCGATCTATGAGATCGACGAGGACATGAACGACGTCATGTCCGAGTTCCTCGAGCGCTTCGTTTCTGGCCAAATGGAGATCATCGACACGATGGATCTCGAGTCGATCGCGCTCTCGGTGTGGAACCCGATCGGGCCGCGGCGCACGGCCGAGGATGGAGAGACCCGATGACGTCGGTTGGGGTCATCGGGCTGGGCCTCATCGGCAGAGCATTGACACGACGGCTCGCCGCCACAGGTGAGGCACCCTTCGCCTTCGATCTACGACCCGAGGCACTCGACGCGGCGGTCGCCACCGGAGCTTCGCGCGACCGGTTCGTCCCGCGAGCTCGCTGCGCAATGCAACATCGTGTTCGTGTGCGTCCAGACCGACGACCAGTGCATTGAAGCCGTGACCGCGCCCGACGGCGTGCTCGACGGCGCGCGAGCGGGGACATGCGTCGCTGTCCTCTCAACGATTATGCCGTCGACCATAGAGTCGCTTGCCGCTACAGCCGCGGGCACGACGTCGACCTCGTCGACACGCCGGTCGCGGGACACGGCATGTTCGGCATCGAGGAAGGCACGATGACGGTGCTCGTCGGTGACGATGGCGAGCTCGTCACCCGGCTCGAGCCCACCCTCCGTCGGTTCGCCTCTCGCGTCGTGCCGGCCGGCCGGATCGGGAGCGGGGCGGCCCTGAAGCTCGCGCACAACATCGTCGTCTACGCGGGCTTCGCGGCGATGATCGAGGCCGTGGAGCTCGCCGCGCGCTGCTGGCGTGCGCGATGGGCTCGTCGAGGAAGTCGCGCAGGCGAGCGGCGCTCTTTCTGAGCTGAGTGGTTTCTACCTGCCGTTCTACAAGCAACTACGTGACGAGCCACACGCTGCCGCCGAGGAGGAGATCATCCGCGTGTCCACCACGCTCCTCGAGAAGGATCTGGCTGACGCCATCGCGCTCGCCGAGTTGCACGACGTCGCCGTTCCGCTCGCCCGATTGCTCTCGCACTCGGGCAAGGCGATGTTCCAGGTGGAGTGCTGACTGGCGCCGGTGCGGAGGGTCAGGGTGGGAGGCGGAAGCCCATCTCGGCGGACTTCAGCCCGTAATGAACGCTGTGTGCATCTCGACAGATCGGCCTCGAGTTTAAGGGTGGGCCTCGTGTTGAGCTCGAGGGCTACCGCTACCGCTGGTTCCGCGTCCAGCAGCCGGCCGGGCCGACGCCGCCGTAATGCCTCTCGTTGTTGAAGCTTTGCGCTTACGGGTCCTGGCGCCAGCGCTGGTGCCGGCGCAGGCTTTTCACTCCGCTCGTTCCCCTGACGAGTCCCTCGTCATGGTTTGCAGCGACGTGCAGCGGGAAGAGGCAAGTCACAAGGGCCTAGCACCGGCGGCGATCCGGGGAGTCGCGATTTCGAAATGCCGAGGAGCACAGGTCCCGGGTGCCCTCAGGCTTCTCGGCGACGGAAGATCGAGTAACCCCCTGGCCCGATCAAGACGGCAGCGACGATCAGCACGATGCCCAAAATGATCTGGCCTGGAAAAGCTGCACGATGCCGCCAGCGGTTGTTATCCCGTGATGCCACCTGAGAACTCGACCGATGCGCACACGCCGCCGTCGACGAGGAGGTCGGTGCCGGTGATGAACGACGCCGACTCCGAGAGGAGGAACGCAACTACTTCGGCGATCTCCTCGGCGGTCCCCTCGCGTCGCAGCGGGGTCTGTGCACGGAGTTCCGCCATCGCGGGCTGGGCGGCGGCCTCCTGGCGACCCTGGGGCGTGTCGATCATCCCCGGCGACACCGAGCAGATCCGCCCACCCTGCTTTCCCCACGGCACGGCGACGCGCCGGACGAGCCGTTGGACGCCGCGTTTCGCCCACGAGTAGGCGACTCCCGGGTCCTCGATCGTCGGTCCTACCGCACGCTCGAGGTCGGCAACGAACGACGGCATGAGCGGGTCGTCCAACACGGCATCAGCCTTCGGATCCACGTGCGCTAGTACGAGGTACGGCGCCATGGACGCGAAGCACAGCGCCGCGGTCCCCGTCGTGACGAGAGGCGTGAGCGCGTCGATGAGGAGCGCAGTCCCGACGAGATCGACATCGAGGATTGTTCGCGACGTTGCCATGGTGGGCGACACGCCAGCCGCATGCGCCACCGCACGAAGCGAGCCGTGCTCGCGGATCCGCGGGAGCAAGCCGACGGCCCCCCGATCGGCGACGTCGAAGACCATTGGGACGATCTCGGCACCGCCGCCGAGCTCGTTGGCGGCCGAACGGAGCGTCGTATCGTCTCGATCGACGACGACGAGGGAGTCGACCGTCCGCGCGAGGCGCTCCGCACAGGCGCGGCCCATCCCGCGCCCTGCGCCTGTGACCAGTCCCACGGTGCGATCGCTCATCGGTTCAGACTTGCAGATTCGGGAGGGCTCGGCACGGGCGTCTCGTAGCACGCCGTGCGACGGGGAGTCCTAGGCGGCGCGTACGTTGCGGTGATGCGCGTGCTGTTCTCGTCGACGTCGGGGCGGGACACGCGCACCCGATGCTGCCCCTCGCGATCGCGCCGCGGGATCGCGGCACGACGTGGCCCTCGCGACCGCCGAGGACGCGCGCCGGTCGAGGCGGCGCGGCTCGAGACGGTGCCGGTGGGACTGGCGACGGCGGCGCGGCTGGCCACCTTCGTGCAGCGGCATCCTGAGTCATGGCGATGCCGGGCCACGAGCGTCCGGCCGTGATGTTCCCCGGGCTCTTCGGCGCGAGGTCTCAGCGGCGCCGTTTCTCAAGGACCCGTTGCCACTCGCGACCCTCGGCCCAGTTCTCTTTGACGTAGCACAAGGCAAGAGTTCGCGCCGGTGCTGGTGGCGGGGAGAGGAATCGAACCTCCGAGCTCAGGGTTATGAGCTCGCAGAGCGGACCCGGCGAGCTTGCCACTGAACGACCTCGGCGCGCAGCCACAGCTTGCAACGCCCTCGGCCCATGTCAACCACAGGTTTGGGCATGTCCGGATAACGCTTCTGATAGACGCTGACGGAGGTGCGGGTCGAGAGCCCCAGCAGCGCGGCGACGTCGCTGGCATCGATCAGGTCTTCCGTTCGGACCCGCGGATTCACCGGACGAGTCTCGCACCTGAGTTGACGCTTGTCGACAGCGGCGGTAGTATACAAGTGTCAACTAGGCAGTCGAGTGGCCCCGGCGGTGCGGCAACACCCCGGGGCCTGGCCGGTACCTACTGGGAGGTTCCGACGTGGAAGATCCTAAGGGCGCTCGCGCCCCGCTCGTTGGCTCCACGCGCGCCGTCGAGTGTGACCTCCTCGAGCGTGTCGCCCTTGAGCTCCGAGAATGCGGCGCGATCACTGACGCAACCGCGCGGCGCATGGTGGAGATCATTGCGCGGTTCTTGCAGTATGCCGATGTGAGTGGCGTTCGGCTGGTCGAGGACGTCTCGCCCCCACTCGTTCGAGACTTCCTGTCCGCACCGATCGCTGCATCCGACGGCCACAAGCCGCCGAGCGTGGCGACCTCGCATCTTCGACGCTCTGCTGTTCGCCTGTGCAGGAGCCGGTCGACGGTGGCGCTGGCGATGGTCTTGGGCATGAGCTCGTCGAAGCCGGCGGGGTGCAGGTTGGAGGAGAGCGCGACGGAGCGGCGTTCGTAGGCGGCGTCGACGACTCTGAAGAGCGCTTCGGCGGTGTCGGTGGGCACGGGCAGCAGACCGATGTCGTCGATGACGACCAGGTAGACGCGCAGGATGCGCCGCACGGCTTTGGTGACGGTGTCGTCGGCGTGGCGGCGTACGAGTCCGCCGAGGTCTTCGAGGGAGAACCAGGCGACCTTGCGACCGATGTCGATAGCGGCTTGGCCGAGGGCTTCGAGGAAGTGGGTCTTGCCGGTGCCCGATGGCCCGCACACCACGAGGGTCTCGGGCCGCTCGAGCCACTCAAGGGTGCGCAGCGCTCGCTGGGTGGGCGCGGGGATGGACTGATGGTCTCGTCCCAGGCGTCGAAGGTCTTGCCGGTGGGGAAGGCGGCCGCCTTGCGACGAGCGCGCATGGAGGAGCGCTGGCGGCCGGTGAGCTCCTCGGTGAGCAGAGCGCGGAGCGCCTCGGCCGGTTCCCAAGGCTGGGCCTTGGCGGTCGACAACAGCTCGGGCGCGGCGCGACGCATGTGCGGGAGCCGCAGCGCCCGCAACAGGTCGACGACCTCGTCAGGCGCGGGGGCGCTCATCGCCCGAAGCCTTCCTAGGCGCGGGTCCCATCCTGGAGCGAGTGACCCTCACCGGCCCGGTGATGTTCATTTGATGCGTGACTCGCGACGACGGCGGCGATGTCACCTTCGCCGAAACGGCCCGTGGTGGCCGCGTGTCCCAGCGCCCAGTCGATGACCTCGCGCCCGTGCAGGGCGGCGAGCGCGACCGCCTCGGCCATCTTCACCTTCACACGCGCTGTTCCCGCTGCGGCGGCTTCGGTGAGCCACAACCCGGCACCGGTTCCGATGCCCAAGAACTCGGCCTCGGCCGGGTTGATCGCCTTGGGCTGGCGGGCCAGCGCCCCCGGCGGCCGTAGTGGGCGTCGTCGATGCGTGGGTTGCCGGGCGTGGAGAGCCGATGGCGCGCCACCTCGGTGGGTCCGGTCTTGTCGATGTGGACGACGACGAGCTCGTCGCCATGCACCCGGGCCCACACGATCTCGTCGGCCAGGGTGTGCGGCACCGAATAGAGCACCCCGCCGAAGCTGATGTCGCCGACCAGCTCACCTTGCGGGTGGTGCCGAACGCGGCCGTGAACGGTGCCTCCGGGACCCGGTGCAGCCGGTGTTGCTCTTCGGCGAGCATCTCAACCGGAGCACGGCGCGTCGCCCGATGTGGGTGCACGTTGACGACATCAGTGAACTCGTCGCAGGCCAACTCGAGCGCGCCGAAGTCCGCGTACTCGCCAGCAGGTTCGCGTCGGTGGGCACCAGGTCGGCCTTGGCCACCCGGACTGTCGCTTCCGAGCCGCCCCTTCGATTCAGGATCCGCCGGCAGACACGTGGCGATCATGATCCCGTAGTGGCGCGCCGCGGCGACCAACTCCTGATTGCGGATGGCGATGCCGGCCACGTGCCCAGTCGTGACCGTGCGCTCGTTATTGGTGAGCCAATACGTCGGCGCACCACCAAAGGCCCGCATCGCCACATCCACACAGCCGATCACCGTCGGCAGCGTGCGATCCCAGGTCGGGATCACCACCCAGAACCGGCTCCAGGCCAGCCAGGCGCAGAACACCGACGACTCGCGCGCACCGATGCGCGGTCCACAGGCCCAGCCCCACTGGGCCCACATCCCAGGCTCCGGGATCCACGGTCAATAGACACGACGTCGGCCGCGCCACGACGCCGCCTTCGCCGCAGCCAACGCCCGGCGCGTCATTCGCTCCGAACCCTCATAACCGAGCGCGCGGAGTCGGTCGTGCGCTACGTCGGCGCGGGTGCGGCCCTTCGAACGCTCCACCCATTCCTCGATCTTGTCGACGAAGGGGTCCACCAGCCGGTCCCGGCGCGCCCGCTCATCCAGTGAGCGGCCCGCGTCGCGCAACGCCACATAGCGAGCCACCGTGTGATGACTCGCCCCACACAGCTCCGCCGCCGCCCGGGCACTCTTGGCCAGATCGAACGCCTCGAGGATCTCCATGATCTCCTTGCCAGACTTCACACGTCCCTCCCGGGTCGGCGGCAGCATCACCGCCGCCAGTCGATCCGGGAGGGGCACCGCAACCGGTGGACCCACCAGCGCGCGCGCGCAACATCAACAAGCCTGGGCAGAACACCTGACCGCCACCGGAACCCGTGACCATCACCAGGCAGGTCCGTGACCGCCTACAGGCAGAATCTCATGGCCGCCGTCACGGCCGCCTCGGTGGACGGCCCGCTAGCGTCGCAACCATGCCGCGGGCGGAAGCGACCAACGATTCTCGACGCAGCGCGAAGTGGCAGGCGCGTCGTCGGGCGATCATCGACACGTCCGCGCACGTCTTCGCGAGACGCGGCTACCACGCCACGGGCATCACCGAGCTCTGTGACGCCAACGGCCTCGGTAAGGGGCGTCGATTAGACTCCAACGCGGCACCCCTTCTCGCCGATTCGAGGGGCTAATCGCAGCCTCCCTCGCAGCGGGCGCGCTTCTGGCGCACTCGCGTCCCGTACCGGAAGCGTGACTCTCCGCGCGGAGTTGCTTCGTTGGTGCTACGAGCCGTAGCCGTCGAGCAGCCCGGTGAGGCCCGTTGGCTCGTGCGGCCCCAGGTGGATCTCCTCGAGGACACCCACGCCGGTTCGGCCGCCCATCTTGGCGATCACGAGGTTCTGGATGTGGATCGACGAGAACTCGAGCGGATCGAAGTCGTCGAGCTTGATCGACTCCCTGCCGGTCTCGAGCTCGCCGTGGAGGCTGCCGTGAAGCCAGTGCGGGTGCCAGTACCCGATGCCTCGCATCCGGAAGGTGAACACCTTCTCCAACTCGATGTGGACTTCGCCCGCGACGGGGTCGTCGAACCACAGCTTCGCGGACCTCATCTCGCGGCGGCCCGGCTCGAACTCGAGGTCGTAGCGGATGTTCCGGCACTCGCGCACGCCGGCGGTGCTCCACGGGGCGGCCCCTTCGGGCATCGGCTCGAGCACTAGCGCCGACTCCAGCCACCGCGTGCCGTCGGGGTGCTCGTGGACTGCGAGGTGGGTGAAGTAGTCGTCGAAGTGGAGTGGCGCCCACAACCAGAAGATCGCGAGGGGCATCGGCTGTCGTTGGTTCTTCAGCTGTTCACCGACGGGGCGAACGCCCCAGGAGCGGTCGCGGGTGCCGGGCACATCCGTGGGGTCGATCCGCAGCTCGTCACCGTCGATGACGATCGTGCCCTCCCACGTCCCCCACTGGGTGAGGCGGGTGTGGTCCGTGAGGAGGACGCCCTCCGGTGTCAGGCGCTTCTGTCGGGGCTCCTCCACGGCGACGGTGGTCGCCCGGAAGGTGAGGTCGCACGCGATGCTGTGCTCGTTGGGCTCGACGACGTAGCGGATCGTGCGGATCGGCTCGACGACCTCGATGCGGATCGGCCCGATCACCGTCGAGCGGTCGGTCGGCATCGCGCCGGAGGCGAAGATCGAGTGCTCGACGCCGTTGCGCACGAGACTGAACGCCGCGTCGATCACGCCGCGGACCGGATAGTGGGCCATGGCGGCGCCGAAGTAGAACGCGCCGTTCTTCTGGTGGCCGTTGAACCAGTAGCGGTCGTAGTGGTTCGCGTCGCCGCTCGCCGTGTGCGCGATCGGGTCGGCCGACGGGTGGATCGGGTAGTCGTCGAACGGACTCAGCACCTGATGGCCTCCCTGGCTCTGGAGCTTGGCGACGGCACCACCGCCGATGTCGAGGGTGGCGCCGGCGATGAACGACGCTTCGTCGGACGCGAGGAACGCGACGGCGGCCGCGATCTCCTCGGCCCTGCCGTGGCGTTTGAGCAGCTGCATCCGCTCGTAGTGGGGCCACATTAGGTCGTCCCCGCCGAAGATGTCCTCCCACTCCTTCGTCAGGATCCGGCCCGGGGGGATGGCGTCGACCCGACCTCGAACGTCGGCCGCGTCGATCGCCGCCTGCGAGAGGCGAGCGGCATCGAGGCCACGAGCTGGCCGTTCTTCCACCGGTCGGAGGCTTCCGCGGCGACTGCGACGACCTCCCCCAGAACTCGTGGCCGAGCATGGTGCCCGCCCGCAGGATGCTCGTCGACTTGAGATCGGAGCCGCAGGTCCCGCACGCCCGGACGCGGAGTGCGAGCGGTCGGGGCCAGGTGCGGGATCGGGCTCGTCTTCGACGGCGAAGGTGTGGTCGTCGATCAGGTCGGCGGCACGCACGTGGTCCTCCTCGGTCGGGTCAGATGAGCGAGAAGGCGTCGTGGTCGACGATCGCGGTGGCGGACCGCTCGGCCATGACCGTGAACATGCGATCGCCCCGGTCGCTCCGCCGGGCCGCCCAGGCGCCGAGCAGAGCGACGAGCGGGCCTTGGAACAACCCGTACTTGTAGTCGTCCCAGCAGCGGTCGGCGCCGTAGTCCGCCACCCCGTGGCCAAGGAGCGCCTCGTGGTAGGCGGCCACGATGTCGCGCTCCGCCGCTCGGCGGTCGTCGGTGTGGAGCCCGGTAGCGACGAGGAAGGCGACGTCGCGCGACGGCAGGCCGACGGTGACGTTCTGCCAGTCGACCGCGACGACGGGGTCGGGCGCGCCAGGCGGCGCGAACAGGAGGTTGTCGAGCCGGTAGTCGAAGTGGATCAGCGAGAACGGCTCCGACCGCCGGGTGAGCCAGTCCTTCGACCGCTGCGAGAAGCCCCGCAGCACCTCCGCCGTCGCGTCGTCGACCGCGTAGCGCTCGAGGAACGTCGTGGTCGAGTCGGCCAGGAACGCGGCGACGAACTCGGCCGACTCGGGCCCGGCGGGCACGATCCAGTCCAGCTCGGGCAGCGACTCGTCGCACCAGGTCGCAGCGTGGAGCCCGGCGACGTTCACCGCCGCGTCGCGCGCCTGCGTGGGGGTGCACCCGGCGATCTGGTCGCCCTGCTCGGCCGGCGCGAGGTCCTCCAGCACCAGCGTGAAGGTCCCGGCGTCGTCGGACAGCTCCGAGAAATAGCAGCGGGGAACCCGGACGCGTACGGTATCGGCCAGCTGCCGGTAGAAGCCGGTCTCGCACCGGTACGGGACGGCGGCCAGCGACCGGTTCTTGGGGTTCTCCGCCGGCAGCTTCACGACGAGACGCGTCGGGCCATCACCGCGCTCGTACTCGACGAAGAGCCGATAGCACGACCCCATCTGGCCGGTCCCGACCGGCTCCGCACCCACCGACCGGACGTCGCCGTCGACGCCCGCGCCGTGCAGGACGGTGGTGAGCCATTCCGGTGTGATGGCGGTGAGGTCGTCGATGATCGCGGCGCTCACGGCTCACCACGCCGTCGGGCGATGGCGCGCAACGGTCGTTCCGTGTTGATGTCCAGCTGCTCAGGCATCGTGGCCCCGGTTCCTCGACGATGCTGAAATTCCTTGTCTGTATATATCGGATTCGATTGTTGCGGGGGGCGACCCAAAGTGGCAATCGCCGTCTCTCGCTCATGGTCGGCCATCGCCGGGAACGTCGACTGTCGTCGCGAGCAGTCGTCCCCCCGGTCGTTCCGGATGGTCGCGTTTCGACGTTACGGCTCCAACCGCGATGAACAACGTGCGGCGATCCGAACCACCGAAGACGCACGCGAGCGGATAACCCTCGTCCATTCGGCGACCACCAGGGTCCTCCCGTCTCGCGTGAGGGCCATGCCGTTCGGCGCCATCATCGACTCGACGACGTCAGCGCGGCCGTCGGAGTGCACCCGCATGAGTGCGCTGTCCGCGTACTCCGTGGGTCAAGGAGGCGACGCGATGACCGTGGCATCGTTCATCGCCTGCCAGAGGACCGAGCACGGATCCGCAACTCCGCGATGTCCTTGCGCAGCTGACTGAGCTCGGCCCGCTCATCCGCGGTCACGCCCTCGGCCTCACCGCGTTCGATGCGATCCTTCTTCACCCAGTTCCCCAGCGTGTTCGCCCCGACGTTCAGGTCACGAGCAACCTCGGCGATCGACTTGCCCGTCTCCAGAACGATCTGGACCGCACCCTCGCGGAACTCCGGATCGAACTTCCTCCGTGTCTCCGTCATGGCATCTTCTCATAGTGGATGCCTCCACGGAAACGGGTATGCCCGGTGAGGTCATCCCGCCGGTGGTGCTCGGCGTGGCGTCGCGTGCGATCTCCGCGTCGCGCCTCGCGGGGTTTATGCCCGTGACGGGTGGGACTTCGTCGTGTCGAACCTGCCGGGACCGCCCGTCGCGCTCTACTCATGCCGCGCGAAGGTCGCTGGGATCTACGCGGCCAGCGTGCTCGCGTTCAACATCGGGATGAACATCACGCTGATGAGCTACAAGGACCGCATCGACTTCGGTGTGACGGTCGATCCCGACCTCCTCGCCGATCCGTGGCTGGTCGCCGACCGCCTCCCCGAAGCGCTCGGCGATCTGACGCACGCCGCCGACCTTGGCGAACCCCAACCCCGGGCCGATCCCTGACCGCGGTGTGAATGAGCCGGTTGTGTTCCGTGCATACGCCGAGGACGAGCACGCGCGACTCGCCAGGCGCGTCCCGCATCGAGGGCGCGGCGGCGAACCCGACCCACCTTGCGATGCTGACGGCACTGTCAACGGCCCAGGCCCATCGTCGCGCCCGGCGACCCCAGCCACACCAAGCGCCGCCCTGGGCGCGACACCAGCTCACAGTGGTATCGCGACCGGCGGCGCGCTTCACCGAACGGACGGTCTAGAGTTCAATCGCGTGTCGTACCTGGTGACTGGCGCCACCACCGTCATGGGGCGCAGTCTGGTGTCACGCCTGCTCGCGCACCACGACGGCACCGTATTCATTCTTGCACCGCGGTCGGCCGGGGCCGCGATCGAACGCTTGCGCGCGACGTCACCTGCCCAACACAGGGACCGGATAGTGCACACCGGCTTCGACGAGGAGCAGCCGGCGCGCGATGTCGCACCGGGCGATCTCACTCGTGTGCGGGGCGACGTGCGCCACGTCTTCCATTTGGCGGGTGCGGCGGCGGCGAACTCTCGTCCCGACCTCACCACGGCGAGCACGCGGGCGGCGCTCGACGTCGCGACCGCGATCGGCGCCGAGCACGTTCACCTCCTCAGCTCCACCCTCGCCGCCGCCGACGACACGCGTCAGCCGCTTCACCGTACCGCCGCTGCCCTGCGTGACGCGGAGGCGCTCGTTCGGGGGTGCGGCACGGCGTGGCGGATCTACCGCAGCGGCGTGGTCGTCGGCCGGGCCGACACCGGCGAGGCCGAACCCGACGATCCCCTTTCGGCGATGTTCACCGCGGCGCGCGCGGTCGCGCTAGCGGTGCCCTCGTGGATCCCGCTGCCCGCACCGCCACTCGGCACCGTCGCCGTCGTACCAGCCGACACCGTTGCCGCTGCGCTCGAAGAACTCGCGCACCGCCCCGGGCTCGACGCGCGATGCATCGACCTTCCCGCTCACGACATTCCCGTGGTCGAGCTCCTCAATGAGGTCGCGCGGCTCGCGGGCGGGCCCCGTCTCGTCTGGCCGGTCGACCCGACGACGATCGCCGACCTTGTCCCGCGCGAGCGGTTCGAGATCCTGCGCTTCTGGCCCCAGCCGGCTGAGTTCGTCGGCATGCTGCTCGAGATGGTGGGCTTCCCACCCGCGCTTACGGTCCTCGCGGCGCCGGACACCGGAGCCGGCCGCGACAGCGCCACGATCGACACCCCACCCGCCGGCTCGCACATGCTCGCGCCGCCGTTTCCCAGCTACGCCGACCGGCTGTGGCAGTACTGGGAGCAGCACCTCGACCGCCGTGCGCACCCCCCGACCCTCGCCGAGGTGGTGGAAGGCAAGGTCGCGCTCGTCACCGGGGCTTCCACCGGGATCGGGCGCGCCGCCGCGCTGAAGCTCGGTGGTGCCGGCGCGCACGTGCTGCTCGTCGCGCGGCGGGAAGACGCGTTACGGGAGGTGGCCCGCGACGTCGCGGCTGCCGGGGGACGGGCCGACGTTCATGCGGCCGACCTCTCGACCACCGACGCAGCCCGGGCGCTCGCTGCCGACGCGCTTACCGCACATGGTCGGGTCGACATCCTCGTCAACAACGCCGGCCTCTCGCTCAACCGCGCCATCGCCAACTCGGTCGAGCGCGTGAGCGACTTCGAGCGCACGATGGCTGTGAACTACCTTGGACCCGTCGCCCTCGTACTCGGCCTCCTGCCGTCGCTCCGTGTCCACCGCGGCCACATCGTGAACGTTCTGTCCGGCCTGGTGCAGGCGCCCGCGCCCGGCTTCGCCGCCTATGGCGCGTCGAAGGCCGCGTTCGACAACTTCGCCCATGTACTTCGCGCCGAAGTCGGCGATGACGGCATCGCGGTCACCAACGTCTACATGGGGCTGGTCCACACCGCGATGAGCGACCCCACCGAAGCGTTCCGCCGGATGTCGGCGCTCGACCCGACCGCGGCCGCCGACGTGATCTGCGACGCGATCGTCCGGCGGCCGGTAGTCGTGTCGGTCGAGCCATTCGCTGCGCTACACGGTGTGCTGTGGGCGCTGTGGCCGACCGGCGCCGCCGCGCTCATCCACGCGGTCAGCCGCTCCATGCCCTGGCGCCGCGAACCCCGCGAAGGGCCCGGCACCGCGCCCACGAGTGACGAACGCCCGAGGCAGGCATGACCGCCCGCATCGGCAGTGGCCGACACGCCGCCGCCGTCGGAGTGCTCGGCGGCGTCGCCCCACCCAGGGCGACGACGCCGTGCCGGGCGGGCTCGTGGGGCTGTTCGTTTGGTTCGGGCCGATCCTGCCGCCACTCAGGGCCCCGATGTCGCTGGCTCTGAGCGCCTTCGCGGATCTCTCGCCCAGTAGCTTCGCCATGGCCTCTCATATCGGTCAAGCTGTGCGCTCACCTTTGCATGGCGGGGGGTGCCGGCCATACCAGTGGGACACGTGACACCGCGTCCGGCCGACAGAACTTCGTGTTCGTTACGCGCGAGGGCCAGGGGCTTCGCCTCGTGTGTACGATGACACCGACGGGCTGACGGATGGCACTTTGCCTCACGACGAATCGTCTTCATGGACTCGACTGCTAATCCGCGTGATTGGCTGCTGTGGACAGATGAATCAGAGAGCCGCAAGAACACCGAGGGAGCATGACGGCACACGGCGAGCTTGCCGGAGTCGTCGACACAGTGCGTGTTTACGCCGGCGTCGAGCACGTGGACGTCCTTCGCGGCGGCGTCCGCGGCGAGCCGGCGCACGGTTGCGAGGCGCACCGTGCTGTGGATGACGACGACGGCGTCAGGTGGCGCGCTCGCGGGGAACGCCGTCGTCGGCCCACATCACCTCGACGACCTGCGCGTCGTCGACGACCGCGACATCCACGCCATTAGAGGCATCCGCGGGCGAGCTCGCGAGACGAGCCCCCGCGGCCAGTGGTCGGCGGCGGCCTCGGGTCGGATGTGGCACACCACGAGCGGCATTTCGGTGTCGGCAAGGTGTCGAGCGACTGCACCACCGATCGCCCCCAGCCCGATGACCGCAGCCTCGACCACGCGATACCTCGCTGCTGCCTGGCGGGGCCTAACACATCCGGGGTCCACGCGTTAGCGCCGTGTTCATGCCATACGGCGCGACTGTTCGCGACGGGACGGCCATTGGCCCGCCAGCGTGACCCGACAGAAGATCGATCTCGATGTTGTGGTTCCGACCCCGATGAAGTCCACGCGCTTAGGTGTGCTGGTAGTGCTGGCCTCGCTGTTGGAGCGGACGGCATCTTTCGCAGCTCCCACACAACCACGCCGGCACAAACCAAGCGTCACGGCCGGCCTTCGTTTTGCTGCGTGCGTGACACCTGGAACCCGTGCGTTTGGCCGGCGTGCACCTCCTGGACGCCGCCACGGATGCCGATCTTGACGGACGGTGCTCCACCGGGACGGACGTTGACCCGCATCGTGTCTCCTGCATAGGTCACGTCGAGCCAGGTGTTGCGGAAGCGCAGGCTGATGCCGAGAAGGATGGGCCGTTCGGGAAACGGCGGGTCGAGGACGAGGATGTCCTCGGATACGCGGAGGCCGAAGTAGAAATAGAGGATGAACTTGATTGGGCCGGCCAGGGCGGCGAGATGGATGCCCTCCCTCGTGGTGCCGCCTTGGATGTCGGCCAGGTCGCTGTACAAGGCAGGCATGTAGTACTCAGCCGCCCGGTCCCAGTAGAAGCGGAGCGCAATCGCGCCGTGCACGACGAGACTCAGCGTCGAGCCGTGGCACGTGCGGGGCAGGTAGTAGTCGAGGTTCCGGCGGGTGGCGCCTTCGTCGTAGCGGTACCCGAGCCGCTCGAAGATCTGGCCCAGCTCCTCGTCGGAGAACAGATACGGCAGCATCAGCACGTCGGCCTGCTTCGACAGCTTGTAGTGGTTGGGACTGTCGCCCTCCGCCTCGAGGATGCGGTCGAGCCGGTGGATGTCGCCGTAGGTGGCCCGGTACGCGTCCCAGTCGAGCTCCTTCAGCTCCTCGTACCCCTCGAACTGGCTGATGATCCCGTCGGCGTGGAACGACACCGTCATCTTCTCGACGATGTCCCGGCACGTTGCCAGCTCATCGTCGGCGATGCCGATCACACGCGTGAGCTCCTCGCGCCGCTCGGGCAGCAGCATGTCCAGGGCGCGGAGGGCGACGTCGCAGGTCCACGCCGCCATCACGTTCGTGTAGGCGTTGTTGCGCAGCCCCGGCTGGGCCGCACCCGGATAGGCGTCGTGATATTCGTCCGGACCGACCACGCCATGGATCTCGTAGCGCCCCGTCGTTTGGTTCAGCACCGCGATGCTCGCCCAGAAGCGCGCGATCTCGACCAGCATCTCCGCACCCCAGACGTGCAGGAAGTCGTAATCGTCTGTGAACAGGAAGTACTGCCAGATGTTGTACGCGATGGCGGCGTTGACGTGGCGTTGGAGATGGCTCGCGTCGGGGAGCCATCTCCCTGAACGCGGGTTGAGGTGCAGCAGCTGGGTCTCCTCGCGCCCGTCGCTGCCGCTCTGCCACGGGTACATAGCACCGCGATATCCGGCATCGCGCGCGAGGCGGCGCGCCTGATCGAGCCGCCGGGAGCGGTAACGCAGCAACGAGCGGGTGATCTCGGGGAACTTGATCGTGACGAACGGCAGGATGAACAGCTCGTCCCAGAAGACGTGGCCCCGGTACGCCTCACCGGTCCAGCCCCGCGCCGGTACGCCGACATCGAGATCGGTCGTGTGCGGCGAGACCGTTTGCAGCACGTGGAAGATCTGCAGTCGCAGCAGCCGCCGGACGTCGGACAGATCCTCGTGGGCTTCGGGGACCCTCAGCTCTATGTCGCACTGCCGCCACAGCTGGGCCCACGCCTCCGCGTGCGAGGCGAGCAGCTCGGCGAACACCGGGGCGCGGCTCGCGGCCGTGCTCGCATAGAGGCCTGGCTCCGAGATTGCACGGTCACGTGAGGTGTACAGGGCGACGATCTTCTCGACGCGGATCGTGTCACCCGGCGCGACGTCGACCACACGGTCTTCCGCGACGTACCCGGGCTCGTGCAGCGTGCGCGCCTCGACCGAGATGCGCTCCTCGTCACGGTACAAGCGAGTGCGCGCCACCTCGGCGACGCGCAGGTGCGACTGGTTCGTCTCGACCACAAGGCTCACGAGGTCGTCGTCGGGCTCGCCGGTGTCCAGCGGCCTGAGATGCTGGTGGGCCAACTCGCGATAGCGTCCAACACCACGGTTGGTGACCCGGCCGTCGAGCGCCGAGCGCACCGCGAGCGGCCCGGACCAGTCGACTGCCGTGATCGCAAGCTCGAAGGCGGCCAGGTGTGGGTTGCCCATGTGCACGAGACGACGGCTGCGCAGATCTATTGTGCGCTCGTCGTGGTCGCGCACTCGCATGCTCCGGCACAAGACGCCATCGCGCATCCGAAGCTCCTGCTCGTACGAGACGAGCTCCACCTGAGCAAGCTCGAGCCACGGCCCGTCGGCGATCCGGACCCTCAGGCACAGCCAGTTCGGCATGTTGACCAGATCTTCGTTCTCCACCTGGCGGCCCGCGACATCACTCACCAAGCGGTTGTAACCACCGGCGAGATAGGTGCCGGGGTAGTGCACATCGTCAGCGTCGACGAACTCGAGCGCGCCGCGGGTCGCGAAGTAGCCGTTACCGAGCGTGCACAACGCTTCGCGCGTGCCCTCCTCGGCGGGATCGAACCCACGGTAGGCGATCGACCACACAGCTGAGCTCCCGGGCCATGATGGCTTACGGATACGGTACCTGCGGGGAATTGGCGCGTTTCGGCTACTTCATGGCTGCCGCCGTTGCCTGACTGCACGCTCGGCGAATGCGCGGCCGATCCCGGACGTGGCACCGACGACCAGCACTCGTGAGCCAGCGAGCGTCAAGTCTCTGCCTCCCACACCTGCTCACGAGCCCAGCGATAGTCGGGCTTGCCCGAAGGGCTGCGCTCTTCGCGGAAGAACTCGGCGTAGTCGCGGCCTGACGATCCCTGTTCCCCGAAGACGACCGTGATCCCGGCGCTCACATAGCCGAGGTTGGTGGTGATGCCGTTGACGTAAGCGGCCCCGTCGCTGCACAAGAAGACGAGCGGATACGCCTGCTGCGCTGGTGTCGAGGGCTTCGTCCCGATCTCGTCGCGGTAGTCCCTTCCGAACCCGAGCCACAGGTCGGTCTGCGAACGGGCGAGCGGAGTGTCCGTCGAGCCCGGCATGATCGCGTTGATGCGTATGCCGCCGGACCGGTGGTCGACTTCCTCCTCGGCTAGCTCTGACGCCGAACGAACCAACGACGAGGGCTATGACAGACGAGTGACGCTTCCGCCAACGAGTTCGTCGAGCGGATGTACCCGGAGCCGGGTCGACCTTGGCATCGCCGCGCCAGACCGGCCGTCACCAACGTGGAGTCGGGCACCGACACGATGCTCATGTGGGCGATGTCCGACCGCGCGATCCCCCGATCGTTCCGGTTCATGGAGGGCTTCGCCGTCCACACGTTCCGGCTCGTGAACGAACAGGACCGCTCGACGTTCGTGAAGTTCAACTGGAAGTCCAAGCTCAGGATGCAGTCGGTCGTGTGGAACGAGGCGGTGAAGCTCAACGGCGCTGACCCCGACTTCCATCGCCGCGACCTATGGGACGCGATCACCTCAGGTGAGTTCCCGGAATGGGAGCTCGGCTTGCAGCTCTTCGACGACGAGTTCGCCGACGCCTTCGAGTTCGACGTCCTCGACCCCACGAAGATCGTCCCCGAGGAGCAGGTGCCGATCCGACGTGTCGGGCGGCTCGTGCTCGACCGGGTCGTGGACAACTTCTTCGCGGAGACCGAGCAGATGGCCTTCTGCACCTAGAACGTCGTGCCGCGTCGACTTCACCAACGACCCGCTGCTGCAGGGTCGCAACTTCTCCTACCTCGACACCCAACTCAAGCGCCTCGGCAGCCCTAACTTCACCGAGCTCCCGATCAACGCGCCCAAGTGCCCGATGCACGCCTTCCAGCAGGACGAGCACATGGCATTCGTGCAGCCGACGGGACGGGAGAACTACGAGCCCAACTCGTGGCCGGGCGAGCAGGGCGGGCCCCGGGAGGACCCGGCGACCGGCTTCACCACGGTCGCGGCGAACGGCGTAGGCGAGAATCGCCGGCTCCGCCCCCGGGAGCTTCGCCGACCACTACAGCCAGGCCCGCCAGTTCTATGTGCGCCAGATACTTGAGCTGGTCGCGCCGACCGTCGAGGGCGTGACGTCGAGCGACGGGGCATCCGTGCAGGTCGGCCAGAAGGTGGGTGGCGGCCCGTCGGTCCTCTACGACGCGGTCGTGCTGCTCCCCCCGAGGAGGGCGCGGCGACCCTGGCCCGGGACACGTCGGCCAAGGACTTCGTCTCCGACGCGTTCGCGCACTTCAAGTTCATCGGCTTCGTCGATACCGCCTTGCCGCTGCTCGATGCCGCCGGGGCGCGCGGGACGCCGACGACGGGATGGTCGCGTTGGCGGCCAACGGCGAGGTCGACCGGTTCGTCGAGCGCTACCGAGCGCTGCGCTTCTGGAACCGTGACCCGCTCGTTCGACCAGACCTGATCGGGGGCGTGACCGTCCCCGACGGAAGCCTGCGTTCCGCGCTCGCCATCGCGGCTCCACAGCTACCCCGTCGGGTTGGCCTCCAGGTCGGCGAGCCGTTCCGCCATCGTCGCCATGATCCGCTCTGACAGCTCCGGCACCTCGGCCAGGAGGCTCAACAACTCACGACGACTCAGCACCTCGACCGAGACCGGGGTCGTGGCCACAACGGTCGCGGTGCGAGGCCGTTTGTCGAGCAGCGCGATCTCACCCACATAGTCGCCCGGCCGGCGCGTTGCGATCACCCGGTCCCCCTGCCGCACCTCGACCTCTCCCTCGAGCACGATGAAGAACTCGGAGCCCGGCTCGCCCTCTGTCGTCAGCACCTGTCCCGCCGGCCGATCGATGCGGGTCATCAAATAGCCCGATCCATTGTCGGTGAGCACACGCTCGACGCACACTCCACGCTCGGCGAACCAGGCGATAGCGCGGGTGAGGAAGCCCACACAGGTCTCGGCGCGCTCATCACCGAGGATCTCGACCTAGCGATCCGGCTGTAGTCGTCGATCGCAACGTGCACCCGATCCCAGCCGCCCGCGATCCGCAGACGCACCGGGGCCGACCGACCCGTCGCCCGGTGTCCGGCGCGCTGGAACCGGCCCAGCTTTTGATGTCGAGATGGAGAAGTTCACCGGATCGTCAGCGCTCGTAGCGATTCGGCGGCTCGGTTCCAGTCGAGAGAGCCGGTGCAGCCCCAAGCGGCGCAGCACCGCGCCGAACGGTCGAGACCGGCATCTCGAGCTCCGCCGCGATGCGCGTCGAGGTCATCCGCAGTTGCCGCAGTCGCTCGATCATTGCTTCGACACGACGAGGCGTCCGTCGTGGCACCCGCGTCGGCGCCAACGATCGATCGACGAGCCGGCGATCCCCAGAGCGCAGCGAGCCAGCCAGCAATAGACCGTGCGCTCGCTGATACCGAACGCCACCGCGACCTCGGCCACCTTCCAGTGTTTTTCGACCAGGCGCCGTACCAACGAGTGGCGCATGGACGGGACGAGCTTGGCGTTAGCGTGGATCTGTACCGGTGTCCTGCTTGGGACTGATGGCTTCAAGCACCCTCAGTCTCCAGGGAGGCCTGGGCTGATGAACGTCTTTGGGATCTACATCTAGCTCGCCGGTAATCCGTGCGCTCCGCTCGCTCAAGGGCCAAAGAGGTCAGCGCGGATCTCGATTTGATTGCTCTTCTTGCAGTCGAAGGTTCCCTGCTTCTTCGGGTATACGCGCGCGAACTTGCCTTCTCGCACCTGGGTGAGCATGAAGCACGACGTCGGGACGTGGTTACCGATGTCCGTGGTTCCCCACATGCCGTCGCCATCGAAGGCGTGCGTGTTCTTGAGCTGCTCGAGCAATGCGGCACGTGTGAGGCCATTGACGCCATTTCGCTTCACGATCGCGGTGATCGAGTCACGTAACAGCAGGCCCTGGAGCCAGGTATAGGCGCCGTACCCGTCGATGTTGTCCGCGCCGGCGAACTTGATGTAATTGGCCAGTGCCTTGTTGGAGTTCTTCTCGTTGAACGGAAGCTGGTTCACGCTGACGTACTGGCCTTCGGCATCGGCTCCGGCCTGTTCGATGAAACGCTCGTCATAGCAGTTGGACAAGCAGTCCCAGATGATGTCGTCGAGGTTGATGCCCTGCAGCTTCGCTTCTTTGCGAAGCGCCACCATGCCGGTGAACGGCCCACCGTTGAAGGCATAGTTCGAGTCTGCGTCCTTCATCTGTTGCACAACTGGCGTGAATGCCGACTGTGGCGCACGCGAGGAGATGCCGGTCTCGGCGTCGGACTTCGCGCCACCCGCCTGGGCACTCCGTGCGAGCGCGAGGCCGGCCACGGCCGTGCTCCTGATGTCGTTGGAATAGATGAACGCGCCGTGCAGCTTCTTGTTGAGTGCGCGCTGATAGTATTTGATCGGACCCTGGTTCCCACGGAAGGTCTGCGGGTGCTGGTCCTTGGTCGCGCAGTCGAGCTGCGATGGATTCACCGCAAAGGTGACGGGTGAGCACTGCTGGACAACCTCGGTGGTGACGATCGCGAGATCAGGTATCCCAGTCGCGACGCCGGCGCGATCCGGACATGCGATCGCGTCGTCCATGTTGTTCAAGAACAGCGCGGCGGTACCGACGATCGCGAAGTCCTCACTGCAGGCCTTGATGATCGCGTTGCGCGCATCGTCAGCGCTGAGATGCGAGTCGAGGAAGTCCACCACGACCTTGCGCCCGGCGAGGCCCCCCCGAGAGTTGATGTACCTCGCAAACGCTCGGGCAGCGACGGGCGAACGGTGGAAGAGCCCCGGCGCGAGCGAGTTCTCGTCGTCAGCAATCACCGCGATCCGGATCTCGTCTGCCGTGACACCGACCTCGGTGGCCCGCGGCGTGCCATTCGGCCCTTGTGCAGCAACGGGCGAAACCGCGATGCCGAGCCCGGCGGCAACTGCTGTGCCGAGTGCGAGCGCTCGCATCGCTCTCACTGACGCTCCTCTCACCCGAGGTCCCACGTCACGGGCAGGCTGTTGGACTGCGGAACAACATGTCGCCCGCGATCCGAGCATCGACGAACGTCGTCTTGGTCCAGCCTCGGTCAGGTGAGGCCATCATAGAGGGCGTTCAGCGCGACCGCATCTCCAGGCGCGCCAAGTGCATCCCGAGGCAACGTGCGCACCCCCAAACGACACGTGCTGATCGCCTGGGGCAGCGCCAGCGATGGTCGCAAGCACTTGCTGCATCTGGCCGTGGGCAACAGCGAGTCCGAGGACGACTGGGTGGAGCTCTACCGGCACCATGATGCGGCGCGGGTTGCGGGCGCCGACCTCGATCTCCTCCGCGGGGCGCCCGGGTAGATCAACGCCATCAAGACGGGTTCGGCACCTCGATCTGGATCCGCTGCTGGTTCCATCGACTGTCCAACATCTGGGCCAAGCTGCCCGACGAGGCCGCGCCTGAGGTGATGACCGAGATCCGTGCCGTCGCGCCGCGGCGTACCGGTGCGCCACCGCTTCTGGGTACGGACCACGAACCTGTTGGAGCGTTCCTCGCTGAGGAGCGCCGGCGCGCCGAAAGTGATCCGCCGGCTGCTCGACGAGCGCTCGGCGATGAAGCTCGTGTTCGCGACGCTCATCTGTTGCGCGCAGCGCTGGAGCGGGTGGCATATTCGACATCGAGCGCCATCAGCTCGAGTCGTTGCGCCAAGAGCTCGGCCTCCCGAGCGAACCGTGAAGGACACCGGACAACAAGGGGAGCAACACACGACCGCTGCGGCATGAGCGAAGGGTCACACCGTCTACAGGCGAGTCAGGACTTGACCCGAGCTTGGCTGGTCGCCGACCGCCTCCCCGCCGCGCTCGGCGGCCTGATGCACGCCGCCGACCTGGGCGAACCCCAACCCCTGGCCGATCCGTTCGCGTCTTGACGGCGCACTGGTGCGATCTCGTGAAGTGGTTGAGGACGGTCGAACCGGGCCGACGCGTGGTTGAGCCCGTCGACAACGACTCGATCTCGTCGGGCTCACGCACACCGCGTCAGGCTGGCGGGGGTCGTACGGCGATATCGGATCTTGGCGGGCATCTGGTCCTGCCCGTACCGGCGCCGCAGTAGCGGCGTGCACGATCACCGGCCCGTCCCATCAGCGGCACCCGTTAGGCGTTGCGACCCGCTTGCGCCGCTACCACCAGACGTTCCGCGAACTCACGCTGGTTGTTGAGCAACCGCTGCGCGAGGTCGAAAGCGTTCTCGACGAACTGCTCGGCCTTGGGGAGCTGATCGGCTCCGGGCGCGGCGGGCAGATCGGGCAGCGCCTTGCCGGCGGTCTCGGACCCCCTGCGGACGGTCTCGACGATGGCGTCCTGGGCGTTCTTGACGATGTCGACGATCTGCTGTTCGACGCGTTCGTTGGCGGTCGACTTTCTCGCCGTCCGCCGCCTCGCCGGCTTCCGTGTTGCCGTCTTCTTGGCCGTTGCCTTCCGTGCTGCCGTCTTCTTGGCCGTTGACGTCCGTGCTGCGCGTCTCTTCGCCGGAGGCATGGAGACTCCCTTCTTCACGAACCTTCCGTCGATGATCCTGGCCCAACACTGTACGGGTACACGACGCATGCCTACGACGACACACCTGCCGGGACCTTCGGCTCGTACCTCGACTGTTCCCGCTGCGGAACGCGCTGGATTCGTCGAGATGAATGAAACAACCGGCTCCGGGTACATCCGCTCGACGAACTCGTTGGCGGAAGCGTCACTCATCTGTCATAGCCCTCGTCGTTGGTTCGTTCGGCGTCAGAGCTTGCCGAGAAGGAAGCCGACCCCGGTTCCCGGCGGGCGAAAACGACCCGTGATCCCAGCGCTCATATAGCCGAGGTCGGTGGTGATGCCGTTGACGTAAGCGGCCCCGTCGCTGCACAAGAAGGCGACCGGATACGCCCGCTGCGCGGGTATCGAGGGCTTCGTCCCGGTCTCGTCGCGGTAGTCCCTTCCGAACCCGAGCCACAGGTCGGTCTGCGAACGGGCGAGCGGGGTGTCCGTCGAGCCCGGCATGATCGCGTTGATGCGTATGCCGCGCTGCAGGAAGCGGAACTTGGCGAGCGACGTAGCCCAGACCGCTAGGGCTCGCCGCCCGACGTTGCCGGTCCTCCATTCGACGACACTGAGGGCCATCCCTCGCTTCCGAACGTGATGTGCTCCCGGCGCTTCGTTCCTCAGCCTCGTCAGAGGGGCGGTATCGGGAACTCGAGTTGTGGGGCATTGGCGCCCCCGTCGACGTTCACGATCCGGCCGGTGACCCAGGCGCTGGCCGGTGACGCGAGGTAGAGCGCGCACGCAGCGATGTCGCGGACATTGCCCAGGCGGCCCATGGGGGTATTCGCCGCCGCGAGCTCGAGCATCTCGGCGGAGAGAACCGTCGCCGCGCCCGGGGTGAGGATCTGACCCACGATGATGGCGTTGACCCGCACCCTCGGTGCGAACTCGCGGGCGAGGATCCGCGTCATGTGGTTGAGACCGGCCTTGGCGGAGCCGTAGGCCACCATGCCACCGACGACGAGCGTCGACGCGCCGCTGGAGATGTTCACGACGACGCCGGCACCGGCGGTCTCGACCATGTGGGGCACCGCCAGACGGGTGAGCAGGAATGTGCTCGTGAGGTTGAAGCGCACGACGCGCTCGAAGTCGGTCTCGCTCATCGCCAGGGCGGGGATCGGGATCGCGCCTCCGGCGTTGTTGACGAGTATGTCGAGTCGCCCGAACCGTTGCGTCGTCTCAGCGACGAGCTGCTCGAGCTGGTCGGTCTCCATGACGTCACAGCGGACGGCGAGGCCGGCGCGCCCGCGTTCACCCACCTTCGAGGCCGTGTCGTCGATGTCCGCCTGGGTGCGCGCGGCGACCACGACGTCGGCCCCCGCCTCCGCAAGTGCGAGCGCAATGTCCTCGCCGATGCCATGCCCGGCGCCGGTGACGATCGCGACCTTGTCCGTGACCCTGAACTGATCGAGGATCACTGTGCCTCCGATAGGCCCGCGCACTGCACGAGGTGGATCGCGGGCGAGGAGCGTAGTTGACGACAGAGAAGCTGGCTACCGATAATGCGGCGCCGCGTCGCACGAGCGCCATCACGCGGGGTTGCAGGGCTTGGCGTCAATGGAGGCCGACCGATGGGGGCCTGTCGCGTAGTCCAGTGGTCGACCGGAGGCGTCGGGTCGATCACGGTGGCGGCGATCTCGAGTCGACCGGACCTCGAGCGCGTCGGTCTGTGCGTCTACAGCACCGAGAAGGTCGGCCGCGTACGCAAGGCCGCTCTTCCGCTGCGCCGACTGGCCCGTCACGTTCACACTGTTCGAGGTCTTCGGCTTCGGGACGGCCCACAAGCATCGGTGCATGATGGAACTTCCCGGCGTGCAGACTCGGACCTGGGGCCTCCGGTCCGGATGGTCGCTGATCGGCTCGGTGCCGAACTCGACGGGATCCGTGAGACCCACGAGAACGGGTCACCCAGAGGCTGGTCGAGGTCGCGGCAGGCGCCATCGAGGCCGGGACCGTGGGGCGGTGCGATTCGAGTCGATCGGCGTCGTGGACGGTCGCGACGCGATCGTGGTCGAACATGTCAACCCGATGGTTGCGGACATCGCCCCCGATTTGGCCCACCTCGGATCGCGATGAGACTTACAGGATCATGTTCGACGGGGAGTCCTCATCTGCGAGCCGCAGCTCGACACCGGGCATCCGTCGCATCACGGGATGATCGCCACGACGATGCGCGTCGTCAACGCCATCCCCTACGTCTGCGCCGGGGACCCGGGCATCGTGACAGCGACCGACCTGCCGCTGACGATCCCCACGCACGTCTTCGACATCGGTCCATGAGGCGATGAACGGTCGCCGTTCAGCTCTCGTTGCATAGGGGTCCCATGACCACAGATGCCGCGTCGACCAAGCGCCCGCTGCACGTGATCCAGTGGGGAACGGGCAACGTCGGGCGCCGCGCCCTGCGCGCCATCATCGAACGTCCGGACCTGGAGCTCGTCGGCGTCCACGCGCACGCGCGCGACAAGATCGGTCGCGACGCGGCGGAGCTGTGCGGACTCGACGAACCCACTGGTGTCATCGCCACGGACGACGTCGACATGATGCTCGTGTCCGACGCCGACTGCGTGTCGTACAACGTCCAGGGCGAGACCCGTGTCATGGACACGATCGACGAGCTGTGCCGGATGCTCGCGGCGGGCAAGAATGTCGTCAACACCGCGCTCGTGTTCATGGTCTACCCGCCGTTCCTGGACCCGGCGCTTCGCGAGCCGCTCCAGGGCGCGTGCGCGGCAGGTGGCTCGACGCTGCTGACCTCGGGCCTCGACCCGGGCTGGTCGGGCGATATCTTGCCGCTGGCGCTGGCGTGCGCGTGCCAGTGGGTCGACTCGATCCGTGTCACCGAGATGATGGACTACTCGACCTACGAGGACCCCGGGTTCACCGGTGTCTTCTTTGGCTACGGGCGGCCCCTCGACTACGACGCGCCGCTGTTCGCCCCCGGAGCGATCACTGGCGGTTGGGGCGGCATGGTCCACATGGTGGCCGACGCGCTCGGGCTGCAGATCGAGGAGCTCAAGGAGGAGCACGAACGCCGCCCGGCACCCGAGACCTTCGAGACGGCGATGGGCACGATCGAGAAGGGGGCGTGCGCGGGCGTCCGGTTCGGGGTGCAGGGGATTGTCGCCGGCCGCCCTGCCGTTGTGGCCAGGCACGTGAACCGTCTTAGGGCCGACATCGGGCCGGACTGGCCGGCGCTCACGGACGACCGGTCTGGTTACCGGATCGAGGTCGAGGGCACCCCGTCCTACACGTGCGAGATCGAGCCGAAGGCCGCGAGCGGCGATCACAACGAGGCGGGCATCATCGGGACTGCGATGCGCATGGTCAACGCCATTCCCGCGGTCTGCGCGGCGGCGCCAGGGCTCGTCACACCCCTCGACCTCCCGCTGTTCACGGGGCGCGGGCGCCGCGCCTGACCCCGTTCGGTCCAGCGGTACGGCTCGTCGTCCACTCATCGAGGCAGGATGCGGCCGACGTTTGCGCCACCCACCGTCGATGACGATCAGGTCACCGTTGTGCTACTGGGACGCGTTGCTTATGAGGTACCACGACGATCCCCTCGAAGTCCTCGGGCCTGTCCCATCGGGGGATGGGACAGCTCTCCCGGACATTCTCGTGACCGGGAAGGCGCGATCGTCCGCCATACCCGCCCTTGGCTCGTCCGCTCATTCCCGGTGGATCGCTCCGACGATCGGAACGAGCTAGACACACTTGCGCTGCGGCTCCAGCTCGGCGAGGCAGCGACGATCGGTCCGCAAGGTCTCCGAGGTGGCCGGCGGGACCGTCTCCATCGCTTCCCAGTTGCGCCGTGAGCGAGGGGCCGGATCCCGGTCGAGCAGGAACTCAGAGGGTCGTGCCGGTGCGCGGCATGCCGAGGACCTTCACCCGTGCTGGCTCGGCCGGAGGCAGCAGGATGACACGGCGCACAGTGCCCGGGCGAGCGCGAGGCCACCGTCCATGTCCTTCGTCCTTTTCAATGGTGGACGCCCTTTGCTCGAGCGCGGTGACGAGCTCCTCGCCGTCCAGGCCGAGGAAGGCGCCGGCATGGCGGGCCGCGACTCGCTCCGGTCACCGCGCGCGTCGTCGGGAGGTTGAGCGCGTTGCGGTACTGGCTGAGCACGTCGGACTCCTCCAGGACCCACCGGAAGATGTCCAGGTCCATGCTCGCCGCCTAAACGACGCCGAGCGTCTCGTGGACGGCGGGCATCAGGGCGTTAACCGAGCAGGTTGCGGGCGAGCTTGACAGTCATGCCGCTCCCGAGCGGGCCCGCGTGGTCGAGATGATCCGCGTAGTGGCGGCAGGAGAACGGTCAGAGCCTACTGACCCCCGTACTTCACGAGGAGCTCGTCGATGGTCCGCAGGCCCTCCTCGTAGAGCACGCCCGGAAGCAAGCCGCCGTCGATTTCGATGGTCGTCCCGTTGATGTAGTCCGCCTGGCCGGAGCACAAGAAGACGCACGCGGCCCCGACCTCGTCGGGGGTGCCGGCCCGCCTGAGCGGGAGGTTCTTGAAGTACTCCTTGCCCTCCTTGTCGTCCTCGGGCAGGACGAACACGACGAAGTTTTCGGTCATAGTGGGACCAAGGGCGAGGCAGTTGACACGGACTTTCGGGCCCCACTCCTCCGCGAGCGAACGCGTCATGTGGTTGAGGCCCGACTTCGCGGCGCCGTAGGAGACGAGCGTCGGGGAACCCGCCGGGTGGGACGCGCCGCTCGAGATGTTGATGATCGAGCCGGTCCCGTCCTGTTCGGCCATCGCCCGGTACGCGCGGATCGAGAACCACAGAGGGCTGACAAGGTTGTTCTGGACCGCGAACGCGTGGAACAGCGCGGTGCGTTCGAAGGAACTCTCGCTCGCTGGTGTCCCGGAGATCTTGGCGAGGAGCGGAGGGACGTTCGCCGCCTCGGGGACCGGCAGAGTGCCGCCCGCGTTGTTCACAAGGATGTCGAGCCGGCCGAAGCGGTCGACGACGCGCTGGACGAAGGCGTCTATCTGCCCGATGTCGCCCTGGTCGCACACCCCCTGCACCGACCGCTCGTGCCCGCCCTCGATTCCCTCGGCGGCGGGAAGCGAGTCGAGGGGCGTGCGGGAGCAGCCGGCGACAGCGGCGCCCTCGAGCAGGAGTCGGCGGGAGATGCCCACGCCGACACCACGGCTCGTTCCCGTCACGATCGCGACCTTGCCGTCGAGCTGTCCCATATGTGTTCGGCTCCTGTCGTCTTCCGGGTCAAGCGCCGGCCTGGAACGCGTGTCGGGGAAGGGTGAGCGGGAGGTCGGCTGATGTCAAGATCCCCGGCGCCGCGTCGCAGACGTAGGGGATGGCGTTGATGACGCGCATCGTCGTGGCGACCATCCCGTGGTGGGAGAAGTCGACGGGGCCGCCGAGCTGCATCTCGCACGTCAGGCTCGGGTCTCCGTCGAACAGGACCCGGTACGTGCCGTCACGATTCGCGGTCGGCCAGTCGGGCGCGAGGTGGGGCGCCATCCGGTTTACGTGTTCGATGACGATCGCGTCACGCCCGTCGACGACCCCGATCGTCTCGAACCGCACCGCACCGACCGTGCCGGGCTCGATCGTCCCGGCCGCGACGTCGAGGCGCCGCTCGGTGATCCGCTTGTCGTACGTCTCGCGGATCGCATGGAGCTCCACCCCCAGCCGGTCGGCCACCATCTCGACCGGTGGCCCCCACACGCTCGCTTGCACGCCGGGAAGTTCCATCATGCACCGGTGCTCGGGCGGCTTCCCGAAGCCGAAGACCTCGAACATCGTGAACGACACGGGATAGTCGGCGTAGCCGAAGATCTCCTGCGTGCGGACGGAGTCGATGTGCCGTGACAGCGTCGCCAGCGTGAGCACGAGCTGATCGCCCGCGAAGCCCGGCTCGATTCCTGAGGCGTACAGCGACGTGCCTCCCCGCCGGCAGGCGTCCTCCAGGCGCGTGACCTCCTGCGCGTCGAATCCCGGCGGGTACAGGAGCCCGGGGACGGACGTCGTGACGACGTTGACGCCCGCGTCGAGCATCCGGCAGAAGTCGTCGACCGCCTCCTTGGGCCTCGCCTCGCCAGAGGCCGCGTAGCAGATGCAGTCGGGCGACAGCGCCAGCAACGCGTGGGCGTCCGTCGTCGCGGGGACACCAAGACGCGCGCCGCCGATAAGCTCGCCCGCGTCCTGCCCCACCTTTTCCGCAGCGTGCACCCACACCCCCGCGAGGTCGAGATCGGGCCGGCCGGAGATCGCCGCCACCGCGATCGAACCCACGCCTCCGGTCGCCCACTGCGCGACGCGATAGGTCCTGCGAGAGGACCTGTCCATCGGTTCGACCTCCGTCGCCCCTCGCCGCTACAAGGCTCGTGGCGAGTGCAGGCCATGTTCCTAGCGAGCTACGTTCTCGTCAAACGCACCGCCTCTCATCCCCGACGATAGTGCGGGGTTGCACCGAGTCACGCGGTGAAGCGAGGTGCTTGCAGTCTCGCAGTACAGCGGACCAGGATTCCGCTGATTGCCTTTTCCGAGCGATTTCGATTCCGAGGGAGGACCCCACCCTTTAGCTCCGGCTAAGAAGCGCGCCGACTCCTCCTCGCCGAGGGTGGCGCCGGGCCCCAGCGGGACCGTCATCATCTCTCCGCATCCCCGCCCAGCACGCCGTGCGCGACGCCCGACCGACAGCCACTGACGCACCAACCACACCGCACCAGCCTCGTCCGTGAGAGGCGTCGCGGCTTGCCGGCCGCCCACCTCTCGAAACTCTGACCCCGAAGCCGCTGTTCGCCGGGTCCCGGGGTCTGCCCCGCGGTTTGGCTTGTGTCAGCGCCGTCCGACCGCTTCGACCATCTCGGCGATGGCGGCGGGAAACTCGTCGGCCACCGCCCATGGATCGGCGACGATGTCCGGGCACGCCATCAGGCCGACGTCGACGGATCCGCAGTAGCTGAGCACCGCGAGCCCGATGCCGCTGTCGACGAGGAGGGGCGCCAACAGGTGGATCGCGCCGACCCGAGCGCCGGCGGTGTACAGGGAGAACGACAGGGCCGGGCATGTTCGTGACCAGCGGTTGCGACCGGGAAGGACATCCGAAGGCAGTCCCGCCGCCCATTAGCGCGAAGTCCTCCTCGCACGCCTCCAGCTTGCGGTTTCTTGGTGTTTTAGTCTTGGCGTCGAGCATGTCCCAAACGAGCTCGTACCGCGCGCGCCGCTGTGCTCGTTGCACACCACGCCGTGAACGCCTCGGTGAGGTTGTTGAACGCGTAGTTCAGGCCGGCTCCTGAGAAGCCGACGTCGCTGGTCCACTGCGTCGACTCTCTGCGCCTGACACCAGGCACGACACCTGTCGAGATGCGTAATGCGTTCGTCTACGAAAAGAAGTCCGCCAAGACGATCTTAGGCTTCCGGCCTGACGCTCCCGCACTTGCGGCAGTCAGCGCTCCACCTGGAAGATCGCCTCGCCCGAGTGCGAGAGTAATTGGGCGATTGGAACGGCGACGTCGTGCAACTCGGCGAGCGCGATGGCGTCGGTCAGATCCTTCTCGAGGAGCGCGGCGGCCACGCGGATGATCTCCTCTTCGTTGGCGGCGTGTGGCTCGTCGCGTAGTTGCTTGTAGAACGGCAGGTAGAAACCACTCAGCTCAGACAGAGCGCCGCTCGCCTGCGCGACTTCCTCGACGAGCCCATCGCGCACGCCAGCAGCGCAGCGCGAGCTCGACGGCCTCGATCATCGCCGCGAAGCCCGCGTAGACGACGACGTTGTCCGCGAGCTTCAGAGCCGCCCCGCTCCCGAGCCGGCCGGCCGGCACGACGCGAGAGGCGAACCGACGGAGGGTGGGCTCGAGCCGGGTGACGAGCTCGCCATCATCTCCAACGAGCACCGTCATCGTGCCTTCCTCTATGCCGTACATGCCGTGTCCCGCGACCGGCGTGTCGAGGAGGTCGACGTCGCGCCCCGCGGCTGTGGCGGCGAGCGACTCCACGGTCGATGGCATAACCGTTGAGAGGACAGCGACGCATGTCCCCGGTCGAGCGCCGTCCAGCACGCCGTCGGGCGCGGTAAGGGCTTCGATGCACTGGTCGTCGGTCTGGACGCACACGAACACGATGTCGCATTGCGCAGCGAGCTCGCGGGACGAACTGGTCACGCGAGCTCCGGTGGCGACCGCCGCGTAGAGTGCGTCGGGTCGTAGGTCGAAGGCGAAGGGTGCCTCACCTGTGGCAGCGAGCCGTCGTGTCAATGCTCTGCCGATGAGCCCCAGCCCGATGACCCCGACCAACATCATCGGGTCCCTCCATCCTCGCCCGTGCGCAACGGCCCAATCGGGTTCCACACCGAGAGCCCGATCGACTCGAGCCCCATCGCGTCGCTGATTTCCATTCGGTTAGAGACGAAGCGCTCGAGGAACCCGGCCATGACGTCGTTCGCGTCCCAATCGATCTCTTAGATCGTCAGGAAAGAGTGCGCGGGCGCCAGCGAATCGTCGCCGTTCCCACCTGGGAGAGCATCAAGCGGCACCACCCGGAAGCGTGTACTGCGACAATGCCCGGCACCACGAGCGTCGGGTAAGTGAAGGCGCTCGTACCACTCGTCAAAGTTCGCGTCCCCACCCGCTGCCTCGTTAGACCCGAGCAAGCCCGAGTTACCCACGTACGCCGCCTCCCACGGCACGGGCGGCAACCGAAGACTACCGTCTGACGAACCCGCCGGGGTACGAAGTCCATCACTTGTGGACGCCGCTACTTCCGATTCTCCAGTCGGTGAGCAGCCATCTGAAGTGGGCGTGCAGGTGTCCTCCTCGTGGAACCACATTGCGTCGCCCCCTTATAGGCCTGGTTTGTGTCTCAACGCCAGAGCGGTGACGGAGGGCGGTCGCATAACGTATGCAATCGTGGCCGTCAGCCAGCGTGACCCGGCGGTGAGCAAGGCGCTCCCGACTCCCGACCACCCCGAGCGGCAAAGCAGCGGTGAGCACGCGGCGGTCGACGTCCGCCGGCTGATCTTCGACGGGCGGCTCCGCCCCGGCGAGCGCATCCCCCAGGAGCAGATCGCGCAGGCCCTCGGTGTGAGCCGCATCCCGGTGCGGGAGGCGCTCATCGCGCTCGAGCGTGAGGGCTGGGTCACGCTCGAGATGCACCGCGGCGCGTTCGTCAACGCGCTCGACGAGCAAGCGGCCCGCGACAGCTACGAGCTATTCGGGCTCGTGTACGAGTTCGCGGTCCGGCGCGCGATGGGCCGGGGAAGCACCCAAATCGCCGCGCAGCTCTACGACATCGCTCGCCAGATCGCCCGCACGGAGAGTCCCGAGGACATTCACCGCCTGACGATCGCGTTCCACGCCGCCATCGTCGACGCGGCGGCGTCGCCACGGATCAAGGTGGTGCTCCGCGCGATGTCGGGGTTGCTCCCGGGTAACTCATACGAGTGCGTGATCCTCCACGCTCTCGTCGGTGACCCGACATTGTTCATCCGTGGCGATGCGGTCGAGCATTCATGGCGCATCGTCGATCCGATCATCGCTCGCTGGGCGACTTCGAGCCGCCGGGTTCCGCTCTACGAGGCCGGGTCATGGGGACCGGACGAGGCGGACCGCCTGCTTGAGTCGGTCAATCGGCGGTGGCGCACGCCGGGGGATCGTCGCAACCCACACGTGAGCGCGGACAACGAGCACGCCTCTCGAATTGGCTCGGTTGACGCGCACCTGTGACTCGCTGCCCGCACGATTCCGGAGGCGGCCTCCGGTGGCTCTCGTTGACCGTTGGCCTCATAGCGTTGCGTTTGCTCCGACTGGAAGGGAATACGAGTTGTGCTACCGGGTCATGCAGTGAAATCCGCGGACGGTGTTGGTGTCGGCGAAAGCGACCCCGGTACGAACCGCAAGGTCGTGTTGCGCGATCGGCCCCGTGGCGCAGTAACGGTTGACTGCTTCGAGATCGTAGAAGAGCCGCTGCCGCCCGTGCCCGAGCGTGGCGCGCGCCTCAAGGTGCAATGGGTCGGCGTCGACCCGACGATCCGCACGTGGATCACAGAACGCGGTTCGTACATGCCACCGGTCGCGATCGGCGAGGTTGTGCGGTCAAGCGGGTCCGGGATCGTGGTGGAGACGGACGATCCCGACGGCTACCCGCTGGGCCAGACCTACACAGCCATGTCGGGATGGCAGGAGTATCACGACGTCGCGCCGGACGACATCTTTCCGCTGACGACGGTCGCCGACAATGTGCGGATCGTCGACGCAATGAACACACTCGGTAACAGCGGCATGACGGCGTACATCGGCGTTATTGAAATCGCGAGGCCGCAGGCCGGTGAGACATTCCTCGTCTCCGCGGCGGCCAGCGGTGTCGGGTCGCTCGCCGGTCAGATCGCCCGCTTGGCGGGTGCGCGGGTCCTCGGCATCGCAGGTGGCGCGCACAAGTGCAGATGGGTCGTCGACGACCTTGGCTTCGACGCGTGCATCGACTACAAGGCCGAGGACGTCTCGGCGCGCCTGAAGGAGCTTGCTCCCGTTGGTGTCGACGTGTTCTTCGACAACGTCGGCGGGGCGCTACTCGACACGGTGTTACGGCGCATAGCGATGCGCGGTCGCGTCGTGTTGTGCGGAGACGTTTCGACATACGACACTGACGACCCGCCCCCACCGCTCCACAACGTGCGCTATATCATGGGTCGACGCGCGCTGATGCAGGGCTTCAACACCTTCGACCACTGGGATCGACTCGGCGAGGCGCACGAGCACCTCGTGAGGTGGCTCGCAGACGGCTCGATCGTCCGGCATGACGAGCCGGTGGAGGGTCTCGAAGCGGCGCCGGACGCGCTCGTGCGGCTGTTCCAGGGCGACCATCTGGGCAAGCTCGTGGTGCGCGTCGACCCGACGGCACCGTTCTGACTCGATGGTGTCCCTCTGTGGCATGGGACGCGCGCGTGTACGGCCTCGACGAGTTGGAAGACGCGCTGTTCGAATGTGCTCAAAGTCCTGAGCTGGCCGGTAAGACGTCGTTGACCACCGTTTCGAGGTATCGCCACGCAAGGCCACGGCGTCGGCACGCACGCCGTCCGGTACGACGCGCGCGAGGTCCTGGCTCACCAGGAGCAGGTCCGCGAACGAGCCCGGCGCGTCCGGGTGGCTCCCGATGATGTGGGGACCGCCGGCGGTGATGAGCAGGGGGATGCTGGTCACCCGGGCCCCGAGCGGAAAGCGGTCCGTTGACGCACCGGGCCCGTGCCCGACTACCTCGCCGACGAACTCGTGGCGCAACACGATGTCTCGGTGCTCGTCGTAGCCGAACATCCCGCTGGGGTCGGACGCGACCACCTCCGGATGGTCCATGAAATGGATATCCGAGGCGCAGATGGCGGTGGACAACGTGCGGAGGAGCAGGTGACCGGTCCCCGGCACCGGATCGGCCAGGTCCTGCACTTCGAGACGTCCTTCACGAAACACGACCGCGCGCATCTCGGGTCCTCCTCCGGCTTATCAGGGAGCGGCGTCGCTCGTCACCATGCGAGTGAGATGGAACGCTCGCGTCCTGATGCGCCAGCCGGCGGTCGTTCGCACCAGCGTGTCGTCGTAGCTGCCGACGGAGTCGATCCACGTACCTGGATCCTCAGGAGCGGCGAGGACGACATGGACGTACGACCTCGCGGTCGCCCGGTCGCCGTCGACCGCGATGACGAAGTTCGAAAGCATGTGGTTCGTGGCCCCGAAACCGACGAGAGCGGATTCCATGAACGCGGCGATGCCGGCGAGATCGGTCCACTTACCCATGTCGCCATAATCGGTCGCCGCATCTTCAGTGAAGACCGTGCGGAACAGCTCCCAGTCGCGCGTGTCGATCGCCGTCGCGTAGCGCACCAGAACCTCGCTGATGGCGTCGATGTCCGACATTGCGCTCCGATTTCCAGGGCTCCTTCTCCTGAAACCGGACACTGTACGAGCACGATACGCAACGTGCGAGAGTTACGTGGCCGAAGGTCGTTGCGTACATCGCCGCCAAGGCCGACCAGGCCCATCAGGTGGCAATGACTGCCCGGATCGCCTCGTGATACAGCCGCGCTGCTTGCGCATCTGTGCGGCGGTCTTCGGCGAGGCCGTGATGCCGGTTCGGTGCGCAGTAAAGCTCGACGGGTACGCCGGCTGCCGTGAGCTTCATGGCATACATGAATCCCTCGTCGCGCAGTGGGTGCAGCTCGTTCACCTGAATGAAGGCAGCAGGGATGTCGGCAAGGTCATCGGCTCGTCCGGGAGCTGCGTAGGGTGAGACGGTCAATGCGTCCCTTTCGGCAGCCAGGTACTGCTCCCACATCTCGACCGCCTGCCGGGCGCCGAAGAGAGGCGCTTCGACGTCGGACGCATCGACGGTGAGGGCTCCTTGGTGTCATCGCTTGCACGGAGCCCGAGCGCCGGGTCACGACGTTCCACTGTGCTCACCGACCAGGCTGCGCGCCGCGAGCGCATCGCGCAGCACGGCGATCTCGTGCTCCATGCGGAGCAGGAACTTTCGCGGATCGGAGAGCACGTTCGGGGTCGTCACGAGGCCAACCGACATGCGCCCGGCATAGCTGTACGCCGTGATGTTGATGTTGGAAGGGCTGACGACAATGGCAAAGGAGATCCAGTCGACGACCTCTGCGCCTGGGGTGTGCCGGCGAGTATGCGGCCCGGCCACATTTGCTGTCGTGATGTGGTTCACGATCCGGGGAGACCGGTGACCGGCGTGGCGAGCGAAGAACGGTGCGAGCCGGCACGTGAAATCTGCCCAACGCGCGGTCATGTCCAGGCCGGTCAGGTTGCGCAGCTCGACGCCCTCTCGGCAGCTTCGGGAAGTGCGAACCAGTCGCTCGACCGGGTCGTCGATGTTGGAGAACATGCTCACAACGGTCGGCGTGATGTAGTTGCCGTGCACGCGCGCAGTGTCGGAAGTGTCGCTCGCGATCCCGAACGAAGCCACCGTCGGGCGCGTAAGGTCCTCAGCGCGGGCGATCAGCTCGTCACGCAACGCGGCGGCGATGAGCGCGTGATACACGCCGTTGATCGTGACGCCGGCGGTCTTCGCCACGGCCCGGAGGTCCCCGAAGTCGAGATCGTGCGAAGCGCACACGCGCTCGCCGCCCGCCGACCGATTCGTGAAGTTGCGGTGCGTACCGAGGAACGGTGGCAGATCTGGATGCTCCCGACGAAAGCGACGGGCCTTCACGAAGTTCCGGACTCCATCCACCGCCAGTGGCCCCAGCGATGCGATTAACGAAGGCGCATCGCGCAGCACCCGACGTTGGAGCTCACGCCTCTTCGGCGGCGCTCCGGCGCGCCACGACGCCTGCGGAACCGAAGCTTCGGGGTTGTCGGTCGTCAGGAGCATGAAGCTGTTGAGCGCACCCAACCCGTCCGTGACGGCGTGGTGGATGCGCGTGACGACCGCCTGCCGACCTTCGGCGAGGCCGTGCACCAGCGTGACGCCCCAGAGCGGGCGGGCAGGGTCGAGGTGACGGGCCGCGAGCTCACTGTGGATGGCGTCGAGCTCGTTGCGACCCCCCGGCGCGGGCACGCGGCGCTCGTCGAGATGGTCGTCGAGTCGGAAGTCCGGCGCGGGCACCCAAAACGGTCTGCCCGGGAAGCGAGGCGCGGTTTGAACCCGCTGCGTGAGGCGCGGGAGCAGTCCGAGCTGGGCCGTGATCGCAGCGCGCAGGTCGTCCAGCGTCAGCTGGCGACCCGTCCGCGTCGGGTCGAGGACAACCGTCTTGAGCGTGTGAATGGGCACGTCGGTTCGCTCCATGTGCCACAAGAGCGCGTCCGTGCCCAGCATTCGCTCGATCATGAATGCACCTCGTGGAGCCGGCCCGGGTCCGGTGGGGTCACCGCCATGCTTCAGCGCTTAGGAACGTCACCGATAAAGCCTTGGGCGATGGTCTTCACCTGCGGGTAGTCGACCTTGCCCGCGGGTGTTCGTGGGATCGACTCGACCGGGAACACGGATTTCGGCATCTTGTAGTCGGCGATGAGCGTGCGGCAGTGACCCCGCAGGTCCTCGACGGACGCTTCGGCGCCGTCTCGGAGCCGTACGAGCGCGGTGACCTGTTCGCCCCATCGCTCGCTCGGTGTCCCTACGACCGCCGCGTCGAAGACGGCCGGATGTTTCACCAGTGCCGCTTCCACCTCTTCGGGGAAGATCTTCTCTCCGCCCGAGTTGATCGACGTCGATCCCCGACCAAGGACGCTGATCGTGCCGTCGTCTTCGATACGCGCGAAATCCCCCGGGATGACCCAGCGCCTGCCTTCGACGATGGGAAACGTCTTCGCGGCCTTCTCCGCGTCCTTGTAGTAGCCGAGCGGAATGTGACCGCTGCGCGCAAGGAGGCCGACCGCACCGGGCCCGCAGACGCGCAGGTCCTCGGAGATCACGGCCGTGTCGGGGTCCGTGTGGAACCGAGGCGCCGAGAAGCCCTCACCGCTGTCGGGCCTGCTGCCGGTGACTCCCGTCTCCGAGGCTCCGTAGTTGTCGACGATCATCGCCTGGGGGAGTGCCGCGTGCAGCTGCTCTCGCACTGCGTTGGAAAGCGGTGCAGCCCCGTTGTTGACCGCGAAGAGATTGGACAGGTCCCAGCCCGGGCGGTCGGGGTCGAGGAGTGCCTCCGCCAACGGCCGGGCCATCGCGTCGCCGAGCACTGCGAGCACCTGGACCTTGGTTCGCGCGATCAGATCCAGCACCGCGTGCGCGTCGAAGCGCGGGCGCGTGTAGAGCACCAACACTCCGCCCGCTGAGTGGACGTTGCCCATGGTCCACTGGCTTCCTCCGTGCATCAGCGGCCCCAGCCCGATCACCCGCACCGGATCGGCGCCGCGTGCCTCTTCGCCGAGCTCCTCCAGGCGGTCGATGGGCTTACCCGAGCGCAGGACGTTCATCGAGGACATGAAGATGTCCTCCTGTCTCCACATCACGCCCTTCGGCATGCCCGTAGTGCCACCCGTATAGACGATGTAGAGGTCGTCGGGCGAGCGCTCCTGGAAGTTGCGTTCGGCCGGCGCCGTGGCGACGGCGCGCTCATAGTCGTCACCGATGACGAGCACGTGACCCAGGCGCGGCAGCGTGTCCCGGATCGCCTCCACGGCCGGCAGGAACTGGGGCTGGACGATCACCGCGACGCAGTCCGCGTTGTCGTAGAGATATCGGAGCTCGGCCTCGACGTAGCGGTAGTTCACGTTGATGGGGACGGCCCGCAGCTTGAAGCACGCGTAGAAGCCCTCCACCCACTCCGCGGAGTTCATGGCGTGGATCGCAACGTGGTCGTCCTTGCCGACCCCGTTTGCCGCGAGGTGGTTCGCGAGGCGCGTGGCGCGCTCGTCGAGCTCGCCGTACGTTCGCTCGATCTCGTCCGTGATCAGTGCCGGACGGTCTGGAACGGCGTCGGCCACGACCTCGATGATGTCGGCGAGATTGACCGAGCGCGTGACGATTGGGCGGATGCTAAATCCCGACGATCGTCGAGTCGAGAGGGATTTCGCCATCCTCAGTCCTGTAATTCGCGCCGTGTCGGGAAGTGGCAGATCGCGAGACCGTCTCCTGAATCAGCGAGAGTGTGTCAGCAGAAATCGGAGCCGCCGTCGACGTTCACGTTCGCCCCCGTCATGTAGGAGTTGCGACGCGAGGCGAGGAACGCGATCACGGGCCCGATCTCCGTCGGATCGCCCGCACGGGGCAGGTGCGCCGGATGGCCGAAGTGCTCCTCGATGCCCCGCATGACCGCGTAGAGGTCGTCGGGATCGATGCCCACGCTGGTCGCCCACGCCCGCAACGACTCGGTCGCGAAGCTGCCGGGCGATACGGTGTTCACCAGGATCTCGTCTCTTGCCAGCGACAAGGAGAGATTCTTGGTGACGCTCGTGACCATCGCCTTCGCGGCCGTGTAGGCCACGAGGCTCGCGCTCTGCCGCTTGGTCGAATGGGCCGACACATTCACGATGCGGGCCCAATCGGCCGCCTTCAGGAGAGGGAGTGCGGCACGAACGCAGCGGATCATGCCCATCGCACCCACGTCGATCGTCGCGGACCAGTCGTCGTCCGACAGCTGGTCGAACGAGCCGGTGTCGGTCGGCCCGGTTGCGTTGACGAGGATGTTCAAGGTGCCCCAACGCCGGCGTACCCCGTTGAACGCCGCATGGACCTCGGCGGCCTTCGTGATGTCGGCCCGGAGCCCGACCGATACCTGCGCGCCGTGCTCCAGCATATGGGCGACCGTCTTGTCCAGATCGCTTCGGGTACGGGCGACGATGCCCACCTTGGCGCCGTCGGCGGCGAAGCACTCCGCGGCGGCTCGCCCCATGCCCTGCGTTCCACCCACGACGACGGCCGTCGCCCCCCGAAGCCCGAGATCCATCGGTCGTCCTTTCCGCAAGCGAACCGGCGCGCCGGATGCGCTCGTGACCAGTCGGCTAGGCCGTTGCTCTCTTGGCGAGCTTGGCCAGGTCCCTGTCCTTCGGCGCGTCGCCCAACCGGCCCTTGTCGTAGCTGCGGATCGCGACGTCGTGGCCGGCGGCTCCGGCGCGGAGTGCGCCGACCGTCGCCTCCTCGCGAGGTATCACGCTGAAGGGGTCGTACGAGTACCACCGCATCGCGTTCAAGTGGCAGATCTTCTCCAGCTCGCCGTTGGACACGCGTTCGCTCGTCGCGACTTCTCGCAGCTCCTCGGGTGCGCGCGGCCACGACGAATCGCTGTGCGGGTAGTCGCATTCCCACGCGATGTTGTCGATCCCGATCATCTCGCGAAGCTTCAGACCGACGGGATCCACGATGAAGCACGTCAGGAAATGCTTGCGGAACACGTCGCTCGGCTTGCGATCGCCGAGGTCCTGTCCGGTCCAGCGGTGGTGCATCTCATAGGTGCGGTCGAGCCGACCGAGGAAGTACGGGATCCAGCCGGTACCGCCCTCGGACAGTGCGATGCGGATGCCCGGATACTCCTTCGGGATCCGGCTCCAGAACAGGTCCGCTGCCGCGCTGCAGATGTTCATCGGTTGCAGGGTGATCATCACGTCGATCGGCGCGTCCGGTGCGGTCACGACGAGCTGCCCCGAGGACCCGAGGTGTATGGAGACCACGGTCTCCGTGTCGACGAGCGCCTGCCAGAGCGGGTCCCAGTGCTCGGAATGAAACGACGGGTAGCCCAGGGTTGCGGGGTTCTCGGTGAAGGTGAGGCTGTGGACACTTTTGTCGGCGAGCCGGCGGACCTCCGCGGCCGCGAGCTCGGGGTCCCACAGCACCGGGAGGCCCATCGGTATGAACCGGCTCGGATAAGCGCCACACCAGACGTCGACGTGCCAGTCGTTGTACGCGCGGAGCACCGCGAGCGCGAGGTCTTTGTCGTCGCTCGCCGCGAACACCCGACCTGCGAAACCGGGGAACGACGGGAAGCACATGGACCCGAGCACGCCTCCGGCGTCCATGTCCTTGATCCGCTCGTCGACGTTCCAGCACCCGGGTCGCATCTCGTCGAACGCGGTCGGATCGACTCCGTACTCTTCTTTCGGTCGGCCGGCGACCGCGTTCAGCCCGATGTTGGGGATCACCGAGCCCTCGAACTCCCACACGTCCGCACCCGAGCCGGTGCGGATCACGCGCGGAGCACGGTCCTTGTAGCGCGCGGGGATCGTCGTCTCGAACAGGTCGGGCGGCTCGACGAGGTGGTCGTCGACGCTCACCATGATCAGGTCATCGACCTCGAGAGCTCGGTCATGATCCATCGGTCACCTCGTTTCACGCGTGATCCCCCTCACGACGTGACCCCGTCGCGCAGGAGATCGAAGCCCATGTCGAGCTGGGAGCGCTGACGCTCTGCCGGCCAGTTCGCCGGGTCGAGCACGGCCTGGAGCGCGACGCCGTCCACGACGGCGACGAGACGACGCGTCGCTTCGGCCCGGTCGCCTTGCACGAATCCCACCAGCCGGTCGGGGAGGTTGTTCAGCCAGAGGTCGCGGATCCGGTCGTCGAAGCGTCTGAACTCGGCATCGAACAGGGCCGCGGTTCGGATGCACAGCGAGAACCGCCACACCTCGATCGTGTCGGCGTCGACGGGCAGCACGGTGGCGAGCACCTCGCAGGGATGCGCGTCCGCCGGCACAGACAGGACCCGTTCGAGAAGGACGCCGGCGGCGTGATCGAGCGCGGCGGCCACGAGGTCGGCGCGGTCGACGAAGTGGTGTGACACCAAGCCGGTGGTGGCTCGAAGCCGGCGGGCAGCGGCACGCAGCGAGAAGCCGTCGAGACCCCCTTCCGCGATGAGCGCATACGCCGCGGCGGCGAGCTCGTCGCGTCGGTCGTGTCGCGGCACCGGAACGGTGGTCACGGAGAGGAGCCTAGTCGACATCACACCTGTTGTGATGTAGCGTTTGGCAATGACGGTCGATCCGACCTCGCCCGAATACGCCCCCGTCGAATACAACCCGTACGCGTTCGCCGTCCACGATGACCCGTATGTGACGTACCGCCGGCTCCGCGAGGAGGCTCCCGCATACTGGAACACGGAGCTGCGGTTCTGGGCGTTGAGTCGCTTCGAGGACGTCTTCGACGCCTTCCGTGACCACGAGACGTACTCGTCGGCCGGCGGCGTCGCGCTCGAGTCCCGCCGGCCGTTGCAACGGGGGGCCGGCCCCGCGTCGATGATGATCGAGATGGATCCGCCGGACCACACGGTGTTCCGGCGACTCGTGTCGCGAGCCTTCACCTCGGGACGTATCGCCCGGATGGAGGCCCAGGTACGGGGAATCGTCGACGAATACCTGGACGCGGTCGTCGAACGCGGCGAGTGCGACCTCGTCGCCGACATCACCGGCCCGTTCCCGATGGACGTCATCTCGACCGTCCTCGGTATCCCGCCATCGGATCGTGGCCACCTGCGGGCATTGGCCGATTCCATCCTGGTCCGGGAGGACGGCCGCATGGCCATTCCCGACGAAGCGGCCGAGGCGATGTTCGGGCTCGTCACCTATTTCGCGGAGCATCTGCCGAGCCGCGACCTCGACGACGAGGGTTTGATATCGGATCTGCTTCGCCTCGAGGTCGACGGTCACTCGCTCACGCTGGACGAACTGGTCGGGTTCTGCGTGCTGTTCGTCATCGCGGGCCACGAGACGACCACGAAGATGGTCGCCAATGCGATCGAGCTGCTCTCGCGGCATCCCGACCAGCGGGACGCGATCATCCGCGATCCGGGTTTGACCCCCGGCGCCGTGGAAGAGGTGCTGCGCTTCCACAACTCGACGCAGTACATGCACCGTATAGCGGCGCGACGTGTCGAGATTCACGGGCAGCGAATCGGCGAGGGCGACTCGGTTCTCTTGTTGGTGGGCGCCGCGAACCACGATCCGCGTGAATTCGGTCCGACCGCGGAGAAGTTCGACATCACGCGCCGTCCCGAGCGCCATCTCGCGTTCGGGTACGGCGCCCACTTCTGCCTCGGCGCCGCACTCGCCCGCCTGGAGGGTCGCGTCGCGCTCGAGCAGATCCATCGGCGCATTCCCGATTACACGGTCGACCACGATCGGAAGATCCGGTTCCATAGCTCAAACGTGACCGGCTGGAGCCGTCTGCCGATCAGCTTCCCCGCCACGGCACCCCGTCGCGGCGGTGGGGCGCTGATCCCAGAGACGCTCGGTCTCCCTCACATACGGAATACGCCACGGTGAACGAACATTTGGACCTCGGCTCTCGGTTCTTGCGGTTCGAGAGGCACGGCGCGGTTGCGTGGCTGACGATCGACCGGCCTGCACGCCGCAACGCCATGACCTCCAACATGTACTTCGGTATCCGCCGGGCCGTGGAGCACGTGAACCGGTCTCGATCGCTGCACGCGCTGGTCATCACAGGAACCGGGGACGTCTTCGCGCCCGGCGGTGAGCTCGGTGATGAGCACGACGACGGCGATGTCGACTACGGCGACCTTCTCGGCACGGAGGTCCTGCCCTTCGACGCGATCCGAACGTCCGCGAAGCCGGTCGTCGCGGCCATCAACGGCCTCTGCATGGGCGGCGGACTCCTGATCGCGATGCTGTCCGACCTTGCAATCGCCAGTGATCGGGCCGTGTTCGCCGCGCCGGAGCTGCTCCGAGGCGTTGCCGACGCCTATCACGCCGCCGTCCTTCCGGAGCAGGTCGGTATCGCGATTGCGCGGGACATGCTGTTCACGGGGCGGCGGCTGGACGCCCGCGAGGCGGAGCGCTTCGGGCTCGTGGCCCGCGTCGTGCCGCACGACGAGCTGCGAGCGTCCACGACCGCGGCGGTGGACGAGCTCCTCCGCACGGCGCCGCAAGCCCGTGTCGCGTTGAAGCGCCTCATCAACGCGAGGTACGGCGTCGTGGACAAGATCACCTTCAACGAGTCGCTGGGCGGCACTGAAGTCGTCGAGGGCTTCACCGCTTTCATGGAGAAGCGGGCGCCTTCTTGGGTTCCGGACGCGAAGTAACACCCGGCCGGCAAGCGAGGACCGGACCATGAGAACGATCGACCTGCTCAACGGCGATCTCTACGCGAATGGCCCATACGAGGCCTACGCGTGGATGCGTCAACACGCGCCCGTCTACTGGGACGCCGAGAACGATCTGTGGGGGATCGCGCGGTACGACCACATCGTCGAGATCGAGAAGCGCAACGACGTCTTCATCAATTCCGACCAGGCGAAGGGAGGATACCGGCCGAACATCCCGGCCGATCCTGCGATCATCGAGCTCCACCCCCCGCACCACAAGCTGCGGAGCCTCGTGAGCCGGCGCTTCACGCCTCGCGCGGTCTCGCAATGTGAGGACGAGATCCGAGCCATCGTCGGCGCGCTGCTCGACGCGGTCGAGGCCAAGGGCGGCCACGGAGAGGTCGTCGCGGACCTCGCGGCGCCGCTGCCGGCGATGACCATCGGGAAGCTTCTCGGGTTCGGTGTCGATCGGTGGCCGGAGCTGAAGTCGTGGTCGGAGCGGACGATCGCCCTTGGCGGCGGGCCACGGGTAGATGCGCGACGACGGAATGCTCGCGGCGATGGAGTTCGCACAGGCCGCGGTAGAGCAGTTCGAGGCGAAGCGCACCTGTCCGATGGACGACATCCTCTCGATCTACACGACCGCGCAGGTCGACGGTCTCTCGTTGACCCAGGAGGATGCGATCGCCGATTCCCTGCTACTGCTCGACGGCGGTGCCGAGACGACCCGTACCGTCATCGCGCGGACCCTCCTGAATCTCGCGGACCATCCGGACCAGTGGCACGCCCTGAAGGCCGGCGCCGACGTCGGCGTCGCGGTCGAGGAGTTCATCCGCTACGTCACGCCGATCCACAACATGTGCCGGGTCGCGACCGTGGACTACGAGGTCGCCGGCACCGTGATTCCGAAAGGCCATCAGGTCGTGCTCATGTACGGCTCGGCGAACCGTGACGAGGCGCATTTCGACGACCCGGAACGATTCGATGTGACCCGCCGACGGAACCACCACATCGCCTTCGGCTTCGGCACGCATTTTTGTCTCGGTGCCGCGCTGGCGCGTCTCGAGATCCGTACCTTCTTCGAAGAGTTGCTGCGGCGGGTCGAGTCATTGCGCCGCAACGCCTGGCTCGGACCCCGTCGAGATGTCGAATGCGTTCGTCTACGAGCCCCAGTCGGCCGAGCTGGACCTCTCCTTCTCGACCCGTCGACATTGACACCGCTCTGCCGCCGTGTACGACTATAGGTCGTAGTAACTTCGTGAGTCGTCGTAGTATCGCTCGCGCGGGGATCGGCGCCCCTTCACGATTCGACCCCTCTGCCTCGTCCACCGATGACGACTGCGAGTGCGTGATGAAGCACATGACGGGCACCGACTCGTTGTTTCTCTCGTTGGAGACGCCGTCCTGGCATCAGCACGTCGGCGGCTTGACGATCCTCGACCCGGGCGACCTGAAGATCACGTTCGACGATGCCGTCCGGACGATCGAGGATCGCCTTCCGAGCGCACCGAAGTTTCGATGGAAGCTGAAGACGATGCCCCTCGGGCTGGCCCGGCCGGTCTGGGTCGACGACCCGGACTTCGACATCCGGCGTCATGTCCGACGCATCGCGGTGCCCGCGCCCGGGGGCAAGGAGGAGACCGCTGAGGTCTGCGGCATGATCCTGTCGTCGCAACTCCACCGCAGTCGACCGTTGTGGGAGCTGTGGTTTCTCGAGGGCATCGCGAACGGTCGCGTGGGGATGCTCATGAAGTATCACCACTGCCTCCTCGACGGGATGGCCGGCGCTTCACTGGCGACGGCGCTCCTCGACGTCACCCCCGATGCCACCGGCGCGCTCGCCCCACCGCCACCGCCCGACGAGCAGACAGCCGGCCCCGCTCCATCCGGCGGGGCAGTGGCTGCGCACGTGGCCGGTGAGGTGGTGAAGCGACCGCTCCGCATCGGCCGCTACGCCATAGGCGGCGTGCGAAAGGTCGCGGCGATGGTGTCGGCGGGCGCTCGCAACGACGAGAGTCGCGCTCTGCTTCACGCACCCGTGACGCCGTTCAACGCCGCCGTCGGCCCCCGCCGCAGCCTCGCGTTCACATCCGTCGCCATGGACGACCTCAAGGCGCTCAAGGTGCACCACGACGTGAAGCTCAACGACGTCGTGCTCGCGCTCGTGGCCGGATCGCTCCGAAAATACCTGCTCGACCTGGACGTGCTGCCCGACGTACCGCTTGTCTGTGCGGTTCCCGTGTCGACGCGGGTTGAAGGTGACACGACGCAGGACAACCAGATCAGCACGATGTACGTCCGGCTCGGCACGCACATCGAGGATCCGGTGCAGCGGCTGCTCACGATCCACGCCTCGTCGCAGAGCGCGAAGGCGATGCAGCAGGCGATCAGCGCGCACAAGATCCAATCCCTGGGTGACGTCGCTTCGCCGCTGATCCTGTCCACGGCCATCCGAGCGCTCTACCGCACGGAGGCCATCTCTCGTTCACCCGGTCGCATCAACACGCTCGTCTCGAACGTGCCGGGCCCCCCGATCCCCCTCTACACGTGCGGCGCGCGCATGACGGGCATGTTCCCGAGCTCGGTCATCATCGAAGGGATTGGGCTCAACACCACCGTGATCAGCTACATGGATCGGCTGGACTTCGGCCTCCACGTCGATCCCGATGTCGTGCCCGATCCATGGATCGTTGCGCACAACATCCGGGCCGCCCTCGCCGAGCTCAAGAAGGCGAGCGGGCTCGGTGCGGTCACCGAGGTGCAGGACCCGTTCGGCGACACCACAGCCGACGAGGAGGCGTCGTCGTGAGCTACAACCTCGCTGCCCTGTTCGAGCGCGTGGCCGACGCCGTCCCGACGCGCACCGCGTTGCACACTCCGGGGCGTCGACTGACGTATCGGGAGCTCGACGAGCGTGCCGACCGCCTCGCCCACCACCTGCGTGACGCCGGCGTCGGCCGCGGGGACCACGTCGGGCTCCAACTGCTCAACGGCACCGAGTACATCGAGGGGATGCTGGCCGCGTTCAAGCTCTCCGCCGTGCCCGTCAATGTCAACTACCGCTACGTCGCCAAGGAGCTGGAGTACCTCTACGAGGACGCCGACCTGGTCGCCGTGGTCGTCCATCGCCAGTTCTGTCCGGTTGTGGACGAGGTCCGTCCGCACGTGCCCCGCCTTGGGCACGTGCTTGTTGTCGACGATCACTCGGGTGCAGCCGCGTGCGCCGATGGGGCCGACTACGAGGGTGCGCTGGCCCGGGCTGCGGCTGGTCGCGACTGGACCGGACGCTCGGGTGACGACCGCTACATCGCGTACACCGGTGGAACGACCGGCATGCCCAAGGGTGTCGTCTGGCGTCACGAGGACGTGTTCTTCGCGGCTATGGGCGGCGGCGACCCGCTCCTCGACAAGGGCCCGATCAGCGATCCCGACGAGCTTCCGTCGCGGCTTCCGGAGTTCCCGATGATACAGATGTACGCGCCGCCGCTCATGCATGTGAGTGCGCATTGGGGCGTATTCAACGGGCTGTTCGGCGGCTCCACGGTCGTGCTCGGATCGCCCGGTGTGCTCGACCCCGCCGAGGTCTGGTCTCTCGTCGCCGAACAGGGGGTCAACGCGCTCACCGTCGTGGGAGATGCGATGGCCCGCCCGCTGCTCGACCACCTCGCCGAGCATCCCGATATCGATGCGACGTCATTGCTCGTGCTCGCGTCGGGCGGAGCGATCCTCTCGCCGGCGACGAAGGCACGCGTGACCGAACTGCTTCCCAACGTGCTCATCATCGACACGTTCGGTTCCTCGGAGACCGGCGTCGCGGGCGCACGAACGGGGCAGGAGGCTGTCACCTTCACCGTCGACGAGCGCACCGCTGTGCTCGACGACGAGCTTCGCCCGGTGCCACCCGGCTCCGATGTCGTGGGTCGCTTGGCGCGGCGCGGGCATGTCCCTGTCGGCTACCACAACGATCCCGCCAAGTCGGCGACCACGTTCTTCGAGCGCGATGGCAAACGGTGGGTACTTCCCGGAGACATGGCATGGGTCACCGCCGACGGGACGATCGGGCTGCTGGGGCGCGGCTCCGGCTGCATCAATACCGGCGGTGAGAAGGTCTTCCCCGAGGAGGTCGAGGCAGTTCTGCTCGGTCATCCCGATGTCGAGGATGTCCTCGTGGTCGGAGTGCCCGACGAGCGCTGGGGCGCGCGCGTGACCGCGGTGGTACAGCCTCGCCCGGGCACAACCGTCGATCTGGTGTCGCTTCAAGCGCACGCGCGCACGGCGCTCGCGGGGTACAAGGTGCCGCGCGCGCTGTGCACCGTGGACGAGGTCCGTCGTAGTCCGAGCGGAAAGCCCGACTATCGCTGGGCGGAGCAGAGTGCGTGGGAGACGCTGTCGTGAGCCGCGAGCAGCAGCGGCGACGTCTCGACCGGGATCAGGTCGTCGAGGCCGCAGAGGCCGCCGTCGATGAGCTCGGATGGGACCAGCTGACCGTGGCCGGCCTGGCGAAGCGGGTCGGGGCGAAGGGTCCGTCGTTGTACAACCACGTCAACAGTCTCGAAGACCTGCGTTCGGAGCTCCAGCAGCGGACGATCCGTCTCCTCGGACAGGGTCTCGTCACGGCGATGATGGGCCGCTCTGGCCGCGAAGGGTTGCGCGCCATCGCTTATGCATACCGTGCGTTCGTCCAACGGTTCCCGCACCGCTACGAGGGCATGACGCGCAACGTTATCGACCGCGGCGCCGTCGCCGTGGCCGCCCAGGACGCGGATGCAGCCCTGACCGCGGTCGTGCGATCCTATGGAGTCGACGAGCACGATCTGCCGCTTGCACGCCTCGGCTTGTTTGCCGCGCTGCACGGCGCCGTGTCCCTCGAGATCGCGACCTACTTCGCCGACACGGTGGACAACGACCTTCTGTACGACGCCGTTCTCTCGGCGTGCGAACGGCAACTTGCATTCATTGCTGGTGGCCGCGCGGCCTGACGCCCGGCGGTCTCGGGTTCGTGAGGTCACTAGGCTTTTCCCCGTGGCGCCAGGTACATGTCGGGCACGTCGATCCCGGGGTGCGCGAGCATGACCGCCATCACCTCTGCGAGGTGGCGGGCGACGTCGTCGGTGCTCATGATCGTCGGAGAGACGCCGGTGGCGACCCAACGATCGAGCGCGACCACCAGGAACTCGTGGGCGAAACGGTCGCCGAACCCGGTCGGCATCGTGGAGCCGAGCACGATTCGCTGGAATCGACGCTCAGGGTGCTCGTGGCGCATGTAGGAGATCGCCGTATCGAGCGCGGACTTCGAGGCTGCATACGCCGAGAGACCCCAGCGCGTCTCGCTGACGGTCTCCGAGGTCAAGAACGAGATGAGCCCGTCGGGACCGAGGATCTCGAGCAGCTGAGCGCAGAGGATGCTCGGCGCGATCGCGTTGATCTCGAGCGTGCTCCGCCACTCGTCGGCCGTCGCGTTGTTCAGCGGCGAGAGCACCGCTGCTCCGGCGGCGTGCAGCACAAGGTCGAGTTGTCCCAGTCTCTCGGCCACCTCGTCCACCAGTCGTGAGCGGTCCTCCGACGACGTGATGTCCGTCGCGATGGCATGGCCGCCCCCCGCCTCGCCACACAGCTCGGCGAGCATGCCCGCCCGGCGCGCGGCGACGCAGACGTCGGCGCCCGCCGCGATCGCATGGCCCGCGAATGCACGCCCGATCCCCGCCGAAGCGCCCACCACGAGTACTCGCGCCCCTGTCAGTGTCGGTGTGTCAGCCATTCGCTCCCTCCGTTCTCACTGTGACACACAGGCCAGAACCAGCTCGTCGAGCGCCTCCCTCAACAGCTCCGCGAACGTATCGAGATCGGGAATGGTGCGTGGGCACGCGACGAAACCGACGTGCAGCGTGTCGATGTAGCTGAGGACGGTGATGTTGAGCGGCACGCCGTCGACAATGGGCCCGAGTGGGTAGACCGCCGATATCACCATGGCGGCCATGTACATCCTCGATGGCGGCCCGGTGATGTTGGAGATCGCGACGCTGCATGGCGCGCGGTTGCCTCCCACGAACGTTCTCACGGCGTCGGAGACCACTCGGCCCAGAGTCATACCAAGCACCGGTCGGATCAGGCTGACCCAGTCCGACAACAGCTCGCCCGATCGCAGCTGGCGTTCGCGCTCCTTAGCGAGCCTTGTGTTTCTGATGATCTCTGCATGGCGTGCGCACGGGTCGTCGATGTGCGTGGCGAGTGACACCATGGTCAGCGACACGGCGTTTCCGCTCCGTCCCGCATGCGCCTCGGTTCGGAGCGAGACGGGCATGGCGGCAACGAGTGCTCTCGTCGGTACATAACCGTGACGGGCGAGGTAGGCCTTCAATGCCGCGCCGCACACGGTCAACACGACGTCGTTGACCGTGCCACCGCCGACCTTTCGCACCTGGGCGACGTCGTCCATGGGTAACGCTGTGAGGGCGACGCTGCGCCGATCGCTGATCGGACGATTCCCGCGCTGCTCGAAGGGGGTTCGGCGTTCGGATGCTTGCTCGTGATCCGGCGAAGGCCGATCGCGTGCTGGCGTCCAAGCAGCTGAAGCCGGGTGATGTCGAGGTCGTCGCCGGTGACATGCTCGATGACACCGTCGTCGAGAGCGCCGCCGCCGGCTGCGACGCGACCATCCACTGTGCCGCCGCGATCAGGTTGACGCCGCAGAGCCGCGGGTCTCTGATCGTGCAGAACGTGCAGGGCGCCCGCAACGTGGTAACCGCGGCTTTACGGTCGGGTCATGACCCGATCGTCCATGTGTCCAGCGTCTCGATCTTCCGGCCACTGCCTGGTGGTGTGATCACCGCGTCAACGCCGATCTCCGCCCCGCACAGCGAGTATGCCCGATCGAAGATCGAGACGGAGAAGGAGCTCCGTGGTCTTCAAGGTCGCGGCGAATCGGTGACGATCCTGTACCCCGGAGCGATCATCGGACCGGACGTGCCCTTGGTCGACGCTACCGTCGAGGCTCTGCTCTGCGGGAGAAAACAGCGGTGGCCCGTCACGAGCGGAGGCACGCCCCTTCTCGATGTGCGTGATCTGGCGAGCGCTCTGGTCGCGACGCTCGTCCCGGGCCGTGGCCCGCGGAATCTCGTGTTGGGAGGACACTTCTTCAGGTGGGGTGATCTCGGTGACATCCTCGACGAGGTCACGGGCGTGCGGGCGAAGCGGCTCCGGGTTCCACGGACACTCATTCTGAGTGCCGGTGCGACGCTCGACCTCGTGCGCTCGTTCCGGCCCGTCGCATATCCGTTGTCGCTCGAGGGCGCCAGAATCATGACGACGATGGTTCCTACAGATGACGGGCCCACGTTGAAGGAGCTCGGCATCGCGCTTCGTCCACCTCGCGAGACGCTGGAGGCCACGTTCCGCTGGTTGACGGCGGCAGGCCACTTCGATCGGGGCTCGCGCCGCGACTGGCCTGACGTCAAAAGTCGTTACGAAAGCGGATCGGTGCACGCGGTAGAGCAGCATGGATCGAAACACCCACGATGGGAGAGCTGATGGCCGAGAGGGAGTCGCAGTTCGAGCGCGGCAGGAAATGTTCCGACGGGTCTATGCCGGCGACGTCGTCGACGTTCCCGAGGGGGCCCTTCCGTACAACGACGTGATGATGACGAGCCTGTTCGCGCAGGTGTGGGACCGCGATGTCCTCGACATCCGGTCCCGCCGGCTCCTACTCTTTGGCGCCATCGCCGCCAACGGACAGGTCGACACTTGGAAAGCTCAGGCTCGCGCTGCGCTCCGACACCGCGAGCTGACGCCCGACGAGTTACCGCGAAACCTTGATCATGCTCTCTCCCTATGCCGGCTATCCCAACGTGGCTGCACTCGTGCTCGCGTGCGAGGAGGTCATCAACAAATGGCGTGAGGACGGCGAGCCGGGCGCCGTCGAATGATCCAACCAAGAGGCGGGGGGGGCCATCTCGCGTCCCTCGCCGCCAAACTGCCCGATCGTCTTCTTCGCGACGCCACCGCCTTCTCGACGTCGACGATGAGGTCGGGGCAAAATTGCCCGCCCGCCACCATTCGCTGGGCATGACGCCCACCTCAGCGGTAGCCGTCAGAACGAGGCTGCCGTTGGGACACCGCTGGACAGGAACTGGAATCCTGTTCTAGGATTCCGCTGAGCCGATTCCCCTAGTTTCCCGAGGCCAAGGTGATTTCCCATGGCCGACTTCCCCGTCTTCGACGCCGACAACCACTACTACGAGCCGAAGGACGCGTTCACGCGCCATCTCGACCCGTCGATGCAGAAGCGGGCGATGCAGTGGGCGACGATCGACGGCAAGGAGCGACTGCTGGTCGCGGGGACGGTGAACCGGTTCATCCCGAACCCGACGTTCGAGAACGTGTCGAAGCCGGGAGCACTGGCCGACTACTTCCGCGCGAAGGCGGGCGTCGGAAACATGCGGGCCGCATTCGGGGAGTTGGAGCCGATCGAGCAGCGGCCCGAGTATCGCGATCGCGCGGCGCGGCTGCGCTTGATGGACGAGCAGGCGTTGGAGGCGTGCATCGTGCTGCCGACCCTCGGCGTCGGTATGGAGACCGCGCTCGAGCGTGACCCCGAGGCATTAACGGCCGCGTTCCGGGCCTTCAACCGGTGGCTGCAGGAGGACTGGGGCTTCAACTTCGAGCAGCGCATCTATGGTGCTCCGTACATCACGCTGGTCGACGTCTACTGGGCGGTCGAGGAGCTCGAGTACGCACTCGAGCACGACGCCGGCGTCGTGTTGATCCGGCCGGGGTCGGTGTTCGGGTTCGATCGTCGTCGCACACCGGGTGATCCTGCGCACGACCGGTTCTGGTCTCTGTTGAACGAGGCGGGAGTCACGCTCGTGTTGCACGGTGGCGACTCCGGTTACGCGACGTATGAGCAACTGTGGGGGCTCACCGGCGAGACCGAGTCGTTCCGTATCCCGCCGCTGAAGCGGTTGCTTTCGGCGAGCCCGATCCAAGACACCATGGCGTCGCTCATGGCCGACCGGCTCTTCGAGCGCTTCCCGAACCTACGCGTGGCAACGATCGAGACAGGCTCCGGTTGGGTCGCGCCCCTGCTGAAGAAGCTGCGCTCGATCTCCATCCAGGTACCGGGTGTGTTCGGCGAGGACCCATACGAACTCTTCCTGGAGCACGTCTGGGTATCTCCGTTCTTCGAGGACGACGTACTCAGGCTCGTCGAGCGTATCGGCGCGAATCGGGTGGTGTTCGGGTCGGATTACCCACATGCCGAAGGCTTGGCCGACCCCGTGAGTTTCGAGAAGGAGATCGACGGGTTGGCCGAGGCGGACGTCCGCAAGGTCATGCACGACAACGCCCGCGCGCTCGTCACCCCCCGGCACCTGTGAGCGTCGCAGCCACGCCCGGCCCGATCGAGAACAAGAACACCGTCGCCACGGTCGACGCCGAAACGCTGCCCGCGCATCAGCGACGTCGCCGCGACCGCATCGTCGGGGCTGCATTGGAACTGCTCGAACAGGGCGAGGAGTACGAGCGAATCCAGATTCGTGACGTGGCCGAGCGCGCGGGTGTCGCCCTCGGCACGTTGTACCGCTACTTCACGTCCAAGGAGCACCTCTATGCCGCGGTGCTGCTCGAGTGGTCGCAGACATTCCGGCTCCGGTCAGAACGAAACGATGGCCGGGCGGAGTCCGACGAGGCGCGTTTGCGCCGTCGTCTTCATCGCGCTGTCCGCGCCTTCGAGCGACGCCCACCGTTTCTCCGGGCCGAGATACAGCTCGAGAGCTCGAACGACGACAATGCTCGGAGGCTCTTCCAAACCTTCGCCGACCGGCATCAGAACGTGATGATCGCGGCATTCCGCGACGTCGAACCGGATGAGGCTGCTGCAATCGCGGATACGACGAGCGCGGTGATGGCAACGCGCCTTCGCTCATGGGCGCTCGGGCGCGCCTCGATACGGGACGTGCACGCCAGCATCGACCGCACCGTCGATCTCCTCTTCTCGACGCGCCGACCGCAGCCGGTCCGGGACATGCCCTGACGCGCGCCGCACCCCGTCACGACACCGTTGCGTCGACCACGGCGCCGCTGGTGGCCTCTGCGGGAGTGGTCCCGCCCTGCTCGCTTCGAACAACGGCGAGGAACCGTTCGACCGCGTGGGCCGCGGCATGCGCTCGCACCGACGGGAAGATCTCGAACGCGTGTTGCGCGTCCGGGAGCTCGGCGTAGACGACGGGTTGCCTCGACGCGGAACGGAGCTCCTCGACGAAGGTGCGCGCCGGCTCGACCGGCACGAGCGAGTCGTTCGTGCCGTGGAGTACGAAGAAGGGGGTCGACCGTGGCGCCACTTGGACGTGACGACTCACGGTAGGAGACTGATGAACAAGTCGCTTCTGGGACGTTGTCCACAGACAAACGCGCTGGTCACAGCGTTGCGCGATCGGCGGATCGCGCATTATTCAGCAGTCTCCTAGGCGGGCGGATCGTTGCAACCATTTTGCAACCCAAATCGGCACAACCCACTGGATCAGGGCGGACACGGTGGATGATCGAAGCCGAAAGACCGCACGTCAACGGACTGAACCACACAGGCGTGCTCCTGCTGGACCCGTCCCGGCGTGACTCATAACCCGAAGGTCGAAGGTTCAAATCCTTCCCCCGCCACCAAGTAGAACGCAGGTCAGAGGCCCCGGACGAAAGTCCGGGGTCTCGCCGCGACGGGTTAGAGCGCCCTCGGAGAAGCACGACGCTTGGACTCCCAGAGCGCATCGTGCATGCGGAGTGCGACGACGAGTCCGGAGGCGGCGGTGAGGATGCCGACGATGATGATGGCGGCGGATTCGTCGATTGCGTCGGCGGTGATCCCGACGAGGAGGCCACCGGCGGCGTAGCCGAGGTCGCGCCAGAGGCGGTAGACGCCGACGGCTGAGGCTCGCCACGCCGGGTGGGCACGGTCGCCGATCGCAGCGATGAGGGTCGGGTAGACGAGCGCGGTGCCGATCCCCATGGCGAGCGCGGCCGTGATCCAGCCGACATATCCGTTCGCGGCGACGAGGCCGACGATGCCGGCGGCTTGCAGCCAGAGCCCCGCGACGATCAGCGGCTTGCGGCCGGTGCGGTCGGACCAGGCGCCGGTAGCGAGTTGGGCGAGGCCCCAGGACGCCGGGTAGATGGCGGTGATGACCCCGATGCGACTGATCGTGAGCCCTTCGTGCGCGAGGAAGATCGGCACGAGTCCCCACACCATGGCGTCGTTGAGGTTGTTCACGAGGCCGGCTTGGCAGATCGCCGACAGGGAGCGGTCGCGCAGGGTCGTCTCGAGGAACGTGGTGCGGAACGGGCGGGGGGCGGTGAGCGTGGGGTGCGAGCGTGCTTCTTCCTCGGCGTAGCCGCGGGTCTCGCGCACGAACACGACCGAGAGGACCAATCCGGTGATTGCGATAGCCATCGCGAGGAGGAATGGCGCGGGCCGGGGTCCGTAGCGGGCGGCGAGCTCTGCGGTGACGAACGCGGCGACGGCGACGGCCCCGTACCCGGCCGCTTCGTTGAGTCCGAGCGCGAGCCCGCGGCGGCGTGGTCCGGCGAGGTCGATCTTCATGATGACGGTGGTCGACCAGGCGAGGCCCTGGTTGATGCCGAGGAACACGTTGGCGGCGACGACGACAGCCCAGCTCGGGGCCCAGATGATCATCGGCGCGACCGGGAGGGCCGCGACCCATCCGAGGACCAGGAGAGGTTTGCGCCCGTAGCGGTCGGAGAAGTGCCCGGCGGCGAGGTTGGTCGCCGCCTTGACGAGCCCGAACACGACGAGGAACGAGAGCGTCGCCGACGCGGACGCAATAGCGAAGTCGCGCCGGGCGAGGAGCGGAAGCACCGAGCGCTCGGTGCCGACCATCGCGCCGACGAAGGCGTTGACGACGACGAGGAGCGTGAACTGGCGCCAGTTGGCCGCGAGGCCGAGCCGCGGCCTGCCGACCGCGGTCGCGTTCACCGTTGGATCGGGAAGCCGGCGGCCTCCCAGGCGCCGATCCCACCGACGAGGTTGACGGCCTTGATGCCCCTGTGTTCGAGGAGGCTCGCCGCGGTCGCCGACCGCTCACCATGGCCGCAGAACACGACGGCCTCGCTGGCGTCCGGGGTGCGTCCGGCGATGATGTCGCCCAGCTCGACGTGCACCGCGTCGGGGATCCGTGCGCCGTCGAGCTCGGCGGTTTGGCGGACGTCGACAAGTGCCGCGCCGCCTGCGATCCGACGGCGGGCTCCGGCCGCGTCGGTCTCTTCCGTGCATCGTGCGGGGAGGTTGGCGGCGGCCCATGCGTCGATGCCGCCGTCGATCCAGCCCAGGACGCGGTCGTAGCCGATGCGTCGTGCCAGCCGCACGGCTTCGGCGCGGTCCGCGTCGTCGACGAGCAGCACGATCGGCGCGCCGAACGGGATCACCCAGCCGAGCCAGGAGGCGAAGGCGGGTCGCAGCTCGATCGACACGGCCCCCTGCGGGTGGAGGCGCGCCCAGGCGTGGATCGGGCGCGCGTCCACGAGCCATGCACCGGCTGAAACCAACGAGCGCGTCGTCTCGGGGTCCAAGGGCCGGGGTGATGCGAGGTCGCGGAGGAGCCTGGGGCGCCGGTTCACCTCGCGCAGACGCAAGAAGTAGGGCGGAAAGCTGCCGAACCCGTCCTGGAGCGCCCGGACGAATGCGTCTTCGCCGTCGATGCGCAGCAGGGGATTAGCGGCGCGTTCGTCGCCGATGGTGCCGACCGGCGCCTGTCCCGGAGCGGCGGCGCAGAAGGAACCTGCGCCGTGGGTCGGCCAGAGCGCGGTGGACGCAGGAAGCCGGTTGAGTCGCTGGATGCTGCGGAACTGCTCTCGTGACCATCGGTCGGTATCGGCGGCGTCGACGAGATCGGTCCGAGCCGCGCCGCCGCGGATGAGGGAGCCGCCGCTGAAGACGGCGGTCGGCGCGCCGCCCGCGAGTACCAGGTACGACAGATGTTCGGGAGTGTGCCCCGGCGTTCCCCACGCCTGCACCGTGATGTCGCCCAGCGAGAGCTCTTCCCCGTCTGCGAGCCCGCGATGTCCGTACTCGAGGAATGCGTCGCGCGCCGCGTACACGTCGGCGCCGGTCCTCTCGGCGAGCTCGCGGCTGCCGCTCACGAAGTCAGCGTGCAGATGCGTTTCAAGTCCGACGACGAGACGCAACCCGAGACGCTCGGCCAACGCGACGTGATCATCGATGTCGCGGCGCGGATCCACCGAGGCCGCGAGCCCGCCTCCCAACTCGATGACGTACGAGGTGTTGCCCAGCGCCTCGTCCGGGATCGCGTGCACCCTTCCTGCAGGACTCGACGTCAAGCAGAAGCCTCCTTGAGTGCGCGCGCCAGCGAATCGGTCGACCCAGGAACCTCACGCTCGAGTTGACGACTGCGGATGCGGACCAGGAGAGCGCGCCGCCAAAACGTCTTCGGATGCAGCTCCCAGCTGACCGAGACACGTGATCCGCCGTCGGCTGCCGGCTCGACCTTCCAGCGCCAGTGGGCGTACGACGGGTTCCCGTCGTCGGTGCGCGAGCGGTAGGCAAAGACGTACCCGTGGGGGTCGTACTCCTCGACGGTCGAGCGACTCGGCCAGCTGTTGCCCATCGCCTTGAGTTGGACGACCCACTCGTGGCCGGGACTCAGCGCTTCCGGACGCTGGACGACCTTGGTAATGATCCTGTTCCACTCGGGCAGGCGATTGATGTCGGTCAGGAACCCGAAGACATCGCCTGCCGAGCCGGAAACAGCGGCCACTGCAGAGCCGGTTCCTCCCATGGCGAGTCCCTTTCACTCCGGGTTGCGGGCGAGGAAGGAGTAGCCGAACACCTCGTAGCCCCGAGCCTTCTCTTCGCCCTCCGACCCGCCGAACGTGTCGACCGGCTCACCGATCCTGACATCGACGAAGCCGATCTCGTCGAGCATCGCTTTCCAGCCTGCGCACGGCAGACCACCGGCAATTCAGCCGGTCCACAGGTCGATGTCGCGCAAAGCTTCCGGTGGAACGGGCTTGCCGTTGGCGATGTCGGCGAACTGCAGGTAGCCGCCGGGTCGAAGCACCCTGCGGATCTCCCCGAACGCGGCGCGCTTGTCCGGGCACAGGTTGATCACACCGTTCGAGATGACGACGTCGGCCCAGCCGTCGTCGACCGGCATCGCCTCCAACAGTCCCTTGCGGAACTCCACGTTTTGCAGGCCGAGGATCTCTGCCGTCGCGGTCGACTTGTCGAGCATCTCGGGCGTCATGTCGACCCCAACCACATAGCCGTTGGGACCGACTTGGTGGGCGGCGACGAACGAGTCGAAGCCCGCACCCGAACCCGCGTCCACCACGTGTTCACCCGGTTCGAGCGCGCGGAGCTCGAACGGGTTCCCCACACCGGCAAAGGACTCCACCGCCCGCTCGGGCAGGGAGTCAACGAGCGCCACGTCGTATCCGAGACGCCGAGCCGCCACGCGACCGGTATGGAAGTGGTACGTCGCGTGTGGTGCCGTCGCGACCCTCGCGGTATTTGCTCTGGACCTCTTCGCGCAGCCGCGCCGCGTCCACCGGCAATGCTTCGCTCACGACTCTTCACCTCCGGGTGCCGCGCCGACCATCACCGGCAGCCCGGCCCGTTTCCATTCCGGGAAACCGTCTTCGAGGCGGCGCGCTTCGAAGCCCCGTCGTCGCAACAGCCGCACCGCTTCGTCGGCAAAGACGCAATAGGGCCCGCGGCAATACGCCACCAGCTCAGTGTCTTGCGGCAACGATTCCAGTCGTCGCTCGAGCTCGGTGATCGGGAGCGACCGCGCTGCATCGACGTGACCGGCTTCGTATTCGGCCGCCGGGCGCACGTCGATCACGGTCACCTCGCCGCGACGGATGCGCCGCGCGAGCTCGTCACGGGTGATGGGCTGCAGACCGTCGCGTTGCCCGAGATAGGCCTCGCGAGTCGATCGACCTCCGCCACGTGCTCGGCGGCGACCTGGCGCATCACGGTCCAGAGCGTCATGACCTGGTCGCTCGCCAGCGCATAGATCACGCGCGTGCCCTCGCGACGAGTCCGCACGAGACCGGCCTGGGCCAGGTTGCGGAGATGGTGCGAAGTGTTGGCGACGCTCTGTCCCAGCTCGGCCGCCACGTCGTCGACCGATCGTTCCCCTTGCGCCAGCAAGTCGACGATCTCGGCCCGCCGCCCGCTCGAAAGTGCCTTCCCCACCGAAGCCAGCGCCTCGAAGAGGGCATCCTTCGCCGCCCGAGATCCCACGGGCAGGAACCTACGACGGGCTCGCGGTCCTTGTCAAGCGTTCACTTGAATACTTGAGAACGCTTGATTCTTCGGGCTCGGCGCCGCTCCCGCCGTCGCAGACGCAGAACTCGTTGCCTTCGGGGTCCCGCAGGAGCACCCAGTTGTTCCCGTGCTCGGAGAGCGCCGCCGGCTGGACCCGCGCCGTGCCCGAGCCGACGAGCCGCGATGCCTCCGCCTCGATGTCTGCGACGTGGATGTCGAAGTGCATCCGGTTCTTGGCCCGCTTGGGTTCGGGGACTTGCTGCAGAAGGAATTGTGGACCCGGCTCTCCGCCCGGGGGTAGCAGCAGGACGTAGCTGCCGGCACCCCCGATCAGGTCGTAGCCGAGCGCCTGCGACCAGAACGTCGCAAGCGCCCCGGGATCATGGCAATCAAGAACGAGACCGAGCTGCGCTACCACGACGACAAGCCTGCCATCTCAAGCGCGCCTTGCGGCCACGAGCCAGGCGGCTGAACCGAGCCGGATACCTTCCGGCTGTTCGTGGGCTTGGAGCGCTTCGCGTACCGCGTCGACGGCCTTCCGCTCGGTGTCTGCTTCGACGCCTTCGAACAGGAGGCGCGCCATTCCGGTGCCCTGCAAGAACTCCGTGGCGTCAGCCGCGTCCTCGCCCAGAAACAACTCCTCCGTGATCTCCTTGATCTCGACACCTTCGAAGCCTGCATCCGTGAGGAGGCGCCGGGTGCGACCAGGGTCGGCGAGCGAGAACGGACCGGCCGCGCCCTCCGGACCGAGATCGGGAAATGGGACATAAGACAGCGCGGCGCCAGCTGGGACCATGATCCAATCGTTGCGGGCGAGGTCCTGCCAGCACGAGAAGACGAAGCGCCCGGCGGGGCGAACTGCGGATGCGACGTTGGCGAACGCAGCCGCCGGATCTTCGAAGAACATCACACCGAATCGACTCATCGCGAGGTCGAACTCCGCCGGCGAGAACGCATGAAGCTGAACGTCGCCCTGTTCGAAGTGCAGGTTGGTGAGCCCCTCGGCGTGTGTTCGGCGTTCGGCCTCTCTGAGCATTGCTGCTGACAGGTCCATTCGCGACCGAGCCGGCGCGTGCGGCTCGTGCCGCGGCGATCGTCGTCAAGCCGTATCCGCAGCCGACATCGAGGACGCGATCTGTCGAGCCGACCGCCGCTGCCTCCATGAGGTGCGGGGTGATGCGCTGGCCGAGGGCGTCATGTCGATCGGCATGCTGGACCCAGTGGTCGCCTTCTCGACCGTTCCACTCTTCGGCCTGTTCGAGATTGACGACGCGTTCAGTCATCCAGCCCTCCTCACGATGGCTCCGTTGCCTACAACCATTTTTGCGACCCAAAGGCTCGAGCGGTGTCGGCAGTCTGGGACCTCACTTCTGGGACAGGCTCTCCTTCGCCTCGTCGTACGACCCCGTCGGCGGATTCGGGTCCGGGGCATACACGAGGTACACCACGCCCGTGGCGAATGGCTGCGCCGAGATCAACTTGAAGGATCGACCGGGCCCGCCCTCCTCGAACAGCTTCAGCCCCGACCCGGCGGTCGCCGGGTGGACGAACAGATGCATCTCGTCGAGCAGGCCGGCGTCGAGCAGCTGCCGCACGACCGAAACCGACCCGCTCAATGCGATCCGCCGGATTGCCGGGTCGTTCTTCAGCGCCGTGGCGGCCTCGACGAGGTCGCCCTGCAGCTGCTCCGAGTTGCGCCACGAGAACTCCTGGGGGCTGCGTGACGCCACGATCTTCCGCATGTCGCCCAGCCGCTTGGCCATACCCGCGTCCTCCTCGCCGGCAGCCTCCCGTTCGGGCCAGGCTCCCGCGAAGCTGTCGTACGTGACGCGGCCGAACAGCATGACGTCGGCGTCATGGGTCCCGTCGACCGCCTTCCCCATCTCCTCGTTGAAGTAGGGGAAGTGCCAGTTCCCGACGGCCGGGTCGACAACGCCGTCGAGCGCCGTGAACAAGCTGGCGATGATCATGGCCATCGGATTCTCCCGTCACTCGGGTCGCCCTTCTGATCCTTCCCTTGTGACGGCATCGGGGCGCGAAACTCACCGTCCCGCCACCACGAGCAGCCAGCATGGCGCGTTCAGGATCTCCGGCTGATGAGCTCCACGGGGGCAGGCCTTTCCTGGACGCTTCGAGGAACCCATCCGGGAGGGCGTCGACGATGTCGATGCCCGCGGTGCGCACGCCCGCCTTGTGCTGTCATTGTGTCGTGGCCGACGATTCGGAGCTTGCGGGGCTTGACCCGTTCGACAGTCTCGACCGGGAGGCGGCCCGGCTCGACACGTTCTTTGCTGGTCTTGCCGACGAGGCGTGGTCCAACCCCTCTCGGTGCGCGGGGTGGAGCGTGCGCGATGTGCTTGGCCATCTGTCGGCGAGTGAGGAGTATCACTTGGCGTGCCTCGAAGGCACCGTGCGCGCGCTGCTCGTGCGCTATGCCGAGCGTGGCGTTGCCGATATCGACGCGTTCAACGCCTTGGGCGTCGCGGAGCGCAGCCAGATGTCGTCTGAGGAGGTGGTCGCCGAGTGGCGGGCCGCCAACGCCGAATCGCGACGCCGCTTCCGCGAGCGGGGCGACGGCAGTGTCGACACGACCGTGGGCGAGTATCCGTGCCGATGGCAGGCGTTCCATGTTGCGTCCGAGCTGGCGACGCACGCCGACGACGTCGGCGTGCTTGTTGCCGATGCCGACCGTGACGAGCGGCGGGAGTGGAGGGTGCGCGTGTCGCGCTTTGCGCTCGCGGAGGCCAAGCCGGACCTTGGCATCGAGGTTGTTGATGGTCGCACGCTGGTGAGCGACCGGACAACCAGGGCCGATCTCGACGACGAGCAGCTGGTTGAAGGGGTTGGCGGCCGGCTCGATGAGACGGCGGGCCTGGACCCAGCAGTACGCCAGATGCTCTCGACCGCGCCTTGACGCCCACCGCAGCCGCACTCGGCCAACCAGCCTGAGCCGATCCGAGGTACATCAATCCAGTTTGATTGAACTCCCGGCGGTGCGGGTACGGTCCCCGTGTGGCGCAGACCGTCGTGTCCCGTCGGGGGAGCGTTGATCCGCCTCGGTTCCTACCGCTTGTTGCGCATCCCGTTCGGTGGCGGCTGTTGCGGGAGCTGGTCCAGAGCGATCGTGCGGTCCGCGAGCTGATGGAGCTGCTCGACGAGCCGCAGAGCCTGGTGTCCTACCACCTGGGTCAGTTGCGGGCCGGCGAGCTCGTGTCCAGACGTCGTAGCTCGGCCGATCGTCGGGACAGCTACTACAGCGTCGATCTCACACGTTGCGCCGAGCTCCTCCAAGGGGCCGGTGGCGCACTCCATCCGGGGCTGTGGCCGGCGCCGGCGTCGTCCGCCATGCCGAGTCCAACTGGGCGCTCGCGCCGCCGGCCTCGAGTCCTGTTCCTCTGCACCGGGAACAGCGCACGCTCACAGATCGCCGAAGCGCTCATCGAACGACTGTCGGAAGGAACGGTTGAAGCCGCCAGTGCGGGCAGCCATCCGAAGTCTCTGCATCCCAATGCCGTTCGGGTCATGAGGAAGCGGGGCATCCACATCAGCGGACGCCGAACCAAGCATCTGAGCGAGTTCCTGTCGCAGCAGTTCGACAGCGTGATCACGCTGTGCGACAGGGTCAGAGAGGTATGCCCGGAGTTTCCCGCGCATCCAGATCACGTGCACTGGAGCATCCCGGACCCCGCACTCGAAGGACCGACCGATCGCGCGAACTATCCCGCTTTCGAGCGCACCGCATCAGAACTCGAGACCCGGATTCGCTACTTGCTCTGTGTGATCAATCAGCCGAAGAGGAGGAGGTCCGCCTATGCCCAGTGACACGATGGTCAATGTCCGGTACATGGTCGACGACGTCGACGACTCGGTCGCGTTCTACACCAAGCAACTTGGCTTCAACCTGCTGTCGAACGCGTCGCCCGCCTTCGCGGACGTCACTCGCGGCAACCTTCGTCTGCTGCTCGCGGGACCACAAAGCTCCGCGGGCCGTCCGATGCCCGACGGCCGGAAGCCGGGCCCCGGAGGCTGGAACCGCATCCACTTCATCGTCGATGACATCGAGTCCGAGGTGGCACGGCTACTCGATAGCGGGGTCACCTTTCGGAACGACATCGTGACCGGACCGGGCGGGAAGCAGATCCTTCTCGAAGATCCCTCGGGCAACGTGATCGAGCTCTTCCAGCCCGCAGAACGCTGACCCCGGCACACAGCGACGTGTCCTCCCGCTGATCGGGGCACGCGTTCACGGCAAGTGCCGCGATCAGTCGAATCCCCCGCGAGCGGTGTGAGCGTGCGGCAAACGGACCCAAATCCCGCTGCTGTCGTGACTTCTGCCGCTCACCGTGGCACGATGCGCGCTCAGCGTCACCGACGATCGGGGTGGGCACGGGCAGGGTCCGGCGTCTTCGTTTTCGTTCTGTTTTGTTGTTGGCGGCAGGGGGAGCTCTTCTCGCCGCTGCTGCCTGCACACCTTCCAAGCCGCCGCCCCCGCCGCCCGATCCCTGCGCGGGCGACACGGTCGTCATCGACCAGACGCCCCAGCAGTGCACGTGGCAGTTCCAGCGCGACACGAAGAACACCACCGCCGGCGGCTTCAGCACGGAGGCGGCGAGCATCGGGTCAGGCAGCCTGAAGGGCGGTCCGATCGGTGACCCGCCCGCCCAGAAGTACATCGCCGAGAACTTCCTCGCGACTCCCGTCGCCGAACTCACGTCTCTCGGGTACGACTTCAAGATCGGCGGGAACGGCGATGCGGGTGACGCGCAACAGATCTATCTGAACGTGTACGCCACCATCGACAACTCGGACGAGTTCTACGACTGCAAGTTCGACTACGTGCCGAGTACCGGGTCGACGGACGCGTTCACGACTGCGAGCTTCGCGGCGACGGCGACACCGACGACCGTGACGCATCGTGGCACCCGGATCCCAGCGTGCCCCGCCACGCTGGCGGGGATGCCGAGCGGCAGCTACGTGCGTGTGTTCGCGATCAACGTCGGCGACACGTCGGCCAGCGACGTGGGTCTCGTCGGCTACCTGGACAACGTCAAGGTGGTCACGGCAGCCGGGACCAAGACGTACAACTTCGAGCCTCCCGCGTAGAAGTCCTCGAGCCGTCGGCAACAGCTCCGGGTACGCCGGGCGGGTCGAGCTCTCTCGCAGGAAGATCGCCGCACGCCGGTGGCGACGCCGCATTGCGGGCGGCCCGGGCCGGTCGCTAGCGTCCCCGCTCGTGCGAGTGGGCCAACTTGCGCCGGTTTGGCGCGTTCTCGTCGCGACCTTCGTGGTGGCGGCCGCGGGGACCCCGCTGCTGGCCACCCCGGCAGGCGGTCAGCCGGCCCCCAACCCCCAGCGGGATGCCAACGCCGCCGCTGCGGCTCAGTACGCGGACATCGAAACTCGCTACCACCTGCTCGACGATCAGATCGCCGCCCTCGACCAGAAGATCCAAGAGGGGGAGGCGCGTCGGGCGGAGCTGCGCGCCATCGCGCAGCGGCGGGCAGCGGTCGCCTACAAGAACGCGGGCGCCGACCTCGGGGTGCTGTTCGAGGCGAAGAACCCGAGCGAGGGCGCGCGCTCGACTGCACTGCTCGACCGGGCCAACGAGGCCGACGATCACTTGGCTGCGGAGATCGGCGCGGTGAACGCCCAGCTCACCGCCCAGCGCGATCAGCTCGCCGACCGGCAGAAGGAGCAGCAGGGCGCGCTGAACCAGCTCAACGGGATGGACGCGAGCTTCGCCACGGCCGCCGCGGGAGGTCCGGTGGAGATCATCGACGGGATGGCGTGCCCGGTGCCCGGCGCTGCGTTCACCGACGACTTCGGCCGGCCCCGCCCCGGAGGGCGCACGCACCAGGGCATCGACATGCACGCGCCGATGGGTATCCCTGAGCTCGCAGTCGTGAGCGGCAACGTCACCTACGGGGACGGCGGCGGCGGCGGCATGGGCGCGTACATCGCCGGCGACAACGGGAACCGCTACGTCTACTTCCACCTCTCCGCGTACGTCGGCCCTCCGCGGCACGTGAGCCCGGGCGAGGTCATCGGCAAGCTGGGCGCGACCGGCGACGCGACGGGGCCGCACCTGCACTTCGAGATCCATCCCGGCGGAGGCCCGGCCGTCGATCCGTACGCGACGCTCGAACACATCTGCTGAGAGGCCGCTCGCCGGAACTCCTACCGGTTGAGAAGAAAGGCGGCGGCCGCCGCTGCGTCGGGGAACGATCCGGTGATGCCGGAGCTCATGTAGCCGGCGTCCGAGATCAACGTGATGCCCGTGATCGCCGCGGCGGCGTCGCTGCACAGGAAGACCAGGGGATAGGCCTGCTCGATCGGGGTCGAGGCCTCGACTCCCGCCTCTCCCCTGTAGTCCTCACCGAACCCGAGCCACATCTCCTTGTTGGCCTGCGCGAGCGGTGTGTCGGTCGGCCCTGGGCAGATGGCATTGATCCGCACCCCCTCCTTGAGGAGTGGGAATGCCTGGCGGGCGACATACGCGCAGATCGCCTGCTTCATCGACAGGTAGTCGGCCTTGCCGTGCTCCTGCACCCAATGAGCGGCCGAGTCGAAGTCGGGGGTGTCGAGGAGCTCGTTGAGCAGCGGGAGGTTTGCTTCCCAACCTAGGCCGGCGGCCGAGGAGATGAAGCCGATCGCCGATCCGCGCGGCAGCATGCGCTTGGCGAGCAACCGGTCGATGAGATGCCGGTGGCCGATGAAGTTGATCTTCTCGATGCCCGGCGTACCGTCGGCGACGCCGGCGCACGAGAACAGCGCGTCCACCTGCCCCCCGCACTCGTCGACTCCTGCGTCGATCGACGGTGCATCGGCGAGGTTGATGTGGATGGCCTTCGCCCCGGGCAGCGTCACGTCGGCGTAGTCCATCACCAGGACCTCGGCGCCCGCGTCTTGGAGCAGAGCGGCCGTCGCCGCGCCCATCCCGCTCGCACCGCCCACGACGAGGGCGCGCTTGCCGTCGTACCGAAATGCATCGAAGAGCGTCATGTCGCGTTCCTATCAGCTTTGTGACCGTGGACCCATCTCACCAGCTCCTCCCGAAGCTGCGCGAGGCTGCTGCTCAGGCCAAACTCGCTGAGCACCTCGAGACGAAGTGGGGAATCTGTGATCGACTTCGACCGCCTCGCGGCATGGATGGACGACAACGGCCTGCCCGGCAAAGGCGAGCCCATCGAGCACACGTTCCTCTCAGGCGGTTCGCAGAACGAGATCTACGAGATCCGCCGCCGCGACGAGCGATCTGTCATCCGGATCCCGCCGCCCACCGCGCCGGCCAACAGAGACGAGGGCATTCTCCGGGAGTGGCGGATCATCGAAGCGCTCGACGGGACGGACGTTCCGCATACGCCTGCGGTGGCCATGTGCGACGACGCATCGGTCCTCGGTCGGACCTTCTATCTGATGGGTCTCGTCGACGGCTGGTCCCCGATGGACGAGAGAAGCGGCTGGCCCCCTCCGTTCGACACCGACCGCGACGCGCGCGCCGGCCTCGCCTACCAGCTGGTGGAGGGCATCGCCCTGTTGTCGAAGGTCGACTGGCGCGCCAAGGGTCTCGACGGCCTCGGCCGCCCCGACGGCTTCCACGAACGCCAGGTCGACCGCTGGACCGCCTTCCTCGAGCGGATCAAGGGCCGCGAGCTGCCGGGGTTCGACGTCGCGGCAGCGTGGCTGCGCGAGCACCGGCCGATCGATTACGTCCCCGGGATCATGCACGGCGACTACCAGTTCGCCAACGTGATGTACCACCACGGCGCGCCGGCGCGCCTTGCCGCGATCGTCGACTGGGAGATGGGCACGGTCGGCGATCCGAAGCTCGACCTCGGCTGGGTGGTCCAGGGCTGGCCCGACAACACGGACGCTCCCGAAGCGAGCGGGTTGAGTTACGTCGACCACACGGGTATGCCCTCGCGTGCGCATGTCCTCACGCACTATGCCGAGGTGTCGGGACGACAGGTCGACGACATCGACTACTACGTGATTCTCGCCAAGTGGAAGCTCGCCGTCGTCCTCGAGCAGGGGTTCCAGCGCGCCGGCGACGACGAGAAGCTCAACGCGTTCGGTCCCATCGTGCTCGATCTCATGAAGGGCGCAGCGGAACTCGCCGAGACCACCGACTACCGATCGTGAGCGTCGCGCCCTCCAACCGCTGACGTTCAGCGAACCCCCCGGGACAGGGTGCCGCGTCACGGAGACGTCCGTAGAGCTCGTAGGCTTCGTTGAAGAACTCCTCCGAGAACGGATCGAACTCGATCGGATTCGTCGCGACGGTCACGTGTTCTCCTTGGCGTCGGGACGCGGGGCGACGGTCACCGACGGCATCGACAAGCTGGCGCCACCTCGCAGCACCGCGTCGATCACCGTCACCAGCTCGTCGACGGCAATCAGCGTGCCGCTCAGATAGCCGCGTTCGAGCCAAACGGGCACGAGGTCCGCGGCAAGCTCAGGCTCCCAATCGTCGGCGAACTCGCTCCTCGACTCGCCTTCGCCGCCGACGCAGTCGCCGACGACGAGCCGCGTGAACCCGATATCGGGATGCTCCGACCGCCATGCTTCCACGAGCTTGTCGAGAGCGGCCTTGCTCACGATGTACGCGCCCAGGCCCGGCCAGGGCGGCGTGAGTGACGCGCTCGACGGACGACAGGAACGCAGCGGTGCCGGAGCTCGCAGCGAGGTGGGGGATCGAGGCAGCCGTGATGCATGCCGCGCCGGTGACATTCGTGTCGAACACCCGACGCCAGGTTTCTGCGTCCGTGTCGACGAGCCGGGACAGCGGTCCGACCGCTGGCGTGTACACGAGGGCGTCGATTCCGCCGAGGCCGCGCGCCGCCTTCTCGATGGCTGCTCGGCACGAGGACCCGTTGGTGACGTCGCACTCGATGGCGAGACTCTCGGGGCCGGCTTCGCCCGCCGCGGCCTCGAGGCGCGCCTTGCGCCGGGCCAACATCGCAACGTGTGCACCTCGTTGGGCGAGCCCGATCGCGATGCATCGCCCGAGCCCGCTCGATGCTCCTACGACCACGGTTCGCACGTCGTTCGATCCTCCGATGCAGTGACGCAGATGTTAGAGACTTCACCTAGCGTTCTCAGCATGACCACTCCGCAGCTCTCGATCATGCTGCGCACGTACGCAGCCGACGATCCCGGAACGTGGCAGCCGGTCCTCGACACCGCACGCGCGGCAGACGCCGCCGGCGTCGACCGCGTGCTGGTGTCGGACCATGTCGTGTTCGGCGAGAACTTGGACGCCTACGGCCGACCCGAGAGCGGCGGAGTCGAGGGCGGCAGGCAGCCGACCGGCCCCGACGGTCACTGGCTCGAGCCGATGACGACGCTCTCGGTGTTGTGCGGCCTCACGTCGCGCGTCCGACTCGGGACGAACATTCTGATCGCGGCGCTGCGCCGTCCCGTGGTTCTCGCGAAGGCCGCCGCCACGCTCGACGTGCTGTCCGGCGGCCGGCTCGATCTCGGTGTCGGCATCGGCTGGCAGCGGGAGGAGTACCAGGCTGCGGGCGTCGACTTCGGTGATCGAGGACACCAACTCGACCTCACCCTCGAGGTGTGTCAGACGCTCTGGCGGGAGCCGCGCGCCGAGGTGGATCTCGACGGGCTCGTCTTCGAGTCGATCCACATGATGCCGAAGCCGGTCCAGCCGGGTGGAGTGCCGCTCTGGGTGAGCGGCCGCGTCAATGAGCGCGTGGCGCGGCGGCTCGCGCGCTTCGGCTCCGGCTGGATCCCGTGGGGTGAAGACGCAGCCGATCTCCGGACGAGCATCCCGCGAATGCGCGAGGCCGTGGCACGTGCGGGCGGGAACGCGGACGCGCTCCAGGTTGCCGGAAACCTTGCGGTCGCCCGCAGGAGTGATGGGACCGTCGACCCCGAGCGCACGATGGCCGACGTGCCGCCGCTCGTCGCAGCCGGTGTGACGGACTTCCGCGCGTTCGTACAGGCTCCCGCGACGTTCGACGAAGCGCTCGCGTCACTGAGCGAGATCGTCGATGTCTTTCACGAGCGAGCAGTACATTGACGCCCGTGGACGTCCCGAAGGTTGTCAGCGTGGACGACCACGTCGTCGAGCCACCGCACGTCTGGCAGACGTATCTGCCGGAGAAGCTCCGCGGGCGCGGGCCGCGGGTCGAGCGCAAGCGGTGGGCGCCCTTCGTGCACCTCCCGGGAGCGAAGTACACCAACACCGAGGATCCCGACGGCGACTGGGGCGATGCCTGGATCTACGAGGACCGCCTCATCTACGTGCACAAGAAGTTCGTCGCCATCCCGCTCGAGGCCACTCCCGGCGGGGAAGTGTCGAGGTTCGACCGGACCACGATGACGATGACCGCCGTGACCTACGACGCCATGCGGCCGGGCTGCTACGAGCGTGACGCACGGGTGAAGGACTTCGAGCTGAACTGGGTCGACGGCTCGTTGCCCTTTCCCACCTTCCCGCGGTTCTGCGGCCAGACGTTCTACGAGGCCGAGGACAAGGAGCTCGCGCTGGCGTGCGTGCGCGCCTACAACGACTGGATGGTGGAGGAGTGGTGCGAGCCCTCCGGCGGCATGAACCTCCCGCTCTGCCTGATGCCACTCTGGGACGTCGAGCTCGCCGTCGCCGAGATCCAGCGGAACGCCGATCGTGGCGTGCGCGCGTTCTGCTTCTCCGAGCTGCCCACGCGCCTGAACCTGCCGAGCATCCACACCGGCCACTGGGACCCGGTGTTCGCGGTCTGCAACGCCTCCGGCGTGACGCTTTGCATGCACATCGGCTCGTCGTCGACCAACCCGGCCGCCTCACCCGACGCGCCCGAAGGAGTCGGCGGCACGCTCGCCTTCAACAACTCGATGGCCTCCCTCGCCGACTGGCTGTTCTCGGGCAAGCTCACGGAGTTTCCCGAGCTCAAGCTGGCGTACTCCGAGGGCCAGATCGGCTGGATCCCGTACGCACTCGAGCGGGCCGACACCGTGTGGGACCAGCACGACGCGTGGCAGCACTCCAAGGAGATCATCCCCGAGCCGCCGTCGACCTACTACTACGGCCGGGTCTTCGGTTGCTTCACCGCGGACCGGGTCGGCCTCCGCAACCTCGACACCGTCGGCGAGGACAACATCTGCTTCGAGACCGACTACCCGCACACGGACACGACGTGGCCGAACTCGAAGGAGTACGTCGAGAAGATGATCGCCGAGCTCGACGCCGAGGTCGCGTACAAGGTGCTGCGGGGCAACGCCATCCGGATGCTCGAGCTCGACCGGGTCTGAACGCCGCTATGCGTTCGGCCGCGGCGTCGACCAGTCGACGGCGACGGTGCCGGCGACGTCGGAGTGCTCACGCAGCCACCGCCGGGCGTACGGACACCACGGCACCACGGTGAGGCCGTCGTCGATCGCCCGCGAGACCGCGGCGGCGACCAGTTGGCCCGCGACTCCCTGACCGCGGAGGGCATCGGCAACCTCGGTGTGCAGGAGAAACAGCCGGTCGCCGTCTACGTCGTACGCGAGCTCACCCACCTCGCCGTCCTTCTCGACCACGAAGCGCTCTTGTGGACGATCGTCGCGGACGATCGGCGCTTCCCCGGATTCGCTCACGACGAGGCCAGTCCATCCGGTGATCGGCCGAGGACGGCGCCGTTGCGCAACACCGACACGGGGCCGTCTGCGCTCACCGCGACGACGGTGGCGGACGGGTCGTCGAAGCTGTAGCGGCGCCCGGAGGTGTGGCGGGTACCACCGAACGCTTCGACCGAGTCCTCGGCGGTCGGGCTCGGGACCAGGCGCACGCCGAGTCGTCGGAGCACACCCTCGGCGTCGAACACGGCCGCGCCATCCACTTGGGCGAGCGCGTGCCGCAACGGGGCGAGGTGTGAGGGAGTGCGGATCCGCAGCGGCGGCGGCGTCGGCAGTCGCTCCTCGACCGCGGGACCGGGCTCCGGGCCCGGCCGATAGATGAGGAGCGAGCCGACGCCCCATGACCCGAGGTCGTGAACGGCGAACTCGAGCATCGCCTCGAGCACGTCCCGCTCGCCGGTGAACGGCGGCGCGGTGACGCTGTCGATCCACGTCGAGAGGGGAGGCTCGTAATGCCACGCGAGCTCAACCCAACGGAGGACGCCGAAGCTCCCGACGACCCGAACCGAGCCCGACGGGTGGCGCTGGACGATGGTGGCATCCAGCGCGTCGGAGAGCACCACGAGATCCCGTTCTGAGCCGGCAGGCCGGTCGAACACCACCCACTCGTCGTTGCCGTCCGTGCGGCGAACGAGCCAGCTCGAAAGTCCATCAGCGAAGCGGCGCGCCGCGCCGAGCGGCTGATGCACGACGGGCGTGTGCGCGATGTCGAGTTGCGTTCCGATCGCCCAGCGGTCCGGGTCGGTTGCGGGTTCGAGGATCGTGCCGCTGCTGACGATACGCCGCTCGTGGACGGCCGGCCGGAGCACCTGATCGATCTCCTCCAGCAACATCTCGTGGAAGGGCTCGCTGCCGTCCTTCGGGAGGCCGATCTCCTCGAGCTCCTCGGCGAGGCGCCACAGGCGTCCGGCGCTCGGCTGACGCGAGGGAGGGATCACCGGTAGTCGTCGAGGGAGGCGTCGAGACCGGGCTCGCGGACTTCCTCGATGAATCGCCATAGGTCGGGTTGCGAGCCGTCGACATCGGTGAACCCGTATACGTGGGCGAGCTGACCGGAGTTGACCGATTGCTGGTTCCATCTCGCCCGGTCTGGATCCGACGCCAACGCGGCGACCGCCCGCCCGACGTATCGAGGCGATTCCGAAAGGGCGAAGTCGGGCGGCGCGATGTCGGAGTCTCGCCAGTTCTCCTCGGAGACGCCGAAGGTGTCGAGCATCATCTCGGAGCGAAGCCATCCCGGCGTGACGGCGACCGCGGTCGCGCCGAAGGGCTCGAGCTCGTGCCCCTGCGAGAACGCCAGCCGGTTCACCGCCACCTTGGCCAGGTCGTAGAACACCGAGATCCGGTACCGCGACGCGTTGTGGTCGGCGGTGCCGTCCGTCACCTCGACGACCAGACCGCCCGGCTTGTCGACGAGCAGGGGCAGAAGGTGATGGGACGTGATGAGGTGGGTGTCGACGGCGAGCCGGAGGATGCGAAGACCGTCGTCGAGATCGAGCTCCCAGATCGGTGTGTTCCAATCGGTCGGACCGCCTTTGAGCATCTCGGCGCCCCAGATGTCGTTGACGAGGACGTCGACGTGGCCGTGCTCCCGCCGGACGTGGCCGGCAAGGTTCTTCACCTGGTCGGGATCGAGATGATCGACGACCGCCGCGATGCCGGTGCCACCGAGGTCGGTGACGAGCTCGGCCGTCTCTTCGATCGTCTCGGCGCGGTCGTAGTCGGATCGGGTTGATCCGGTTCTCGAGCTGCGACCCGTGCAGACGACGGTGGCGCCGGCTTCGCCCAAAGCAGCCGCGATGCCACGCCCCGCGCCTCGCGTCGCGCCCGCGACGACTGCGACCCGGCCGCGCAGGGCCTCTCGATCCGGCGACCACACCATCGGGGTCGACCCTACCGACCCCCAGGCGACGCTCGGGGCTACGCGGACAGCCCCGAGAGCCCGGCCGCGACCGCGAAGCCGAACGCGGTCACGATCCCGCCGACCAGCCCCGACTTGGCGCGTGCATCCGGGATCATCGTGTCGCTGAGCATCACGAGGAGCGCGCCGGCGGCGAAGCCGTTGATGCCGCCCTGCAGACCCGACGACGCGACATCGGCGAGCCCGTATCCCACCACGGTCGCGAGCGCGCACGCCGCGGCGACGGCGCTCCAGAGCAGGATCACAGTCCGATTGCTGCGTCCCGCCGCTCGCAGCTCGCTGGACGAGCCGATGGCCTCGGGCAGGTTCGACACGAAGATCGCTACCAGCAGACCCACGCCCACCTGGCCCCCGGTGGCGAGGCCGATCCCCAGCACGAGCTGCTCGGGGATCCCGTCGAGGACCGCTCCCAAGGCGAGCGCGGGGCCGGCGTCGGAGCTTCCGGCGTCGCTCCGGCGCGCCTCCATGCGGGCGCTGAGACGGTCGAGGCCGGTGTCGCAGATGAAGTAGAAGAGCGCTCCGAGCGCGAGGCCGACCGCGACCGCGGTCGCGCCGCCGATCTGGACGCCCTCTTCCGCGAGCTCGAAGCTCACGGCCGAGATCAGCGCCCCGGCGCCGAACGCCAGGACCAGCCCGACGAGCCGAGGCGGCCACTCGCGAGCGATCCCGAGCAGCGCGCCGAGCACGAGCGACGATGCGGCGAACGTTCCCCACCACAGCGCAGCACCCATGGCTCAGGGAATCTACGCAAGTCGGGTGCACGCGCGCCTTGCCTCGGCACAAACGCCCGATCGACGTGCAAATGCGGACAACCCGCGACGAGCATCACCCGCTTCGGGTGATGCCGGGTCGTGTCGTGATCCGTAGCTTCGACGCAATCACACAACCGACTCGAGGAGAGCCACGTGCTCGCGTATGACTATCCGCTCCTCAGCGTCTTCTGGACGCTGGCGCTGTTCTCACTCTTCGTCCTCGTCCTCTTCGTGATCCTCTGGGCGTTCGTCGACAACTTCCGCCGCTCGGATCACAGCGGGTGGGCGAAGGCGGGGTGGTTCATCTTGATCCTCTTCTTCCCGATCCTCGGGGTGTTCATCTACCTCATTGCCCGTCCTGCCGAGGTTCCGGCGTAGGGACGTTCGGCGCGCGCGGGGGAGACCCCGCGCGCGTCGGTTCCCCTCCGTCTGGGCTGCCGCCCGGTTCGTCGTCGAAGTCGACGCGAACGCGTTCTTCCGGTCGCCGCTCCTCCTTTTGTGCGAGCTGCCGGAGGGCGTCCCGGTCGGGCTCGGTGAGCGGCGGCTGGACGATGCTGCGCGGGTACAGATGCCGCGCCAGCACGACGTTGAGCTCGGCGGCGTACAGGCTCACTTGCGCGCCGAGCGCCAACCAGAACAAGAGCCCGAGGACGATCGCGAACAACCCGTAGACCTCGCTCGCCTGCTCGAGCCGCTGACTGACGAGGACTCCGCCGATCAGCAGGAGCACGCTCCACGCCAAGCCGGCGAGCACCGCGCCCGGTACCAGATCACGCGTGGGAACGACCCTCGGGGTGAGCAGTCGGAATCCCGCCAGCGAGATCACCACGTTGAGGATCACCGATACGAGCACCGTCAAGCCTCGAAACACAGGCATGGTCGAGTTGAAGACGCTGAACCCCGAGAAGATCGTCGTGACGATCGCGCCGAGACCGAGGACACCGATGATCGAGGCGCCGCGCGCGAGCCGGGGAAAGAAGCCGGGACGGTCGACGCCGCGAACGTTCCAGACTTCGGCCATCGCGTGCTGCCCGGCTTGCGTGAATCCCAGCGATCCCCATGCCAGTCCGATCAGGCTGATCACGAGGCCGAGGCCGGTCGCGCGGAGCGAGCTGACGTTCCGTGCGATCTGATCGCCGATGATGGGGAAATCCGCCAGCGTCGAGTCGACGAGTCGGTCCCGGAAGTCGGGATTGTTCTGCGCCACGAACCCGAGAATCGTCACCAGCAGCAGAAGGAGCGGGAACAGGGCGAGGAAGGAGTAATAGGCGATGAGCGCGGCGAGCGATCCGGCTCGGTCGTCGCCGAACTTCTTGACGACGCCGAACACGAATCCCGGTACCCGATGATGCTGTTGGAACGCGTCGACGCGTCGCACGACCCGCTCGGCGGGGTTCATAGCTGGACCGTTTGTACCCTCCGTCGCATCCTGAGGAAACCGTAGGTGGGTTCACGTTCCGCCGCGGGTCTGCGAGGCTGAGGGCCATGGCTCGAAACGTTGCGCAGAAGCTCATCGCCGAGCACCTCGTCGACGGCGAGATGACCCCGGGCGCCGAAGTCGGCATCCGGATCGACCAGACGCTCACCCAGGACGCCACCGGCACGATCGTCATGCTCGAGCTCGAGGCCATGGCCCTCGAACGGGCGCACACGGAGCTGTCGGCGCAATACATCGACCACAACGTCCTCCAGACCGACTTCCGCAACGCCGACGACCACGTGTTCCTCCAGAGCGCCTGCCGCCGGTTCGGTCTGTGGTTCAGCAAGCCGGGGAATGGCGTCAGCCACCCGGTGCACATGCAGCGCTTCGGCGCCCCGGGCAAGACGATGGTCGGCTCCGACAGCCACACCTGCGCCGCCGGGTCGCTCGGCATGCTGGCCATCGGGGCCGGCGGGCTCGAGGTCGCGCTCGCGATCGCGGGCGAGCCGTTCCATTTCGCGATGCCCGAGATCTGGGGCGTCCGGCTGGTCGGCGAGCTGCCCGAATGGGTGAGCGCCAAGGATGTGATCCTCGAGATGCTGCGGCGACACGGCGTCGACGGCGGCTTCGGCAGGATCATCGAGTACCACGGTCCTGCCCTCGAGCAGCTTTCGGCGATGGACCGGCACGTGATCGCCAACATGGGCGCCGAGCTCGGCGCGACGACGAGCGTTTTCCCGTCCGATGACGAGGTGCACCGCTTCCTCGCCTCGGAGGGTCGCGAGGGCGACTGGCGGGAGCTGCGCGCCGATCCCGACGCCACCTACGAGCACACCGACGAGATCGATCTCTCCACCCTCGAGCCGCTCATCGCCTGCCCCTCGAGCCCCGGCAACGTCGTCCCGGTGCGCGAGGTCGCAGGGCGCGACGTGTACCAGGTGGTCATCGGGTCGTCGGCCAACCCGGGCCTGCGCGACTTCGCCGTCCCGGCGCTGATGGTGCGCGGCCGGCAGACGCACGAGCGCGTCTCCTTCGACGTCAACCCCACATCGCGTCAGACACTCGAGGCGCTGACGAGCGAGGGCTGGCTCCTCGACTTGATCGCCGGTGGCGCTCGGCTGCACCAAGCCGGCTGCAACGGGTGCATCGGCATGGGGCAGGCGCCCGCGACGGGCAGGGCGAGCCTGCGCACGTTCCCGCGCAACTTCCCCGGGCGCTCGGGGACGAAGGAGGACGAGGTCTACCTCTGCAGCCCCGAGACCGCGACCGCCGCCGCGCTCACCGGCGTGATCACCGATCCCCGGGATCTCGGCATCCCGTACCCGCGCTTCGAACCACCGACGCGCAGCTACGTGAACACGGAGATGCTCGTGCCCCCGGTCGACGGACTCGACGTTCAGCTCGAGAAAGGCCCGAACATCGTCTCGCTGCCGGAGTTCGATCCGCTGCCCGATCGAATCGCGGGCCCGGTGCTGCTGACGCTCGGCGACGACATCTCGACCGACGAGATCATGCCGGCCGGGGCCCGGGTGCTCCCGTATCGCAGCAACATCCCGGCGATGGCCGACTTCGCCTTCGACGTCGTCGACGAGACGTACCCGCAGCGGGCCCGCGAGACGGGTGACCACTTCGTGGTCGGCGGCGACAACTACGGCCAGGGCTCGAGCCGAGAGCACGCCGCGATCGTCCCCCGGTACCTCGGGCTCCGCGCCGTGCTGGCCAAGAGCATCGCCCGTATCCACGGGCAGAACCTCGTCAACTTCGCCGTGCTGCCGCTGACGTTCACGGCTCCTGCGGACTACGACCGCATCGACCAGGGCGACGTCCTCGCGATCGCCGAGCCCGCCGAGCAGCTCCGCCGGGGTGAACGCGTCGAGGTCGTGAACGAGACCAAGGGCGAGACCTACTCGATGCGCCATCGGCTCACGCCCCGCCAGGTCGAGATCGTGGCGCGCGGCAGCCTCATCAGCGTGATCCGCGACCGGGAGCGCGCGTAGCCGGACGTGGTCATCCGTCGGCAGCATCGCCGGGCATATCTGCCCCCTCGTCTGGGTACAGGCCTCACACCCAAGGCGACAGGAGGCCCAGGGATGCCGAACAAGAGACCCAGCGTGAAGAACGAGAAGCAGTACGAGGGATTGAAGAAGAAGGGCATGTCCAAGAGCCGAGCCGCCCGCATCGCGAACTCACCCGGCGCTTCCAGCCGCGGTGGGAAGCAGTCCGGGTCCGGCTCACGCTCGAAGAGCACCGCGTCGCAGGGCGGCACGACGCAGCAGAAGAAGTCGGCCGGCCGCAAAGGCGGGAAGGCCACCGCACGAAAGTCGTGATCAGGGCGCGTCTTCGAGCTCGAAGAGCTCGGTGATCTGCAGCACGTCCATCGCCCGCTTCACCATCGGGCGAAGGTTGGTCAAGACGAGTCGTCGGTCCTGCGCCTGCAGCGCCTTGGCGAGGCGCGTCAGCGTGTTGAGCCCGGATGAGTCGGCGAAGGTGAGCTCGGCGCAATCGATCCACGCGTCGCCCTCGGCGCGCGCGATCTCGTCGACGCGGAGCTGAAGCTCGGGCGCGGTCGCTACATCGAGCTCTCCGGCGAGCTCGATCTTCATTCCACCTTCGGCAGCCTGGACGGCGACCCGTAGGTCGGGGTCTGGCATTGCTCCCTGTCGGGCTCGCAGCGTGCGGTCGCCCGTGCCCTCAGGACGGAGCCCACAGAGGCGACGCCCTATGAGTATCACCCGGGATAGCACGCGACAAACAGTAGCGCCTCACGTCGGCCGTCCGGGAGCCGGCGGGAGAGTCGGAACAGGCGCGAGCTACAGTCTGGAACGGCTCCCTGTCCCGGGACCGGGGAGGTATGCGGCCCGATGGCCACGGCAGGGTCTGAGGTTCCCCGGTGGGCACGTCTCGACTCGCCACTCCTGCGCGAGATGCAGTCGGCCATCATCGTCACCGACCTCGCCGGCACGATTCAGTCGTGCAACCCGCACGCCGAGGTCTTCTTCGGTCGCCCCGCCTCCGAGCTGATCGGGCGCGACTCCGCCGATTTCGCCGCCGAGCCCGTGCCGGAGGGCCTCGCCCGCGCGATCTACGAGGCGCTTCGGGCCGGGCGCACGTGGCAGGGCGAGTTCGCGATCCGGCGGAAAGACGGTGCGATCGTCGCCGCGCACGTCGTCGATTCCCCCCTGCACGACGATCGCGGCGATCTGGTCGGTGTGGCCTCGATGTCGCTCGATCTGACGGCTCGACGGCGGGCCGAGAACCGGCTGCGTGCCCAGTACGAGATTGCCCGCACGCTGGGGGAGGCGCACTCGATCGAAGAGGCCAGCGAGCGGCTCCTCCGAACCGTGTGCGAGGCGCTCGGCTGGGACGTGGGCGCGCTGTGGGGCCTCGACATCGAACGATCCGTCCTGCGCTGCCTGGCCACCTGGCGCTCGCCCGACAGCAAGGCGGCCGCCTTCGAGGAGCTCAGCGCGCGGACGACCTTCCGCATGGGCCGGGGGCTGCCCGGGCGCGTCTGGGCCCGGGGAACGCCGGCATGGATCCCTGATGTCGCCCGAGACGACAATTTCACCCGTTCAGAGGTGGCCGCCGCGGACGGCTTGCACGGCGGTTTCGGGGTCCCCATCCGGCGGGGGCGCGACGTGCTCGGCGTGATCGAGTTCTTCGCCGCCGAGAGCCGCGAGCCCGACGACGAGGTTCTCGAGATGATGGACGCCGCCGGTGCGCAGATCGGTCAGTTCATCGAACGCACCGAGACCGAGCGCGAGCTCCGCGCGAGCCGCGCCGGCCTCGCCCAACTCGCCGACACGCTGCAGCAGAGCCTGCTTCCTCCCCACCTCCCCGACATCGACGGGATCGAGATCGCCGCGCACTACGAGGCGGCGCGAGACGGGAGCGACGTCGGCGGTGACTTCTACGACGTGTTCGAGAGCGCGCGCAACGACTGGTCGATCGTGATCGGCGATGTCTGCGGCAAGGGCCCTGAGGCGGCGGCGCTGGCAGCTCTGGTTCGATACACGACCCGCGCCGCCGCCATCCAGACGCGACGACCCCGACTCGTCCTGAATCTCGTGAACGAGGTGGTGCTTCGTCAGAGCGAGGAGCGGTTCTGCACCGCCGCCTACGTTCGGCTCCGGCCCGACGGCGAAGGGGCGCGGGTCACTCTCTCCTGCGCCGGCCATCCGCAACAGTTGCTGCTACGGGCCTCGGGCGACGTCGAGCCCGTGCCCTGCCGCGGCCGCGTACTCGGTCCGTTCGCCGATTTGGCATCGGTGGACCGCATCGTGCGGCTGGATCCCGGCGACGCACTCCTGCTGTACACGGACGGGGTGACCGACGCCCGCAATACGGACGGCTTCTTCGGCGAGGAACGCCTCCGGGACACGTTGGCGTCCTGCGCAGGATCGAGCGCCGACGACGTCGGCAAGGCTCTCGACCGCGCGCTGAACGAGTTCCATGGCGGCAAACCGCGCGACGACATTGCTTTCGTCGTCCTCCGCGTCCCGGCCTGATCACCGCGTCGTCGGCGCCCCGGCGCGCAGCTCGCACCAGACGGTCTTGCCGTCCTGCCCGTGTGTCTCGGTGCCCCACCGCTGGGTGAAGGCATCGACGAGCCACACACCCCGGCCGGTCTCGGCCGTCGCTGGATCCGCGTCGGCTCGGCGCTCGGGCTCGTGAACACCCGCGTCGGTCACCAGGACGCGGACCACGTCGTCGGTCAAACGAAGGTCCACGCTGATCGTCGGACTCTCGGGTGCATGGAGCACGGCATTGGTCACCAGCTCGCTGACGACGAGCTGCGCCGCCTCGACCCTGTCGGCCTGGACATGCCCAGGCGGTCAGAGTCTCAGCGACGAAGGCCCGCGCCGCGCGCGGGCGCGCAACGCGGGGACGAGCTGGAGTGTCGCTTGCTGATCCACGGCGGTATCCGATTGCTCTCGCTAGCATCCGCGGCTTCATACTTTGGGCAGGACCTCCTCGCCGTAGAAGCGAAGGAAACCTTCCTGGTCGGGCCCGATCTGGTGCACGAAGACCGCGTCGTAGCCCGCGTCGGCGTACTTTCGAATCGTGTCGAGGTGGCGTTCGGGATCGGGACCGCACGGAACCATGTCGGTCACCTGCTCCTCTTCCACCAGCTCGACCGCTTGCTCGAAGAGCGCCGGCAACGCCAGCTCCTGAGCGAGCTGACCGGGAAGGCCGAGGTTGGGCCACAACTCGTACGCCGTCCGGCGTGCGGCCGCTTCGTCGTTCGCCCAACAGACCTTGATGCCCGCGAACTTCGGCTTGCCCGCGCCGCCGGCCTCGTCGAACGTCCGCAGCAGATCGGCATCGGGGGCGGTGCCGATGTAGCCGTCGCCGATCCGCCCGCCCAGCACGGCCGACTTGTCGCCAAACCCCGACACCATGACCGGCACCGGTTCGTCGGGAAGCGTGTAGAGGCGAGCGTTCTCGACGCGATAGTGCTTGCCCTCGTGCGACTGTTGGCCACCCTCCCAGAGCTTGCGCATCACGGCGACTGCTTCTTCCAACATCTCGAGCCGGACATCCGCCGGCGGCCACCGGTCGCCGTGGACGTGCTCGTTGAGGGCTTCGCCGGTGCCCACGCCCAGCGAGAAGCGTCCCGGCAGCATCGCGGCCGACGTCGCCGCCGCGTGGGCGACGATCGGCAGGATGCGTGCGAATGAGGGGACACGTCACCGCCGTCCCGACCCGAAGGCCGGTGGTGGCGGCGATCCCGCCGATCACCGACCAGACGAACGGGCTCTGGCCCTGCCGATCGATCCACGGATGAAAGTGATCCGACAGCCAGACGCTCCGGAAGCCGATCTCCTCGGCGCGCTCTGGCGGCATGGACCATGTCTCTGGGGTGCAGCTCTTCGCTGGCGAGTGAGTACGCGATCTCCATGCCGCTCTTCCTGTTCCTGGTTCTGTCCGCACCTGCGCACGAATCTCTCGTTGTGTCGGTACCCGAGCCGTCGAGGCTCGCGAAACCGCATCGTTTCGCCGCTCGCTACGGGCGGGCATTGCAATCAGGGAAGGACGTCGCAAGGAGGTGAAGCTGATGCCGCAACGAGCATGGAATGCCAAGCGAGAGCGGCAGTACGAGCACGTCAAAGAGGGCCTCGAGGAGCATGGGCCGTCCCGAGGACGAAGCCGAGGAGATCGCGGCCCGGACCGTCAACAAGGAGCGGGCACGGAGCGGCGAGGCGAAGCAGGCCAGCCGCACGTCGACCGAGGACATCTCCTCGGGGCGCCGCGGCGGGATGCGGTCGCACCGGGGCCCCGGCGGGAGAACCCGGGACCAGCTCTACGAGGAGGCCCGCCGGAAGAACGTCAAGGGCCGCTCCAAGATGACCAAGCGACAGCTCGAGAACGCCGTCGGCCGCTGACGCGGCCGCGTTTAGCGGAGCGGGGGTTGCGGAAGGCTCGGAGCGTGTCCGCTTCCTCCGCAACCGCAACCGTCCCTGAAGCGTTCCCGCCGGACGATCGGACTCCGCCGATTGTCGAGGGCGAACGTGGCGGCCGGGTTGCCGAGGACGAGCCGGGCGACCGATCGCGTACCAGGCGTCTGGCGCTCGTCGGGGCCTGCGTCCTTGCGTTCGCTCTCGGGTTCGGCGGTATGACCGTCCTCACACGCGGTTCGGACAGCGCGTCGAGCACCAACACGAAGACCACACAGCCGGCCCCGGCCGGAGGCGCGCCGCCCGCACCGGCGCCATCGATCGCGAAGGCTCCGCCGTCCGCTCCCACGCCCCCGTCGAGCGCGCTCGTCGGCGCCGTCGGGAACGACCAGGCGCCCGTCGCGCAGTCGTCCCCGCCATGCCGCGGACTGAGGAAGCGGGTTCCCCGACGCCGTCCACGACGACGCCGGTGCCGTCCACCACGACTGCCCACGACGACGCCGAGCACCACGACGCCCTGACCTGTCCGCCCGATTCGATCGAGCGAACGCGCGACTGTGCCCGGGGTAAGACCCCGGGCACATTCACGGATGAGAAGTGACCGGCTACTTGCGGCGGATCTTGTCCTTCGCCTTGTCGACGAACTCCTCACCCTTGTCCTTCGCCTGCTCGAGCTTGTCCTTGACCGAGCCGGCGGCGCGATCCGTCTTGCCTTCGCGCTTCGAGGTCGTCGTCATCGGTCAGGTCACCGGCTGCTTCTTTGACCCGACCCTTGATGTCGTCCTTCTTGCCTTCCATCGTCGTTTCTCCTCGGTAGCTTTCATGCCTTGTTCCCGAAGCTGACCGGTGGGAAACGTCACCCCGCGAGCGGCGGTGCGAGAAGGCGAAGGAAGTTTAAGAGGCGACTGCGAGCGTCCCGACGTCGATCCCGTAGAGCGAGGCAGCGTTCTCGGAGAGGATCGCCCGGCGTTGCTCGTCTGTCAGCGCCCCGGCGTGCTCCTCGAGCATCTCCTGCGACCACGGCCACGTGGAGTCGCTGTGCGGGAAGTCGTTCGCCCACATCAACCGGTGCCAGTTCAAGAGGTCGGCGGTCTTGAATGCGACCCAGTCGTCCTGGAACGTCACGTAGATGTGGTCGGCGAAGTACTCGGACGGCAGGCGCGATAGCTCCTGGCCCGCCGGCAGCCAGTAGCGGTGGCGCTTGTACGCGTGGTCGAGCCGGTACATGTAGTGCGGCACCCAGCCGGCGTCGGCCTCGACGCACACGACCTTCAAGCCCGGGTGCCGCTCGAAGACGCCGCCCAGCACGAGCGTGCCCATGATGTCCTGGCACCCGCGTACCACCGACAGGAACATGTTCATGCGCGGACCGTGGGTCGGCGTCGCATCGCGCGTCGTCAGGATGTGGAACGACAGTGGCAGTCCGAGCTCGACCGCCGTCTCCCAGAACGCGTCGTACACGGGGGAGTCGTAGTCCTCGACGGCGGGGTTGCCGGGCATCATCACGCCGCGCAAACCGAGCGCGGCAATCGACTTGAGATCCTCGACGCCCTCCTCGGGCGAGCGCATCGCGGTCTGTCCGCAGCCGAGGAGCCGGTCGGGGTGGCGCGAGGAGTACTCGGCGATCCAGCGGTTGTATGCCTCGAAGCAGGCCCGCTTGTAGTCGAAGTCCTTGTGGTTGCAGAGCTGCATGCCGACGGTGGGGTAGAGCACCTCGGCGGCGACACCGTCGCGCTGCTGGTCGGCGAGGCGCGCCTCGGGGTCCCATCCGCCCCGGTGCAGGCTCTCGAAGCGCACGCCGGTGATGCGGATCTCCTCGGCCGGCTTGCCCGCCGCCGCCACCAGCCCCATCGGGACCGGTGTCTTCATCCCCGGGATCACGAAGAGGTCGCCGACGTCCTCGCCCATGAACTCGAGGTGCGGCGCCTGATCACGCCACTTGGGGTCGATGCGGTCGACGTACGTGTCGGGCGGCTCGGTGATGTGCGAATCGGCGGAGATCACGGGAAAGTCCACGAAGCAGAGCGTACGCGCTGGCCCGTTGACCTGCTCTCAGGCGAGCGCCGGCAGCACCTCCGTCGCGAAACGCTCCAGGGCGGCACGCGCCTCGGCCGGGTCGGCGCCCAGCGTGGGCCCGGTGACGATCAGCTTGTCGAGACCGAGGTCGACGAGCTCGCCGAGTCGCTGCGCGCAACTGTCCGGTGTGCCGACGATGCCGAAGCGGTCGATGAACTCGGGCGTGAGCGTGCCCGCTTGCGGCGAGCCGACCTGCGTGTGGCGGGTCATGTCGTACGCGTCGTGGACCGCCGCGAAGCTGTCGCGCTCGTCCGGATCTGCCGGCCCGCTCACGGTGCCGTGCATGACCGAGAAGCGGGCGAACGTGGCGACGCCGCCGCTGGCCAACTCGCGCGCCATGTCGACGTCCGGGTGCGCGACCACGTTGACGAACGCGCCGACCGATGCCGCGCCGGCGGCACGGACCGTCTCGATGCCCCACTGCACCCGGCCGGGGTCGGCGCCCAGCGCGAGCAGCACCCGGTCGGCGTGGCGGGCGGCGGCGGCGAGGACGCGCTGGTCCGGTGGCGGCCACCTCGACCGGCACCTTCGGCAGATCCGGCGGGAGGAAATGCAGGCGGCTCGTCGTGGGGGCGTCGGCGAGACCGAGCGTGTCGACGGGTGGCGCGACGCCTTCGTGGAACCCGAGGTCGTCGAACGCGATCTCGTCACCGCGGAGGTACCCCTGGAGCACCGTGAGGTAGCGCTCGAACGTCGGAACCGATGCCGGCGCTCGTCCGAGATGCGCGAGGGCGGAGTCGCCGCGCCCGATCCCGAGGACGAACCGGCCCGCCGACGCGACCTGCAGCGTGACGGCGGCGGCAGCGGTGACCGCAGGGTGTCGTGTCACCGGGTTCGTCACTGCCGTGCCCAACTGGAGGCGCTCGGTCTCCCGGGCCGCGAGCGCGAGTCCCACCCACGGATCCCCGGCCAGGTTCTGCGAGTCCACGACGGCGAGCCCGTCGAAGCCGGCCAACTCCGCGCGCGTAGCCGCCCGCTCGACCGCTCCCGGCCATGCGATGCCTGTGGTCCAGACCTCCGGGCGCGGCATATGCGAACCCTATTTCCGGGCGTCGCCGCTCGCGGGCTCCTCGGGGATCGGCACGGTGCGGAACCAGCGCCAGAGCAGGACGTCGTACAGGCTCTTGATCCCGCCGGCGAGCACGAACGGGAGACCGAACGCGATCGACTGGCTCACGCCGGCCAGTGCCGGACCCACCGGCCGGACCGCGTAGCGCGCCGTGTTGGTCACCGCGGCTGCGGGGGTGCGCTCGTCGGGGTCCACGAGCGCCATGACGTATGCCTGGCGCGTGGGCACGTCCATCTGCGCCAGCGCGACACGGGCGAGCAGCAGCGCGATCGCGGCCGGGAGGTTCGGGGCGAGCGGGATCACGGCGAGGAGCACGTTCGACGGCAGGTGGGTGAACACCATCGTGCGCAGGATCCCGAACCGCTCGGCCAGTCGTGGCGCGGCCAGAAAGGACACCGTCTGCAGCAGCCCGACCGCGAAGAACACCACGCCGAGCACCCCGATCGACGCGTCGAACTCCGCCGCCAGCCAGTACGCGATGAAGGACTGCACGACGAAGCCCCCGCCGAAGCTGTCGAGCGCGAACAGTCCGGCGAGACGCAGGACCGTCGGCCGTGACCGTTGCAGCCGGCGGCGCGTCCGCTCTTCGGGCGAGCGAGGCCCGACTTCAACCCGCTGTGAAAGCGTGCAGGCGACCGCAGCCCCCGCGAACGCAACTGGCACGAAGATGAGGAAGAACCGCTGGTCAACCGGAGCCCCGGACCAGACGCGGCGGAGAAGCTCGGGACCGCCGGCAGCGAGGGCGCCCACCGAGCCGGCCGCGGTCGCGACTGCGTTGTACGTGCCGAAGCCGCGGAGGCGAGTCCGGCCGGTGAGCTCCGTCGCGAGCATGGCCTGCTCGAGTGAGGTGAACGCTCCCGACTCGACCACCTCGGTCGAGAGCGCGCCCGTCAGCGCCACCGCGCTCAGTAGCCATACCTGGTCGGAGAACGCGAAGACTGCCCCCGTCAGCGCAAGAGCCAGGTAGAGCACGACGTAGGACCGCCGCCGGCCGATACGGTCGCCCCACCACCCGACCGCAAGCGACGACAGGACCGTGCCCGCGACGACCGCCGCGAGCACGAGGCCGACCTCACCGGAGGAGAACCCCTCCCGGTCGAGCGTCGACCCCAGGAGGACGGCCCCGAACCCGTAGGCGAACGCACGCAGCGCCTGCGCCCACAGGATGCGGTACGCGTCGGCAGTGAGCTTCGGTGTCGTCACTCGAACGAGACGTGCTCCGGCACGGCGAAGGAAGTCTAGGGTTGCCAACGCCGGGAGGAACGGGGATCGAAATGGCCGACACAGGGGCGAAGATCAGCGAGCTCCTGCACGAGGCGGGGGAGACGCACCATCGCGTGTACCGGATCGTCGACGGCGCCGACGACGACTGGGCGTCGTGGTACGCGGACTGGCTCATCCGCCTGTCCGAGCTGCCGGACCTGCTCGGCACGACACCGGTCCGCAGCGAGCTCGTCTACATGCTCGTCCGGCTCGACAAGGAGTACACCGAGAAGAAGCCGGCAGGCCCGTGGGAGGACCACTACGCCCGCGCGCTCATCGAGCACTTCTCCTGATCGGCCTCTGACGTCTGCCTGACCCTTCGCTCACCGGGCGTCGTCACAGTGCACGCGTGAACACGCATCGCGGAACGCGGTCCCTCGTGGTCCTGTTGGTGGCCCTGGGTACGGTCGCCGGACTGACGACGGCCGTCGGCGCCTCGGAGCCCGAGTCGGCGCCGCAGGTCAAGTCCGGGAAGCAGCCCAACGTCGTCTTCATCCTCACCGATGACCTCGACCTGAACTCCTACCTCGATCCGTCCCGGTTCCCGAAGGTCAACTCGCTCCTCGTGCAGAAGGGCACCATCTTCTCGAACTACTTCGTCACCGATTCGCTGTGCTGCCCGTCGCGGGCGTCGACGCTGCGCGGCCAGTACGTGCACGAGCACGGCGTGCTCGGCAACCTCCCGCCGTCCGGCGGCTACGAGAAGTTCCATGCCAACGGGGACGAGAAGTCGACCGTCGGCACGTGGATGCACGACGCCGGCTACAGGACCGGGCTGCTCGGCAAGTACCTGAACGGCTATCCGGACACCGTGGACCCGACGTTCGTCCCGCCGGGCTGGGACGAATGGGACAGCCCGACAAGCGGCGGCACCCCGTACTCGGAGTACAACTACCGGCTCAACGAAAACGGCAATCTCGTCCGGTACGGGTCGACGCCGGACGACTATCTCGTCGACGTCCTGTCGCGGAAGTCGAGCGAGTTCATCCAGCAGAAGAGCGACAAGCCGTTCTTCCTGTACGTCGCGCCGTACGTTCCCCATCTGCCCGCGACCCCGGCGCCCCGTTACGCCGACGCGTTCCCGGGCGTGCAGGCGCCGCGCACCCCCTCCTTCAACGAGGCGGACATGAGCGCGGAGCCGGAGTGGCTCCAGAAGCGACCTCTGCTGAACGACCAGCAGATCGCGACCATCGACGAGGTCTACCGGAAACGGCTGCAGAGCATGCTGGGCGTCGAGGACCTCGTCGAGAACGTCGTCGACACGCTCCAGAAGACCGGCCAGCTCGACAACACCTACATCGTCTTCAGCTCCGACAACGGCTTCCATCTCGGCCAGCACCGCCTCCCGCCGGGGAAGATGACGGCGTTCGAGGAGGACATCCACGTGCCGCTCGTCGTGCGCGGGCCCGCCGTCCCTCAGGGCAAGAAGGTGGACGACCTCGCCATGAACATCGACCTCGCGCCCACCTTCGCCGACCTCGGCGAGGCCAAGGCGCCGAACTTCGTGAACGGGCGGTCGCTGGCATCTGAGCTGCACGGCAAGAAGCCCGACCACGAACGCAAGGACGTGCTCGTCGAGCACTTCGCCGAGAGCCCCCGCGGCCAGCGGCGCCGGAACGCCGGCGCGTCCGCGCCGCAGGACCCCGACAACGACGCGGACCCGCCGAACACCGGGACGCCGACGACGGGCCCGCAGGCGCCCGCGGTCCGGCGCGGCCAGTTCCAGCCCCTCGGCCTCCCCGAGTACGCCGCCGTGCGGACCGCTCGCTACACCTACGTCGAGTACGTGACGGGAGATCGTCAGCTCTACGACCTGCGCGCCGACCCGGATCAGCTCCACAACATCGTGTCCACCGCCGATCCGAAGCTCGTCCAGGACCTCGCAAAACAGCTCTCGGCCCTGCAGAAGTGCAAGGGCAGCGCGTGCCGTGTGGCCGACCGGGGGTAGCCGCTCAGCCGATCAACGCTGCGGTAGATGCCCGCCATGTCGCCGCCATGCGGGGTGCTCGATTGAGTCGGCCAACGTGCGCCGAACGCCGGCAGGGCGCCCGGTACGCTGCAGGTTCGCATCGCCCACTCGGGATGACAAAGCTGGTTGTCGATGAGCCCCGTACTGAGCCCCGCGCCGCCGCAGGCAGCCCCGACCCGGCTCGGTCGCAACGTCGCCGCCGTCGTGGTCGGAGCGGTCGTCGCGTTGGCGCTGATCTTCGGCGGGGCGCAGGCGCTCGAAGGGCCGGACGTGATCAGCCGTGTGGTCGTCGAGAACCCGACGCCGTACCCCGTCGACGTCGCAGTAGCCGGAAGCGACGGCGGCAGCGTGCTGACGCTGGGACCGGTCTCGTCCGGCGAACGACACTCGTTCGCGTCGGTCGTCGATCAGGGCGATCGGTGGGTCGTGCACGTGACGAGCGCGCGCGCTGACGGCGGCGCGTTCGTGGTGCGCCGTGCCGAGTTGGAGCGCACCAACTGGGTGATCACGATCCCGGACACGGTCAGCTCGAGGCTCGCCGCTAACGGTGCGTCGCCGCGCGCCGGGTCCGAATAGCGTTCCGGCCCTACGAGAAGTGGGTCCGGGGGCGCTCTTGGCGCTCACCGTCGATCACGAGGTCGACCTTCTCGTTGTAGAACGCGACGAGGCCGGCGATCTTGGCGCTTTCGGGAAGAGGGGTCCGGTACGACCACGCAAGGTCCTCGACCGTCTCGCCGCCCGCCCCGACCGACCAGTAGCGGGCGAAGCCCTTGTATGCACAGCCGCTCGTCGTGTCGGTCGGAGTCAGCAGGTCGAGCCGCACGTCGAGCTTGGGGAAGTAGTAGCGCGTCGGCAGACCGGTCTCGAAGAGGAGCGTCGGCTGGTGGGTGTCCGCGACCGTGACCGCGTTCACCTCGACTTGGACGTGGCGCGAGCTGTGCAGGACGTCGATGCGTGAGTACGGGTCGTGGGGATGGACGAAGACCTCCTCGTCCTCCTCGAACCAGCCGTCCATGGCTTCCCAGTCGAAGCGGATGAGGCCCCGGAGCTCTTCGACCTGCGATTCGGGGTAGTGCCAGGCGGCGTCCTCGGCTTCCCGGTTGCCACCCTTGACCGTGAAGTTGTAGGCCTCGCCCCGGCTCCTCGACTGCTGCGTGCGACCGTTCGGGGTCAGGAGCTCGGTGCGGACGTCGTCGCGCGGGAAGTAGTAGGCGGGGTAGTAGGGAACCTCCCATACCAATTTGAGGCGGGTCGTATCGGCGATGAGCTCGCCGCCCAGGTAGGTGCGGATCCGCTTCGGCCCGTCTTCGATGCGAACTTCGTCTCGTTGGTCAGGCATCAGTGCCTCCGTGGCCAGGGTCAGCGGTGCGTTCCGGCAAGGTGGTCGACGAACCAGCGGGCGGCGAGATCGGCGACAACCTCGAGCGCGCCGGGCTCCTCGAAGAGGTGAGTCGCGCCGGGGACGACCTCGATCCTGTGCTCGCAGCGCAGATGGCCGGCCGCGTCACGGTTGATCTCGAGCACAGTCTCGTCGCGTCCGCCCACGATCAGGAGCGTGGGCGCACGGACTGCTTCGAGGCGGGCGCGAGCCAGGTCGGGGCGTCCCCCACGAGACACGATCGCACGCACCGGGGATCCGGGCTCGGCTGCTGCCCACAACGCCGCACCCGCCCCTGTGCTGGCGCCGAAGAAGCCGATCGGAAGCCCGCCGGCGGCCTCGTCGTCGCGCAGCCAGGCGGTCGCGGCGCCGAGGCGTCGGGCGAGGAGCGGGATGTCGAACACGTTGGCGCGGTCGGTTTCCTCCTCCGGTGACAACAGATCGAACAGCAACGTGCCGAGGCCGGCGCGGTTCAGCGCCCGTGCCACAGCTTGGTTGCGCGGACTGTTCCGGCCGCTGCCGCTGCCGTGCGCGAAGACCACGACCCCGGTGGCGCCGGACGGGATCGTGAGCCGGCCCGGGAGCTCCTCGGGCTCGGCCGGGATCACAACTTCTCTGTCAGCTCCGCTGACTCCGCCGCCGTCGCGGTCTGCTCTGCTCCGTGCCAGGAGCTGGACGACCTCGTCGTCGGAGGTGGGGGAGAAGTCGGCGTACCAGCCGCCGATGGCGAAGAACGGCTCCGGGGTCTCCACCGCGACGACGTCGTCGGCATCGCGGCGCAGTGCGGCCACGGCGTCGGGCGGTGCGACCGGCACCGCGAGAATCACCCGGTCGGCACCGCGCGCACGCGCGACCTGTACGGCAGCCCGCGCCGTTCCGCCGGTGGCGAGCCCGTCGTCGACGATCACCACCGTCCGGCCCTGAAGGGGAATGGCGGGGCGGCCGCGTCGCAGCCGGACCGCCCGCTCCTCGACCTCGGCGCGTTCGCGCCCCTCGACCGCCGCCAGCTGGGCCTCGGTGACGCCGGCCTGGCGAAGGACGTCCGGGTTGAGGACGCGCACGCCGTCCTCGCCGACGGCGCCCATACCCAGCTCGGGCTGGAACGGGACGCCCAGCTTGCGGACCACGAGGACGTCGAGCGGAGATCCCAGCGCGTTCGCCACCTCGAACGCGACCGGGACACCGCCACGCGGGAGGCCGAGGACGAGCGGCGATGCGGCCCGCAGGCCCGAGAGCCGCTCGGCCAACCGCCTCCCTGCCTCACGCCGATCGCGAAAGGGCATTGGACCACCATCATGACCCGCACGATCACCGTGCGTGGCCGCCGAACCGAAAAGGGTGACCTTCGGCCCTGTTTCGACGAGCGGACGCTGCCTACCTTCGCCCCATGCCGCTCGTGCAGGATTTCGTCCCGGTCGCAGAGCGCTTCGAACAGGCCGGCTTGCTGATCGTCGCCGGCCGGGCGTCGTGGCTGGCCGACCTGGCTGCCGCCGCCGTCGCGCCGAACGAGCTCGTCGCCGTGGAGTTCGGCGAACCCCGCTCCGTCGAGCACGCCTTGATCGCCCCGTTGCACTGGGAGACCGAGACCGGCCCGTTCTCGACCCTCGACGCCGACCTCCGTCTCGAGCCCGTGCCACCGGCGGGCTCGCACCTGAGCTTCAGCGGCACGTACGAGATGCCCTCACCCGGCGCGGGCGGTCGGGACAGGCTCAGCAGGCAGCGGGTCGTCGAGGTGTGCGTGCACCGGTTCATCACCGGCGTGGCCGCGACCCTCGAACGGGGCGGCGCAGACATCCAGCTGATGAGCAGCCCGCGGTAGCGAACCCCAGCAGAGAATTCGGCGAGGATCAGCTGAGCGGGACGCGCCACTCGACCACGGTGCCGGCGCCCTCTCTCGGCCGCACCGAGGCGTTCCCCCCGAGCTCCAGCGCCCGTCGTTCCATGTTGCGAAGCCCCTGACCGTGCTCGACCCGGTCGGGCAGCCCGGCGCCGTCGTCGGCCACCCGGAGGAGGAGCTCGTTCCCCGCCTCGACGGCAACGTCGACCTTTGACGCGCCGGCGTGCTGAGCGACGTTCGACAGCGCCTCGTGCAAGGTCGCAAGGAGGTGATCGGCGATCGGCTCGGGGACGGCCGAGTCGATCGGGCCTTCGAGGCGCAGCTCGGGCGTGAACCCGAGCACCTCACGTGCCGCGTCGACGCGGGCGAAGATGTCGACGCGCACGCCGCGTCGCGACCGGGCTTCGAGGGCGAAGATCGCGCGGCGGATGTCCCGGATCGCCTCGTCGATCTCTTCCACGGCCTGCGTGATCCGGCTGGCGACCTCGGTTCGAGCTGCCATCGGCAGGGTCGTCTGCAGGGTCATCCCCGTCGCGAACAGCCGCTGGATGACCTTGTCGTGGAGCTCGCGGGCGATGCGCTCCCGGTCCTCGAGGACGGCCATGTGCTCGAGGCTCGACTGCAGACGCGCGTTGTCGATGGCGACGCCGGACGCGGCGGCCAGCGTCACCGCCAACCGCTCGTCCTCCTCGCTGAACTCGTCACCGCTCTGCTTGTCGGCGAGGTAGAGGCTCCCGATGGCTTCCTTGCCCCGGATCGGCACGCCGAGGAACGACGACATCTCGGGGTGTCCGGGAGGGAATCCCTGCGCGAGCGGGTGCTCACGCACATCGCGCAGCCGCACCGGCTTCGGGTCGCTCAGGAGGACGCCGAGGATGCCCGTGAACTCAGGGCGGCGCCCCACTGCGTCGTGGGTCGACTCGTCGACGCCGCTCGTAGCGAGATCGGTCAGCTGGCCGTGGTCGTCCATGACGCCCAAGGCGCCGTACCTCGCGTCTACCAGCTTGCAGGCCGACTCGATGATCCTCTGCAGGACCGCCGGGAGGCTCAGGTCAGAGCCGATGCTGAGCATCGCGTCGAGCAGTTGCTGGAGGCGCACGTCAAACCGCTGCACGCTTGCCACCACTGGCCATTTTGGCCCGGAAGTCACCATTTGGGAAGTCTCCGCCCGGAACTGCCGCACGGCCGGTGGGCGCCGGCCCTGCCGCCGGGGCCCACCTCTTCCTACGAGTCAGTGGACTACTTCGGATTCACCCCTGGGCGTAGAGCATCCCGAACCGGTTCGTCAGAGCGGTTGGTGCCCATGCGCTTGGTGAACTCGTCGCTGACTCGCTTGAACTGCCCGGTCTGGAGGCCTTGCTGCTGGGCCCACTGGTCGACCTCGGCCTCGTCCTTGAGGCCGGCGCCCGCCACCGCCTTGCAGAGCTTGGCGTACTGGTCGAGCGTCACGCCCTCGACGGGCTCGAACCCGGGATCGTTGGGGTCCTGGGTGCCGTCGACGAGCCCCACCTGGGCCGCCGTCGCCTGATCCTCGGCGGCCTGCTTCGCCGCCGGCGCGTTCTTGGCCGCCTCGGTGGCGCTGCCGAGGGTGCTCTTGATGTCCTTGAAGAAGCCCACGGTCGTTTCCTCCTCGTCCTGAGCTCGAATCGATCGCTCGCGTCGGCCCGGTTACATCGACGCCTGTGACATGAGCGTGCCGATGCGGTTGGCGACGTGCTGGTACTGCTGCATCCGCTGCGTCCAGCCGATCGAGATGTCGCCCCACCGACCCGGCGGCACGCCGTTCGAGGTCACGTACGCCTCGACGTTCTCCGGGCCCATGATCTGGTTCTTGCCCAGGCCGCCCATGATCCGGGCGTAGGTGTCGCAGTCGACGCCCTCGATGGGCGCGAAGCCGGGGTCGTTGGGGTCGTAGCCGACCTCGCCCGACTGGATGCCGGCCGTCTCGGCCTGCATCTGCTTGCTGGCCTTGGCGGCTTCGGTCGCGCTGCCCATCGTGCTCTTGATGTCCTTGAAGAATCCCACGGGGCTGCCTCCTGGTCGTCGTGGGGGCCGTACCCCCGCCATCGGTTTCCAGGTTGACTGGACGGATGCCACGCCGCCTGAGTAGCGCCTACTCATTTCCGCACCGCCGCCAGTTGAGTAGCGGCTACTCAGGCGCCGCGCCCGGCGCCCAGGTTTCATGAGCAGGACAAGCGTCCCCATCGAGAAAAGGGAGCAGGTGCCGTGGGACTGTTCAAGAAGGACAAGGCCGAGAAGAAGCCGAAGGACGACGGCAGCGACAAGTCCTGGGGCCAGATCTTCCGGGACATGCCGAAGATGCCCACAACCCGCGACATGGCCCAGGGCACCGCGAACGCAGCCTCGTTCATGAAGAACATGGCGAACCAGGGCGACGTGGGCGGGCTCCGGTCGACGGGGCTCAAGGGCACGGCCACGCTCCACCAGTTCCGCGATACGGGTGGACGCGCCGGCATGAACCCGGTGGTCGAGATGGAGCTGATGGTGCACGTCGATGGGCGTCCGGACTGGCCGGTGACGCACCAGGAGTCGATGGCGCCCTTCGTCTTCAACGCCCTGAAGCCGGGCAAGGAGCTCGTCTGTTTCGTGAACCCGGAAGACCCGACGGAGATGGTGCTGAACCTCTAGCGAGCGCGCTTCTCAGCGTTCAGCCGGCGGGCACCGCGTTCTCCCGCACGACGTCGCGTGGGTCGCGGTCGTCACGCAGGCCCAGATACACGGGCGCGCGGACAGCTCCAGCGCTCGTCCACTCCGTGAACTCCACCTCGGCGACGAGCTCGGGCTCGACGAACACGACGTCTTTGACGCGGGGTGCGGGCGTGAACGGGCTCGTGTCGCGGCGCAAGGGCTCGAGGAGCTCGACGAGTCGGCGCAGCTCGTTGTCGGAGAGCCCGGTGCCCACGCGTCCCGCGTAGCGCAAGCGGGCGTCGGGCTCGGTCGATTCGTAGTAGCCGATGAGGAGCGCGCCCAGACTGGAGCTGCGCGCCCCCTTGCCCGGGGCCCACCCGCCGATCACGAACTCCTGGCTGTTGTGGTTCTTCACCTTCAACCACGCACGCGAGCGGCGGCCCGCCTCGTACACGCTGTCGAGACGCTTGACGACGACACCTTCGAGCCCGAGTCGTTTCGTTGCGTCGAGGAGCGCGGTGCCGCCCCCTTCGTGCGCGGCCGGCGTCTGCCATGACGGCCCCTGCGGCTCGAGCTCGTCGAGGAGCTTCCTGCGCTCGCGGTACGGGAGCGCCAACGTCGAGTGCCCTTCCAACCAGAGGAGGTCGAAGATCACGTAGACGACGGGAACCTCGCCCATCAACCGCCGCACGGCGCGCTCGTTGCCGACGTGCATGCGGCGTTGCAGCCGTTCGAAGCTCGGGCGCTCACCGTCGAACGCGACGATCTCGCCGTCGAGCACGGCTGCGGTCGAACCGAGCGCGGGACCGAGCCCTCGCAACTCCGGGTAGCGCGAGGTGATGTCGCCCCCGCGGCGGCTCTCGAAGCGCGCCTGGCCGCCCTCGACGTACGCGATCGACCGCACGCCGTCCCACTTCACCTCGAACCCGTACCGGTCCTCGTCGTGGGGGAGGTTCTTCGAGAGCGTCGCGAGCATCGGCTCGATGTGCGCGGGCATCGCCTCCCGATCGGGGTCCTCGGGTGGGTCCATGCGGTGGATCATCCAGTTCTTGCCGTCGGTCTGGAACAGCGCGTACCGGCCCCGGACCCGATCGCCGTGGAACGTGACGATCACCTCGTCGTCGCGCATCTTGTGCGTCTCGTAGTGGCCGCGGTCCCAGATGTGCATGGACCCGCCGCCGTACTCGCCCTCGGGGATGTCACCCGCGAACTCGAGGTACTCGAGCGGGTGATCCTCGGTGTGGACTGCCAAGTGGTTGCGCTTGGGGTCGGGTGGGATGCCGCGCGGCACCGCCCACGACAGCAGCACCCCGTCGTGCTCGAGACGAAGGTCCCAGTGCAGACGGCGGGCGTGGTGCTCCTGGATCACGAACCGCCCGCCCGGCTCGCCGTCTTCGGGGCCGCCCGCGGGCTCGGGTGTCGCTTCGAAGTCCCGCTTCTGCCGGTACCGGTCGAGGCGCTTGCTCACCCCACCATGGTGGCCTGCCGCGGGGAGGGGTGAGTCACCCGGCGGCGACCTGCCGACGCAGTGTGACGCGGGTGCCGGATCCCGGCCCGGACGGGACGATCTCGACGTCGTCCATGAGGCCGTGCATCACCGTGAGCCCACGCCCGCGTTGGTCGGTCCGGCTCGGCGGTCGCCACTCGCCCTCGTCCTCGACCACCACGACGAGCCGGCCGTCGTCGTGCCGCGCCCGCACGACCAGCTCGTCGGCGCTGCGCTGATATGCGTGCTCGACCGCGTTCGCCGCCGCCTCGTGGACGGCCAGTGCAACCTCCGCTCCGACCTCGGGCGGCGCGCCCTGTCCGTCCAGCCACCTGACCAGGGCCCGACGAACGCCGTGCAGCTCCTCCACCTGAGCGGGGATCCGCATCTCGAAGCCGTCCGCGGCCCGCTCCTGCCTCTGGGCCACGTGAACAGGGTACGCGCGGCGAGTCGAGAAATCCGGGCAACTTCGGAACGCGGCCGCGGCGCTGGCGCCGCGTTCGCGCTCGCCTCACAGTCCGCTCATGCTCGTGGTGTTCGATGAAGGGGTTCGCACACGAAAGGAACCAGGATGAAGAAGCTCGTTGCCGGCCTCGGCGTCGCCGGTCTGCTCGTCGCCGGGACCGCCTCGGCCGCCGTCGCCGCCGGGCCGGGCGGCCAGGGCGGGCGAGGGCACGGAGGCGCGCGCGTCGCAGGCCAGACGGCTGCGGCCACGATCGGCGTCTCCCCCGAGGAGTTGCGCAACCAGGTTCGGAGCGGGAAGACCGTCGCGCAGGTCTCCACGGAGCACGGCGTCGACCCGGCGAACGTCGTCAACGCGATCGTCACGGCGTTGACGCAACAAATCGACCAGAAGGCGGCCTCGGGCACCGTCGACGCGGCCCGCGCCGAGCAGGCCAAGCAGAAGGTGCCCGCCCTCGCCAACAGGTTCGTCAACGAGACGAAGTCGCACCGGCGCGGCCACAGGGTCCTGAAGGACGCGGTGCAGGCGGCGGCGAAGGAGATCGGCGTCTCCGAGAACGACTTGAAGGAGGCGCTGAAGGACGGCAAGTCGATCGCCCAGGTGGCCCAGGACCACAACAAGTCGGTCGACGACGTCGTGGACACGGTCGTGAAGGCGGCGACGAGTGACATCGACCAGGCTCTGAAGGACGGGAAGCTCGATTCCCAGAAGGCCGACCAGATCAAGCAGAAGCTGCCCGATCGCGCGAAGCAGCTTGTGAACCGCGAGCCGAAGCGCGGGAGCTCCGCTACGCCGGGTACACAGTGATCTCGGTCGCCTTGATCGAAGCCCACACGGGGGTACCCGCGGTCAGCTCCAGCTCGCTCACGGCGGCCGGCGTCACTTCCGCGGTCACGGGCACTGGCCCCGCCACGATCACTCGCACGCGGTCGCTTTCGACGTCGAGGTGCTCCACAGTCCCGGCGAAGACGTTGCGAGGGGTCCCCTCGGGCTCTCGGCGGTGCAGCGCGACGGAGTACGGGTGCACGACCGCGAACACGTCGCCGTCGGTTCGGGCGGCGGCGACGAGCTGGCCACCGTCCGGCAGCCGGATCCGGCCCTGCTCGGCGCGGCCGCGGTAGAGGTTGACGCCGACGAGATCGGCGACGTAGCGGGAGCGCGGTTGCCGGCGCAGCTCCGCGAGCGCACCGGCCTGCACGACCCGGCCGTCCTCGATCACCACGACCTGGTCGCCCAACGTCATCGCGTCGACGGGGTCGTGCGTGACCACGACGCGGGCCCCCGGGTGCTCGCCGAGATGACGTCGGAGCTGCCGACGGGTGTCGACCCTGGCAGTGGCGTCGAGCGCGGCGAGGGGCTCGTCGAGCAGCAGGACGCGCGGCTGCAGCACGAGCGCGCGGGCGAGTGCGACCCGCTGCGCCTGCCCGCCGCTCAACGCACGTGGTCGGGCTGCGGCATGCGTGGACACGCCGACACGCTCGAGCCATGCCTGCGCTCGCCGGTTCGCCTCGCCACGACGCACGCCGCGCGCGCGAAGCCCGAACGCGACGTTGTCGAGCGCGCTCATGTTCGGGAACAGCGCGTGGTCCTGGAACACGTACCCCACCGAGCGGCGCTCGGGGGGGATCCACTCGCCGGTCTCGGCGTCATCGAGCACATCACCGTCGAGCCGGATGCGGCCCGAGTCGAGCGGCAGCAGCCCCGCTATCACCCGCAGGACCGTCGTCTTGCCGGCGCCGTTGGGCCCGAGCAGCACGACCGTCTCGTCGGGCCGGGCCGCGAGCGTGACGTCGAGCGCGAGCTGCCCGACGTTGACCCCGACCGTCGCCTCGAGGCTCATGCCGGGAACCAGCGGTCGCGCAGCGAGACGAGGACGACTATCGACACCGCCAGAAGGACGAGGCTGAGCGCGATCGCGCCGCCGAGGTTGGTCTGGAGCTCGATGAAGATCGCCAGGGGCATGGTCTGCGTCTTGCCCTGGAGGTTTCCGGCGAAGAGGATCGTCGCCCCGAACTCGCCCAGCGCGCGGGCCCACGTGAGCGCGGCGCCCGCGATCACCGACGGGGCGATGAGCGGGAGCACGACCCGTCGGAACGTGGTGAATCGACGGGCGCCGAGCGTCGCCGCCGCCTCCTCGTAACGGGTGTCGAGAGAACGGAGGCCGGCCTCGACCACGATCACGAAGAACGGCATCGCGACGAACGCCTCGGCGAGGATCGCGCCCCACGTGGTGAACGGAAGGGTGATGCCGAACCAGTCGTCGAGGTACTGCCCGACGAGTCCCCGCCGCCCGAAGGCGAGCAGGAGCGCCACCCCGCCGACGACAGGCGGGAGGACCATCGGGCAGCAGGACGAGCGCCCGCACGACGTGTCGTCCCGGGAAGTCCGTCCGGGCGAGCACCCAGGCCAGCGGTAGGCCCAGCACGAACGCCAGCGCGGTGGCGCCCACCGAGCAGACGAGCGAGAGCCGCAGCGCGTCACGCACGACGGGGTCGGTCAGGTCGTCCGTCAGCTCCGACCACGGCGCACGCTGGAGGAGCCCGAGCAGCGGGATGACGAAAAACGCGACCGCGAGCGCAGCGAGGACGGCGACGGGTACAGGCGGTCGCCGCTCGCGTCGTCTCACGGCGGTAGGAACCCGAACCTCCTGAGGGTCTTCTGGCCGTCCTTCGACAAGACGAACTTGACCCATGCCTTCGCTGCCGTCGCGTTCTGGCTCTGCTTCGCAACAGCCATCGGGTACGTCGCGATCACGTTGACGTCGTCGGCGATCCGGACGCCGCTCGTCGTGCCCTTCGCCGCCTTCACGTCCGTGACGTAGACGATGCTCGCATCGGCCTCACCGATCGAGACCTTGCTCAAGGTCGCCTTGGCGTTCTCCTCCTTCGACGCCGGCGTGATGTTGACGCCGGCCTTCGAGAACGACTCGGCGGCGTACTTCCCGCACGGGACCTGGTCGGCGCACAGCACGACGACCAAACCCGACTTCTGGAGATCGGCGAGGCTCTTGATCCTCTTCGGATTCCCCTTCTCCACCGCGATCTCGAGACGGTTCTTCGCGAACACGACCGGCGGCGCCGTGATCGTTCCGGCGTCGATCGTCTTCTGGAGGTTGTCCTCGTCGGCAGACGCGAAGACATAGGCGGGGGCGCCTTGGTTGATCTGCGTCGCCAAGTTCGACGACGCGTCGTAGTTGAACCTGACGGAGACATCCGGGTACTTCTTCTCGAACTGCTTCGCCATCGCGTCGAAGGACTCCGTCAACGACGCCGCGGCGAACACCGTGATCTCGCCCGATGGCTTCTGTTGTGCCGAAGCGGGTTGAACCGCGGCGATCAGCACCGCCAGCGCGGCCAATGCGACGAGTGCGCGTCTCATCATCCTCCGGGCACTTCGATGACCACGTTGGTGGCCTTCACGGACGCAACGGCCAGCGTTCCGGGTTCGAGGCCGAGCTCGTCGGCCGCCTCCCGGGTCATGAGCGACACCACCCGGTGCGGGCCCGCCCGCATCTCGACCTGAGCCGCCACCTTGTCCTTGACCACGCGCGTCACGATGCCGGTGAAGCGGTTGCGGGCGGATTCGCTAACGATCGAGCCCGGCTCAGGCGCCGGCTCCTGCTCGGCGGCGAACTTCGCCAGCGCCGCGCCATCCACCAACCGCTGCCCGCCTTCAGTGCGCGCCGTCGGGAGCCGTCCGTCGTCGGCCCAGCGCCGCACCGTGTCGGTGCTCACGCCGAGCAGCTCCGCTGCCTGCCCGATCCGAAGCTCGCTCACGCGGGAGACTCTACGCGATTACCTCGGATCTGCGAGGCGACTCGGCCCTTGTGGAGCCACGAAGCCCTCACTGGCCGGGTTGCTTGGCCTCGCCCCGGGGACGGGCTACAGTTCGGAGTTACCAGCCAGTAACTTCCGGATCGGCGACCGTCGCCGCAAGGAGGGCCCAATGGCCGAGTTCTCCCTCGATCTCAACGAGGATCAGCAGCAGATCCAGAAATGGGTGCACGACTTCGCCGAGCAGGTCGTCCGGCCCGCCGGTCACGAGTGGGACGAGCGCGAAGAGACGCCGTGGCCCGTCATCGAGGAGGCCGCCAAGATCGGCCTCTACTCCTGGGAGTTCATGGCGCAGTGCTTCTCGGACCCGACCGGGCTGCTGTTCCCGGTCGTGAGCGAGGAGATGTGCTGGGGCGACGCCGGGATCTCGCTTGCGATCTTCGGCAGCACGCTCGGCGCAGCCGGCATCGCCGGCAACGGGACCCCCGAGCAGATCGCCGAGTGGGTGCCGCAGTGCTTCGGCACGCCCGACGACATCCACCTCTCGTCCTTTTGTGTCACTGAACCGGGCGCCGGCTCCGACGTGTCGAGCCTCCGCACCACCGCCAAGAAGGACGGCGACGACTGGGTGATCAACGGCCAGAAGACGTTCATCACCAACGGCGGGTTGCTCGACCGGCCCAACGTGCACGTCGTGGTCGCCAGCGTCGACCCCGATCTCGGGTCGCGGGGCCACGCCTCCTTCGTCGTCCCGCCCGGCACGCCGGGGCTCACGGGAGGAAAGAAGGAGAAGAAGATGGGCATCCGCGCCTCGCACACCGGCGAGGTGCTGTTCGACGACGTGCGCATCCCGAGCTCGTGCCTCCTCGGCGGGGAGGAGAAGCTCGAGGCGCGTCTCGCCCGGGCGCGCGAGGGGAAGAGCTCGAAGGTGCAGGCGGCGATGAGCACGTTCGAGACGACCCGGCCGATCGTCGGCGCGCAGGCACTCGGCATCGCCCGCGCCGCCTACGAGTTCTCCCTCGAGTACGCCAAGGAGCGCGAGGCGTTCGGCCGCAAGATCATCGAGAACCAGGGCATCGCCTTCAAGCTCGCCGACATGAAGATGGAGATCGACGCGGCGCGACTGCTCGTCTGGCGGGCGTCGTGGATGGGCGCGACCAAGAAGCCGTTCGAGAACGGCGAAGGCTCGATGAGCAAGCTCAAGGCGGGCGAGGTCGCGGTCTGGGTGACCGAGCAGGCCATTCAGATCCTCGGCGGCTACGGCTACATCCGCGACTTCCCGGTGGAGCAGTGGCACCGCGACTCGAAGATCTACACGCTCTTCGAGGGCACCTCCGAGATCCAGCGCCTAGTCATCGCCCGCGCCGCATCGGGGATGCACATTCCCTGACGCTCCATCGCGAGAAAATCGACTGGATCACCTCACAGATCCGTCCTGCGGATCGTTGATTGGGTATGAGCGCTACGTCCCCGTCGGCGCGGAGCCGGATGCGGAGCAGTCGCCTCGGCGGCGTGCCGACGACGCTGCCGGCGCCCGGCACGCGTGGTCCGGGACAGCTGGCTCTGGGCCTCGAGACCGCTCTCGACGCCGGCGACACCCAGGTTCGCATGGACCCGGCCGACCGGCACCCGACGCGGCCCCTGCCCGACGTCGCCCACATCCGCGCCTGGCTGACGCCTGACGAGCAACACGCGCTCGTCGGGCAATTCAGGGAGTGGGCGGTCCCGCCGGCGGGGCTGCGTCACCCGCGGGTGCCGACCGGTCATCTGATGACCGTGCAGTCGGTGTGCCTCGGGTGGCACTGGCAGCCGTACGCGTACTCGCGCACGGCCGACGACACCGACGGCGCACCGGTGAAGCCGCTGCCCGCCGAGCTCGTCGCCCTGGCTCGGCGCGCGGTCGACGACGTCGCAGCATTCGGTGCCGGCGCCGCGGCCCGCTTCAGCCCCGACGCCGCCATCGTCAACCTGTACGCGCCCGGCGCGCGGCTCGGGTTACACCAGGACGGGGAAGAGCCTTCGACGGCGCCGGTCGTCACGATCAGCCTCGGCGACACGTGCATCTTCCGCATGGCCGGCACCGATCGGCGGACGGCGCCGTTCACCGACGTCCTGCTCGCGTCGGGCGACCTGCTCGTGTTCGGCGGCGTCAACCGGCGCATCTACCACGGCGTACCGAAGGTGCTCGATGGCACCGCGCCCTCGTGGCTCGACCTGCCGCCGGGGCGGCTCAGCATCACCGTCCGGCAAACCGGTCTGGCATGAGCGGGAACACCTTTCACGACGCCGCCTGACGTGAGCCCCCGTCGGAACCGCGTCGACCCTTGGGGTGATCTTCACGCGGTCGACGAGCGCGGCATGTTCACCGGCAACCGAGGATGCCTCGTCGATACGACGGGCGACCTCGTGCGCCATCACCGCGGCAACCTCTGGATCACGTGCCTCACCAGCTTCCGCGCCCGGCGCCACCCGCTCGACGAACCGCGAACGTGGACACCGCTCTTCTTCCTCGACGACGGGGTTGCTCTGGCCGCCGGTCATCGTCCGTGCGGCTTGTGCCGTCGAGATGCCTACACGTCGTTTCGCGACGCTCTCACGTGTGCGCTCGGCCGGGAGGAACCGATCCGTGCGGTCGAGGTGAACCGGAGCCTGGCCGCTCGAACGACTGCGTCGTGGCTCCGGCATCGATCGGGCCGGCGATCGCAAGCTGTGGGCCGTTCCCTTCGCGGAGCTCCCCGACGGCGCCGTCATCGTCGACAACATCGGCGAGTCACGGCTGGTCGTCGAAGACCGAACGCTCGCGTTCCGACACTGCGGCTGGACATCACCGAAGGCGCGTCCGACACGCGGCGACGCACGCGTCCTCACTCCGCCGACGTCAGTCGCCGCGCTGCGCCACGGCTTCGATCCCGTTCTGGACCCATCGTCACGTGCTGACTGACAGGGTCGTTCAGGCCATTGACTCAGCTGCGATCGATCCGAGGACTCCGCCGAACTGTTCCATCGCGTCATGGTGGAGGAGGCTCCCGTAGCTGATCCGCGCGACGCCGACCTCCGCGAGCTCGCCGAAGGACGGGGCGCGTGGCGTCTTGAGCACGTTGACCGGTCCGGGTGCGCCGGAGACGAATTCGCGCAGGGCGTCCGCCTCCCAGAGCGCGATCGGGAACACGCAGTCGACGCCGGCGTCCAGGTACGCGCGAGCGTGTGGGAGCGCGCCGGGCAGGAGCTCGCGTTGAGGCGTGTTTGAACCTGCCAGTAGGGCGGAGAGGAACACGTCGATCCGGGCGTTGATCACGAGCGGGTAATGAACGGTGTTCGCTGCCTCGCGAACGGCGCGCAGCCACGCTGCATGTGACTCGGGGTCACGCAACTCACCGGCGGCGTGGTTCGTGTCCTCGAGGTTGCAGCCGGCGGCCCCCGCCTCCTGCAGCGCGGCCACGAGGTCAGCGGGCTCCATGCCGTAACCCGCCTCGGCGTCGACGGTCACCGGCACGTCGACGCTCCTCGTGATGCGGCCGGCAGCGGCGAGCATCTCGGCGCTCGGTGCGTACTCGTGGTCCTCGTAGCCGAGCGCGGCCGCCACGCCGCCGCTCGTCGTCGCCACGACGGGGAAGCCTGCCGCCACCACGGCCCGAGCCGAAGCCGCGTCCCACGCATTCGCCAGCACGAGCGGCGTCCCGGGCGCGTGGAGCGACCGGAGCACGTCGCAGCGGCGGTCGAGGTCGCTCGATTCGGTCGCCATACGGTCGGTGACCTGGCTATCAGACATCTGGTCCTCCTCTCGCCCACATATCAAGTCCCCAGTCATTCTCTAAGCGTGGTTGGTGGGTCGGCCGAGCGACTCGAGCAGGTCGCCGCTTCCTAGGCCGTGGCGGCCGCGCTCAGCGCGCCTCGCACCATGCCGACGTAGATCTCCTCGAGCAGCTCCGCCTGGTCGGCCGTGGGACGGAGTCGCCACTGCGTCAGCACCGGGTCGATCGCCGCGAGCAGCGTCGCGGTGGTCGCGGTCGCGCGGCGTCGGTCGAGACCGAGCTCACGCCTCGCCCGTCCCGCAAAGGCCCGGACCGTCTCGACGTCGCGGCCGCGTTGCTCACGACGCAGCTCGTGACTCCGGCCACCCGCTGAGCGCAGCGCGGTCGAACAAGTGACCGCGTTCGGCAGCTGCGTGCAGCGCGCCCCGATGAGGGTCCTGAACATCCCCTCGACCGTCTCCGCCGCCCCGACCTCCGCCGCCAGCTCGTGGTGGAGAAGGGTTGCCTCGCGCTGGTACACCGCCGCCAGCAGTTCGCCCCGGTTCGCGAAGTGCTTGTACACGAGCGGTCGGCTGACGCCCGCCCGCTCGGCCACCGCCTCCATCGAGACCGTCTCGGCGTCACCCGAGACGACGAGGTCGACGGCGGCGTCGAGGAGTGCGTCGCGTCGATCCGCTCGGCTCAGGCGCCCGGATTCGAAGGGGTCGTCGGCCGTCTCCGACGGGGTTGCCGTCGACCTCGGCATGGTGTCATTCTGTCACCACTTCGGTGACAAAGTGTCACCCCTGAGCCGTGGGGGCAGCATGACCTACGCCGGGCACCGGACGATCCTCGACGCCGACAGCCACGTCATGGAGCTGGGCGACTTCCTCGATGACTTCATCGATCCCGGCCAGCGGGATCGGCTGAAGAGAGCGGGCATGGAGGCGCTCGAGCCCGTCTTCGATCGCGCGCTCGACACGGGCCGGTGCCCGCCGTTCGGAGCCGGCCGCGGCGACGCGCGGAGAGGAGCGGTTGCTCCGCGACAAGGGATGGGATGCCATGGGCGCGTTCGATCCCGAGGAGCGCAGTCGCGCGCTCGACCTGCTCGGATTTCGGAGCCAGCTGGTCTTCGCCACGTTCGCAACGGCGATGTTCGCGGGCCGCGACATCGACCGCCTCTACGCGGGAAGCCGAGCGCAGAACCACGCCATGGTCGACTTCTGCTCCGGCGACGAGCGGCTGCTCCCGGTCGCTTTCGTTCCACTGGTCGACCCTGACCGCGCCGAGGCGCTGGCGGTCGACGCGATCGCCCACGGCTGCACGGCCGTGATGGTTCCGTCGACGGCAGCAGGCGATCGCGCCCCGACGCACCCGGACCTCGATCCCTTCTGGGACACGTTGAGCGAAGCGAACGTCCCGTTCGTGTTGCACGTCGGCGGGGGAGGCCGGCTGCTCGACCCGGCATTCCACAACAACGAGATGCCGGTGACCGATCACCTCGGCGGCGGTGAGAACGTCCGCTCGAAGGACTTCCTGGCGATTCACCATTCGCCGGAGCTGTTTCTCGGCGTGCTCATCTTCGACGGGTTGTTCGACCGTTTCCCGAAGCTACGGGGCGGCTGCATCGAACAGGGCGCGGGGTGGGTCGTCTCCTGGATTCGTCATCTCGAGCAGGGCGTGCGCGCGTTCCGACGGACGGAGGAGCCGTTGCGCACGCTCGAGCTCACCCCGGCCGAGTACGTGCGCCGCCATCTCAAGTTCACTCCGTACGTGGGCGAGCCCGTGGGATGGATGATCGAGGAAGCGGGCCCGGAGCTGTTCATGTTCTCCTCCGACTACCCGCATCCGGAGGGCGGCCGGGACCCACTCGCCAAATTCGAGGAGGCCCTGACGTCCACGAGCGCAGCCGATCAGGCGAGGTTCTACGCGCAGAACATGCGAGAGCTCGTCTCCGGGACCGCGTGAGCGGACCGACCTCCAGGGGGAAGCGCATGGTCACTACCCGGCACCGCCGAACGCGGACCGCTCGTCGCCGACTGTCGTGGGTTGCAGCGCTCGCCGTCGTTCCCGTCGTCGTGGGCACGCTTGCCGCGACCGCCGGCGCTGCCCCATCCGACGACATCGTGGACGCACAGAAGAATGCCGCGCTCGTCAAGGCAGGGCCGATGACGCCCGAGAAGGCGGAGCTGCTCGGCAAGACGGTCGACTTCGGTCCCAACTGCGACACGACGACGGGGCGGGTGAAGCTGCCGACGGTGTACGCGCCGCCGTGCGTCCAGCCGTTCACCGGAAAGAACGGCGGCGCAACGTCGCCGGGCGTCACCGACAAGGCGGTCAAGGTCGTCGTCTGGGTCGGCGACCCCGCCAAGGACCCCGTGCTGGCGGGCCAGATCGTCGCCGCCGGCGCGAGCCTGGACACGAACACGATCAAGGCGACGTGGCAGGGCTACGTCGACGTCTACAACAGCGTTCTCGAGCTTTACGGCAGAAGGATCGACGTCGAGTTCTTCGACGGCACGGGCAGCGGTGCAGACACTGCGGCGGCGAAGTCCGATGCCATCGCCATCGCCGACAAGAAGCCGTTCGCGGTAATGGGCGGTCCGGCCCAGTCTGGCCCCGTGTTTTCCGATGAGCTCGCCCACCGAGGAGTGATGTGCCTGGGCACCTGCGCCGTCGCGGTGCCCGAGAGGATCACGACCCAGAATCAGCCGTACATCTTCACCGATGCGCCCTCGCCGGAGGAGTCGGCGCAGCTCACCGCCGACTTCATCGGCAAGCAAGCGGCGCCGGGCAAGGCGCAGTACGCGGGGAGCGACGCGACCAAGAGCAAGAAACGCGTATACGGCATCGCCCACTACGACACGCCGGACGGGCAGTACAAGCAACAGTTCGACACGCTGAAGACAGGACTGAAGAAGCACAAGATCACGGCGAAGGCCGACCAGTCCTTCTTCCTCGACCCGGCGAAGACCCAGGAGACCGCCCGGACCGTCATCACCAAGTTCAAGGACGCGGGCGTCACGACCGTGATCTACACCGGCGATCCGCTCACGCCCGCCGCGCTCACGAAGGAGGCGACGGCGCAGGACTACCACCCCGAATGGATCGTCGGGCCCACGGTGCTCGCCGACACCACCTTCTTCGGGCGGACCTTCGATCAGGAGCAGTGGGCGCACGCGTTCGGGGTCGCGTTGGTCTCGGGACGCGTTCCGCAAAGCGTCAACCCGAACTACTACCTCTACACGTGGTTCCACGGATCGCCGCCGCCCAACAACACCTACAACGTGATCGCTCCGACCGTGTCCGTGCTCGGACGTGGCCTCACGATGGCGGGGCCGAAGCTCACGCCGAAAGCGTTCCGGGACGGGCTCTTCCGGTACCCGCCGTCCGGCGGCGACCCGGTGAACCCGAGGCAGTCATGGGGCAAGCACGGCTCGTGGCCGTTCGTGGACTACTGGGGCTCGGACGACGCCGGCATGCTCTGGTGGGATGCCACCGCCACCGGCGAGGACGAAGTCGGCAAGTCAGGTCAGGGCATCTACCAATACGCTGACGGCGCCAAGCGTTTCACGCTCGGGCAGTTCCCGGGCCCGGGACAGGGTGGCCTGTTCGACGCAGCCACGTCCGTGACGGTCTTCCCGGAGCTCCCACCCGAGAGCTCGACGCCGAGCTACCCGCCACCGGCGCCGGTCGGGTAGCGCGCACCTGCCGCCGGAGCTGGCCTCGGTGGGGTAGGCGATCGACGAGTCAGCGCAGCGACGCGCCGATCGCGACCATCCGCGCGAGGGGGAGGTCGCCTTCGATGCGGATCGTGAGACCCTCCCGCTGGAACACCAGGCGCGTTGCCGACGAGGCGGCCGTCGGCAGTCGCCCCTTCGCCGGTGGCGGTGTCGTAGGCGAGGAAGTGGTCTCCGCCCGTGATGAAGACGCCGTCGTACGGACCGACGGCGACCTGCTGCGCGTGCGACCCGTTCGTGAGGTACTTGTGCAGGAACCCGCTGCCGTCGCCGGTGAACTCCTGGATCAGCAGCCCGATGCCGTCGGTGTTCTTCGCCGCCGGCAGCCCGGGCCCGGCGTGGTAGACGAGCGAGGCGACGCCGCCGGCCGTGCCCTCGAACCAGACCTCGTCCGGTGATGCGAACCCGCGGGCGGCGGGCACGACGGCGGGCATCCGGGCGCGCGCCGCGTCGAGCGTGCTGAGCTCGCCGAGCCGCAACGGGCCGGCGGTGGCGTGACCGCCCGGCGGCGCCCCCTCGTGGACGCGCACCGCGCCGACTTCGAGGAAGTTCGTGACGGCGGCGCGAGCCGGGGGGATGGCGAGGGTTGCGGTCACGGCCAGGGTTGCCACCAACGCCGGCGACGAGCCGCCGCCGCCGAGCGTGTTCCCTCGGGTGGATGCGGGCCGACGAATCCTCCAGGCGCCTCGTCACCGCGCTCGAGAGGTCGAGCGGTCCGAGGGCGGCGTCGAGCTCGTGCGAGAAGGCCCGGAGCTCGGATTCCACGAGCAGGCGCGAGTTGCTCTCAGGCATGGTGCACCTCGCGATCGAGTTGTCGTTCGAGGCGGTCGAGCGCCCGCGACAAGCGTGACTTCACGGTTCCTCGCGCGATGCCGAGGACCTGTGCGGTCTCGGCTTCGCTGAGGTCGAGGAGATAGCGACACTGGACGACGTCCCGGTACCGGAGCGGGAGCGTGTCGAGCGCGGCCCGTACCGTGCCCTCCCGTCGACGGGTGAGCGCTTCGTCCTCGGCCGAGGGGGCGTGCATGGCGGCGATGCCGCGCTCGCCCGGGGCGCGCGCCGCCCCGTCCACCGGCGGGTCGAGCGGCTCTGGTTCCGGGCCACGTTGGCGACGACCGCGAGCAACCACGGCCGGAACGGCGATCCCGACCGGAATCGGTGGAGGAAGCCGAAGGCGCGCACGAATGCCTCCTGAGCCGCGTCGTCGGCGAGGTTCACGCCGGCGATGACGGCGGCCGTGCGCCGAGCGTCGTGTTGGTAGCGGCGCACCAGCTCGCCGCACGCCTCGACGCTTCCCTGCTTGGCCCGCTCGATCAGCTCGAGGTCGTCCGTGGCGCTCCTTCCCCCGGCCCCTCTTCGGGGCGTCACCGGTTCTACACCGGCACGCAGTTCGCGGTTCCGGCGCTCGTCTAGCGGTGGCTGACGTCGCCGTCGCACGGCGCCGCCGGTCGGTCCGGTCCGTGAATGTCGTAGTCGGGGGCCTCGTGGAAGCGGTAGAGGAGGATGGTTCCGCCGAGATTCCCGACCGGGCAGTAGGCGCGCAGCCAGCCGAGCACGGGTCGGAAGTAGGCGGTGAGCGCCGTCGCGCTCACGGCGAGCCACCGGTCACGCATCTGCTCCGGGTCGAGGATCGCCGAGCACGCCGGGCTTCTCGGTCGGGAGGAACAGTGGCGCGGAGCCTGGGATGTTCGGCACGGGCTCGAGCGGCCCGAAGTACAACACCACGGGTTTCTTGCCGTTCGCCCAGGCCTGGAGCCGGTAGAAATCCTGTCCCCAATCGAGGTTGGAGTCGGTCGTCACACGATAGCCGGGGTGGAACGGCGGCGCGGTCCACGCCAGGGAGTGCGGCTGCGACTGCCAGAGGAACGCGAGTTGGCCGGCGGCGAGGACGCCGAGCAGGACCGCTCCCCAGCGCCGACGTCCGATGGTGACGAGCGGTGACGCGGCGACGAGGCCCAGGGCGACCACGGGCAGCAGGTAGCGCACGCCGACGGGCTCGGGGTAGGGGAGCAGGATCGCGGTGAGCGCGACGGCGAGCGGCACCAGGACGAGTGCCGCGCGCCGGCGGCTGGTGCGATCCACCCGACGCCAGCACACGAGCCCGGCGGCGAACGCGGCGAGCACGGTGATCGGAAGCTTCACGACGAGGCTGCCCGGCCAGTACCACCAGTTCGCTCCCCACCACGCGTCGCCGAAGAGGTACCCGGGAGTCTTCTGCGTGCTGAACCGAGCGGTGTCGTAGATCCCGGCGTCGTACTCCTCGGGCAACGGCACGAGCCGGACGAGATCGGCGGCGACGGGCGCGTCGTCGACGCTCGGCAGCGGGTCGACGCGGACAAAGTCCGGGACCGGCGAGACGACGCGCATCCCGATCCAGAGCGCCGCGAAGGCGACCAGGAGCACGAGGCCGCCGCGCAGCAACCCCGTCGACAATCGCGGCCACGCGCACAGCACGACCACGATGGCGAGGACCGGCACCACCGCCAGGCCGGTGATGCGCACGAGGAGTGCGCCACCACCGGCGAGGCCGACGATCACCGCGTTGGCCCACGTCTGTCGCGCGCAGGTATCGCAGCAATGCCAACACGGCGAGGACGACGACGAGCGTGAACCCCACGTCGTTGCCGTCGAGGTGACCGAGTCCGAGCACGAACGGGATCGTGAGCCAGAGTCCACCGGCGAGGAGCCCCGCTGCTCGTCCGAACAGGCTTGCGGCGAGGGCGTACAGCGCCCAGCCGGCGCCGACCGCGATCGCCAACGGCACGAGCCGTGAGACGAACGTGACTTCTTGCAACTTTCCCGCGTCGAGCTGCGCCTGCAGGAACTCGTCCGGGTAGGTGAAGCCGTCGCCCGCGCTGCCAGCTCTCGCCGTGCGGGATCACCGGATGCGCCGCCAGCACCGGCAGCGCCGCGAGCACCTTCGGGAGCGGCGGGTGCTCGGGTGTCAGGCGGAGCTGATGGTCCGTGAGCGCGGTGACGCCCCCGGCCAGGTGGTACTTCTCGTCATAGGTGGGGGAGTCGCGCCACGCCTGCACGAGCCCGAGCACCACGAACTGCACCGACAGCAGCGCGAGCACGACAAACGCCACCCGCCGGCTGACCTTCACGGGCGCACGATATCGACGCGGGTGTCTCAGCGCGCCGGGTACCCCGCGCCGTTGCTCGAGTGACGAACGCGCCCTCAGTCGATATTTCAGCCGATGACCTGGGACTCGAGGTGGTGGTCGCCGCCGGTGCGCTTGGCGCTGTACATGAGGGCGTCGGCTTCGACGAAGAGCTCGTCGATGCTCTGCGGCGGGCTGTGCCACGTGACGAGACCGGCCGTGACGGATGCCGGCTCGCCCCCGTCGGCTTCGGCCAGGCGACCCTGGATGCGGCGCACGACGGCGGTCGCCTCGTCGTAGTCGGTGTCGGGGAGCAGGAGCACGAACTCGTCGCCACCGACACGTGACAGCAGGTCGGTCGGGCGCAGCACGGCCTGGGCAGATTTCGCGAGGTGGATGAGGGCGGCGTCGCCGGCGGCGTGGCCGTGGCCGTCGTTGATCTGCTTCAGCCCGTCGAAGTCCAGGAACGCGACCGAGAGCGACCCGGCTCGCCGGTGGAGGCGCGCGATCTCGACGGTGCAGCGCTCTTCGCACGCCCGCCGGTTGGAGAGACCGGTCAACGGGTCGAACCGTGCGCTGCTGGCCTCCCGCACCATCTTGGCGTGCATGTAATCGACGACCGCGACGACGGCGAGGAGCAGCACGAAGGCCTCGACCGCGTTCGCCAGCGCGGTACCTGTTGCGACCGAGTTCTGGATGCCGTCGAAGAGCACCGCCACCGAGGCACCGACTGCTCCGAGCAGCCCCACCCGGGCGCTCCCGGCCCACACCATGAGCCCGACGCCGGCTACGTACACGAGTGAGAGCGACAGGTCCCGGCCCGTCGTCACGTCGACGACGAAGCCCGAACCGATCACGATCAAGCCGATCGCGACGGCCATGGACTCGTGCCGGATGCGCGTGACCCCTGCCGCTGCCACGCGCCCACAGTATTCGTTTGCTGCTTCGGGCCGCCGCCGAACGCCGGCCTCCGAGCGAGTGGGGGTCTCGCTCGGTCGGGCCGGCGGGCGGATCTAGGTGGCGAGCCGGTAGCGGTGCACGGCGATGGGCGCCGCGACGGCGAGGATCGCGACGCACCACAGGACCGCCGCGATGACGTCGTACGTCGTCGGGCCGCCGATCGTGAGATCGCGAACCGCCGTGATGACGACTGACACGGGCTGGTGCTCCGCCCAGGGCTGGAGCCAGTCGGGCATCGACGCCACGGGCACGAACGCGTTGGATGCGAACACGAGCGGCGCCATCACCGGGAACGCGGCCGCCTGCGCCGTCTCGGGGTCGCCGACGACGAGACCCACCGTGGCGAAGATCCACGACAAGGCGTAGCCGAACAGCAGCACGAGCAGCACCGCGCCGATCAGCGGGATGATCCCCGTGTGCACGCGCCAACCCGACGGCGAATCCGACTGCGAACATGAGCGCGACGACGAACACGTTGCGGACGAGGTCGGCGAGCGTTCGCCCCGCAAGAACCGCCGAGCGGGCCATCGGCAGCGACCGGAACCGCTCGATCAGTCCCTGGTTGAGGTCGGTGGCGAGCCCGATCGAGGTGTTCAGCGCGCCGAAGGTCACCGTCTGGACGAAGATCCCCGGCATCAGGTAGTCGACGTACGGAACTCCGGGCACGCTGATCGCGCCGCCGAACACGTAGCGGAACAGCAGCACGAACATGACCGGCTGGATGGTCGAGAAGACCAGGAGCTGCGGCACCCGCCGGTAGGCGATGAGGTTGCGGGCCATGACCGCGAACGTGTCGTTGACGCGGTGGTGAAGCGGCGCACGCCCGCGGAGGTCGAGGTCGGGCGTGAGCGCCGATGGGAGTGACAGTCGTCGCGGTCATGCTGCACCTCGCGTGGCGTCCTCGGGTGCTTCCTCGGGCTCGACGCGCCGGCCGGTGAGCGCGAGGAACACGTCGTCGAGGCTGGGTTCGCGGACGGCGAGGCTCGCCGGCGCGAGCCCCTCGCCGTCGAGCGTCCGCAACGCGTCGACGATCACGCGGGCGCCGTCGCAGATCTCGAATCGAACGTCGGAGCCGTCGACATCGGGCGGCCTGACCGCGTAATCACCAAGAAACCCTGGGCGCGGCGCGCCTCACCGGGGTCGGCGAACCCGACCTCGACGACCGTCGCGCCGAGCCTGGACTTCAGCTGCACGGGTGTGCCGTAGGCGATCACCTGGCCGTGGTCGATGACGACGAGGGCGTCGGCGAGGCGGTCGGCCTCCTCGAGGTACTGCGTCGTGAGCAGGATCGTGGCTCCCTCGGCCTGGAGGCCCTCGATGACGGCCCAGAGCTGGTTGCGGCTGTAGAGGTCGAGGCCCGTCGTGGGCTCGTCGAGGAACAGGACCGGCGGACGGTGGACGAGCGCGGCGCACAGGTCGAGGCGCCGGCGCATCCCACCGGAGTACGTGCGCGCCGGCCGGTCGGCGGCGTCGATGAGGTCGAACTGCTCGAGGAGCTCGGCGGCGCGGTCCTCGATGAGCCGGCGGGGCAGGTGCGTGAGGCGGCCGATGAGGCGCAGGTTCTCCCGGCCCGTGAGGTTGCCGTCGACGGCGGCGAACTGGCCTGCCAGACCGATGCGGGCGCGCACCCGGTCCGCTTCGTCGGCGACGTCGAGGCCGAGCACGGTCGCCGTGCCGGCGTCGGGGCGGAGGATCGTCGTCAGCACCCGGACCGCGGTGGTCTTGCCGGCGCCGTTCGGCCCGAGCAGGCCGAACACCGTCGCGGGGGGCACCTCGAAGTCGATGCCGTCGAGAGCGACGACGTCTCCGAAGCGCTTCTGCAGGCCTTCGACCCTGATGGCTGAATCAGACATGACGGCTCCACTCTTCGCGCTTTTAATGCTTGAAATGGTCAAGTGTCCTAGCCATCAAGTGTCGAAGGTCACAATGGTTGAACGATCCAGGTCCTTGGCGTATCCTTCGTGCATGGCAAGGACTCGACCGGCGAGTAAGGCGACGCTCGCTGCCGACGTGTGGCGGGACTTGTTCTCCTTCTTCTGGAGCTCCGGCTCGCGCAACGCCATGGTTGTGGCGAGCCAGGAGCTCGGTGTGACGCCGGGTCACGTGAAGGCCCTGCTCGAGCTCGAGCCCGGGCAGGCTCGGCCCATGCGGGCGCTCGCCGATTCGCTCCATTGCGACGCATCGAACGCGACCTGGCTCGTGGACCGGCTCGAGGAGCAGGGTCTCGTCGAGCGAGGGAGCGTGCCGACCGACCGGCGAGTCAAGACGGTCGTGCTCACCCCGCTCGGTGTCAAGACGCGGGACTCGGTGATCGAGCGGCTGCACGAGCCACCCGAGGATCTGCTCGCCCTCGACCGCGAGGACCTCGAGGAGCTGCGGGCCGCCCTCGCCAAGCTGCCGAAGAGCGAGCTCCCCTTCGGCGCCTGATCGCCCGGCGCGTAGGCTCGGTGCGGCGACGACGGCTTTGCCGATCGTCGCCGCAAAGCCGGAGCTTGCGACGGCGACAGGAGGGACCGTGAAGATCGTCGTGAACCGTGACCTGTGCGAGAGCAACGCGGTGTGCATGGACGTGGAGCCGTCCGTGTTCGAGGTGGGCGACGACGACTAGCTCTAGATCCTGAACGAGCACCCGGACGAGTCCCTCCGTCCCAAGATGGAGGAAGCCGTCCGCCGCTGCCCCAAGCAGGCCCTCTCGATCGAAGAGGACTGACGCCCGCGCTCAGATGGCGCGCTCGCGTCCTTCCCAGTACGGGTCGCGGAGCTTGCGCTTGTAGAGCTTGCCGTTCGGGTCGCGCGGCATCTCGACGATGAAGTCGATCGATCGCGGCGTCTTGAACCTGGCGAGCTTGTCGGCGCAGAAGGCGAGGATCTCGTCGGCGAGCTCGGCGTCGGGCTCGACGCCGGCGGCCGGCTCGATGACCGCCTTGACCTCCTCGCCCCAGTCCTCGTGCGGGATGCCGAACACGGCGGCGTCGCCGACCTTCGGGTGGGTGAGGAGCACGCCCTCGATCTCGGCCGGGTAGATGTTGGCGCCGCCCGAGATGATCATGTCGGTCTTGCGGTCCCGCAGGAACAGCTAGCCGTCCTCGTCGAGGTAGCCGATGTCGCCGACGGTGAAGAACTTGCCGCGGCGGTTCTCCTCGGTCTTCTCCTTGTCCTTGTAGTACTCGAAGTTGCCGGTCTGCATCGACATGTAGACGGTGCCGATCTCGCCCTGCGGCACCTCGTTGCCGTCGTCGTCGAGGACGACGACCTCGGAGATCGGCCACGGCTTGCCGACCGTGCCGGGCTTCTTCAGCCACTCCTCGGCGAAGACGATCGTGCCGCCGCCCTCGCTGGCCGCGTAGTACTCGTCGATGACCGGGCCCCACCACTCGATCATCTGGCGCTTGATCTCGGGCGGGCACGGCGCGGCGGCGTGCACCATGTGCCGCAGCGACGACACGTCGTACTGCGCCTGCACGTCGTCGGGCAGCGCGAGCAGCCGGTGGAACTGCGTCGGCACCATGTGGCTGTTCGTGACGCCGTACTTCTCGATGAGCTGCAGCATGTCGCTCCGGCGTCCACTTGTCCATGAGCACGACCGTGTGGCCGGCATGCAGCGCCCCGCCCGCGAACACGAGCACGGCCGTGTGGTACAGCGGCGAGCCGCAGATGTGCACGTTGTCGTCGTGCGGCTGCAGCCCGAAGAGGAACAGCATCCCCGAGAAGCCGATTACGCCGTCCTCGGGCGCCGCGCCCACGAGCGGCCGGCGCACGCCCTTCGGCTTGCCGGTGGTGCCCGACGTGTAGTTCATGACCGCGCCGGTGGTGCGGTCGTCGGGCATGGTCGTGGGCTGGCCGGCCTTGAGCTCCTCGTAGGGGCGGAAGCCGGGGATGTCGCCGACGGCGAAGCGCTGGTCCTTCGGGAAGCCGATCTCCTCGGCGGCGGCCGCGCACTCGTCGGCGAACCGCTCGTGCGCGACGAACGCCTTGGCCTCGGAGTCGTGGACGATGTAGGCGATCTCGGGCCCGACGAGGTGGGTGTTGATCGGCACGAGGTAGAACCCGGCCTGGAGCACGGCGAGGTAGAGCTCGAAGACCTCGACGCCGTTCGGGAGCACCATGGCGACCGCGTCGCCCGGCTCGAGGCCCGCGGCGCGCAGGCCGTGCACGACCTGGTTGCTCGACGCGAGCAGCTCGCCCGCTCGCACCTCGCGCTCGTCGGGATCGACCGAGCGCGAGCTTCTCGGGGTCGTCCTGGGCGATGCTCCAGAAGCCGAGCTCGGCCATTACAGGGCACTCCTCACTGCTTCGTCTTCGCGCTCGCTGGTCGCGAGCTTCTTGGCCCCGCGGTAGTCGGGCTTGCCGACCGGGGTGCGCGGGATCGTCTCGGCGAGCAGGAGCTGGCGCGGCAGCTTGTAGCCGGCGAGCTTGTCGCGCGCGTGACCCTGGAGCTCCTCGAGCGACGGCTCGGCGCCCGGGCGCGGCTGGACGATGGCGGCGACGCGCTCGACGTACCGGTCGTCGGGGACCCCGACGACGACGGCGTCGAACACGTCGGGATGCGACTTCAGCGCCGCCTCGACCTCCTCCGGGTACACCTTCTCGCCGCCAGTGTTGATGCACACCGAGCCCCGGCCGAGCAGGGTGATCGTGCCGTCGGCCTCGACGAGGGCGAAGTCGCCGGGGACGACCCAGCGCGCGCCGTCGGCGGCGGTCACGAACGTGGCCGCGGTCTTCTCGTCGTCCTTGTAGTAGCCGAGCGGGATGTGCCCACGGCGGGCGAGGCGGCCGACCACGCCCGATCCGGGCACGACCGGGCGCAGGTCGTCGTCGAGCACGGTCATGAACTCGCCCATGGTGAAGCGCGGACCGGCGGCTGGGCCCTGGGTGTCGAACACGGTGCCGGCGGCGCCCGTCTCCGACGCGCCGAAGCTGTCCATCACCATCGCGTTCGGGAGCTGGGCGCGCAGCTGCTCCTTCACCGGAGCGGAGAGGATCGCCCCGCCCGACCCGACGATGACGACGGACGACGTGTCGTATGTCGCGCCCGGCGCGGCGAGCGCTTCGGCGAGCGGGCGGCCCATCGCGTCGCCGACGACCATCACCGAGTTGCAGCGCTCCCGTTCGACCGTGCGCCAGATCCGGTCGGGGTCGAAGTGACGGTCGCAGTTCAGCACCACGGTCCCGCCGCCGAAGAAGTTGATGAAGGCCATCCACTGGCCGCCGCCGTGCATCATCGGCGCGTTCACCATGGGGATGGCGCGAGCGTCCTCGGTCGGGATCCGGTCGGCGAGCTCCTCCGGCTTCGTGATCGGCGGTTGCCCGAAGCCGCCACCGCCGAGCGCGGCGAAGAAGATGTCCTCGGACCGCCACATCACGCCCTTCGGGACGCCCGTCGTGCCGCCCGTATAGAGGAGGTAGAGGTCGTCGGCGGAGCGGGGCTCGAAGTCACGTGCCGGGGACGCGGCGGCCAGCGCGTCCTCGTACGGCACGGCGTCCGTCGCCGCATCGTCGCCGTCCTCGAGGACGACGAAGTGGCGGAGCTTCGGAACGTCGGCGCGGATCGCGTTCACCACCGGGCGCGAACGCGCGCTCGAAGACCACCGCCACCGCGTCGGAGTTGTCGAGGATGTAGCGCGCCTCGTCGGCGACGTAGCGGTAGTTGACGTTGATCGGGACGGCGCGGGCCTTGTAGGTGCCGAGCATGGCCTCGACCCACTCGGCGCGGTCCCAGGAGTAGATACGCGACCTTGTCGCCCGGCTCGACACCGTGGTCGAGGAGATGGTGGGCGAAGCGGTTGGCCCGCTCGTCGAGCTGCGCGTAGGTGAGGCGGCGGTCGCCGGCGACGAGCGCCGGCCGGTCGGGCACCGCGTCGGCCACGATCTCGAAGAGGTCGGCGAGGTTGAACTCCATCCCGGAGCAAAGTAGAACACGTTCTTATCGAGGGCGGCAACCGGCGGTGCGCGCCGGGAGGTGACATGGCGCGCATCAGGGTTCCCGACGGCGATGGACCTGAGATCGCGCGGGTCTGGTCACTCCGCCCCGAGCTCGGTGGCCCGGTCGCGGAGTTGTCGGCGGCCGTGTACGGCGAGAGCAAACTCCCCGGACGTGTGCGCGAATCCGTGCGCATGCGGATCGCGCAGATCAACCAGTGCCCGATTTGACTGGGTTGGCGGATTCCGCAGTTGGCGGAACAGGGCGTCACCGAGGACATGTACGCGCACGTCGCCGAGCATCGCGACCATGACGAGTACTCGGAAGCCGAGCAGTGTCGCGATCGAGTACGCCGAGCGCTTTGCGCTCGCTCACCTGGAGCTCGACGACGAGTTCTTCGTGCGCTTGCGCGAGCACTTCAGTGACGCCGACATTCTCGACCTCACGATCTGCATCGCGGACTTCCTGGCGTTCGGGCGGCTGACCGAGGTGCTGCGGCTCGACCAGGAGTGCTCGCTGGAGTTCCCGAGTGACGGCGGCTTTGCCGACCGTCTCCGCAAAGCCGGAGCTTGCGACGGCGACAATCAAGAAATGAGCCGAGCGCGTCGCTGCTGTTCTCGCCACTCGAGATCGGGCCCGTCACCGCGCCGAACCGCATCGTGTGCGGCGCGCACTTCACCCAGTTCGTCGAGCCGGCGACGACGGTCGGCGAGCCCGGCTACTACGGCGCCCGCTACGGCCGGTACCTCGGCGAACGGGCGGCCGGCGGAGCGGGCGTGATCGTCGCCGGGCAGGCGCAGGTCCACCCGACGACCGCGTACCAGATGCGCAACAACGCGATCGCGTGGGACGAGGCGGCGATCCCGCACTTCGAGCAGGTGACCGCGCCGATCCACGAGCACGGCGCGCTCGCGTTCCTCCAGCTCGCGCACAACGGCGGCGTGAACGACGGCACGTGGTCGAAGCTGCCGGCGTGGGCGCCGTCCGCCGTCGCCAACTACAACGAGCCGCCCAAGCCGCTCGAGCGACGACGAGATCCGTGAGCTCGTCGAGTACTTCGCGCGCTCGGCCGCCAACGCCGCCGCCGGCGGCTTCGACGGCATCGAGGTGCACGGCGCGCACGGGTACCTGATCCACGAGTTCCTCTCGCCCAAGAGCAACCACCGCACCGACGAGTACGGCGGCAGCCTCGAGAACCGGATGCGCTTCTGCGTCGAGGTGCTCGATGCGGTCCGCTCCGCCGTCGGCGACGGCGTGGCCGTGGGGCTTCGCCTCGTCGGCGACGAGGAGCAGCGCGACGGGTCGGGCCTCACGGCCGACGACGCCGCCGAGATCGCCGCCCGCCTGGAGGACGCCGGTCTCGTCGACTTCGTGCACGTGAGCGTGGGCGTCTCGGGGATGGGCATGGTGCGCCCGCTGTACGCGCCGCACCTGTTCGGCGTGTACGCCGCCGCACACCGTGAAGAAGGCGCTGCGCGACACGCCCGTGTTCGCGGTGCACCGCGTGCTGACGCCCGACGAGGCCGAGGGCATCCTCGAGCGCGGCGAGGCCGACGCCGTCACGCTCGTGCGGGCGTTGATCGCCGATCCCGACTGGGGAGCGAAGGCGCGCGCCGGCGCCGACGACACGATCCGCCGCTGCACCGGCTGCAACCAGGGTTGCTACGGGAACCTGATCCAGAGCCTGCCGATCAACTGCGTGACGAATCCGGCGGTCGGTCGGGAGGCCGAGCTCGGTACGGGCACGCTGCGTCCGGCGGCGCGGGCCAAGCGCGTCGTGGTCGTCGGCGGGGGACCGGCCGGGCTCGAAGCGGCGTGGGTCGCGGCGGCGCGCGGCCACGAGGTGACGCTGCTCGAGCGGGGCGACGAGCTCGGCGGCAAGATCCGTCTGGCTCAGCAGCTCCCGGGGCGCGAGGAGCTCGCCGACTTCGCCGACTGGCGGATCGGGGAGTGCGAGCGCCGCGGCGTCGACGTGCGGGTCGGGGATCGACGCGACCGCCGATCGGTGTGCTCGCGCTGAAGCCCGATGCCGTCGTCGTGGCCACCGGGTCGCACGCGACAACGGCGGGCGCATCGAAGTGGCACCCGATGCCGGTGCCGGGGAGCGACCAGCCGTTCGTGATCGACCACGAGCAGGCGCTGCTCGACGCCGACGAGCTCGACGGCCGCGTCGTGATCCTCGACGTCGTCGGGCACATCGAGGCGATCGGCCTGGGGGAGCGGCTGGCGGCCGGCGGCGCCGAGGTCACGGTGGCGTGCCCGCTGCCGACGCCGATGCTGCTCGATCCCGAGACGATGGCGGCGGCGCTCCCCGGATGGCGCGCGCCGGCGGGCGCTGGCGGCCGAACACCGCGATGGTGTCGATCGGCGACCACGAGGTGACGCTCATCGACACGCTCTCGCTCGCGATGGAGACCGTTCCCGCCGACACAGTGGTGATCCGCACCCACGGCCTCCCGAACGACGACCTCTACTTCGCGCTCCAGAGCCGCGTGCCCGAGGTGGTGCGGGTCGGCGACGCGGTGGCGGCACGCCCGGCCGACCGCGCCATCTTCGACGGCCACCGCGCCGGGCGAGCGCTGTAGCCGGTGGGCGACGATCCGGTCACCGTCGAGACGGCCGACGGAGTCGCCGTCATCACGCTGAACCGGCCCGATCGGCTCAATGCGTTCACGGGCGCCATGGGCGACGGGCTCGGCCGCGCCTACGCCGCGTGCGACGAAGACGACGGCGTGCGCGCGGTCGTCGTCACCGGCGCCGGGCGCGCCTTCTGCGCCGGCGCCGACATGGAGCCGGGCGGCGACACGTTCGCCGCGCCCACGAGCGACGAGTTCACCGCCTCGCCCGTGCACCCGCCGGCGTGGGAGGTGCGCAAGCCGGTGCTCGCCGCGATCAACGGTCACGCCATCGGCATCGGGCTCACCCTGGCGATGCAGTGCGACATCCGCCTCGTGGCCGAGGACGCCAAGCTCGGCTTCGTGCACGTCCGCCGGGGCGTCATCCCGGACGCGCACTCGCACTGGACCGTCCCACGCGCCGTCGGCTTCGCCCGCGCCGCCGACCTGTTTCTCACCGGGCGCACGTTCACCGGTCGTGAGGCAGCCGAGCTCGGCCTCGCCGGCCGCGCCCTGCCCGTCCGACGACGTGCTCCCCGCCGCGCTCGACATCGCACGCGACATCGCCGTGCACACCGCGCCGCTGTCGGTTGCGCTGAGCAAGCGACTGCTGTGGGCGAGCCCGGAGCTCGACCGCGAGGAGGTCGGCTACCTCGAGACCGAGTACCACCGCCTGGTGATGGGCACCCCCGACGCCCGCGAAGGCGTCCTCGCCTGGCTCGAACGCCGCGACCCCAAGTGGACGGGCAAGCCCTTCTGACGCGTCAGACGGCGGGCAGCGGCTCCGGGCCGGGGGCGGGGAGGCCGAGCTTCGCCGCCAGCAACCGGGTGACGATGTTGTTCCGGTCCATGTCCGTCTCGGACGGCAGCAGCTCGAACTCCACGACGAGCGCGGCGATGCGCATCATCACGACCGCGAACCGCAAGCCGGCGAACACCTCGTAGAACTCGAGGTCGTGGGGCTTCCAGCCGGTCAGCTCCTCGTAGCGGGCGACCATCTGCTCCCGCGTCGGGAACCCCTCCAGGCGCGGCATGCCGGGCGGGCCGGTGCCGTAGGCCCCGCCTTCGGCGTCCGGCGGCGACATGCCCTCGTGGAAGTGCCGGTCGAGGAACAGCCACCACGCCAGGTCCATCATCGGGTCGGCGAGCGTGACCATCTCCCAGTCGAACACGGCGACGACGTTGCCGGCTTCGTCGAACATCTGGTTGTTGATGCGGGCGTCGCCCCACGCCGAGCGCGAGGTGCTGCGCGCCGGTCGGCTTGTTGGCCTTCACCCAGTCGAGCGCGGCCTCCGCGATCGGCTGCGGCCGGCCTTGCGCCGCCCACTCGAACGACCGCTCGTAGTACGCGATCTGCTGGTCGATGCCGGGCGCGCCGTACTGCGGCTTGTCGAGGAAGTCGAAGCCGAGCTTGCGCCAGTCCGTCTGGTGGATCTGCGACAGCGCGCCGAGGCCGCTCTCGACGACCCGTGCCCGCACCGCCGGCGTCGCCTCGTCGAGGAGCCAACCCGTCTGCGTGTACGGCGGGTTGTCCGACGGGACGTTGCCCTCGACCTTGCCCATCACGAAGAACGGTGCGCCGAGGACCGACTCGTCGTCCTCGTACCAGTGCACCGGCGGGAGCGGCACGTCGGTGTGCTCCGACAACGCCTTGATGACCTTGTACTGCGAGTCGAAGTCGGCCTCGAGGAAGATCGTGTGCGAGGTCGGCTTCACACGGATCACGAAGCCGGCCGACCGTGCCTCGCCGCCCTCCTTCCACGAGGCGTCGAACAGCAGCGTCTCGTTCGAGAAGCCCGGTGAACGCGGGGCCGATGAGCGGCGAGATCGTCAGGTCGCGGGCGTCGGGGAGCTTGCCCGCGAGCCAGTCGCGGATGACGCCGCGGGCTTTGTCCAGATCGCGCTGCTCGGGAATGGGCATGACCGGGTTCCTTAGAGCACCGCGCCGGTGTCGCGCAACCGCGCCACCTCGTCGTGGTCGAAGCCCCAGCCGGCGAGCACCGCGTCGGTGTCGGCGCCGGGGTGCATCGCCGGCGCGGGGGTCGGCGCCGCGCTGCGGCTGAACCGGGGCGCGGGCGCGGGCTGGGGCACTCCGGCGAGCTCGACGAACGTTTCCCGAGCGCGGTTGTGCGGATGGTCGGGCGCCTCCATCGGCGTGAGCACCGGCGCGAAGCACGCGTCGGTGCCTTCGAGCAGCGCGCACCACTCGTCGCGCGTCTTGGTCCGGAACACCTCGGCGAGCTTCTTCTTCTCGTCCGGCCACCGCGTCTTGTCGTACTGCGCGTCGAGGTCGGCCTCGAGGCCGAGCCGCGCCATCAGCTCGGCGTAGAACTTCGGCTCCACCGTTCCGACCGCGACGAACTTCTCGTCGGCCGTCTCGTACACCTCGTAGAACGGCGCGCCGGTGTCGAGGTGGTTCGTTCCCCGCTCGCCCCAGAAGCCGCTCGCCCGCGCCCCGTAGAACGGGGTGAGCATCGAGCGCGGCGCCGTCCACCATCGCGGCGTCGATCACCTGCCCCGTGCCGGTGCGTTCGCGATCGAGCAGCGCACACGCGATCCCGAACGCGAGCAGCATCCCGCCGCCGGCGAAGTCGCCGAGCACGTTGATCGGCGGCGTCGGCTTGTCCCCGGCGCGGCCCAGCGGCTCGAGCGCGCCCGCCAGCGCGATGTAGTCGATGTCGTGGCCGGCGGCCTGCGCGTACGGGCCGTCCTGGCCCCAGCCGGTCAACCGCCCGTACACCAGCCGGGGATTGCGGGTGAGCGCGACGTCGGGCCCGACGCCGAGCCGCTCCGCCACGCCGGGCCGGAACACCTCGAAGAACGCGTCGGCCTGCTCCATCAGCCGCAGCGAGCGCCTCGACGCCGTCGGGCTGCTTCAGGTCGATGGCGACGGCCTGCTTGCCGCGGTCCATGGCGCTGGTCGCCGGCTTCGAGTGGTCGACCGCCCGGGCGGCGTCGACCCGGTCGACCCGGAGCACCTCGGCGCCCATGTCGGCGAGGAGCATCCCGCAGAACGGCCCGGGCCCGAGCCCGACCATCTCCACGGCTCGCAACCCCTCGAGCGGACCCGGCATTAGAACCGATTCTATTATTGCCAGACGCACGCTCCCCGGGAGGATCTCATGGGCACGCCCGTCATCGTCGAAGCCGTCCGCACGCCGATCGGCAAGCGCAACGGCTGGCTGTCCGAGTTGAAGGCGACCGAGGTCCTCCGCCACGCCCTGGTGTCAGGTCATCGAGCGGGCGGGCATCGACGCGGGCTCGGTCGAGGAGGTCGTCGGCGGCTGCGTGACCCAGGCGGGGGAGCAGGGGAGCAACGTCACCCGCAACGCGTGGTTGTCGGCCGGCAACGACGTCCTCCCGTACACGACCGCGTGCACCACGGTCGACGCCCAGTGCGGCTCGGCGCAGCAGGCGAACCACCTCGTGGCCGGGCTCATCGCCGCCGGCGGCATGGACGCCGGCATCGCGTGCGGCGTCGAGCAGATGAGCCACGTGCCGCTCGGGTCGAACGTCATCAACGGGCCGGGCCACTACAAGACCGAGCCGTGGCCGTACGACGACCCGCCCAACGGCCAGTTCGGCGCCGCCCAGCGCATCGCCGAGATGCGCGGGCTGACGCGTCAGGACCTCGACGAGTGGGGGCTCGGCTCCCAGCAGAAGGCGCGAGTGGCGTGGGACGAGGGTCGCTTCGAGCGCGAGATCGCGCCCATCGACGCGCCCCAGGCCGACGGCTCGACGATGACCGTGACCCGCGACCAGGGTCTGCGCGACACGTCGATGGACGCGCTCTCGAACCTGAAGCCGGTCGTGGACGGCTACATGATCACCGCCGGCAACTCGTCCCAGATCTCCGACGGCGCCGCCGCCGTGCTGTGGATGGACGAGGACAAGGCGAAGGCGCTCGGGCTGAAGCCGCGCGCACGTCTGGTGCACCAGCTCGTGACCGGCTCCGACCCGTACTACCTGCTCGACGGCCCCGTGCACGCGACCCAGAAGATGCTCGACCGGTCGCGCATGTCGATGGCCGACTTCGACCTGTTCGAGGTCAACGAGGCGTTCGCCTCGGTCGTGCTGTCGTGGGCGCAGGTCCACAAGCCCGACATGGATCGCGTCAACGTGAACGGCGGCGCCATCGCGCTCGGCCACCCCGTGGGGTCGACGGGCTCACGCCTCATCACCACTGCGCTGCACGAGCTCGAGCGCTCGGACAAGGAGTTCGCGCTCGTCTCGATGTGCTGCGGCGGGTCACTCGGAACGGCCGGCCTCCTGCAACGCATCTGAGTTGGGTCGATTGCCTGCCCTATACGGGATTTGATCGACCCAACGTCGCGCTGACCGCGTCGGCGATGCGCGCCACCGCGTCGTCGGCCTCGGGGAAGAGCATCGGCATGCTCACGAAGCCGTGGATCATGCCGTCGTAGCGCCGCGCCACGACGGGCACGCCGGCCGCCTGCCAATGCGTCGGCGTACGCCTCGCCCTCGTCGCGCAGCGGGTCGAACTCGGCCGTGATCACGACTGCCGGCGGCAAGCCGGACAGATCGCTCGCGCGGATCGGTGACGCATGGTGGTGGGCGCCGTCGCCGTCGGGTCCGAGATAGTGGTCCCAGAACCAGCGCATCCCGGTCGCCTCGAGGAAGTAGCCCTCGCCGTTCTCCGTGTACGACGGCGCGTCGCAGGCGGCGTCGATGACCGGGTACACGAGCACCTGGCCGGTGATCGGTGGCGTGCTCCGCTCGCTCGCCATCAGCGCGACGACGGCGGCGAGGTTGCCACCCGCGCTCGTCGCCGGCGACGACCAGCCGACCCGGGTCGGCGCCCAGCTCGCCCGCGTGTTCGTGCGTCCACAGCGTCGCGGCGTAGCAGTCCTCGGCGGAGTCCGGACAGCGCACCTCGGGTGCGAGCCGGTACTCCACGCTCACGACCACGGCGCCGGTGGCGTTGGCCAGGCGCCGCGCCAGGCCGTCGTGCGTGTCGACCGAGCAGATCACGAACCCGCCGCCGTGGAAGAACGCGATGACCGGCCGCGGCGCCGGCGCGTCGGGCGTGTAGATCCGCACGGGCAGGTCGCCGGCCGGTCCCGGGATCACGCGATCCTCGACCTTGGCCACCTCGGGCGGCTGGTCCATCGCGCCCATCACCGCGCTCAAGGAGCGGGCGTCGTCCACGGACATCTCCCACGAGAGCCGGACCTCCGCCCGCTTCGAGCTGATCGATCATCGTGCGGGCGGCGGGTGCGAGCGGCATCGGTCAGAATGGAACCGGTTTCAGCCGCGCCGTGTCAAGGAACCCCGTGTCAAGAAACCCAAAGGAGCATCCATGACGACCGTCGCCCCCGACGCCATCTCGGCCCACCTCAACACCGACGACCTGCCGTGGGCGGTGTGGGACGAGGGTGTCGAGGCGAAGATGCTGCGCGTCTCGCGCGAGACGGGCACGTGGGTGATCATCAACCGCTTCGCACCGGGGAAGCGCATCCCCACCCACCACCACGACGGCGCCGTGCACGCGTACACGCTCAAGGGCCGCTGGCACTACCTCGAGTACGACTTCGTCGCCTCGCCGGGCTCGTTCGTGTTCGAGCAGGCCGGCTCCACGCACACGCTCGAGGCCATGCCCGACAGCGAGGAGCCGGTCGAGGTGTTCTTCGTCATCGAGGGTGGGCTCATCCTCTACGACGACGACGGCAACTACTTCGGCTACACCGACGCGCAGATGGCGCTCGACATGTACTACGGCGCCCTCGACGCCGCCGGCATCCCGCGCCCGACCGGGATCATCGAATAGTCGAGGTTCGACCACACTCGGGGACTTCCTGTGGTTCCGCGTCAATGAGGTGCTTTGCCGGTTGCGGCTATGGCGCTCGACCCAGCGGGTACGGATCCGCCGGGGCCGCGGTGCTCGTGCCGTTCTTTCCCTGCCCAAGGGTGGCCGGGTGCTGCTGCCCCTCATCGGACGGCCGACGCCCACGATGCGCCGCGGAGGTCCACGATGCGCGCGTGTCCTGTGACGGTTAGGCGGACGCCTCGGTCCGGTCGAGCTCGGGCTCGTGCGGTCGGGCCACATACCTACGGCCCTTCCACTCGATCTCGCGCCCCGTGTGGGCGAGCACCATGGATCGGGCGAACGTCCCGGCCCACACGGCGATCGCGATCGGGTGCAGCGGGACGGACCACATCGGGTCGCGCCCGACGCGTGAGGTGACGGTCCGCATCGACAGGATCAGCGCGACCTGCGCCGCCGGGAACGCGAGCGCGCCACCGGTCGTGAGGCCGGCGCCGAGCCGCAGGAACGGGATGAGCAGCGCCGGCACGACCACGAAGAGCGTGAGCAAGCCGATACCCGGCCGGTAGCCGATCCCGCCGTACACGTTCTTCGAGAAGCCATTCCAGATCTCGCGGAAGCCCGTGTACCACCGGGTATGGACGAGGTCGGTGCCGTTGCGGAGGGCGATGCGGTGCCCGGAGGCCTTCACCGACCGGGCGAGCTGGACGTCGTCGACGATGTGCGCCGGCTCGGCGGCGTGGCCCCCGGCAGCGGTGTACGCCGCCTGCGTGACCATGACGAACGGTCCGAGCGCGATCGCCTCCTTGCGGAAGGCGGGCTTCTCGATGAGCGCGGCGGGCAGGAGCGCGAGCAACCCGTAGTTCACGATGGGCATCAGCACGGCCTCGGACGCCGTGTCGGTGTCCGTGCGCAGGAGCATCGACACGAGGCCGAGGTCGGAGTCGCGAAGCTCACCGACTGCGCGGGACAGCGCGTCGGGGCTCAAAATCGCGGTGGCGTCGATGAAGCACAGCACGTCGCCGTGCGCCTGGGTCGCGAGCTGATGACACGCCCAGTTCTTTCCCGTCCAGCCCTCGGGCAGCGCCGCGCCGGTGGCGAGGCGGAGTCGCGGGTCGCGGCGGGCGAGCACGGTGGCAGCGGTGCGGTCGGTCGAGTCGTCGTCGAGGACGATGATCTCGAGGTTCGGGTAGTCCTGTGCCAGCAGCGCGTCCACGCATGCCGCGATCGATGCTTCCTCGTTCCGGGCCGGAACCAGCACGCTGATCATCGGCGCGTCGGTGGCCCACCGGCGCGCCGGTGGCCGGCGCACCACGCGCAGGTTCCAGACGACCAGCCCGACCTGCGCCAGCAGCAGAACGGTGAGGACCTCGCCGAGCAGGAACGCTCTGCTCACGTGGTTCCGCCGGCTGCGCGATCCCAGCCGGTGGACGCCTCGATCTCGCGCATGCGCGGCTCATCGAGCGCGCGTTTGACCCCGGTGAGGGCGAACAAGGTCACGACGATGCCAAGCGTGATGGCGCCCGCGCCGAGCAGCATGGCCGCCGCCAACGTGCCGACGATCGCCGCGACGAGTGTCGGGAGGAAGCGGCGAGTCACCGCGAACACGGCGCCGGCGCTCGCGCCGCCGAGGACCGCGGCGGGAAGGAAGAGCGCGATGCCGAACCCGCTGGCGGTGGCGACGCCCTTGCCGCCGACGAAGCCCAGCCACATCGGGAATCCGTGGCCGGCGATGACGGCGACCCCGCCCAGCATGAGCTGCCAGGTGGGGCGGTCGCGCAGCGCCACCGCCACCGCGCCGCCCTTCGCTGCGTCGAGGAGGCAGACCGCCACGCCCCAGCCGTGACCGACGACGTGGTACGCGTTCCGGGCGCCGACGTTGCCTTCGCCGCTGACCCGGATGTCGACGCCGGAGACGAGCCGTCCCGACGATGTACGCCGAGGGGATCGAGCCGACGAGATAGGCGATGGCGGCGATCGCCACGGCCGTGCCCACCGTGCCCATGTCCATCCCTCCGTCGCCGGACCTCTCGCCCGGACTCCCCGAAACTTACCTCTCCGGGCCGGGGCGGCCTCGGGACACAGTCTTGTCGGTCGAGAAGTCGAATTCGTCCTCGATCTCGTAGATGCCGCGCACGGCCGTCGATTCGATGAAGTCGTATGTCTTGCCTGGCTTCAGCCGGCGCACCAGCACCGAGATGAACATCTCTCAACGCTCCTTTGCGGCGAACAGATGCCACTTGCCCTCAACGCCCTTGAGCGCGTGCGGTCTCGCGGTCTTCGAACTCGATACCGGATCCGAGCACGAGGTCCTTCACCGTGCTCGAGACCAGCACGTCGCCCGGGCCGGCGAGGCCGGCGACACGTGCGCCGATGTGCACGGCGAGCCCGGCGATGTCGTCGCCGCGACGCTCGCATTCGCCCGTGTGCAGACCGGTCCGGACGGCGAGATCCAGATCGGCGACGCCGGCGACGATCGCCTGCGCGCACCGGATCGCGCGGACGGGCCCGTCGAACGTGGCCAGGAAGCCGTCGCCGGCGTGCGTTACCTCGCGCCCGCCGAAACGGGCGAGCTCGCCCCGGACGAGGGCGTCGTGCGCGTCGAGGAGCTCCCGCCACCGGCGGTCGCCGAGAGCTTCAGCCCGCCGCGTCGATTCGACAATGTCTGTGAACAGCACGGTCGCCAGCGTGCGCTCGACGTCGCGGAACGCCGCCGGGCGGACGCCGGTGAGGAACGCCTCCATCTCGACTGCCAGCGGCTCCCAGCTGGCACGCCGCCAGCTGCCGTCGAAGTTGCCGGGAAACTCGACGTAGCGGGCGTTCGGGATGCGGTCGGCGATGTACCGGCTCCAAGAGGCCGGGTAGCGAGGGTCCTCGGCGCAGTGGGCGACGAGTGTCGGCGCCTGGACGAGCGGGAGCGCGGTGCTCACGTCGGTCTCGTAGTTCAGGATGAACTGCTCGGCGATCGCCCTGGGCGTGCCGACGTTCCGCTCGAGGTGCGCGAGCCGGCGAAGGGCGTCGGCGTAGTCGTCGGCGTCAACGGTGTACCCGATGAGCGCCCGGCCCGTCCCCCAGAGCTGACGCGTCCGCTCGATTGCGCTCTCGTAGACGTCACGCGGTATGCCGGTCGGGTAGTCCGGTGCCTGTGCCAGCCGGGCGTACGCAGTCCAAAGCACCAGAGCGGTGACGCGCTCGGGATACGTCGCCGCGAAGGCGATCGCCATCGGGGCGCCGTCGATCGCGCCCATCAGCGCCGCTCGGCGCAACCCGACTGCATCCATCACGGCCCGGACGTCGTCCATGCGGTCCTCGAGCGTGCCTGTTCCGAACGACCGGTCGGACAATCCGCCGCCGCGCTTGTCGAACGCGATCATGCGCGCGTACGGCGGGGGGTTCTGGAGGATGGGCGTGTACCACGGCACGTCGGATACGAGGTCGAGGTGTGCGGCGATGCCGGGAACGACGACAACGTCGATGGGCCCGTTGCCGACGATGGCGTACGCGATCTCGAGTCCGCCGGTCGTCTCCGCGTAGCGGATGTCGAGATCGTGCATTACTCCTCGACGAGCTTCTCCAGCTTCTGCGACGACTCGACGAACTCGTCGACCAGGTCGAACATCACGTCGCGCACCGGGCGCACCTTGTTCATGCGGCCGACGATCTGGCCGACCGGCATCGTCGTCAGCTCCTTGACGTTGAACTTGTTGATGCGGCGCATGGCGTCGTTGATCAGCATGAACTGGAGCGGCATCGGCAGGGTCCCCGGCGAGTCCTCGCGCTCCCAGGCCTCGGTCCACTCCGTGCGCAGCATGCGCGCCGGCTTGCCCGTCCAGCTGCGCGACCGCACGGTGTCGCGGGCGCCCGCCTCGAGGAGCTTCTCCATCGCCATCGTGCCGGTGTCGCTCTCGGCCGTCGTGAGCCAGATCGAGCCCGTCCACACGCCCTCGCAGCCGAGCGCGAGCGCGGCCGCGATCTGCCGCCCGGTACCGATCCCGCCGGCCGCGAGCACTGGCGTCGGCGCGATCGCGTCGACGACGTCCGGCCACAGGATCAGCGACGCGACGTCGCCGGTGTGACCGCCGGCCTCGCCACCCTGGGCGACGACGATGTCGACGCCCTGGTTCACGTGGCGCTCGGCCTGCTGCACGCTGCCGCACAGCGCCGCAACCTTCACGCCGTGCTCGTGCGCGAGGTCGACGACGTCCTTGGGCGGCGAGCCCAGCGCGTTCGCGAGCAGCTTGATCGGGTGATCGAGCGCGATCTGCACCTGTTCGCGGCCCTTCTCGTGCACCCAGCCGAGCAGCCCCTCGGAGCGGTCTTCGTCGGAGAGCTCCGGCACGTCGTGCTCGGCCAGCAGCTGGTCGACCCAGTCGCGGTGCTGCTGCGGGATCATCTCCTTGAGCTGGTCGCCCATCCGCTCCGGGTCCAGCTCGCCGGCGCCCGCGTACTTCGCCGGCATCACGACGTCGACGCCGTAGGGCTTGCCGTCGACGTGCTCGTCGATCCAGTTCAGCTCGATCTCGAGCTGCTCGGGCGAGAACGCCAGCGCGCCGAGCACGCCGAGCCCTCCGGCCTTGCTCACCGCGGCCACGACGTCGCGGCAGTGGCTGAACGCGAAGATCGGCAGATCGATGCCGAACATGTCGGATACACGGGTCTTCATGCCTGAACCTCCGCCATCGTGGCCATCTTCTCGGCCCATCGGTAGTCGGGCTTGCCGCTGGGGGAGCGCTGCATCAGCTCGACGAGGTGCAGCTCCCGCGGGACCTTGTACCCGGCGAGCTTCGTCCGGCAGTGCGCCTGGAGATCGTCGAGCGTCGGCGCCGTGCCGTCACGAGGCTGTACCACCGCGGCGACGCGCTGGCCCCACCGCTCGTCGGGGACGCCGACGACCACCGCGTCGTACACCGCCGGGTGCGACTTCACCGCGGCCTCGACCTCCTCGGGGAAGATCTTCTCGCCGCCCGAGTTGATCGACACCGACCCCCGGCCGAGCAGGGTGATCGTGCCGTCGGCCTCGATGGTGGCGAAGTCGCCCGGGATCACGTATCGGGTGCCGTCGGGCGCGGTGACGAACGTCTGCGCCGTCTTCTCGGGGTCCTTGTAGTACTCGAGCGGGATGTTGCCCTTGCGGGCGATCTTGCCGACGACGCCGGACCCGGGCTCGACCTCACGCAGGTTCTCGTCGAGCACGACGGTGTCCTGCACCGCGGTCACCGTCGGGCCGCCCTTCATCGCCGTGTTGCCCTTCTGCACGACCGTGTACCCGTTGGCTCCGCCCTCGGAGGAGCCGACGGCGTCGGACACGATGATGTTCGGCAAGCGCTCGAAGAACTGGTCCTTCACCGTCGGCGAGAACACCGCCGCCGTGCTCCCCACCGCGAAGAGCGAGGACACGTCGTACTCGTCGCCCCGCTCCTGCATCGTCTCGACGAGCGGCCGGCCCATGGCGTCGCCCGTGATCATGATCATGTTGACGCCCTCTTCACCGACGAGCTGCCACACGCGGTGCGCCTCGAACTTCGACACGAGCACGATCTTGTTGCCGACGAAGCTGCCCGCCATGACGCCCCACTGGGTGGCGCCGTGCATGAGCGGCGCGATCGGCAACGAGGTCGTCGGGCCCCTGGGTGAGGCCCTTCTCGACCATCGCCTCGGGCCGGTCGACCTTCGTGCCGCCGACCACGTCGATGCCGCCACCGAGCGCGAAGAAGACGTCCTCGTGCCGCCACACGACGCCCTTGGGCATGCCCGTCGTGCCGCCCGTGTAGAGGATGTAGCGGTCGTCGGGGGAGCGGGGCCCGAAGTCCCGCTCGGGTGAGCCGGAGGCGACGGCCTCCTCGAAGTCGACGGCGTCGAGGCCGGCGAGGTCGGCGCCGCTGCCGTCCTCGATGACGATGGCGTGGCGCAGCATCGGCAGCTCGTCACGCACGCCGGCGACCCGGGGCGCGAACTCCCGCTGGAACACGAGCGCCACCAGGTCGGCGTTGTCGAACAGGTAGCGCAGCTCGTCCTCGACGTAGCGGTAGTTGATGTTGACCCAGACCGCTCGCAGCTTGAACACCGCCCAGAGCGTCTCGACCCACTCGACGGAGTTGTAGGCGTAGATGCCGACGTGGTCGCCGGGCCCGACGCCCTGGGCGGCGAGGTGGTGGGCGAGCTGGTTGGCCCGCTTCTCCATCTCTCTGTACGTGCGGCGCTTGCCGTCGCAGACGATGTACTCCCGGTCGCCGAAGTGGTCGGCCGCGTTCTCGAAGAGATCGGCGAGGTTGAACTCCACGGCTCCGAGACTAGAACACGTTCTGACGGACCGTCAGAAAGCAGTCGCGAGCCCGGCTTGGCGCGTCAGAGCTCCGGTGCGGGTTGGCCCGACGGTGTCGGCGACGTGAGCTCCCCGCTCACCCATGGGTCGTTCGTCGCCGGCGGTCGTGTCCCGCTCGGTTTGGTGTTCCAGCTCGGCGTTCAATGTCGCACCGAACAGCACCGCGAACGCCATCAGGTAGAGCCACAGCAGCACGACGATGATGGCGCCGAGGGCGCCGTAGGTCTTGTTGTAGTTGCCGAGGAGCGAGACGTAGATCGAGAACCCGATCGACGCCACGAGCCCGACGATCATGGCCACGATCGCGCCCGGGCTGACCCATCGCCACTTGGGTCTCCGGCGTTGGGGGCCGTAGCGGTAGATGACCGCCAGGCCGTCGAGCAAGACGATCGCAAGCAGCGGCCACCGGGCCAGCTCCAGCGCCGTGCTGCCGACACCGGTGATGCCGGCGCTGTCCAGCAGGGAAGGGAGCGCCACGACGAACGCGAGCATCACGAGAACGCCCACGACGGCGAAGAGCGTGAGCGCCAATGCGAGAATCCGCTTCTTGAGGAACCCCCGAGTCTCCTGTTCGCGGTTCACGACGGTGAGCCCGGTGTTGAGCGCTGCAATGCCGCTGGACGCGCTCCACAGTGCAGCGGCGATCGCGATGACGGCCGCGATGCCCGTCCCGCCGCCGGCACCACGGGTGATGGAGCTCAGCTGATTGGAGAGCAGCCGCTGGGCGTCACGGGGCGCCGCACTGGCGAACGACGTGATCTGATCTTTGACGTCGGCAGGGTTGGCGACCAGTCCGTAGATCGCCACCACCGCGATGAGCGCCGGGACCAGCGCGAGAAACGCGTAAAACGCGACGCCGGCTGCGACGATCGACGCGTTGGTGTCGCGAACCCCGCGGCGCGTTCGCTTCAAGGCGTCGAGCCAGCCCCGGACCGGCACTTCCCTCGGCCGGGTGGCTTGCCGTCCGCGTCCGTTCTGCGTTCCGTCGAGTGCTCGCAAGTCAGCCGCCATCACGACCCCCGTGTCCCGTCGAACTGCCCTCTGCCGCTTGCTAGCCGGCTTGTCTCTTGACGTTCTTCGCCGAAGACTGCGCTTGCTGCTTCACCTCTTGGGTGGCGTCGGTCGCGGTCTGCTTGACCTGCTGTGCGCTCTCACGAGCGCTCTCTTGCAGGTGGTCCTTCATCTCGCGACCCGCTTCGAGCGCCTGGTCCTTGATCGGCTCGACACGCTCTTGCAACGCGCCGGCGGCGCGCTGTTCGGCCTCGGTGGGCGGGAACGCCGTCGCCAGCAGGAGGCCGGCACCGAACGCGATAAGACCGACCGCCAGGGGATTGCCCTGGGTCTGCTGCTGGATCGCCTCCGGCGCCTCGCGGACCTGCTCGGCCGCGCGGCCGGCAACTTGCTGAGCGCCATCCTTGGCGGAACCCGCCACCTCGCGGGCGCGTCCCGCCACCGCCGCGCCCGACTCGGGTGCCGAACCCATCACCGCCCCGCGTACACGTGTCACGCGTGTGCGCACGGCAGCCGTTCGCCGCCGGGCGATTCGCCGCGGACTGACCCGCTCGCCGAGCGCGTCAAGCGTCGTATCGAGATCGTCACGGATGCGTTCGATGTCCTGCCTCAGCTCTTGCGAGACTTCAGCCACTGCACGTCCTCCTTGAGGGTTTCCACGGTTTCCAGGGGCACGGGATGAATCTCCTGCACCTTCCGGCGCCCTTGCAGCGCCGCCACGGCGGCGACGAGTCCGAGGACTACTCCGACCGCAAGGAACGCCCAGCCCGTCGGCATGAGGGCCGTGAGCGCCCACGCCGCTGCGAACGCCAGCATCACCACGGCGAGGTAGCCGGCGAGCCCGGCGGCGCCGAACCGCTTGCCCGCCGCGCCCGCCCGCTGCAATTCCTCTTTGGTCTCGGCTCTCGCCAGTTCGAGCTCCTTGCGCACGAGCGCCTGGAGCTCTCTCGTCACATCACCGAGGAGCTGGCCGACCGATCGATCGTCGTCAACCCGCGTTGCCATTGGAACCCCCCGAACCTGCGACCCCGCCCCGCAGCAGCCGACCTGTCGCGAACCCGGCGGCCGCGCAGCCCAACAGGAACGCGCCCGGACGACGCCGCGCGAAGTCCTGCACGTCGTTGACCACCCCCTCGACACCGCGCCGGTCGAGACGGTCCGCAACCCGCCCCACCTGGTCGCCGGCGCGCCGCACGTAGTCGGCCACGTTGCCGGCTTCGTCGACGCGACCGGCGGCCAGAGCCCCTGCCTGATCACTCACCCGACGGATGGCGTGGGCCACCTGGTCGGCCTGCGAGCGACCCTGGTCGCGCAATTCGCTCTTAGCTTGGTCGACCAAGCCGCGGGCCTGCGACGCGACCTCGTCCTTGACCTGGCGCGCTTGGTCCTTGGCCGTTTCGCTGACCTGCGACGCCTCGGACGCCGCGCGCTCTGCCGTCTGCTGGCCCTGCTCTCCGGCAGCACTCGTCTTGCCTCGCATGTCTGTCACGAGCTCCTCCATTGCTTGGTCGAATGAACCTCAGCTCAGCGGCGCGATGTGCGCGGGTCTCCCCAATGCGGAGAAGACGTCCATATCCGGTTACTTCGAGCACGATGACCCGACCGGGATGATTCGGTCAGGACCAGCTCACGGGCTGAACCGGTGCCATCTCGCGGTGGCCTGCGCATGATGTTCACGAGATCTCCGCGAAGAGCGATGGTCACACGGGGCTCGGAGCATCTCAATCACCCGGTGGGGTGTTTCGGTCATCGCGGCTGTGAAGCATCCTGGTTGGGTGCCCGAGATTCGTGTCGCGCTCGCAGACGACTACGAAATCGTTCTCCAAGGCCTGCGCGCGCTGCTGCGGCCGTACGCGCCCGAAATAAGCGTCGTCGAGCTCGACGTCAAGGTGGAGCCTGCGCGCACGGTTGACGTCACCCTTTTGGACACGTATGGCGAAACGACTGGTATGAGCGACCGTGTGCAAGATTTGGCATCAGACCCTTCGAATGGCGCGATCGTCGTGTTCAGTTTCTCTGACGACGTGACGATCGCGAACGCCGCTATCGATGCCGGCCGCGCGGGTTCATCTCGAAGGCAACGCCGGCACACGAAATCGTCGATGGCATCAGAGCCGCTGCTCGCGGCGAGCAAGTCGCCTCGGTCAACCGATCACAGCGCGCGGTGATTGCCCCCGAGCTCCGATGGCCAGGCCGAGAGCGCGATCTCACAGCACGTGAGAGCGAGCTGCTGGCGCTGCTGCCTACGGGCATGACCAACCGGGAGCTCGGCGAGCACTTGTACCTGAGTCAGAACACGATCAAGACCCAGCTACGCCGTCTCTTTTCCAAGCTCAACGTCCGAAATCGCGTGCAGGCGGTTGCGGTCGCGCGCGCTGGCCTCCTCGGCGAGCAGCGCCCACGGCGGATCGACGCAGACGAGGAGCGGAGTGCCCCCGCTCACGCCAACGGCGAGGGCGATCGCTGATCAGCCCTGCGCTTGTGCCTTGGCGGATTCGTAGGCGCTGCCGACCTCGATCAGCCGATCCTCACCGAGCGCCTTGCGGGCCTGCGGGAGCATCTCCGCTTCCTCTTCCTCGACATGGTGTTGCACCAATCGCTCGAGCTCGTTCATCAGGTCGACGACATGGTCCGGATCGGAAGATCTGCGGAGTCGACCGATGACCTGGCGTGCCTCGCCGTGCTCGTCGTTCGCTTCGCTCGCAAGCTTCTTCCCCGAGGGAACGTCGTCACGCACCACCGGGTAGAAGGCCTCTTCTTCGGCGGCGGTGTGGGCGTCGAGCTCGTCACAGATCGTCGCCACCAGCCCGCTGCCTCCGGTCTCCCGGAAGCGCTGGAAGAGCGCTTCGACCTGTCGGTGCTCCTGCTCGATCAGCTTGGTGACGTCCGGCATTCACGACCTCCGATTCGGGCGTAGGCATCTCGGTCAAACGCGCGTCAGGACGTGCCGCGCGGGACGTCGATAGTGATGCCGTCGGACTGCGCCCACAATCACCCGGGCGGGTGTTTGAGGGGCCGCCAACGAGACTTGCTAGCGCCCCTCCGCCGGTTCAGTCGCGGCATTGGCCGGTCCGCCGACGCAGAACTCGTTGCCCTCGGGATCTCGCAGCACGAGGTTGCGGTACTGCAGCTCGGGCGGGAAGTCCTCTTCCCAGGCGATCGTGGCGCCCATGGCGACGAGACGATCGACGGCCGCCTGGACGTCGTCTGCTCCGAAGTCGATGTGCACACGGTTCTTGACGCGCTTGGCCTCGGGCACCGGCATGAACTCGAGCCGTTGCAGCCCGCCGCCGGGCGAGTGGCAGGTGCAGCCGTCCAGCCGCCAGCCGAGGGCTTCCGCCCACCAGGCCGCGAGCTTCTCGGGTTCGGCGCTGTCGATCGTCACACCGCTCACGGTGATGCCGGCCACGACCCCAGTCTGACCCGGTGCCGACGGGCGGTCAGGGTTGCGATGGGCAGGGCGTCGGGCCGGGAACGATGATTCTCGACCGGTACAGCGGTCGAGAAGTGGAGTTCACCCGCACCCGACCACAGGAGGAGTTGTCATGCCCAGGGTTACGCCCAACCTCTGGTTCGACACGCAGGGCGAGGAGGCCGCCGAGTTCTACGTCTCGGTGTTCCCGAACTCGAAGATCACGAACGTCACCCACTACGGCGACGCGGGGCCACGAGAGGCGGGCATGGTCCTGACCGTGGACTTCGTGCTCGATGGCCAGGAGTACACCGCCCTCAATGGCGGCCCCGACTTCACCTTCGACGAGGCCATCTCGCTGCTGATCAACTGCGCCGACCAGGACGAGGTCGACTACTACTGGACCAAGCTCTCCGAAGGTGGGGAGGAGGGGCCGTGCGGATGGCTGAAGGACAAGTACGGACTGTCCTGGCAGGTCGTCCCGGTCGGAATGGTGGAGATGCTCAACGACCCGGATCAGGCGCGCGGCCAGCGGGCCATGAAGGCAATGCTCGGGATGCAGAAGATCGACCTGGCCGCGGTCCAGGCGGCCGCCGACGCGGCGTAGCTCTCTAGTAGGGAGGCGCGTGGACGTCGCGCCCGAGATCGTCGACAAGCTCCGGTCGGTGTGCCTCTCTTTGCCCGAGGCCTATGAGGAGTCGGCGTGGGTGGGCACGCGGTGGCGCATCCGGAAGAAGACCTTTGCGCACGTGCTCACGATCGATGCCGGGCGGCCACCCGGGTACGCGCGTGCCGCTGCCACGGATGGCCCGGTGACCGTGCTGACGTTCGAGTCGTCGGGTCCCGAGCTCGCGGCGTTGAGCGAAGCGGGTCGTCCCTTCTTCAAGCCTCCGTGGCGACCCGACCGTCGTCGGCATCGGTGCTCGAGGCGCGCGTCGATTGGGACGAGGTCGCCGAGCTCGTCACCGAGAGCTATTGCGTTCTCGCGCCGAAGAAGCTCGTGGAGCTGGTCGAGCGACCGACCGGCTGACGACGACCTCTCCGCCGCGTACCGGGCCCGTTCCTGGTAAGGAGACGATGTGGATTTCGGCGCGCACTTGCCGCTGATGGATTTCGGCGGCCATCCCTACACGCTCCAGCACCTGGTCGACTACACGAAGACCGCGGCGCGGTCGGGGTTCACAATGCTCTCCGCCAACGACCACCTGGTCTTCGACGTGCCGTGGCTCGACGGGCCGACCGCGCTCGCTGCCACAATGGAGCACTCGGCGGGGATGACGCTTGCGACGACGGTGGCGCTTGCGGTCGTGCGTGGCCCCGTCCCCGTGGCGAAGACGCTCGGCGCCATCGACCGCCTCTCCGGTGGGCGCACGCTGGCCGTGGTCGGTCCGGGCTCGTCCCCTCGCGATTACGAGAGCGTGGGTCTCGACTTCGAAGAGCGTTGGGTGCGCCTCGACGAAGCGGTTCAGACTCTGCGTTCGCTGTGGGGACGGGATCCTGCACCGTTCGTCGGCCGCTTCTATTCCACGGAAGGGATGCGCCTCGAGCCGGCGACCGCGCAGCCGGGAGGCCCGCCGATCTGGCTCGGAAGCTGGGGGTCGAATGCGGGGTTGCGGCGTGTCGCCCGCTTGGGTGACGGGTGGCTCGCGTCGGCGTACAACACCACGCCTGCGTTGTTTGCCGATGCTCGTGCCCGCCTCGATGATCGGCTGGCGGAGTACGGCAAGAGCCCCGTCACGTTCCCGAACGGGCTCGCCACGATGTGGTTCTACATCACGGAGGATCGCGCCGAGGCGGATCGCGTCGTTCGGCAACGTCTGGTGCCGGCGATCCACCGTCCCGAGGAGGTGCTGCGCGAGCGCCTTCCCGTCGGACCGCCGGCGCGCTTCGCCGAGTTACTCGCCGAATTCCGTGACGCGGGCGTGCAACGCGTCCTGATCTGGCCGGTGGCCGACGAGCAGCGTCAGCTCGAGCTGTTCTGCGAGCAGGTGCGTCCGGGTCTTTCGCCGCCGGCACTCGGCTGATACTCGGCGCCTAGCCTGCCCGGAAATGACGACGAGACCGGCGCGGCGGCGGTTGCCCGACCCGGGTGCCGTCCACGACGAACGCGAGATCGAGGCCGTGGTCGCGGCGTTGCGCGAGTCCAACCTCGCGATCGGCGAGCGCGTGGGCGACTTCGAGCACAGGGTCGCCGAGTTGCTCGCCAAGCGCCACGGGGTGATGGTCAACTCCGGTTCGTCGGCGCTGCGCCTGGCGATCGATCTGCTCGAGCTGACGCCCGGCGACGAGGTCGTCACGCCGGTGGTGACCTTCGCGACCGATGTGGCGCCGCTCGTGCAATCGGGGATCGTGCCCGCGTTTGTCGACGTCGAGCCCGACACGTACCAGATCGACGTGGAAGGGATCGAGGAGATGATCGGGCCCCGGACCAAGGCGATCCTCGCGCCGAATCTCGTCGGCAACGTCCCTGATTGGGACCGCATCCGGCAAGTCGCCGACGCGCACGGCCTCACCGTGGTCGAGGACAGTTGCGACGTGCTGGACGCATGGCTGCGCGGCTCGCGCACCGGCACGCGCGCCGACATCTCGGTGACGAGCTTCGCCCGGGGCCATGCGATCACGGCTGCGGGCAACGGCGGGCTCGTCGGGCTCGACGATGACGCGCTTCTGGACCGTTGCCTCACGTTGCGCCGGTGGGGTCGTCGCTCGGAGACGTACCTGTTCGGCTCCCGTCAGGGTGAGAAGGACCGCTTCGGACCGCTGGCCGACGGCACGCCGTATGACCTCGTGTTCTTGTTCGACGCCATCGGCTACAACTTCGAGCCGTCGGAGCTCGGCGCCGCCTACGGGCTCGTCCAGCTCGACAAGCTCGCCGACTACAACGAGCGGCGGCGGTACAGCTGGCAGCGCCTCGACGACTTCTTCGCCGCCCACGAGGATAAGGTCGTGCGGCCCCGCTCCCGCGATGACGCCCAAGTCACGTGGATGCGTTATCCGTTCGTGCTGCGCGAAGGGCTCGATCGCACCGCGATCCAACGCCAGCTCGAATCACGCGGCATCGCGACGTTGATGGTCTGGACCGGCAACGTGCTTCGCCAGCCCGGCTTCGCCGCCATCGAACATCGCGCGCCCGCCGGCGGGTTCCCGAACGCCGACCGGGTGATGGACCGGGCGCTGTCGCTCCCGTGCCACCACGCTCTCACCAGCGACGACGTCGGGTTCATGATCGAATCCTTGGCCGAGGTGCTCGCCGACTGAGGGCGCTGTCTTGGGGCACTGCCCGCCGGGGGTAGAACGGCGGGATGGAACTCGATTACCACATCATGCGATTCGACTGGGCCGGCGGTCCGCCCGGCATCGGTCCGGGTGTCGCCGACCTCGCCGAGCGGGCCGAGGCCATGGGCGTCCGCACCGTGTCGTTCATGGATCACTTCTTCCAGATGGACTGGATGGCGCCGGCCGAGGATCCGATGCTCGAGGGCTACACCGCGCTCGGCTTCGTCGCCGGTCGCACCGAACGCCTGCGGCTGCGTCTCCTCGTGACCGGTGTGACCTATCGCCATCCCGGGATCCTCGCCAAGGTCGTGACGACGCTCGACGTCGTGTCGAGCGGGCGGGCCGACCTCGGCATCGGCGCGGCGTGGTACGACCGCGAGCACCGTGGTCTCGGTGTGCCGTTCCCGCCGACGGCGGAGCGCTTCGAACGCCTGGAGGAAGCGATCCAGATCTGCCTGCAGATGTGGAGCGACGACAACGGGCCGTACGAGGGCCGGCACTACCGGCTCGACGAGACGATCTGCAGCCCGATGCCGGTCAGCACACCGCGCCCGCGGATCCTGATCGGTGGCGGCGGCGAGCGGAAGACGCTCCGGCTCGTCGCGCGGTACGCCGACGCGTGCAACCTCTTCGGCGGGCCCGAGGAGGTCGCGCACAAGCTCGATGTCCTCCGCAGGCACTGCGACGCGGTGGGGCGCGACCCGAACGAGATCGAGGTCACAGTCCTGTTCCGCGACCTTCCGCCGGACGCGACCGCCGATGACGTCGTGCGGGGTGCGGAAGCCCTCGCGAAGAGCGGCGTGTCCACGCTCGTCACCGGGCCCGTGACGGAAGACCCGGCCGGTTGGCTCGAGTCGACCTTCGGTCCCGCCATGGAACGGCTCGCCGCCATCGAGCCCGCGCCCTTGTAGCGCGAGAGCTACACAGCCGGCTCGTCGCCGGTAGCCACATCAGTTTGGTCCACGAACCCGACTCGGTTGCTGTTGAGGCTCGTGAACCAAACGTTGCCGTCAGGGCCGGCGGCGATGTCGAATGGCGTGCGAACGTGGGCGTGGTCGGCGTCGTGTGTGGTGATCACTCCGTCGACTGTGATGCGGCCGATGCGGTTATTGGAGTTGGTGAACCACAGCGTGGCGTCCGCACCGACGGTGAGTGCGCTTGGCTGACGAGCACCGGCTGCGGTGCCGTCGAACGAGGTGACGACGCCGTCGACGGTGACGCGACCGATTCGGTTGCTCGCCGGGCTCGTGAACCAGACAGCGCCATCGGGGCCGGCGACGATGTCGGAGGGGAAGGCGATGTTGGCGCCAACGGCATCGAAGACCGTGACCTCACCGGCAGGTGTGATCCGGCCGATGCGGCTGTCGAGGGCGGTGAACCAGAGGTTCCCGTCGGGGCCGGTAGTGATCTTGTTCGGGAAGCCGATCCCGGCGACGGCGACGTCGAACGTGGTGACCTGACCGTCGGGAGTGATTCGCCCGACGCGGTCGTTGGCGGTGGTGAACCACACATTGCCGTCCGGGCCTGCCGCGAGCCCGAGCGGGCCGACCGCCGCACCGTCGCCAACTGGGAAGTGCGTGATCTCGCCTGCGGTCGTAATGCGGCTGATGACGTCGTGGAGGTTGCTGAACCACAGCGCTCCGTCGGCGCCGGCGACGATCCCGTTGGGAGCGTGGACGACCCCGTGGGGGTCGCTGAACATGGTGATCGCCCTGCGTGGGGAGATTCGCCCGATCTGGTCAGTGTCGGCGGTGAACCACAGGTTCCCGTCGGGTCCGGCCACGATGTCGCGCGGACGGCGAAGGTGATGGCCGGGGTCGGAGAACGTCGTGATGGGTGGGTCCCCATTCGGCGTTGCGTCCGTCGCGCTACTGCTCGAAACGTCGAGCATGACGACCGCGACGACGACGGCGAATGCCGCCAGCGCCCTGGCGTGGCGACCGAACGAGCTCATGGCCGGCTGCGCGCGGCTCGCACGCTGCGAGATCAGCTGAAGGGCGCCGGTCATGATGGCGGCCAAGAAGCCGACGGTCAGCAGAATTTTGGAGACGGAGTTGAGGAAGGTCGGATCGTCGCCTTGCGAATAGCCGATGGCGAGTCCGAGAGCGAAGACGACGATGGCGCCGACGAGGTAGGGAACGTAGGAACGGGTGCTGTTCATGGGAACTCCTTCTGCTAGCTCCATGCGGGTTCGGGTAGCTGACTGACGCAGGTGGTCTCAGGACGTTGGGTCTGGTCAGCGATGAAGCCTTGGAACAGTGACTCTGGGCAGGCGGGTTTGGTCCGACATCCCGCTCGTTGACCTAGGTGGCCCATGCCGGACCCAGCATCTCTTTGGCACATGTGACGTCGACGGGCGCTGTCGGGTCGGTGAGGAACACGCCGAAGATCCCAAGCGTGCACTCGTCCTTGAGGACTGCACCGTGCCCGAGACCATGGGTCGCGACGAACGTCGACCGGGGCAACGTGCGCGCCGCGCGCCGGCTGTTCGCGGGCGGTGTGACCGGGTCGTATTCGTCGCCGTAGACGAGCACCGGCAGGTTGCTGCGCACGGCCTTGTTGAACGCCGCGGGCACACTCTTGACCCGGATCACGTCGCACGCTTGCCCCGACGTCCTGAGCGAGATCAGGCCGGCGAAGCGGGGGTTGTCGGCGAGCACCTTGTCCTGCTTCGGGCCGCCGAGCCGCTGACGATCGGCGCACTCGACGGCATTCCCCATCGCTTCGGCGCCCTGGGTGAGCTGGGTCACCCCCGCAGTTACCAGCTGGGTGACGATCGTGCCGGCGGCGTCGCCGCGTGCTCGCAATTGGCCCACGAGCGACGGCAGCAACGGGATGACATTGTTGTTGTACATGGCGTTCCACACGGCGGCCAGGAGGTCTGCACCGGTGATCGCGAGCTGACGTGGCTGGCCGGTCGGGTCCGTCGCGGTCGTCTCGAACGGTTGCGCGTTCCACTCGGAGACCAGGGCGTCGAAGTCGTCCTTGAACGTCGGGTACGCCGCCGAGCACTTCGGGTCGCTGGCGCATCCGGAGAAGAGCTTGGCCAGCGCTCGCTGCGCGACCTTCAGGTGCTCCGAGGCGTCAGCCGGCTCGTCGGTGGGGACCACGGAGTCGATCACGGCCGAGCGCACGCCTTCGGGATGGCGGCGCAGCATCTCCAATGCGACTTCCGTCCCGTACGAGCCGCCCCAGAGATTCCAGCGGTTGATGCCGAGGGCCTTGCGGAGGTCGGCGGCATCGTCGGTGGTGGTCGGCGTGTCGTAGGCGTCGAGGTCGACGCCCGAGGACACGAGCCGTTTCCGGCAGGTTGCCAACGCCTCGCGAAAGCCGTCGGCCTCGGCCTGAGGTTCCCGAGCAGAGCCGAACGTCTGCCAGACGACCTCGACCTGCTCGGGGCAGTCGAGGCTGGGCGTCGACTGTCCCGTGCCGCGCTGGTCGAAGAGGATCACGTCGCGTCGACCGCCGAGGTTGAGATCCATGATGCGACGAGCGATGACGCGGCCCGGTCCGCCCGGTCCACCCGCGAAGAAGATGATCGGGTCGGGGAGCGGGTCGGGAGCGGCACTGCGGATGGTCGCGACGGGCAACGTCACGTCTCCCCGTTTGGGATGGTCGCGGTCGACGGGCACGGTGAGGACGCCGCATTCGACGCGCGGATCGACGGGCGCGACGCCGTCGCACGGCCCCGGCTCGAACTGGGGCGTGTACCTCGGGGCGTGGGGCGTCGTCGCCAAGCTGGCCGAGGCAGGGACCGCCGCGAAGAAGCCCGTATAGAGCGCCAGCGTCAAAGCCGTGATGACCGCGAATGTGGTCGATGTGACCCTCACGAGAGCGCGTCTGGCCAAGGGAATGGTCGACATTGGCTTGCAACCTCCTGCCTTGGAGCGCTGACGTTGAGGACGCCGGTCAGCTCAGATGAGCGTGGCGTCCTCTGAAACTGGCGACGGGTGTTCGGTCGTGCTGCTCACGTCGCGAGTATGCGGAAGTCCGTGCGCGGCGCCCATCCGTCCGAGGTGGCTTGTTTCCGATCCAAGTGGGAAGTGCGAGCTTGCCCTCGAGCAACCCAGCCCGAAGAGAATTGGACAAACCGGGCTTGCCGTACGGACAGGTCACGCTTGCTACTCCGAGGGTGCGAAGGTCACCTGTGGGGGGTGGCGGCGCGCGCCCTTCGGCTTCATGCTTCCGGTATGTGGCCCCGTAGATCGGCGATCGTCACTGCCCCGCGGCGAATGGCGTCATTGGCCAATCGGAGTCGCCGGTTTGCATCGTCGGTGCCTACCGCGAACTTGTCGAACAGATTCGCCAGATGCTGCTTCACGGCTGCTTGGCTGATAACCAGCTCGTCTGCGATCGTCCGTGTCGACGCCGGTTCCGTGAACATATCCCGAGCCAAAAGCGGCCGACACAGCGCGACGAGGACATCTCGCTCGCGCGCCGTGAGAGATGGCGGCGCGTCTTCGGATTCGGTCTCAGGTTCGGCAGCCCCGGTCGACTCGCGAAAGAACAGGCGCGTCTGCCCGATGCGGATCTCGTCGTCATGGCGTACGCGCTGCAATGACCAGATGCGCTCGCCGTTCAGCCACGTTCCGTTGGACGATCCCACGTCTGTCACGCACCAGCCTGCGGGAAAGCGTTCGAAAACGGCGTGGAGATGGCTCACCGCGGGATCGTCGAGCGCGATGTCGTTCTCCGAAGCTGTCCCGACCGTCATGCGACCCGACCGCAGCTCGACTCGCGCGCTGCGCTGGGCCGACACAACCTCTATCGCCGCCACCATGCGACAAAGCGTACGGGAGGCGCATGGCGCACCGGGGATGCGATGACTGAGCTTCTGCGGGAGCGCTACGAGCTCCTGGAAACGCTGGGAACAGGCGGCGAGGGGCGGGTCTTCAAGGCCCTCGACCACCAGCACGATCGGCTCGTCGCGCTCAAGCTCCGCTCCGTACGCAACGCGACGGATCGGCAGGACCTGTTGGCTGAGGCACGGATTCTGCTCGAGCTTGCGCCGCATCCCGCGCTTCCCCTCGTGCGCGAGGACTTCTTCGATGCCGACGACTACGTCGTCGCCATGGACTGGGTCGACGGCATCGACCTCGCGAGGTTGCTGCGCACTCGCGGGCAGCCCGGACTTGCTCCATCGAGCGTGCTCGCATACTTGGCCGACGCGGCCGACGCTCTCACCTATCTGCACACTCAGGACACGCCGGTCATCCACGGTGACGTGAAGCCCGGCAACCTGATTCTCAGCCGAGGTGGGCGCGTGAAGCTCGTCGACTTCGGCATGTCATCGGTTCCCGACGCGCAGTGGCGACGAGCGGGCACGCCGGGGTACCGCGCACCCGAGCTGGTGGGTAGGCGGCGCGCCATCGCGGGCAAGCGACATCTACTCGCTCGCGGCCACTGCGTTCACACTGCTGACCGGGTCGGTGCCGTCGGGTGTACTGCCATCTTGGGACGGCATCGACCAGCAGCAGGCTGCCCACCTCGAAGAGGTAATCCGCCTCGGCCTCGCCACCGATCCCGCTCGACGGCCCCAGACACCCGGCGAATTCGTCGAGCGCCTTCGATCCGGATGGGGGGAATCGCTTCCCACCGGCGTCATGTCGTTTTGTCTCACCGACATTGTCGGGTCGACCGCGCTGTGGGAACAGCATCCGGATGCCATGGCATCAGCGCTCGTGCGCCACGACGAGCTCATCGCCCAGGCCGTCGAAGCGCACGGCGGCCGCTTTCTCAGGTCGATGGGCGAAGGCGACTCGACCTTCTCGGTCTTCGACTCGGCGACGGACGCCCTGGAAGCGGCGATCGCGGCAACTGAAGCGCTTGCCGGCGAGGAATGGCCAGGCCAGCTCGACCTCGACGTTCGACTCGGTCTCCACACCGGCGAGGGCGAGCGTCATGGCACCGACTACACCGGTCCCGCCGTCAACCTCGCTGCTCGTCTGCGCGGTCAAGCCGACGCCAGGCAGATCTTCTTGTCATCGGTCACTGCCGAGCTCGTGTCGGCCAGTTTGCCCGAGGGGTACCGGCTGGTGGACCTGGGTCCCCACCGCCTGCGCGGTCTGCGCGCGCCCGAGCGGGTGTTCGCGCTCGCGGGGCCGAGTGTTACCGCGCCATTGCCGGCGACGGAGTGCCCATACCGCGGCCTGCAGGCGTTCGAAGCCTCCGACCGTCGCTTCTTCTTCGGTCGCGAGGAGGTCGTGGCCGAGCTCACGGCTCGTTTGGCCCCGGGCTCCCTGCTCGCGTTCGTCGGCGCGTCGGGGAGCGGCAAGTCGTCGGTGCTACGGGCCGGACTCGTCGGCGCAGCCCAGGACGGTCTCATCGCCGGTGTCACCAGCGTGGAGCTGTGCACCCCGGGGCCCATGCCTTCGATCGACGCACCCGGCCAGCCCGGTGTTCTTCTCGTCGTCGACCAGTTCGAGGAGCTGTTCACCCTCTGCACCGATTCAGCGAAGCGTCAGGCGTTCATCGACACGCTTCTCGCGCATCCGGGGCCCGTCGTCATCGGCATTCGCGCCGACTTCTACGGTCGATTGAGCACCCACCCGCAACTCGCCCGAGCCGTCGCCGGCAACCAGATCCTCCTCGGCCCCATGAACACCGGCGAACTCCGCCGCGCCATCATCGAGCCGGCCCGGGGTGCGGGGCTGCGGCTCGAGGCGGGCCTGGTCGACGTGATCCTGCGTGATGTCGCGGGCGAGCCGGGCGCGCTGCCGCTGTTGTCGCACGCGCTCCGGGCGACATGGGAGCTTCGCGACGGTCGCACACTCACCGTCGACGGCTACCGCGAAACCGGAGGCGTGTCGTCGGCGATCGCCCGCACTGCGGATCGAATCGTCGAGACAACGCCCGACGAGCTCCACTCGCTGCTCAGGAGCGTGTTCCTCCGGCTCACCGAGATCGGCGGCGGCGTTGAAGACACCCGGCGCCGAGTCGAGATCGACGAGCTCGTCCCCGAGGGCGGCTCCACAACCGCAGTCAATGCGATGCTCGGCCAGCTCGCCGACGCACGCCTCATCACGCTGCGAGAAGGAACCGCCGAGGTCGCCCACGAAGCCCTCATCCGTGAATGGCCCGCGCTCCGCGCTTGGCTCGAAGAAGACCGCGAAGGGCTGCGGCTGCACCGCCGCCTCGGGGACGCGGCCCGGCTCTGGGCGGCAGGCGGTCACGAGACATCGGACCTCTACCGAGGGACGCGCCTCGAGGCCGCACACGAATGGGCCGGAAGCAAACCCGAAGCCCTGAACGCAACCGAGCGCGCGTTTCTCGACGCCAGCCTCGAGCGCGCCGATCGCGAGCGCGCCGACCAGGCGCACCAAGTTCGAGCGCAAGCGCGTTCGAACCGTCGCCTGCGAGGGCTCCTAGTGAGCACGTCGCTGCTACTGGTCGTCGCCCTCATCGCCGGTGTGGTGGCGTTCGTGCAACGCAACCACGCCGACCGGCAAGCCACCCGGGCCCGGGCGTCGTCGATCGACGCCGAAGTCGACCGCATCGTCGCCGAGCTGCCGGCCATCCTGCCGCGGGACCGCTCACTCGGCACGCTGCTCGCCGTGGAGGCGGACCGGTTGCGGCCAAGCCCGACGACCCGGGGCGCACTGCTCGGAGCGCTCACACGGGAGCCGGGATGGCGGTTCACACTGCACGGCGGCCGCGCCGGATACGCGTCGCTTGGCGTGTACCCGGATGGCAAACGCGTCGCTGCGATGGGCGACGACGGAGTGGACATCTGGGACGTCTCCGCGCGACGCCGGGTCGCCAGTGTCTCGATCGGCGACGTCGACGCGCGCCGCGCTGGGTCGCTCGCGGTCAGCCACGATGGCGCGATTGCCGCCGTCGCCACCAGGCAGGGGACGGTCGAGTTGCGCGATGGCGCGACGCTCCGGCCCACCGGCCGCAGCGTGGAAGTCGGTGGTCCCGTCCTTGGCCTTGCCTTCGCCCCCGATCGGAGACAGCTGGCCATCGCCGTCCAACCAACGGAAGGCTCTGCCGCCCCCGCTGGCCTGCTGTGGGATACCGAGGCAAGCGGTGCCGCACCTATGCCGCTCGGGGAAAGGTCCCTGTCAGCCGTGGCGTTCAGCGCGGACGGTCGCCTGCTCGCAACCGCCGATGTCTTTGGGCAGATCATCCTTCGAGACCGCGACGGCAACATCGTCGGGATGCCGCTTATACCCGGCTTCTTCGCTGCCTCGATGGCATTCACTCATGATGCTCGCCGTCTCGCCGTCGGGGCTTCGAACAGCGGCCAGGCCCTCATCTTCGATCTGGACACCGGTGAGAAGTCGGCCGGCCCGTCCGGGCCCGCAGGCGGACGGCAGGTCGTCTTCAGCCCGGACGACGCGTGGCTCGCCGTCGCCGCCGAGACCACGGTGAGCAACGTCGTCGTTCAGGACATGCAGACCGGGCAAACGGTCGGTGCGCCGATCGAGACACAACACGGGTTGAGCCGCGTCACCTTCCTACCCAACGGCGAGGTGCTCGTGTCGGGCGCCGACGGGACGCTGACCGTCTGGGACCCCGCCGGCCAGGCGACCATTGCCCGCGTGGTGCCCGACGCGCCTCCGGCCGGGGGCGTCTACAGCCCCGACGGCTCGATCCTGGCAACGCCCGGCAACGACGACACCGTCACACTCCTCGCGACGCACGATCTCCACCCCCTGACGACGCTCTCGATCTCGGGACCGAACCCCCGGGGCTTCCTGCAGGGTGCGACGCCCGTCGCGTTCAGCCCGGACAGCCGCACCATCGCCATCGGTGACAACCACGGTCAGTTACAGCTGTTCGACGCGCGCTCGCTCCAGGCGCTCGGCCCGCCCCACATCGTCACCGCTCCCTCTATGACACAGCCGGGTTCGGGATGGCCAATCGTCCTCCTCGCGTTCAGCCCCGACGGTGGCCGCATCGTCGCCACCACCACCTCCCAGAACGAACGCCCGACCTCTGTCCTCGACGTCGGCACGGGACGTGTCACCGCGCTCAAGTACCCGAAAATCGACGGCGCAATCGAAGCGACCTTCAGCCGGGACGGTCGCCGCCTCGTCGTCACCAGCGGCTTCGGCGGGGCGACCGTCTTCCGCGTCCGCCACAACCGCGTCAACCCTGACAAAGCACTCAACGGCGTCGCCAGCACACCCTCGGCCGCGGCGTTCAGCCCCGACGGTCGCCTGCTCGCCATCGGCAGCCAAAACGGCACCATCCAACTGCTCGACGCGCAGACCTTCCGGGCACTCGGCTCACCCCACGCCGTCGCGCCCGGCATCATCATATTCGTCGCCTTCAGCCCCGACTCGCGCCTCCTTATCGCCCAGAGCCTCGACGCGACCAACCGCCTTTTCGACGTGGAACACCGCGCCCCGATTGGTGACGCCTTCCCCGGCAGCGGCGCCGGATTCGGCATCGCCAGCTTCTCGCCCCACAGCGACACCGTCGCGTTGCCCGGCCCCACCGGAACTACGCTCTGGGACCTCGACGACGCCCACTGGCGCGACCACGCCTGCAAGCTCGCCGGGCGCAACCTCACGCGAGCCGAATGGTCCCGGTACCTCTCCTCCGTTGGTGCGTACCAACTCACATGCGCCTAATGACACGGCCGGCGTGCAACTAGGTCGCAGCCCCGTCGTCACTAGCGAGTGCGCGCTCGACGCCTTCGAAGAACTCGGGCGGCATCTGGCTCATGAGCTCGTCGCCGTTCCAGTACTCGCGCCAGGCGGCGATCTTGTCGCCCTCGAGCTCGATCGCGCACATGACGCGAAGCGTCGGCGTCGCTCCCGAAGGGAACTGCCACGTCTCCGTGCGCTCGACGAGCACGGTGTCGCCTCCGCCGAGGATGTGGCGGATCTCGTAGTCCATGCCCGTGACGCCACCGGCGATCATGAAGTCGAGCTTGTGGCGGATGGCGTCCTTCCCGACGGTCGGGTCGGTCGGCAGCGGCAGGTCGTGGTACGAGGCGTCGTCGGTGAGGAACTCGACGGCGGCGTCGAAGTCGAGCCGGTAGATCGCCTCGAAGAAGGCCTCGACGATCTCGACGTCGCTGAGCATCGGCGAGTGAATACCACGGATCGCAGGCTCCGGCTCCCGAAGCCGCATCCGACGTGTGCGCAGCGGGGCTCAAGCGCGAGACTGGAGAGTGATCTCTAATCAGCTGCCGGAGAGTGCGCATGGCTGAGGAGCAACGGCGTCGTTCCTTCGACGAGGTGCTGAACGACGCACTTGTGCAGTGGACGAAGAAGTTCGAGCGCGCGCTCGAACAACAGCGCCAGGTCATCGGCCGCGAGGCGGAAGAGCGGACCGCGGACATCGAAGGCGCCACGCTCGAGCACCTGGGCGTGCTCGAGCAGACGGTCGCGGCGAGATCAGCCGAGCTCGAGCAGGTGGCGCGCCAGCACAGAGACGCGTTCGAAGAGGCGATGCGAGGTCGCGACAAGGAGCTCGACGCGGTCGGCTCCAGTCAGGCCGAAGCCATCGAGAAGGTCGCCAACGACGCGCTCCGCGAGCTCGAGGAGAAGGCCACTTCGGAAGTTCGGCGGATCGAGGACGAAACCACAGCGGCCCGCGACGACGTGCGGAGGTCTGTCGCCGAGGGATCGACGGCGTTCGACGAGTTCGCGCAGAAGCGGCTCGACGAGCTCGAGGACACGCTGCGGGCAAAGCTCGAAGGCTTCCGCCGCGAGTTGATCGACGAGACGCACCGCGTGCGGGACGCCTCCGAGGAACAGCTCAACGAGACGCGGGTACTGGTTACCTCGGAAACCCGCCGCATCGAGGAACAGGCGGCGGCGTCCCAAGATGAGATGCGGCGCGTCACTGCGGAGGAGACCGGCACATTCGACAAGCTGGCGCGTGAGCGGATCATCGAGCTCCAGGACGCGCTGAGAAGTCAGACCGAGCTCCTCGACGACTTCACTCGCATGCACGGATCGACAAGCACGCAGCTCGACGAGGTGCGCGCGTTCACGACGGAGACCATGGAGCGTCTCTCGAAGCTCGACGGTGAAGTGAAGCGTCAGCTCCAGGTGAACGATGAGAGCGCCGCCGCTGCTGCCGAACGGCTCAAGCACGCCTCGGCGACGGAGCTCAACAGCATCCAGCAGCGGGCGATGGCAGTGGACGAATTCGCGCGGAAGCACATTGCCGACGTCGAGCGCTCGGCCGAACGGCTCTTGAGCGCCGAGACATCCACCGCCGAAGGTTTGCGCGAGTTCGAGCGGCAGATGGAAAGCCGCCGCGCCGAGATCGAGAGGGTCCTCGACGATCGGGTCGCCGCGCTGAGGCAGCAGGTCCAGGAGGCCGATGCTGCCGTGGTGCGGCGCATGACGGAGCTCGGCCAGCGCGCGGAAGGCAACGCCGAGGCCCTCGAGACGCGACTTACCCAAGCGGCGGACGAGCGGACCAAGGAGCACGACACGCGGTTCGCTCGAGCGGCGGACGACCGGACAAAGGAGCTCGATACGCGACTCGCCCGAGTAGCGGACGAACGGGCCAAGGAGCTCGAAGGTTTCGCCCAGGAGGCCGCTCAGGCCCTCGACGCGCGGGTCGCTCAGGCGACGAAGGCGGCCTCAGACGCGGCGGCGACGGATGGGCGGATGAAGAAGCTCGTCGAGCTGCTCGCGGCCGTGCAGGTGACGCTCGATGATGTCGCAGACCGAGTCGAGACGCTGGAGGCGATTGCCGCCGCCGGCGACCGCCCGGACGAGCGGTACCACGATGTCGACGTCGACCGGCAGGAGAACGGTGGGAGTCCAGCCCCTGCCGTCGACGGCGCCGCACCGCGTGCCAACCCGAGAGGCACGCAGCACGCCGGACCTCAGGTGGGATTAGTACCTCAGGACTACTTGCCTCGCGCGACGAGGGGATGGTCGTCCGGGTTCCATCCGCCGCGGAGCTGTTCGCCCTGTTGGGCGACACGCGTGCGGGCGTCACTCAGGGATTGGTGACCGTCGCCTTCGAGCTCGTCGCAGAGCCGCTCAGACGCCTGTAGTTCGCGCGCGTACCAGGCCTCGACGGCGTGCTGGTACTCCTCCTCCCAGTGCCGGCGACGTTCCTGGGCTGCTTCCGCGGCACTGTCCACGGCCTGGCGGATCGTGCGCTCATCCTCGGCGCCCCACCGCTCGCGGCGCTCCTTGACTTCCTGCACGACCCGGTCCGCGACCACACGTCGAGCTCGTTCGGCCTGGGACGCGCGATTGGGCCCACCGTCTCCTTCGCGTGCGCGATGCTCTTCCGCTTCTCGTGCCGAGCGCTCCGATGCGAATCGGGCGACCCGTTGATCTTCCGCCTCCCACCACACGCGCAACACCGCGGCCTCCCGGGTGGCGCGTGCCAGGGCGTCCCGGCCGGCGCGGTCGTCTTCCGCCTCCCACCAGGCGCGCAGCTCTAACGCCTCGCGCGGCACGCTCGAGCGCTTCGCGCAGCTCACGCTCTTCTTCGCCGGTCCAGCGCTGTCGGAGCTCTTGGAGCTCGCGGGACGAGCGTTCCTCGGATCCGCGTAGCTCGCGCTGCTCGTCGGTTGCCCAGCGCTCGCGCCGCTCCTGCAGCTCCCGTGCGTACCGCTCCTCGGCCTCCCGGTCCAGACGCTCGGCGGTCGCCTCCAGACGACGGCGCAGCTCCTCGTTCGCCTGAGTCGCCTGCGCCTGGGCCTGTCGCTTCGCTTGCTCGTATTCGCCTTCCAAGCGACGCCGCAGCTCTTCGGCTTCCTTGGCGGCTTGCGCCTGGGCCTCTTGCTCGGCCCGTTCGAATTCGCCGTCCAAGCGGCGGCGCAGCTCCTCGGCCTCCTTGGTGGCCTGCGCCTGAGCCTGCCGCTCGGCCTGCTCGTATTCGGTCTGCCAGCGACGGCGCAGCCCCTCGAGGGCGTGGGCACCGCGGTCGCGCGACTGCTGCGACGCCGGAGACCCTTCCGTCGGTTCCCGTACCGCTTCGGCGTCCGGCTCGGGTCGCGTCGGGCTCGCTTCAGATTCGTCCTCACTCTCGATCGCCCAGTCCTCACGGAGCGACTCGAGCTCACGCTGGGCGACCTGCTCTTCGCTGTCGCGGAGACGGGCGCGGGCCTGCTCGTGCTCCCATCGTTCGCGGAAGTCCTCGGCGGCACGCTCGCGACGATGCTGCGCTTCGCTCTCGGCGAGCGCATACTCCAGCTCCGAACGCTCGCGCCTCGCCTCGGCCGCCCGTTGGGCTCGCTCGTCGGAGTCGCGCTGAGCCTGTGCGAAGTCGGCCTCCAAGCGCTCCCGGGTGACCTGCGCTTCCTGTTCGACGCGCGCCTGCGCCTCGCTCAACGAACGGGCACACTCGGATTCGAGACGAGCACGCCGCTCCTTCGACTCCTGGGCGGAGCGCTCCTTCGCCTCGCGCTCGAAGCGTTCGACCTCGGTCTGCCATCCGTCGGTCAGCGCACGCGTGTGCTGCGTCAGACCGGTCTGCGCCGCGCCCAACGTCTGCTCGTAGTCGCCACGCCAGCGGTCTCGACGCTGCTCACCCTCTCGCCCGGCCCGTTGGTACTCGTCCTGCCAACGCGCCCGCCGCTGCTCGGCCTCGAGGAGCGTTCGCTCCTGGACTTCGGCCTCGGCGCGCGAAACCACCGCTTCCCAATGGTCCCGATGCTGCTCGGCTTCCCGCAGCTCCCGAGCCTGCGCTTCGCGCTCGGCCCGCTCGTACTCAATCCTCCACGCGCGCCGTTCCTCGGCCTCGCGCCCGAGCCGCTCGTCCTCGGCTTGCCAGCGCGCCTTGCGCTCCGTTGCCTCTCGCGCCAGACGCGACGCGGCGTCCTTCTGGGCCTGCTCGTAGGCGGCCTGGCCGCGCGCCCGTCGTTCCTCGGCCTCGCGCGCCAGTCGGTCGTCTTCCGCTTGCCACTTCGCCTTGCGCTCGGATGTCTCTCGCGCCATGCGCTGGGCGGCGTCTTTCTCTCCAGGTCCGTTCCCGCTCTTGGCGGCGCGCGACCCACCCTCCTCCGGGCTCTTCGACTTCGCTTCGTTGCCGTTCCGCGGCGTGTCTGCCGCGCCAGGATTGCGATCCTTACCGTCCGCCATGGGGGATTTTCCTCCTCCGGAACCCCGCCCGCTTGCGGACACCGTTGCGCGTCCGTACTGCCTGGCGCAAGGTCGGGACGCGGCATGCGAACGATGCCCGCAATGGGTGCTTTGGCGTGGGTGGTAGGTCGGCGAGAACGTCAGGTCGACGTTCCGTCCTTGGCGCGCATGTCGGCTACGACACCCTCGAGCATCTCGTGCTCCGCGGTGGTCCGCCGCCTTTCGCTTGCTCCTTCTTATACGCCGAGCGCCCGAAGAGCGCGACGGCCGCCCACATCACCCACCGTCGTGGAGCGGCGAGCGCGAGCCGGATAGGCAGGAACGGCCTCAGCGCTCCGCTCCAGAGCTTGCTCTTCGTCAGGATGACTTCGTCGAGCACGGCCATCGCTTGCCGGAAGATGCGGTCGACTTCTCGCTTTGGCGGACGGCGGAGGCGGCTGGCGACGGGCGCGCCCAAGTCGGTGACCGATCCGAGCTGGTAGAGGAAGTCGTGCACGATCGCCGCTCTGCCGTGCCGCCCCCACGGAGCAATCCAGAACCAGAATGGGCGGGGTACGGACGCAAAGTCCGTCTTGAACTTGGGCGGCACGGTGACGAACTCGGCATCGTCTTGGTCAACGAGTCGGTAGGTCATGGGCTCACACATCTCCCACTGGAGGACCCGCCCCGACAGATGGTTCACGACATTCACGTCTTCTGTGAAGCGGGCCATGCCGTTACCTCCGTCGGCCGTGCAGGCTCGCACGCCAAACGCGGATGCGGCCTCCCGGCCGAATGGCCATACCCGCGCAGACTTCCTCCACTCGGGGAGCTGAGTCACTAGGCCTGTCGACGATCAGCAGCTCGCGCTTGCGGCGCGCTCTTGGTTCTCAGGCTATTCCGCTCTTCTTCCGCGTCTAGGGCCGCACGTCCTGACCGCAGTGACGAGGTCAGGCAGGGTCTGTTGTGTCGACAATGCCGCGTTGTGTCGACAATTGATCGGACGCGCCGCCTCGACAGAGGTCAACGCCCTGGTCGTGCATCAGCGTGTGAGGTCGGCGAGCAGCTGCAGCACCTCGGGGTCGCGGCTGCCGATGAGCAGCGTCGTGACCGGGGTCTTGCGCCACGCCTCGATCCGCTCGCGGATGCGCGCCGCCGGGCCGACGAGCGAGATCTCGTCGGCGAACGCGTCCGGCACGGCCAGCACCGCTTCCTCGCGCTTGCCTTCGAAGAACAGGTCCTGAATCTTGTGCGCCTCGTCCTCGAAGCCCATCCGGGCCATCAGGTCGGTGTGGAAATTGCGGCCCTTGGCGCCCATGCCGCCGATGTAGAACCCGAGTGCGCCCTTCACCGGCAGTAGGGCTTCGCTCACGTCGTCGGCCACCGTCACGGTCACGTTCACGGCGATCTCGAAGTCGTCGGGCGCATCGGCGAGCTGCTCGGCGTACACCTCGGGACGGGTCGGGGAGTAATAGAGAGGAATCCACCCGTCGGCGATCTCGGTGGCGAGGCGGACGTTCTTCGGGCCCTCGGCGCCCAGGTAGACGGGGATGTCATTGCGGGGAGGGTGCGTGATCATCTTCAGCGGCTTGCCCAGCCCCACGGCACCGGGCCCGTCGTAGGGAAGTGGGTAGTGCGGGCCGGCGTTCGTCACCGGCTCCTCCCGTCGCCACACCTGGCGCAGGATGTCGATGTACTCGCGGGTGCGGGCGAGCGGCTGGCCGAACGGCCGTCCGTACCAGCCTTCGACGACCTGCGGGCCGGACACGCCGATCCCGAGGCGGAATCGGCCGTCCGACAGACGCGTCGAGCGTCATCGCGTGCATCGCCATGGTGACGGGGCTGCGGGCGGACATCTGCGCGATGCCCGTCGCCAGGTTGATGCGCGAAGTGTGCGCTGCCGCCCACACGAGCGGCGAGAACGCGTCCGAGCTCCACGACTCACCCGTCCAGATCGAGTCGAACCCGAGCGCTTCCACCTGCTGCGCGAGCTCGACGAGGTCGCGCCCCGCCGGCGGCTGCGCGGTCCAGTAGCCGAGTTGGAGCCCGAGCTTGAGATCGGTCGTCACGGCGGCTCACGGTATGTCACGCCGAACCGACGCCTCGACTGCATCGCTCAGCCTGGAGCCGTCTGTCCGAAGTGGTTGGATCGCTGCCTGGCGAGGCGCCAAAGGGAAGTAGGAACATACACCTCGGACGAACGCCGAGGACAAGGAGACCACGCGATGTACGCCGTATTCACCGAAGTCAACGCCAATGAGTCGCATGTCGATGCGGCGCGTGAGGTGCTGCCCCAGCGTGCAGCCCCGATGGCCCGCGAGCGCGGCGCCAAGGGAGGCTATTGGCTTGCACCTCAAGCCGGCCGTGGCGTTTCGATCGTGGTCTTCGAGACCGAGGACGAAGCACGCACCGCAGCCGCCATGTTTCATGTGGGCGAGCCGCCGATGCCAGATGCGCCCGAGGGCGTCACGGTGACAACGGTGGAAGTACGCGAGGTGCTTGCCGCAATCTGACCGGTCGCGTTCCGCCGCGATGGAAATCCGCGACTTCTCGAGGCGCGCTCGCTAGCGTCGGAGCATTCCCGGGCGAAGGCAGGTGGACCCGTGCGTTGCGGTCGCGATGTCCAATACAGGCGCCTTGCCGCTCTGGTCGCTGGGGCCGCTGTTCGTTTTTGCTGCCACACCTGCGTTCGCGCAGGAGGCGGACCCCGTCGCCGAGGCGGACCAGGCCGTCGCCGACGCCCAGGCGCAGGTGGACCAGGTTGCCGGTGCGTACTTCGATGCGCTCGAGCGAACCCAGGAGCTCGAGGCGCGCATCTCCGAGTTGCAAGGGCGCATCGACGAGCAGCGCCGACCGCGTCACCGAGCTCAAGCAGATCACACGCGGATCGCGCCGTCGCTGCGTACAAGCGCAGTGGCACCTCCCTGGGGGTCCTGTTCCTCGACAACTCGGGTGCGGCCGAGACGGCGCGCCACGTGAAGGTGCTCGACGTCGTCAATGCGCACGACGACGACGCCGTCCACGCGTTGCGGCGTTCCCAGGACGAGTTGTCAGGTGAGGTTCGGGATCTCGACGCGGCGCGCGAGAAGCAGGTGACAGCCGCGGACCAACTTCGCGAGCAGGAGCAGGTCGTCAACGCCAAGCTCGTCGAGGCGCAGAACCAGCGGCAGGCCGCCATCGACCAGCAGCTCGAAGCACAACGGCAAGCGGAGGCCGCCGCCGCGGCGGCGGCGGCCGCGCGCCGCCGCCGCGCCGCCGCCGTCGGCGCCACAGCCGTCCCCGCCGAAGAACGGCACGCCCGCGCCGGTCTTCGGCTACACGCCGAGAGACGGTGTCCACCCCCAGCACAACCACCCGTACCTGACGTGCGTGCGCTACTACGAGAGCACGAACAACTACCGTGCGTACAACCCCGGTGGTCCTGCGTACGGCGCGTACCAGTTCCTCAAGCCCACCTGGAACCTGACGGCGAATCGTGCCGGCCGTGGCGATCTCGTCGGCCTCGACCCGCGCCAAGCGTCCGAGTACGACCAGGACGACATGGCGTGGACCCTGTACCAGTGGCAGGGCAAGCGCCCCTGGTCCGTCGATCCCTGCTGAGGGACTACGTCACGTCGCTGGATCGAGAGCGTCGAGGGCGCGCCCGAGCGCCCGCTCAGCCTTGTCCGCGATCTCCTTCGCGCCGTCGGAGGAACTGATCGCCACCGTGAAAGAGTCCATCACGACGCCGCCCTGCATCCCTACGACTTCCGCGACCCAGCGACGAGCGTTCTGTCCCCGCTCGGCGCTCGGTGAGGCGCTCATGATCACCACCGGCTTGCCGTAGAGCTCGCCCGAACCGACCAGCCAATCGAGCGCGTTCTTCAATGCTCCCGGCATCCCACCCGCGTACTCCGGCGTCGAGATGAGTACCGCGTCAGCCGGTGCGATGGCGCGGCGGAGCGAAGCCACGTGCTCATCGCCGTCCCGGTCGGGGCCGAAATGCGGGAGTTCCCCGAGCTCGTCCCACAGCGTGAAGTCGACGCTCGCGGCAGCCGCGCCAACTCCCCGTAAGAGCGCGGAATTGGATGATGCACGCTGGAGACTTCCAGAGATGGCAACGACGTGCACCTGATCCCCAACGCCCGCAGTCGCCGTGGGCTTCCCCTCGCGTCATCAGTGCCGTCGGGACTTCTGGCATCGCCGGCGGCGGTCGCGGGGTAGGAGCAAGAGACCGAAGCGGGAGCGACCGATGCGGGCGCTCCCCGCACGGATGCTGTGTGCAGACGAGGGGAAAGCAACCTGACCGGCCGAGCACTCGTCACGGGCGCCACCGGGTTCATCGGCGGACGACTCAGCGCCACGCTGGTAGCGGCGGGTTGGGACGTGCGGTGCCTCGTCCGTGACCGGAGTCGGGCGGGCGCGCTCGAGCAGCGTGGCTTCGACCTACACGCAAGGAGATGTCCTTCGACCCGAGACGTTGCGAGGCGCGGGCCGGAGGGTCGACGTCGCCTACTACCTCGTTCACTCCATGGGCCGGGGGGCCGACGCCGACTTCGCCGCCCGGGATCGAGCCGCTGCGGAGGCTTTCGCGGGCATGGCACGCGACGAGGGGATCGAACGGGTTGTGTACCTCGGCGGGCTCGGCGACGAAGCGAAGTCGGAGCACCTGCGTAGCCGCCACACCACGGCGCTCGTGTTGCGGGAGCACGGGCCGCCGCTTACGTACCTGCGCGCCTCGATGGTCGTCGGCGCGGGCAGCGAGTCCTACCGGACGCTCAAGTACCTCGTGCAGCGGCTGCCGGTGATGATCGCACCGGCATGGCTCGCCAACGACACACAGCCGATCGCGATCGACGACGTGCTGACGTACTTGGCCCGGGCGCCTTCGATCGAGGAAGCACGGGGCCGTGAGATCCAGATCGGCGGTCCCGACGTCCTCACCTACGGGGAGATGCTCGACCGTACCGCCGACGTCCTCGGCGTCCGACGGCGCCCGCGCATTCCAGTCCCGTTGCTCACGCCGTGGCTCTCGTCGCTCTGGATCGGTCTTGTGACGCCGGTCGACGCCGGGGTGGCGCGCCCTCTGGTGGAAGGCCTCTCAACGCCGACCGTCGTCACCGATTCGTCCGCAACCGACCTGTTCGATGTGCGACCGATCCACTTCGACGAGGCGCTGCGAAGGGCGGTGGCGGAAGAAGAGGCGATCAAATCTTGACCGTATGATCGATACCCCTGATGTCCTCACGCCCCCAGGAGGTTCGCCATGGCGGTGGCCGACGAGTTCCTCGAGAGCAATGAGCGCTACTCAGCAGGATTCGGCAAGGCTGACCTCGGAATGCCGCCCGCAAAGCAGGTGGCCATCCTCGCCTGCATGGACACGCGCCTCGATCCGGCTCGTGCACTGGGGCTCGAGGAGGACGACGCACACGTGATCCGGAACGCCGGCGGCGTCGTTACCGACGACGCCATCCGGTCGCTGGCCATCTCACAACGACTCCTCGGCACGAAGGAGATCGTGCTCGTCCATCACACGGACTGCGGCATGCTCACGTTCTCCGACGATGGCGTGAAGGCCCAGATCGAGGCGGACACCGGCATCCGTCCGCCGTTCGCTCTGGAGTCGTTCCCGGATGTCGATGCTGCCGTTCGCCAGTCGATGGCACGCATCAATGCCAGCCCGTTCGTGCCGGACAAGAGCGCGGTTCGGGGCTTCGTCTACGACGTCAAGACCGGAAAGCTTCGCGAGGTGACATAGCACCGCCGCACGCGTCGGCGAACGTGGACGCGTGGTGGCAGAGTGCTCGGTATCGAAGTCCACGGTTACGTCGACTCGCGGTTCTCGTCCGTCCGTGATGTGTTCCGCGAGAATTTCGCTCGCGGCGAGCTCGGCGCGGCGTGCGCGGTCATCCTCGATGGTCAGGTTGTGGTCGACGTATGGGGCGGGTGGGCCGACGATGCGCGCACCAGGCCCTGGACGGCCGACACGATCGTCAACGCCTACTCGGTGGGAAAGCCACTGGTCGCACTGCAGGTGCTCCAGCTCGTAGCCACTGGCGACCTCGACCTGGATGCGCCCGCCACGCAGTGGTGGCCGGAGCTGGTCGCCGGTCGGCAGGGCGCAACCGCGCGCCAGATCCTGTGCCATCGTGCCGGCGTACCCGCGGTGCGCCGACAGTTGACGAACCGCGATCTCTGGGACTGGGACGCGATGGCAGACGCCGTCGCAGGCACCGAGCCCTGGTGGCGGCCCGGGACGCGGCACGCCTACCACACGAACACGTACGGCTTCCTGGTGGGCGAGCTGGCTCGCCGGGTCACGGGCCAGACCCCGGGACAATGGCTCCGGGAGCGGGTCGCCGCGCCGCTCGACGCCGATGTCGCATGGGGCGTGACCAAGAGCGACCTGCCTCGGTGTGCCGACGTGGTGTGGCGCGGATCACGCGCGTTGCCAGGTGAATACGACTGGGCAACCCTGCAGAGTCAGCCGGACGAGACGGCCATGATCGGCCTCAGCTACTTCAATCCGCCGGGGATCTCCGGTGTCGGTGTCGTGAACACCGATCAATGGCGGTCCGCCGAGGTGCCCTCGACGAACCTCCATGCCACGGCCAAAGGCGTTGCGCGCGTATACGCGGCGTTGGCGGCCGGCGGCACCATCGAGGAGACGGTCGTGCTCGACGCCGACGTGTTGGCCGAGGCGGTCAGTGTCCAGTCCGAAGGTTGGTGCCCCGTCCTCGAGCGCGAGGTCAGCTTCGGCCTGGGCTTCCAGCCGACCCGCCCCGACCGCAGCTTCGGCCCGGATCCCGGCAGCTTCGGCCACTACGGCACCGGTGGGGCGGTCGGCTTCGCGGATCCCGGCGCGCGACTCGCCTTCGGGTACGTCATGAATGCAGTGCGGCCGCGCTGGCAGAACGAGCGGAATCAAGCATTGGTGGACGCGGTCTACGCCGGTCTCTGACACCGGCGCCGGTGCCAGACGATCGCGGAACCGAACTCGATGCGACGGTGTAGAAGGCGCATGGACCGTCGAACCGCCGCCACCGGCATCATCGTCGCGGTCGTCGCTGTGCTCCTCGTGAGCGTCTTCGGTCGTGACGCCGATGCCGCCCGAACCGGCGCCGAGGATCGGGCTGTCGTCCGCGGCCGGGCGACGCTGGATGGCGCGTCGTTCGACGCGCCGTACCTCGGTGCGGCCGTCAAGCGGAACGGGCTCGTCACCCCCTGCCAGCTCACGCTCCCGCCTGTACGCGACGGGCGATTCGCCATCAGAGTCCGCGCGCGCACTGAAGCGAGGGGATGCGGTGCGGCCGGGAGTCAGATCTTTCTCTGGACGTTCGTGCAGGAGCAGATCGTCTACAGCAGTCAGTCCGTGCGCTGGCCCGGGAACGGCAAGGCGGCGAGGTTCGACCCTGCGGTTCTCGATCGGCGCGCCCACCGGCGGTGTCGGAACCATCGTCGGGTTCGCCGGCGAGATCTTCGACCCTGCCAACCGGCGGCTGCCGCCGGGTGCCAACGTCGAGGGACACATCGGCGAGACGCTGTGCGGAGTTGCCACGACCCGGCGTATCGACAACTTCATCGGATTCAGCATCGACGTGGTTGGTCCGGACTCGATTCCGGGGTGCGTGATCGGTGGCACCATCACGTTCCGGGTCGACGGGCGCGAGGCGCGTGAGATGCCGGTCAATCAGGCCGGGCAGGGCGCGTCGTTGGACTTGTCGTTGGTGTGAGGTCCCCGGCTCGACGCCCGGAAAGGCTTCGCAGCTACTGCGGCGCCATCGTCGCCATGAAGGCCTCGAGCGCAGCCTGGTCGGCGGTGACGTACGGCGTCGACGACGGCAACTTCGTCAGCGTCTTCACGTGCCGATCGAGGTCTCCGTGAATGGGCGGGAGGTGCGTGCTCAGCACCTTGTCGGGCCGGTCCTGCACGAAGCCGTTGAGATTGCCGGCGAACCGGGCCTCCTCGACGAAGTGGGCCCACGGGCTGTCGGCGCTGCCCCACACCAACTGCGCCTGCTCCAACTCATCGTCGGGGATGGCGGCGACGTCCTCGGCGAGCACTGCCTCAGGAGTGGTGAACGGCGCGCCGAAGCAGTCGGCGCTGAACAGGATGTTCTGCTTCGGGTCGAGGAAGGCAAGCGTTCCCGGGTTATCGAACATCGGCGGCCGCACGGCACGCAATGTTCGATCACCGATGTCGCGGGTGCTCCCGTCGTGGACGAGAAAGGCGCGTTCGGGCGGGATCGGCTCCGAACCGACGCTCATGAGGCCGAAGGTCACCAAGCTCGCCACGACAGTCGCGTTCGGCGCCTCGGTGAGCAATCGAGCGAGAGCACCGACGTGGTCGCGATCGGCGTGCGTCACGACGATCCAGCGAATCTCGATCGGGTCGATGAGCTCCCTCAGCGCCATCTCCCAGTCCGGGACCTCGGGCGTGATGCCCGTGTCGATCACCGTGGGCTCCTCGCCGCGGATCAGGAAGGAGTTCACGGGGAGATTGCCGACGGTGGGGATCGGAACGACCGATGTGAACATCGTCGTCTCGGCGTTGATCGGGTAGAGCGCGCATCCAGGCCTCCTGGCATCGCGGGGGACTTTCGTCCCCGGTTCATACTCAACGGCCACCGCGCCACACGCCGGGTCTTCGTAGGCGTCGAGGAGAGCACAGAACAGAGAGCAGAACAAGCCCCGCGTCGACGTCAAGACCGGACGGGTTCGCGAGGTGAAGGAGCGCACCGCCTCGATCGTCGATTCAGCCTTCCGCGTTGTTTGAGGGTGTGGGCACGTCGAGGCGGACAGACCGCGAGCCGAACCGGAGGTCGTGCTGGCGCCCCAGCCACGCCCGTTGCGCCCACCGGTACCGGCCGAGGAGCCGGGCGCCCCGCTTGGCGAGGGCGTACTGCCAGCTTCCCGACCGGGCGTCGCCCTGGCCCTGCGCCTCGCGTCGCTGCAACTTCTGCGCCCGCACGATCTCCGGCTCCCGCTCGTCCTCGATCGCTCGGCACGCCGCGTCCAGGGCGGCAGCGTGACTCCGGGACGGGACCGATGCGAGGTGATTGGCGGCGATGATGGCGTCGCGGAACGCCAGGTTGATCCCCTGGGCACGCACCGGCGACATCGGATGCGCGGCGTCGCCGAGGAGCAGCACCCCCGGAGTCGTCCACGCCGGCGCGAGGCCGACGATCACGTTGAGGCGGATCGGTCCCTCGAGCTCGCCTCGGTGCGCCAGGACGTGCTGCGCGAGCCAGTCGGGCGCGGCCAGCACGGCTTCGGGCAGCCAATCGTCCGGCAGCGTCGACAGCGAGCCCTTGGGCATGATGAGCCCACCCTGGAGCCGGCCGTCCCACGAGGTGTAGGCGACCAGTGGGTGCGCGCCGGCCCGCACCATGATCCAGAAGTCGCACCGGTCGACCATCTCCGGTGGCGCCGGCATCTTGAACCAGACGATGTCGTATTGCTGTTTGTCCGGCGTCAACTCCAAGCCGGCCTTGGCGCGGACCGCGGAGCTGCGACCGTCGCAACCCAGGACCAGGTCGGCCCCGAGTTCTGATCGGTCGCCGGCCGTGGTCACCGTCGCTCCGGTCACGCGTCCGTCCGATCCTCGGACGACGTCGACGAAGCGCGTCCCGGGCCGGAACGAGAAAGACGAGAACGAGCCGGCCTCCTCGATGAGGTTGTGGAGGATCGCTCCCGGTGACGCAACCCGGAAGGCGCGGTTGCCGAGCTCGTCGATCGGTTCGGCCACGGTGAGGATCTCGTCACCGTCGATGACGATCCGCCACGACTCGACGAGCCGCCCGGGTACGTCGGTGATCGACCACGCGAGCCGCATCTCCGCCAGCGCGTCGAGCCCCAACGGCATCAGGCCCTCGCCCCGGAATGTCCGGTCGAGCGCGGTTTCTTTCTCGACCAGCGTCACGTCGACACCTGCCCGGGCGAGCAACAGCGACACGGCTGCGCCGCCCGGTCCGGCGCCGACCACGACGACGCGCACCTACGACCCCTCTCGTCGAGACGAACCGTACGGCAGCGCAGTCGTTCGGCGCTCACGCGTGCTACTTGGAATCGGCAGTGCTGGGTGGCCTCCGCCGGTTACGAGACCTGAGGAGGCCCCATGACGGGTGCGCACCACCAGACCGTCGAACAGCACGTGCCAGCGCGAGATCACGCAGCCGCAGTACGACGCCATTCGCTCGACCTTTCTGCGACTGCGAACGTGAGGCCGCCGGCGACATCGACGGCGTCCTCGAGACGATGACAGCAGACTGCGTGTACGCGCATCCGCAGTCGCGTCAGCGGTGGGAGGGCCAAGCCGGTGCGCGTCGCTTCTACGAGGCGCTCCTCGCCGCTTTTCCCGACAACCAATGGGAGCTGCACGACGTCGTGATCGGCCCGCAGGGTGTCATGTCGAACGTCACGATGATTTCCCGGCAGAAGGCGCCGTTTCTCGGAGTCGACCAGACGGGACAGGACGTCCGGTGGCGCCTCAACAACATGTTCCCGTGGGACCCCGATACCCAGAAGTTCTCGGGTGAGACGCTCTACTTCTTCCGTCCCGAATCGGAGTACTTCACGTCGACATAGCGTTCTGAAGTGCCCGGTTGCGACTTCTCTCGCTGTTCAGGCTCTACACGGAACTGAAAGCCTTCGAGGAGGCCAAGAAGTGCCTGTCACGTGACGGTCTCAGAGATCGGCCAACATCGGCCGGTCCCCGAGTCGCTCCACGTCGTTCAGCGTCAGACGGGGGCCGTGGGACCGTCTCGTGCTGCAGTGTCCATGCGGGCGACGGCCTCCAGCATCTCGTGCTCCCGCGGCGGCGCGCCGCCCTTCTTCTGCTCCTTCTTGTACGCCCGGTGGCCGAACACGGCGACGGCGGCCCACATCACCCACCGGCGGGGAGCGGCGAGGGCAAGACGAACACCGACGAACGGCTTGAGCGCTCCCTTCCAAAAGTTGCTGTTCTTCAGGATCACCTCGTCGAGCACGCCCATTGCCTCTCGAAAGATGCGGTCGGCTTCTCGCTTCGGTGGGCGACGCAGCCTGGTGGCAACCGGTGCGTCCGGGTCGGTCACCGCCCCGAGCTGGTAGAGGAAGTCGTGCACGATCGCCGCTCGGCCGTGGCGGCCCCACGGGGCGAGCCAGAACCAGAACGGCCGAGGTACGGACGCGAAGTCCGTCTTGAACCTGGGCGGGACGGTCACGAACTCGGCGTCGTCGCGATCGACGAGCCGGTAGGTCATGGGCTGGCGTATCTCCCACTCATGCACCCGTCCCGCGAGGTGGTTCACCACCAGGACGTCTTCGGTGAAGGGTGCCAAGCCACTACCTCCCCGTCGTTCTCGCTCGGCGTCTAGCCCACCGCGACACGCTACGACTCGTGCCGCGAGGAGCGCTCGGTCCGGCGGTGTTCGTCGCGAATTGCGCCCGATGCCACGGTCCGAACGCCGAAGGAGGCAGCATCGGCCCCCAGCTCGCCGGTGGCGCGGTGGTGCAGAGGTACCCCGATCGCCGCCGAGAAGATCGCGACGTCGTGGAGTGCACACGCTCGGCGAAATGACGATCCGGGAGGGAAGGGACGACGCCCCTTCCCTCCCGATCGCTACTTGAACTCGAAGTTCGCCCGGTGGATCGAGCCGTCAGACAGTTTCACGACGAGCTGCTGGCACGTGTTGCTCCACGCCTTGTCCGTCTTCCAGACGTAGGAGTACGTGTCGGTGGCGGCGTCGTAGCTCAGGCTGCTGTGTCCCGCGGTGACGGTTTCCTCGACGCCGTCGGTCACCGCGTCGTCGTCGCAGCTGATCTGCTGTGCTTTCGGGTAACCGTCGGCCAAGATGTCGAGCCCCTGATCGCCGCCCAGGCTGAACTTCACCGGAATGGCCCGGCCCGCCTTCACCGAGTTGAGCGTCGGCGGGTTGTTCACGGGTGCGAAGAACCCATCGAAGTCGTACTGGAACGCGCCGTCACACGAGCCGCTCGGGTTGGTCCCCAGCGTGAACGTGCACGTCACGACGTCATCAGGACCAAGATCGACGATCACGGTGGGCGATGTGACCACCGGGTCCCCTTGCTGGAATCCGACCACCGAGTAGGTACCCGGTCCAATGGCATCGATGAGGAAGTTCCCGTTCCCGTCGGCGAAGGCCACCCTGAAGCCGTTGCAGCCGATGGCCACTCCTCCCGAACCCGGGCAGATCGCGGCCCCCGATTGCGGCAGGACGGCACCGCCGTCTCCCAGCACCGTGCCCTGGACGGTGGCGCCGAAGGCGAAGTTCGCGATGGTGCGGTCGAGGTCGGCATCGGTCTCGTAGGCGACGCCCGCAACTGCTCCCGGGGGCAGGGTCGCCGACCACGCGCCCGTGCCGTCGGCTTGCGTGTTCACGATCTGGAAGCTCGTGGTGAGCACGCTCACCTGTCTGCCGGGAGTCGCGGTGCCCGAGACGGTGTTCGTGTCGAAGTCGAATCCGGTGACCGTGAAATCGGCGACGGTCAGCGTCTTCGTGGCGGTGCCGTCAGTGACGGTGACCACGTGACCGGGCTGGATGTCGAAGACACCGGCGAGCGCGAAGCGGAACTCGAAGAACTGGCCGTTCGGGAAAGCGATGCCTTGCTGAGTCACCGCCGCGTCGGTGTAGTCGACGCCAGGCCCGTTGGCCGGGTCGTCGATCTCCAGCGTCACGGTGACACCGATGGGCCAGTGCCCGAAGCCGCCGCCCAGCACGTCGTCAGTGACCGGATCGACCCAGATCTCGTGCGGAGGCGGGGCGAACCAGATGTCCTGGGTGAAGTCACCGTCGTCGTCGCTCTGCAACGCCAGGCTGATCGACCCGGGAACGGGTGGGTTTGGTCCACCGATGAAGGGTTGGAGGTCGAAGACCTCTTCCTCGGGCGTCGACCCGGGCACGGAGAAGTACCCGACCGAAGGGACACGAGAGTCTGCGCGGCGGTCTCGGCGCTCTCATACGGACCCGGCATGACGAAGAGCCGCGATCCCGCATCGGCTGACTTGGCGCTCCCATCCGACGGTCTGATCTACTGACGCACCCGTCAGCAAACGCGGAGCAGGGATGGACAGGACGCCCGTGATCGCCGGCATCGGGTTGAGCGACTACCCGGTGGCCAAGGACCTCGACAGCGTGCAGCACCACGCGCTCGCCTACCAGCGGGTGCTGGCCGACTGCGGAGTCGAGAAGTCGGACATCGACGCCTACATCGGCGCCGGCGGCAGCCACCAGATGATGATCGACGACCCGGTCACGCTGGCCGAGTACTTCCGCATCGACCACAAGTACATCGACGGGACGATGACCGGCGGGTCGTCGTTCGAGTTCCACGTCCAGCACGGCGCCGCTGCCATCCGCGAGGGGCTGTGCGACACGATCCTCGTCACCTACGGGTCGGACCAGTTGTCGCGCATGGGCCGCATGCTCGGCACCGGCGGGTTCACCCGGGGTACGCAGAAGGTCGGCGGGCCGCAGGCGTACGAGGCGCCGTACGGCAACTCGCTCGTGGGCTCGTACACGATGGCCGCCCAGCGGCACATGCACGAGTACGGCACGACGTCGGAGCAGCTGGGCGAGATCGCCGCCGGCGTGCGCGAGTTCGCCGGGCTCAACCCGAACGCGATGTACCGCGACCCGATCACCGCCGACGACGTCGTGAGCTCGCGCATGATCGCCGACCCGCTGCACAAGCTCGACTGCTGCGTGATCTCCGACGGCGGCGGCGCGCTGATCATCACGACGGCCGAGCGGGCGAAGGACCTGAAGCAGCCGCCCGCCTACGTGCTGGGCGCGGCCGGCGCGCAAACGCACTGGAACATCAGCCAGATGCCGGACTACACGGTGACGGCGGGGGCGAAGGCGGCGCCGATCGCGTTCGAACGGGCCGGCGTGACGCCCGCCGACATCGACACGATCAACTTCTACGACAGCTTCACGATCACCGCGCTGTTGCTGCTCGAGGACCTCGGGTTCTGCCCCAAGGGCGAGGGCGGCAAGTTCGTGCAGGAGGGCCACCTGCGCCGGGGCGGCGACCTGCCGCTGAACACCGACGGCGGCGGCTTGTCGTCGTGCCACCCGGGCATGCGCGGGATCTTTCTGCTGATCGAGAGCGTGCGGCAGTTGCGCGGCCAGGCCGGCGAGGCGCAGGTGCCCGACTGCAACCTGGCGCTGGCGTGCGGCTCGGGCGGCTGGCTGTCGGCCATCGGCACCGTGATCCTCGGGAAGGAGCACCCGTGAGCCCCGACGTGGTGACCGACACGGAGTGGACGCGCCCGATCCCGCGCCCGACGCGGTGTCGGCGCCGTACTGGGAGGCCGCGGCGCGCGGCGAGCTGCTGGTCCAGGAGTGCAAGTCGTGCGGCCACCGGCAGTTCTATCCGCGTGCGGTGTGCACCGACTGCGGCGGCGAGGTCGACTGGCTGACGTGCTCGGGGCGGGGGACCGTGCACACGTTCACGGTGATCCGCCAGAACCACGCCAAGCCGTTCAAGGATGAGCTGCCCTACGTCGTCGCGATCGTCGAACTCGAAGAAGGTCCCCGCATGATGGGCAACGTCACCGGCATCGATCCCGACGACATGCAGATCGGCACACCGGTTGAGGTGTACTTCGTGCACGCGGATGAGGGCGTGGCGGTTCCTTTCTGGCGCCCGCCGACGTGAGTAAGCCGCGGGTGCTGCTGAGCTAATCCCGGAGAGAAGAAAGGCCTACTGGCGCCGCTTACACCGCGGCACACTGGTGTGCGTGAACGGCGAAGACAAGAGCACTCCTACATTTCGAACCGAACTCTCTTCACCTGCCGGATCGGACGTTGATTTCGCAGCTGTCCTAGCAGGCCATGATGGCATCTACCGCCTCGGCTTTGCGTCGATGCAAGTCGACAGCATGCCCGAGGAGCTCGACATCGAGCGCGGTTACACGTCCAGCACCTTACGGGTCCCGCCAAAACGCAGCGTACGACTGTGCTCCAACTGCCGGGCCTGCAACCGACCTTCGTGAAGTGGATGGAGTATCCGCTTGTCGGGCGTGACCGTCCGATGACGATCTATTCATTGCGTGTGACGGTTCCAGAGGACATACCAGGTCTCCTGGACACCTGGAGAGATGAGGTTCTGGCCACGGTCGGATTTCTGTCCATGGTGCTCGACGAGCGACTCGCGCAAGACCTCCTGCTGGAGGATCTGTTGGTCCTGCCGCCAGAGTCCGAGAAGGACGCCGAACCCGTATACGTGGATGTGCGTCGGGGTATCCGAACCTTCGAACCAAGCAATCCGTGGCTCGAAGACTTTTACAGGGAGCTTGCGCGATACGAGGCGCAGGAAGTGTCGCATGAACTACGCACTGCGTCACGGTGGTACGTACGGGGAGTGATGACAGGGCCCACGGCCGACGGCTTTCTCACGCTTTGGATCGCCCTGGAGTCGCTTGTGCCGCCTCCGCCTCGCGGCAAGAGCAGCAACCAGGTTCGCGACCTAGAGGAAGCTCTTTGTCGAGCCGACCCGAAACTCGATCCGGACAGCGATTCACCCCTGGGTGGGTCGCCTCGCCGGGCTGCGGGCTGACATTGTCCACAAGGGCCGTGAAACAGACGAGACGATCAAGAAGGGCTACTACACCCTTGAAGAAGCATTGCTTCCTTCTGGCTCGCCCGACGAAGACGGGGGCGGGGCCCTGTGAGAAACGTGGTGAGGAACGCGGTGACAAACCTCTTCGCGTGTCTCGCAGGCCACGTGCTTGAGAATTGACGCTCACGGTAGCCGAGCTTCGCTGCGTCGAGCGCCATCTCCGCGACTGAGTACGGCCCAGGCGGGGACTGCGACGGCTCGATGCCACGGTTCGCGAAAGTCACCACTCGATACCCGGACTCAACCAGAGCTGGGACGAACCCTCCCACCTGCTACGTGATGGGGGCGCACCAGTTCCGGCGATCAGAAGCACCGGCGCGTCCCCCTCGCCGAAGCTCTCCCAACTCAAAGCGGACTCCGTTACAGACCGCACGGGACTCACGCGACAGACTGCCCGTTCTGGTGCGGGTAGCGCACCCAGAATCGTCACAACGTCGCCCGACAACGTCGCTCAGGCAGGGGGGCGTAACGCTGTTCCCAGTAGTGAGTCCAAGTGGAAGTGCGGCAGACCGATGACGACTATCGGGAAGCCGAGGCCAAGGCGTATCAGTGGATGGGTATTGGCTGCCTGCTCATCGCGGTCGCGCTCCTCATCGCTGCTGGGGTGGCAGTGTGGGTCGTGATCCGGTTGTTCCAAACTCTCCCCTTCGGGTTTTGATCCGGGGCCGGGGTGATGCCTACGAGCACTGGCTCCCGCTGAGCGAAGACGAGCGCCGCTTGCTGCTGGCGGTGGTCTACGCCGAACTCGACGCGGCCGAAGAGAACGTCCGCGACTTCGAGGTCGACGGCCCGCCCGAGGCGCTCGACGACGCTCAGAACTACGCCACCTTGGTTCGCCGTCTCTATGAGCGCATCCGAGATCCGCGGCAGACCAAGCCGACCCAGTCATGACCGAGCCTCGACGGAGGCTCGGGGACACATTCCGCGGCGAGATGAAGAGTGAGCTGGACAAGGAGCTGCACCCGTCGAAGGGTCGGCGGCTCTGGCAAGTCATACGGGCCTCGATGCCCTTCTAAGAATCGTCACAACGTCGCCAGACACGGCGAGCAGGTGCGTGAGCGTCGAGCACGGAGTCAGCAACCACGGCAGTGAATCGTGCCGGGCTAGATCTCATCACACTCTTCTGTCGCTCAGGCGGTGCCGCTGATATCTGAGCACGACCATGTCGACGCCGCACATAACGACGGACGACGCGCTCAGGCGCACAGCGCCAGAACCGGCGATCTGTGCGTCGAGCGCCACGAGCGCATATGTGACGTTATGTGCTGCCTGTCGTGGCGATCCGCCGTCGTTCTGTTGCGTCGTTCTGTGCTCGAGCAGCAGATCTCGCGGTTGAACATCGGGCTCGTTTCGAACCCGGACTTCCTCAGTCCTGGAGGTGGGTCGCGACGAACCACACGATCCCGAACGGGTCAGCGATGCTCGCTTCGCGATCCCCATACGGCTGGTCCATGATCGGCACGAGGACTCGAGCGCCGGCGGCAGTGGCTTTGGCGAGCACCGCGTCGACGTCCTCGACATAGAGGTGCACACCAACGGGCGGGAGGTCAAGCACGTCGGCGTCGGTGCGGTCACCGTGCTGACCCATCTCCACCACCGAACCGCCGATGCGCAGCTTGGCGTGGACGACACGCCCGCCTTCCTCGTGGCGCATCACCTCGATCGCGTCGAACACGCCGGTATAGAAGTCGATCGCCGCGATGGGGTCCCGAAGGAGTAGGTACGGCGTTACGGCGTTCAGGCCGGCCGGGATGTAGCGCGTCGTCGTGGTCATGGCTGCGGTCCTTTCGAGTTGGATACCAAGGCCGGTGCGGAATTCTTCGCGTGGGAGGCCGATGAGGTCGCGGGCGATGTCGACGAGCGTCTCGAGCTCGGCATCATCGGGGAAAACGACCGCGGTCGGCGAGAAGTTGGTCGACGAGCGCGTCCAGTTGATCGGAGCGGTCAGGCATCGTCATCACCCATTCGGGCCCGAAGGGTCGTAAGGGCGCGGAATTGCAGCTGCTTCACCGCGCCTTCGCTGCGGCCGAGCTCCGCGGCGATTTCCCTGATCGACCGCTGCTCGGCAAACCGCAACACGAGGACGCGGCGTTGATCCTCAGGCAATCCGCGCACGCAGGAGAAGAGCACGGTTTGGTTGTCGAGTTCGTCGAGATCGGCCACCATGTCCACGGCGAGGTCCGGGACCGGTGTGGCCCGTTCACACGCTCGATCGGCGAGCTCGTTAGCGGCGATCCGCATGAGCCATGCGATGAACGGGACACCTCGCCATTCGAACCGCGGCAGGTTCGCCAAGGCCTTCTCGAACACGGTCGCCTCGGCGCGGCTCGTAGCCCGTCGAGCCACGAACGCGTACACCCGGTCGAAGTTCGCTTCGTACAGGGCTGCGAACATCCGCGGGTCACGCTGGGCGTCGGCGATCTGGAACCTCTCGATCTGGAGACGTTCCCCCGGGCGGTCCGCTCCCACTACTCCTTATAACCCTCGCGACGACGAATGGTTACGGAGAGCTCGGAAAACCAACGCGGCAAGCGGTCGGCCGTGACCTCGACGACTCGGCCGGGCCAGCAGCCTGTCCTCTGCGTGTACATGGCCCCGAACACGATAAGAGCCTCCCCTGGGGCGGTGCGGCCCACGCTCGACGACACGGGCAGTGCCGTCTGCCCGCACCCGCCACGAGCAAGCCCCGCTGACCCAGATGGCTGCACGGACACCGCATCCTCGACTGGCGAGGTTCTCGACGAGACCTAGTGGAAGAGGCACGCCGCCCAGCAGCACAATCGTGCCGA